>NZ_JBSQBD010000008.1:0-620 GCF_053851695.1 Mycoplasma sp. 4044 | reverse complement strand
TGTTTACTCAATTGTTGCTTTTGAGTTTCTAATTCTTGTTTTTGTGTACTTAAAGTTTGATTTTGTTTTTCAAAACTATCTTTTTGTTGTTGTAAAGTCACAATTTGATTTTGTAATTGTTGAATTTTAGTATCTTTTGTACCAAGATTAATTCTTGCTTGTGCCAAATCATTTTCCAATGCTAGACTACTTGCTTCTTGCTGTTTAATTTTTGCTTCTAGTTCACTAATTTTTTGATTATTTTGTTCGATTAATGCTTGTTTTTGTTTTAGTTCTTTATTCTTTAGTTCAATATCATTTCACAATGATTTTAACAGTGAATTATCTTTTGCGTTTTGTGGACTAATAGTAGTTAGTTCGTCAATATTTTTTGTTCCTGTTAATGTTAAAAGTTTATCTTCTACTTTTTCAATCTTGTCTTCATTTTGTGCGTTAATTTCACTGATTTTGTTATCGTAATCAATAATTACTTGCTTATTGGTATTAAATACTTGACGTACTTTTGATTCGATATCGGCTAACAATTTTAATAACTTAGTAAGTTTTTCATTATTAACATTTGCTTGATTAAAAAACTCATTTACCAACTGATTATCATTTAGTTGTTGATATTGTGTTAG
>NZ_JBSQBD010000006.1:0-1131 GCF_053851695.1 Mycoplasma sp. 4044 | reverse complement strand
AGATCGTCAGCTAAGGTCCCAAAATTGTGTTAAGTGAGAAAGGTTGTGAGATTTCTTAAACAGCTAGGATGTTGGCTTAGAAGCAGCCATCGTTTAAAGAGTGCGTAATAGCTCACTAGTCGAGAGATCTTGTGCCAATAATTTAACGGGACTAAAACACAATACCGAAGCTACGGGCTAAATTTTAGCGTTAGGAGAGCGTTCTAAGGGCATTGAAGCCAGACCGTGAGGACTGGTGGAGCGCTTAGAAGTGAGAATGCCGGTATGAGTAACGATTCAGTGTGAGAATCACTGACGCCTATTGGGGAAGGTTTCCTGGGCAAGGTTCGTCCACCCAGGGTTAGTCGGGACCTAAGACGAGGCCGAAAGGCGTAGCCGATGGACAACTGGTTAATATTCCAGTACTTCCTTAAAATGTGATGGAGTGACGGAGGAGGATAACATTACCACTTATCGGATTGTGGGGTAAGTATTTAGAAGGTTGCTGGAGGCAAATCCCTAGCGACATAACTTTGAGATACGATGCATAGTGAAATGGCAACAAAGTAACGAATTATGTGATTTCATACTTCTTAAAAAAGCTTCTAACTTAAGTTTTAAGGGACCCGTACCGAGAACGGACACACGTCCCCAAGATGAGTATTCTAAGGCGAGCGAGAAAACCAATGTTAAGGAACTCTGCAAAATTATCCCGTAAGTTCGCAAGAAGGGATGCCTATAGCAATATAGGCCGCAGTAAAATGCGAGGGGGAACTGTTTATCAAAAACACAGCTCTATGCTAAGTCGCAAGACGATGTATATGGGGTGACGCCTGCCCAGTGCCCGAAGGTTAAGATGATACGTTAGCATTTGCGAAGCGTTGATTTGAAGCCCGGGTGAACGGCGGCCGTAACTATAACGGTCCTAAGGTAGCGAAATTCCTTGTCGGCTAAATACTGACCTGCACGAAAGGCGCAATCATCTCTTGACTGTCTCAACATTGGACTCGGTGAAATTATGGTCCCAGTGAAAACGCTGGGTTCCCGCATCAAGACGAAAAGACCCCGTGGAGCTTTACTATAACTTCGTATTGAATTTTGGCTTAACATGTGTAGGATAGGTGGGAGACTTTGAAGAGTAGACGCTAGTTT
>NZ_JBSQBD010000005.1:0-2789 GCF_053851695.1 Mycoplasma sp. 4044 | reverse complement strand
TTTTTTATAAGAGTTTGATCCTGGCTCAGGATGAACGCTGGCTGTGTGCCTAATACATGCATGTCGAACGAAGTAGCTTGCTACTTAGTGGCGAATGGGTGAGTAACACGTGCTTAATCTACCTTTCAGATTGGGATAACAGTTGGAAACGATTGCTAATACCGGATACGTGACAAATTCGCATGAAATTGTCATAAAAGGAGCATTTGCTTCACTGGAAGATGAGAGCGCGGAACATTAGTTAGTTGGTAGGGTAATGGCCTACCAAGACGATGATGTTTAGCCGGGTTGAGAAACTGACCGGCCACACTGGGACTGAGATACGGCCCAGACTCCTACGGGAGGCAGCAGTAGGGAATATTCCACAATGGGCGAAAGCCTGATGGAGCGACACAGCGTGCACGATGACGGCCCTCGGGTTGTAAAGTGCTGTTATTAGGGAAGAAAACTCAGCGGAGGAAATGCCGCTGAGCTGACGGTACCTGATCAGAAAGCGATGGCTAACTATGTGCCAGCAGCCGCGGTAATACATAGGTCGCAAGCGTTATCCGGAATTATTGGGCGTAAAGCGTTCGTAGGCTGTTTGTTAAGTCTGAAGTTAAAGCCTGGGGCTCAACCCCAGCCCGCTTTAGATACTGGCAAGCTAGAGTGAGATAGAGGTAAGCGGAATTCCATGTGAAGCGGTGAAATGCGTAGATATATGGAAGAACACCAAAGGCGAAGGCAGCTTACTGGGTCTATACTGACGCTGAGGGACGAAAGCGTGGGGAGCAAACAGGATTAGATACCCTGGTAGTCCACGCCGTAAACGATGATCATTAGTCGGTGGAAAATTCACTGACGCAGCTAACGCATTAAATGATCCGCCTGAGTAGTATGCTCGCAAGAGTGAAACTTAAAGGAATTGACGGGGACTCGCACAAGCGGTGGAGCATGTGGTTTAATTTGATGATACGCGGAGAACCTTACCCACTCTTGACATCTTCCGCAAAGCTATGGAGACATAGTGGAGGTTAACGGAATGACAGATGGTGCATGGTTGTCGTCAGCTCGTGTCGTGAGATGTTTGGTTAAGTCCAGCAACGAGCGCAACCCCTATTTTCAGTTACTAACGGGTTATGCCGAGGACTCTGGAGATACTGCCTGGGTAACCAGGAGGAAGGTGGGGATGACGTCAAATCATCATGCCTCTTATGAGTGGGGCGACACACGTGCTACAATGGTCGGTACAAAGAGACGCAAGACAGTGATGTGGAGCAAATCTCAAAAAGCCGATCTCAGTTCGGATTGAAGTCTGCAACTCGACTTCATGAAGTCGGAATCGCTAGTAATCGCAGGTCAGCCATACTGCGGTGAATACGTTCTCGAGTCTTGTACACACCGCCCGTCACACCATGGGAGCTAGTAATGCCCGAAGCCGGTTAGTTAACTTCGGAGACGACTGTCTAAGGTAGGACTGGTGACTGGGGTGAAGTCGTAACAAGGTATCCCTACGAGAACGTGGGGATGGATCACCTCCTTTCTACGGAGTACACAGTACAACATTTTTTAAAGACTTATAAAGTCTGTTTCACAAAACAATCAATCTTTTTTAAGGTTATGGTAATTTATATCCAGTTTTGAGAGTTCTATTCTCTCAAATATATAGATCTTTGAAAACTGAATAGAAAAGACATTTGTATATATTAATATTCAAACGTTTTGATCAACCTATAGAATACATCATATCTATCTAATAACAATTAGACAATAGGAACATACTATTAAATAAGTAAGAGTTTTTGGTGGATGCCTTGGGTCTGGAAGTCGATGAAGGACGCGATTACCTGCGATAAGCCTCGTGGAGCTGGAAATAAGCTACGAAGCGGGGATTTCCGAATGGGGAAACCTAACTAGACTAATCTCTAGTTGCCTTGCCAGTGAATACATAGCTGGAAGCGTGAGACACGTTGAGAACTGAAACATCTTAGTACCAACAGGAAAAGAAAATAAATAATGATTCCCTCAGTAGCGGCGAGCGAACGGGGAAGAGCCCAAACCAACATTGAAGTTGGGGTTGTAGGACCGTCTACATAGAGTTACAAAACATACAGATAGCAGAACAAGTTGGAATGCTTGACAATACAGGGTGAAAGTCCCGTAAGCGAAATTTGTATGTCTCTTGATGGTATCCTGAGTAGGGCGGGGCACGTGAAACCCTGTCTGAATCTGCCGGGACCACCCGGTAAGGCTAAATACTAACCAGACACCGATAGTGAACTAGTACCGTGAGGGAAAGGTGAAAAGAACCCCGGGAGGGGAGTGAAATAGATTCTGAAACCAATTACTTACAATTAGTCAGAGCCCGTTAATGGGTGATGGCGTACATCTTGCAGTATGGACCGGCGAGTTACGACAACATGCATGGTTAAGTGGAATAAAGCGAAGCCGTAGAGAAATCGAGTCTGAAATGGGCGAAAGTATGTTGTTGTATACCCGAAACCAGGTGATCTATCCATGAGCAGGCTGAAACCTAGGTAACACTAGGTGGAGGGCCGAACCGTAGTACGCTAAAAAGTGCCCGGATGACTTGTGGATAGGGGTGAAATTCCAATCGAACTTGGAGATAGCTGGTTCTCTTCGAAATAGCTTTAGGGCTAGCGTGTGGTGTTAAGTATTGGGGGTAGAGCACTGAATATGGAATGGCGGCGCCTAGCTGTACTGACTATAATCAAACTCCGAATACCAATATGAATTGCCATGCAGTCGGAACATCGGTGATAACGTCGATGCTCGCGAGGGAAACAACC
>NZ_JBSQBD010000004.1:0-36079 GCF_053851695.1 Mycoplasma sp. 4044 | reverse complement strand
TTTTCATTATTAACATTTGCTTGATTAAAAAACTCATTTACCAACTGATTATCATTTAGTTGTTGATATTGTGTTAGCTGTGCTTTTAAACTATCTAATTGTGTAGTTGACATTTTTTCGCTTAAATATTGTTTTGGACTCTTATTATCTAGTCCTGGACTAGTCTTCTCACTCGCATTTTGGACGATATTATCATAAATTGCTAATGTGTCAATAGTATTTTTACCATTCAAAATAACCTTTTTGATAATAGGTACAAGTTGTTGTTTTGCACTTTCTAATGAAAGTTGTAAGTTTTTGGTATCTTCATTATTTTTACTGTTTCGCTAAAAACTTGTAATAGGACATACATTTAGAAAACAACTAAAAAGCTCCAACTAAAAGTTGGAGCAAAATTTAGCATCAATTAACTAAGATTGTTCTTCTTGTTTAAGTATTTGTGTTACTTCGTCTTCAATTTCTTGACATTTATTGTTATATTCAGTCATGATTTGAACAATTTTGTTAGCGCCAAGATAAGTATTTAATTCAAAAGGTCCCGGGAAAAAGAACTTTATGTCATTTGTTAAAGTCATAAAATGTGTTTTGTTGAAACTTGGTGCTAGTTTTTCAATTAAAGTATTTGTTTCGTTGTATTTTGGAGAATCACCTAAAGATCCTAAAGAACTTGATATCATTGATCCTAAAATGTAGTAGTCAGTAGAAGAAGTACCATTATAATAAATGTTTTTTAAGTCTTCATTTTCTAATATATCACCTATTTTTCTGTTTACATCATCGATCTTACTTATTATTTCTTTATTGTTATCTAAACTAAAGTCAATACTGTGAATAAGCTGTTTAATTTCATCAATTTTCGCTTCTTTTGCTAGTGCAAATCATTTTTGTGTTATTGTGCTGAATTGTGGCGCTGAGCTTAAATTGTCAAAATATTGTCTTACATTAGAATCAGTGATTTGATTTTGTTTGTAGGCATTATAATCACTTTCTAAAGTATTTAGGCTATTTATTAATTGAACAAAATTATCCACACGATTCAATATTTTCCCATATTTAGTAATTATTGATAAAACGTCACTTACGCTAGATATGTCTGCATAAAGGTTTTCAACTAGATTGTTATTCATTATATCCAATGAATTGAAATGAACTCTATCAATTTTGATATTCGGCATTATTGTGTTTTTTAATTTATTTACGAAGTTAGCAATTAAATTATTTCTTTGGTCTTGTGTCATTAAATTATTATTATCAGAAGTCAAGATTTTTTTGACTTGACCATAATTATAGAAAACTTCATAAGCCTTACTGTTTAATTTGTTTTGAATGTAACCAAAATATCAATAAGTAAGCAAATTATCATCATTTCTAGCTATTACTTGATTGTGTGATAATTTTCTTTCTTCGCTAGCGTAACCATTTCTCAATTCCGGAAATTGATAGTAAAGTGGAGCCCCTTCAACTGGATCATCAAATTCAAATTTTCCGGTTTTGAGTAAATCTTGATACTTTTGATAATATCTTTGAAGATTAGACTGAACTTTTTCTGATACTTTGCGCAGTGTAGGTAAATCGCTACTTAAGTATTTGAAGCGCTCACTATCTTGCGAATCAATGAATTCTCATCTCGTAAAATCAATAAAGCTATTGTAATACGTATTATGGTTAGTTGATTTAAAATGTGTGCGCGATATTGAACTTTTCACAATTGCTTCTCATATTCTTGAAGAGCAGTTAAATCATTTTTATTAACTGATTCAAATTCAGCGACTTTTGCAGCTCAATCAATTTTAAGTTGTGCAACTTGTGGAAGAGGATCGATATCCAATATATTACTGATGAGATCCTGAGTTGATTTGATAGAGTTGTTGATTCTACTTATTTGATAATAAATTTCTGAATCATTGATAAAATTATCTATTCAGGAAACTAAATCGTTATATGTTTCTTTCAGTCCGTTAATATCTTTGCTAGTTTCTAAATTACTTACTTTAGATGCAAATTTATTCATTCCTTCTTTGTATACACTCTACTCGGTATTTGTCATCGGCCTATTACTTTGACTATAAGCTTTATCATAAATTTTGCTTGCTAATAGGTTTATTTCTAAATTTTGATTGTCAGTTCTCAATTTATCATTTTTAGTGATATCGACTTGCGAAACATTTTCAATAAATGTATTAACTTGAGAATATGTTGATTTTAGATTTTGGTAGTATGATGGATACTCATCGCCATAAAAATTACTTTCATACTCGCTTATAAATTCTTTAGTATCATCTATAGTTGTTAAAGCAGTATTCAATTTGTTACCAAAATCAAGGGCATTTTTAAATTGCGTTTGTGATAATTGATATTCAGCAACACTCTTAAGGGCTGCATTGTGTCCAAATCAAGAATTATATGCTGTAATTGTTGAATTTAGCAATTGATTTGTTTTAGGTTTAGTATTTTCTAGGGCAATGAAAGATTTTAAATTTACGAGATCAACAAAAGCGCTTGTTTTAGCACTTAATTGACTTGTTTGGGTTACTAACTCTGCGCTTGTTTGAGTTAATTCATTAAATTTTTGATCTGAAAGTGTTATTTGACCATTTACTATTTTCGACAAGCTGCTTAAAGTGCTTTCGACATTAGTTTTAGCATTATCAAGTTGAGGTTTTACTTCATCTTCGGCTGCATTTAATTTAACTAAAGTCGCGATATTGCCATTAAGTTGATTTAACGTTGGTTTTAATGAAGCAATTTGTTCATCGGCTTTTGCTTTTTGTTTCACGTTATTTAAATTATCTAAAATTTCAATCTTTAGTTGTGAGTAAAGAGCGGTCGCATCTGTTTTGTAGCCAAGGTACAAAATAGCATTTTGTTTTCAGGTTTGTAACTTAGATTTCAGATCGTTAATATAGTTAGTATTTTTATCTTTATTTGCTTCTAATCAGTCATTTGTTGGTTGCAAGGCATCCTGTCAAAGAGTTTTGTATAAAGTCGCTTTGTTGTATAAGTTTTTGTAAAGTTTTACATTGTTGAATAGAACATTGATTTTAGTGTTTTGTGTGTAAGTGGTGTTAGCAATTTGTGTGTCTAAATTACTTATGGTTTGTTTTGCTTGTGTATCAAAAGAAGAAATGAAACTGCGCAATTTGTTTGCTTGATTTGTTTGCTGGTTATTTGCTTCTTGAGTTAGGTTGTTTCAGTTAATCTCAGCAGTATTGATAGTGGCTTTTAATTGGCTATTTGCTTGTCTTAGACTTGCAGCATCATTAGTTGCTGAGTTTTGATATTTATTAATTAAATTTGCTAGCGTGTTAATTGATTGAGTTATTTCGCTTGTGCGATAGCTTTCTTCAATTGATTGTAATCTAGTAAGCATTTGTTTTGCTGACAATAAATTAGCATTAAAGGTTACTTTTTCATTGCTATCTCTATCTTGTTGTTGTTTTTTAATATCTTCTATTGCTTTATTTAAGTTTTTAACAGCATTTTCAAAATCGTTGGGCTTTGTTGTATCTTGAGGTTTATTATTTTTCAAAGCATCGTCAACTTTTTTGATTAAGTCTTGATAGAAATTATCACTGTTTTGCAAGTTTTTTTTCAAATTGTTAGCATCGTCAACTGACTTTTTGTATTGATTTTGTCTAAAAGCTAGTTCAGTATCTTGTACAGCTTTTAAAAGGTTTTTTGTTAGTTGTTGCTTAGTAGGAAAATCAGATGAAGCAAAGTCTTTGTTGTTTTGCTTGATTTTATTTTCAAGTTCATTTGCTAAGTTTGCTTTATTTTCTAAGTCACTTTGCTTAATATTTTTTAATAATTCGTTTGCTTTATTCAAAGCGTCTTGATTAGATTTATCAAGATCTTGTTGACGTTTAAGATTTAAAAGGTTTTTAATATCTTTGAATTTTTGTTTTAGATCATTCGTTTTATTACTTAGGGAGTTATAATCCTGATTGTCATAATCTTTTTGTACTATTTTTTTGTATTCATCAAAATTAGCTTTAAATTTGTCAACTTCATCCTTTATTTTCGATGTGTCTTCACTACTTAATCAATCTTCAATATCTTTGATTAACTCATCACTTTGACTTTTGACGTTGTTTAAATTTTGTTGCAATTGTTCTCTTTGTTTTTGGTCTAATAATTGTTTTAGATTTTGCTTTTTAGCAGCAAATTCGTCATTTTCTTTTTTGATTGCATTAGCATTTTTGTCTTGATAGTTTTTTGTTAAATTGTTTTTAAAACTCTCCAATTCATCACTAAGCTTTTTAGCTTCATCATCAATTAGTCTTGTGTCAGTATCATTTAATCATTTCTTAACATCATCAGCAAGCTTAGAACCTTTTTGATATAGAGAATCAAGCTCTTTTTGCAATTGTTGTCTTTTTAATTCAGCATTCTGTTTGCTTTGCTCAAGTAGTGATTGCAATTTTTCATTTTGTTCGTCTAATTGCTCTTGATTATACTTATCAATATCTTTTTGAGTTTGGTCGTATAAATTTTTAAGTTCTTGATAGTCACTTTCATCTTCATGATTACTTAAAAATGCTTTAGTTTCTTCTAAAGTTTCTAAAATCATTTCTTTATCTAATTTCTGTTCCGGTTTTTGTTTAGCACTTACTAAAAAACCAATTGATGTACCGACTGCAATTGAAGATAAAGCAGCGACTAAAAAAGCTAGTTTTTTCGTTTTTGACATCTTTTTCTCCTTTTAGTAAAATAACAATTATGTTATTTGTATTAAAAATAAGCACATAAATTGTAACATTATGTCGCACCAAAGTCTAGTTTAAAAAACCCCAAAGCCCCAATTTGCAAAAAAAAAAAAAAAAGCAACTTTTTCACTGACAAAAGTCGATTTTCGCTGTTTTTTAAAAATTCAAAAGCAACTTTTTGGAAAATTATTACTTTTATAACATTTGTTATAATTTCTAAATTATGAAAAAGAAAAATAAAGTACTTTTTACAACCTTAATTGCCTTAGGTCTTACCACTACTACTCTTGGAATTTCAGGACCACTCATTTACAAAAGATACAAAGAGGGTTGAAGTTACGATTCATCATACATCAAGCAATTTGAAAACAATGACATTTCAAGAGTCAAAATCAATAACGATTCAAGCTTTCGTTCAGTTTTAGAAAAACAAGAACAAGCTGACATTAACGTTTACTTTGCTTCACAGGGAATTCAAGCTTATTACAACTTGTTAAGAATGGCAATGTTGACTAAAAAAGAAGTTCACTTTGGAATCTGAAAAAGTGAAAACTCATTCCAACGTAAAACAAATGCTGAATACTTGGCTAATTTCTTGAAAAATTTGCGTCAAGTTGATAAAGATAATGAAGAAGAAATAAGAAAAAACACAACTGTTGAAGAATTTAGTAATCCTTTGTTTTGAGATATATTAACAACTTATGAAAACATTGTTAAAAATAATCCAAATAAGAAAGTTTATATCTGGATTAATGTCGACCACATTAAAAATAATCACAACATTTTGAGTCTTTTAAAATATTCAAATGTTTGCATTAATGGAATTGAAGACTCACAAATTCTACCTGGTTACATGGTTGATAGATTTGAAAAAGGATGAGTTAGTGAATCGGAATATAAAAATTCAGACACTGGCTTACTAGAAAATAATCTTGATATCATCGATAGAACCCGCCAATATTTAGTTTCAACTTTCTATCACAATGTTAACTTTTTCTTCACCGAGCAAAATGCAATTGATCGTTTCAAATTCTTAGGACTAACTAACATGTTTAATTTCTTTGACCAAAGTGATGAACAACTAAAACACAAAGAAATTAAAGATTACATTTTCACAACTCGTGATATTCAAAATAAACGTTATATGACTCATTGAAGTGCTATAACTGGTTTAAATTGAGAAGCAGAAAGAGATATTGTAAAGCAAGATTTTGCGCAAAATAACAAACCTTCATTGCTAGTATTTGGAACACAGTCTACTTGAGATTTAAATTATCTAATTTATTTAGCTGATAAATATGCAGACACATATAACATCTACTACAAAGGACATCCAGGTTCAAACTACAACAGTAATTGAGTAGAAACTAATCTTGATTTAGTTAAAAAGCCTTTAAAATACACAGATTTAGTAACTAAAGAATCAAAAACTTATACTCCAAAAGAAGGACACATTATTCGTGCTTTGGAATCACAAATTCCTTCGGAAGAATTAACAACAGACAATGTCTTTAGTCAAGAACCATTGCGTTTTGATAAATTCGCTGCAACCGATTTTACTTCAACAGCTCTAATTGGACTATTTAATGGTTATAACAATGCTAATGACTTGTTAGAAATCCAAAAAGTCGAAACTAACGATATTCTAACTAACTATCAAAGTGATGATTATTTAGAACAACTAGGTAAATTGATTTCAATTAAGATTCTAGGTAATTATTTGAAAACATCAATTAAAGAGTCTAGTCAAAACAAGAAATTAGATGACTTGACTAGTGATGATTTTGATTTTGTTATGCCAAAAGACAAGAAACCTTATCTTTCAGACGTTTATGATGTCAAAATCATTTCAAAAGAAACTAATAATAGCAATCAAGTACTAATTAAATTTAGTGCTAAAGTTCAATCCGCTTCAATCAAAAATGACAAAACTGAATATCCAGTAACTTTCATTTATGTAGGTCAAAATCAATAACAAAAAAGCAATCGCATTTTTTAGCGGTTGCTTTTATTTGTAACTTTTAATAAATTGCAATAAGTATTGTTTAGTCCAAATTAATGAAACTAAAGTATACAAAGAAAAAATAATGTTTAACACTGAAAGAGTCAACATATTGCGAAAAGCAATATTAACAATAAGAGTGATTAATATTAGTGCACTTACAAATAGCAAGCTACCTGAAATAAAAGTGAATGAATATCTTTTCTTAAAACTCTTTTCAAAACTTGAAATTGTTAAATTCGAAATTTTATTAACCTTGTTTCATATCCAACAAATTGGCGCAATTATCAATAAACTCACTGCACAACTTGCTATTGTTAAACATAAAAATACAATAGTATAAATGTCCCGGATAGCAGCAACAATCGAATTACCATTGATTGTTAAAATGTCTAAATGCAAAATCAAGTCAAGAAGGAATTTTAGCACTACAGCACTAAAAATAGTTGCCATTAGGCCTAAAAATGTTTTATTTCAGAATTGTAATTTTGTTACCAAATTTTGTGATAGTTGATAGTTCATAAACTAAATTTTACTGATTTTTGAGAGTTTCTTTCCTTTAAGTTTTGTTTTTAGCTTTTTTAATTTCAAAAAAATTCAAAAACTTAAAAGGAATTAAGATTTCATTAATTCTTCTATATTTAAACTTGCATATAATTGAGATCTTACTATTTGTTTGATTTTATTTTATTACACTGAGAACACAACAATTGAGCATTGTCTCTAACTGTTCTTCCACCTTTGCTTCAAGCCTTTATGTGATCAACTTGCAGTTCGTTATAATTGAACTTATTATCACATTCTGCGCATTTTGAAAGTTCCACATTATTTTCAATAAACTTTTTAGCGTTAAAGAGTTCCAATTTAATTTTGCTATCAAAAAAGCGTTTCTGATCGATTTTTATATCTTTCAACATTGCTTCAAGAAAATCAACAAAATACATAACTTTGCTTCTACTTGTGTCTATCAATCCACTCTTTCTTGCTTCTATGTAATCCTTATAAAAAATCTTAGCCCTTTCTTTGAATGTTTTTGAATCGATGTTTCTCATTTTTGTATATAGCTTTATTTTTTCATTACTCTCTGTAGCACTGGACACTATTTTGAATGCATCGAATCATGTGTCATAGTCTTTCACAGCAGTACCGATAAAATCTTTAATAAGTTTTAAAATTGGTTGGATCTTAGAATCTCATAATTTTTGAAAAGCCTCTGTATCATTTTTTACTTTTTTAATTTCATCGCCAAGATCTTGCAAGGTGGTTTTCTCAAAAATTTTTTTTCAGAATTCAAAGAGGTATTTTTCCTCTATCTATAGTTGATTTTTCTTTTGGCAAGATAGATTTTAGATTTTCGTCATCTAAACACACTTGCTTTAAATTTTGAATAAAGACCCCATTGTATAACCCATTGATAATCTCAAATGTTGAAAGTGGGACTCCTAGTGTATTTATTCTGTTGAAAATTTCTCTTTTGTAATTTTCATCACCAGAACATTCAAAAACAAGTCAGATTGTTTGATTTATTATATCTTGCACATTATTGTTTGTTGAATCCTGACCATAGTCTTTTCAAATTCTATTTTTATATGTTAACTCATTACATTTGAATTTTTTGACCGATTCGATTCTTTGTTTTCCATCAAGCACTTCCAATTTACCATCTTCTCTTTTTCATAAATAAAATGCTGGAAGCGGTATTCCTTTTACCAAACTGTCTATGACTTTTTCTTGTTTTTCAGAGTCATAAACGATTTCTCTTTGCATTTCGATGTCTGAAATAATTTTTCCATCAATGACGTCTTTTATCAATTGTTCGACTGAATAATTTTTGTTTTCTTTTTGGTTATTAGTCATTTTCTTTAACTCTCCTTATCAGCAATCTTCCAAATACTTTTTTTCCATTTACATATGGGTATCCATACTCAATGTCCCCATCAATTTTTGTGTTATTCATTTTTCCGATAATTTCAAATTGTTCTGGATTATAATGATCTAAAAACGTTATAGGAACTCCCATGATTCCAAAATAGTCTTTGGGAATATCTTTCACTCTATTGACATTTATATATTGTGGGTGATGATCATAAAAAGGATATAAGTTTTTGTCATATTCCTTTGTTAAAATGTATCTTCTTTTTCTTGGTTCATTATCTAGATTTGTGAACCAACGAACTTTGTTATTCATATTTTTTACTATGCCATCTTTACGCAAAAAATTACTAGGCTTTGAGTAACCAAGCCAGCACTGATTTAATTTGACTCTTTTTAAAATTGGAGCATATAAAGCAGCTGTTTTATCGCCCATTACTAAAAATTTAAGATTGTTTTCTACAAGTAAGTCAACAAAATCAGTGAATAATCTGAAAGGTGGATTAGTTATTACAACACCATCGGGATAGTTTTTGGCAAATTCAGGAATGCTTTCTTGAAACTTTTTACCTTCATTTGTGTCAATATTGTAATTAGAAAAATGCAAATCAAGATTTCATTCTTCTTGTTTTGCTCTTAAAAATCTACTAAATGCGAATCCATCATTTATTTCGGGAATGAACTTCTTTTCATACAAGATTTGTTTTTGTTCTCTAGAAAGAGTGTCGTAATCATAATCACACGGACAAAGAATGCTTTTGTTTCTTAGTTGCTCTTTATATTTCACAAGTTCTGCAGCTACATCATTATAATCGGTGAAAAATTCATCATCTTTATTTCTTTTTGCATTATTTAGGTTGGTGTTTTTTCGTCCTAATACGTTCGAGCTAGTCTCTCTCTCTCTCTCTGTTAGCATGTTTTTCATAATTAATACTCCTTAGTTTACTTGTTGTTGTATTATACAAAAATAACTTTGTCAACAATGCAACAAATTTTTAACATATGCAGATTTAGAATTAAAATCTAAACTACTTTTATGTAGTATTCTATAAATGATAAAAAAAACAAGCCTTTAGGCTTGCTTAAAATTAATTTAAAGTTGGAGTTTTTAGTTGATCTAATCTATCTAAAATTGCTTGTCCTTTAGTTAAATCGTCTAGGAATTTTTGGGCATCTTTAGCTGCATAAGGTGGAATTGTATATGTTACTTTATTTGTAACATTATCTCATTGATCAGCATTAAATAATTTCTTAAATTCTGCTAATTTTACTTGGAATTCTTTATATGCTGAACCTTCCTTATCAACTATAGCTTCACCATAAGTTTGATATTGTTGTGCTTTTTGGTTCGCTCATTTAACAACTGCTTGACTTCAATAATTAGTAAATTCATAGTACATGTAGTTGTTGTCTTTATTTCATTTGTATTTAGTTCATGATCTAACCAGTTTAGCATTGTCTGCTGTTGAACTTCCTGCTACTGTTGGCATTGCTGCGTTGTAAATCGCTTCAACGTTATCAATAATTCTTTGTAAATTATTTACTGTAGTTTCAGTTTTTACTAAGTATTTTCAGTATTGATTTAAAGGATCTAAAGCTGCCATTAGTGCTGTGTTATTTTCAGTTCCACTATTGATTTGATTACTGTCGTCATCAAAAACATAATCTTGCGAGCTATCAATTGTTGAAGGAGTTAATGTTTTAATTTGTTCATATAATGCTTTTAATTTTTCGTTAGCTTTAATTTTTTCAAAGACTTCATATCAAGCAAGTGAGTCGTTTCTTTCTTTATTACCAAAAGATCAGAAGGTATCAAGTTGAATGATATCAAACATTGCTTTTGGTAATTTAGCCATTAATTCATCAGTATTCGAACCATGGTATAAGTTATGTTTTTGACCACCAATAGCATCTTCTTGGTATCTGAAGTTATATTTGTAATCATTGTATGCTTTTTTAACTAATTCAATGGCAGAAGTGATAAATTCTCCACCAGTTCATGTTCTTACGACATCACCAGGTTTAAATAAATCATAGTATTTTAGATATTCGTAAGCTTGTTTGTAATATAGACCTTCTTGTGCACTGAAGGCTTTTTCGTTATAGAAATTATTTAAAATTTCATAACCTTGTAATTGATCATCATTAATTTTGTTGTCACTTGTAGGTTGTAATGAAGCAAGTTTTGCTATGTATTGTTCTAGTTCAGCATTATTATGAGCATCATAAGAAGCTTGTCAGTTAGTTTTTACTTCTTGGATGATTTGTTCGTATTCATTTTTAGCAACTTGAACTTTATTTCTTTGCTCTTGGGTTAGTGTTTTTGCATATTCACTATTAGTATTTGCTGAACCGTTGATTAAAGCATCAGCAAAGCCATTGTACTGATTAGAAATGTTTACAATATCTTGTTTAATTTTAGCTTTATTATTTTCTAGTTTTATTTTATTTAAAAGATCTGATTTTTGTGAATATGTTGAATTAGTGTCGTTAACTTGATCTTTAATTTCATTGTAAAAAGTTTCTAAAGGTTGAACATAGTGTGAATCTTGATATTTTAAATCACTAATGTAGTTTGCCATTTGATTGTAAGCACTTAATAAGTGTGCTTGAATATCAACATTCTTAGCAGTAGCTTTTTCTTTAGCATCGTTTAATTCACTGTACAAGATGTTTGCTAGATTTGTAATACGCATGAAACTTTCTTGTTGCTTGTATTGTTCAAATTTGGCTTTAGCATTATCTCTTGTAGTTTCTAGATTTTGTTGAATTTCAGTATACATTCCACTTGTGTCGGAAGCTAGAAAATCGATGTATTGATTTACTTCATTTAGTCTAGTTTCATACTTATTAATTGCATCTACTAGTTGGAATTTTCTAATTGCAAGAATTAATTTTTTGGCTCCTGCTATTAATTCATCATCAAAAGCAGTTTGTGATCTAGCAAGCAGATTACTTGCCTCATCAATTGCTGCAGTCAAGTTATCAGATTCACTGTTTGAATCCAATCTTAGTTTTGTTTCTTTCGCGTTTATGATAACACCTCTTAAGCGAACAGCATATTTAACGCTGTTTAAGAATAATTGGATGTTATCAATCGATTGTTGAATGTTATCGATACTTCCTTCATCTTTAACTTCATTTTTAACTAATTCATCATTAGTTGTTTGCATTTCATTCAATTTTTCGATAATTCATTTGATATCTTCAAAGTTTTCAGGTGATCTACTGCTACTTGAAGGGTTTGTTACTACATATCTTAGTCCAGTTGTATCTAAAATAACAACATTTAAGGTTCTATAGTATTCAGTTAATTTGTCTAATAATTTTGCATATGGATCAAAGTCGGTTTTAATTAAATTTAATTGATCTTCTGTAGTAGCATCATTAATTCTTGTATAGAATTTATCTTTTACTGATGTTGTAAATGAAGTAATGTAACTTTCGCTTCTTTGTGCTAGTAATTCATTAATAGCATTATCTACCATTAATCTAGTTTCTAAACGAAGGGCTTCAAGTTGTGATTGTTTTTCTAAGTCATTGTAATCACTTAGATATGGATCTACTTGTTCTTTTTGTACACCCGATTGAGACTGTAGGCTGTGTAATTCTTCAGTTTTTGTATCGATTTTACTATTGATATTTGTTAAGTTAGTATATTCAGTTGTTCCTGATGAAGCTTCAAGTAATTTTTGATTATTTTTTGTTTGCAATTCATCAAAAGAATTGATTAACAACTGAATTCTTTGGCTCATTTCAGCTTTATAGTACTCGATATAAAATTCCATTGCCTTATATTCTTTTTGTAACTCATCGGTTGTTTGTCTTAATGTGTTAATTTCATCATTGTTGTTTAAAGTTTGTGCTTCTAACTGAGTATTAAGTTCAGTTCTTTTTGTTTTAGCTTCTTCAACTCTTGAGTTTAAATTAGTTAGTTTAGTGGTTAAGTTGGCATCTGAAGAAGGAGTGTTTGCTTTAAGTTGCTGACTCAAGTTAGTTAAATCTTGTTCAATAATAGCAAGTTGCGCTGCTCAATAACTATGTGTCAATTGTGTGTTAGCATTATTGATATTATCAGCACTTCCCGATGTTGTTAATTCATTTGAAACTGCTGTTGTTAACGAATCAATATCAGATTCAAGTTGACTAAATTTAGCAGGTTTTTGGTCAAGATTTGAGTATTTTTGAATGAAATTGTCACTAATATTTTGTTTATTAGTTTCAAAAGCATCATTTGCTTGTGCTAATAATTTAGCATTTTCAACAACGCTTATAACATTATTAGCTTGTTGTTGAGTAAGTTGATCTGAATTTAAAACTTCTCTTTGACTGCTTACAATTGAATTCAAGAATTTTACTGTTGTTGCAGATGAGTGTCCACTCCGAATTAATGGTTGTAATGTTCTTAAACTTAATCAAGCACTATTTTTTAAAATTGCAAGATTGTATTTATTGTTATAACTTGTGTAATTTGATTCGAAATTGCTTGCTGTTGTGTCAGTGGCATCATTATTGGTTATGTGCGAATTTATTGCTTCTATATCAGTATTAACTAGACTTAATAAATCACTCAATTCTTCTTTTACTTCAGGAGAAGTAGATTCTTCTTGAACTTTAGCCGAAATTTTATCTTTCAATGAGTTATCTTTTTCTAAGATTGCTTGCATTTTAGCTTTTAAGTAAATTAGGTCAAATTTAGAAATTATTGCCGATGCATCTTCGGCAGTTTTTTCATCATTGTAAATAACTGTTTTCCATTCTTGCAACAATGTGTCACGACTTTGTTTTAATTCTTGGATGAATGCTTTCTCTGGTGTTGCTTGATTTTGATTAATTAGTTGTGTAATTGCTTCTAACTTAGCTTCTAAACCTTCAGCTTTAGCCTTTGCTATTGCTTTTTCTAAGTTAATAACTGAATTTTGCAACATAACTGTTGTTGGATTTTCTAAATTAGTGTATTTATCAATTTGGCTACTTAGATACTCAGTTGAAAAAGTTTGTGAGTATTTTTTGATTGCTTCTAAAGTTGTTGAAGCATCACTTTTTACTTGTTCGAAAGCTGTTTTTACTTGTTTAGTAACATTATCAATTTCAGTGTCAATATTTGCCTTAATAGCATCTAGACTTTCAATTGCATCAATGTATGGCTTATCATCTTGACTGTTAATATTTGCATATTGGTTTAAAGATGTTTCGAACTGAGTAATTTTTTGACTAGAATCTCATTTTTGAGTTCAATTATTTAATGCTTTTAAATTATTAAGAGCATCAGTTGCTTCTTGTTTTGCTTGAGTGTAGTTGTCAACGATGGTAGCGTGGTTTTGTTGTCTTTGTGTTTTTGCTTCATTTACTGCATCATTAATATTTTTAGCTGCTTGAGTATATTGTTCATTTGTAGCATCTTGATTTAAATTGTTTTGACTTAAAACGACATTAATTTTTTGTTGTTCAGCATTTGTATCATCTTGAGAACTTTGTAAACTTTGTAGATACTCATTAGCATCTTGTTTTGCTTTTTGGTAGATTTTGGCTGCTAATTTGTTTTCTATGTCAGTTACTTTTGTTTCTAAGGTTGTAGTAATTTGTGCTTTTTGTTCATTTGTTGCTGAAGCAAAACTAGATTCATTAGTACTGATTGCACTATTTAAATCGCTTATTAAATCATTAACATCAATATTGCTAATTGTTTGTAATTTGGTTTTAAAGTCATTAGCTTTTTGCAATGCTTTATTATTGTTTTCGTTTAGTTTTTGTTCTTCAATATAAGCATTGATTTGGCTAATTAATGATTCTAAATTAGCATTTTTAGCTTTCAAAGTTTTTAAAGTTTCGCTATCTGAAGCAACATTATTATTGATTGAAGTAGTATACTCATCATTCTTATTAGTTTTTGTTGCTAAGTTTTGTGCTTGTTTAACTAAAGAAGCATTTTGAGTTTTTGATTGTGTTAATGATGTATTAACATCTTGTTTACTTGAGTCTAATTTATCTTTTAGCTGTTTAGTTAGTTCATTTATTTTTTGGACATCTTTTCGGCTTGATGCTTGGGTGTAGTCTTGATTATTTTGTGATACGAATGCATTTAAATCTTGTTTTTGTTCATCACTTAAGTTATCTTGATTGTCACTAATTCAGTTTGAAAGTTCAGTCTTTTGAGCTTCATAGGCTTTTTTAGCATTTTCTAGTTCAAGATTTTTTTGATCTTCTTGCATTTGACTAATTAATGATTCTAGGTTAGCATTTTTAGCATTAATTTCAGATACTTTATCAGTGTCTTGGGCTTTGTTTTCGTTAATTTTTGCAACATAGCCATCTTTATTTTCAAAGCCATTAGCAAGTTCTTGTGCTTTGGCAACAAGTTGAGTGTTTTTATCTTTTGATGCTTGTAAGTCTTGTGCTAGTTTTTGTTGTAATTGTTTAATTTTGTCATCAATTTCATTCTTGATAGCGTCAATTTTTTGCTTATCATTTTCGTTAATTGCCTTTTGTAACTCTTGTTCTTTTTGGCTAAGGAAATCTTTAAGTTCTTGTTTAGTTTTATCATCTAAATTTGAATTGTTATTTTCAAGCAAGTCTTTTAGATTTTTAAGTAATTCGTTGTTTTGATTGATTGATTCACTTTTTTGTTCATCCTGAATTTGTTTGATTAAAGACTCTAGATTTGCATTTTTAGTTTTAATTTGGCTTAATGTGTCTTGCTGTGCTATTTGGTTTGCAGTGATTTGAGTTTCATATTCTGAAGCTTTTGTAGTTTTAGCAGCTTCATCTTTTGCGTTTTGAACAAGTTGTTCATTTTTAGCAATAAGTGATTGTTTTGTATCACTAGCTTCTTTTTCAAGTTTAGCAATTAAGTCACTTAATGAACTATTTTTAGTTTTAAGCTGACTTAAAGAGTCTTGTTCTGAAGCTTTGTTATTTGTAATTTGCGATTGATAATCACTTGATTTTTCAAGTTCAGTTGCCAAATCTTGTGCTTTTGTTACTAGTGAAGCATTTTCGCTATTTAATGATTGCTTTGTATCGCTAATTTCTTTATTTAATTGGTTAACTAAATTAGTCAATGCATCATTTTTGACCTTAATTTGGTCAATAGTATCTTGCTGTGTAGCACTGTTTTCACTGATTTGTGACTCATAATCAGCAAGCTTGTCAAGCTCAGTTGCTAAGTTTTTAGCCTGTGATTGCAAGTCAATGTTTGTTTGAGTTAATTTTTCTAATTCTTCTTTAACTGATTCTTGCAATTTCTTAATTTCATCTTGAATTTTCTTGTTTAGCTCATCAAGTTTTTTAGCATCCTGGTTTTTGATTGCTTCTAAAAGATCTTTTTGATTTTCATCAAGCAATTTTCTTAGTGCATCTTTAGTTTTTTCATCAAGATTTTGCATATTTTTTTCAAGCAAGTCTTTTAATTGTTTAGTAATTTCATCGTTTTGAGCTTGCAACTTTTCTTGATTTTGTTTTTCTTCATTTTTCTTAGCTTCTAGTTTTGTTTGCGCGTCTGAAAGTGCTTGTTTTAATTTGTCAGTTGCTAAATCAATTTCACTTTGAGTTTGATATTGCTTGTATTCATCCTGAATTTTTTTGTATGACTTGTATAAATCATCATATTCATTGTTTGAATTATTCGCATCAAGAAAGTCTTTTGCTTGTTTTAATTTTGTGTCTAAATTAGTAAAATTCTTTAAAACAGGTTTAACATCTTTTGCTCTGTTTACCAATAAATAAGTAGCAGTTCCACCTGCTGCGATAATTGCTAATAATGAAAGCAATATAGCATATTTTTTAGCTTTTTTCATTGTCCTCCTTCGACTCAATGTTTTTTAGTATTCTACTAATCTTAAAACAAAAAAAAAAAAAAAGCAAAATTGGTATTTTTTCAGTAAAAATAGGGATATTTTTGCATTTTTTTAGCCTTTAAGTCCATTTTTGAGTCTTTTTTTACTCAGGACAAAATCATTTTGAGTTCAAGGTCAGGTTTTGATTTAGATCACACATTTTGTCAAAAAAGCACAAAAAAAAATAAGTTTTTGTCTACTCTTGAATCCTGATTTTCTTGTTCTAACTGCTTTGAATCTTCTTTGATTATTTGTTTTAGTTGCTTTTATTTAACTAAATCATCATAGAACTTTTGCACTTGATTTTGGTTATAAAATAGTGAAGAAAAAAGCAAGAACAAAAACGTCTTGCTTTGCTACACATTTATGTTAGTTTGTGCTTTCTAATTCTTTTATGTCTTGATCCATTTTTTTAATCAATTCGCTGCAACTAACCAGATAATCATAGAATTTTTCTGAGTCGTATAAATTAACTGTTGACTGCATAGTCATTAAAACTTCATAATAATTGAAAATGTCCATTCCTTCCGGTACTTTTAATTTGTTATTTTCAAATTGCTCATAATGTTTTTTTAAGCGAATATATGGGTCAGTTTCTTTTTTGGAATCTTCATATTTTTTCAAGTAATCTTCATATTTCTTTTTAATACTTTCAAATCAGCCATCATTTTTGTATGATAATCTTGCAAAAAAATTGAAAACTCCATATAAATTATTAAATGCATTGTTAGCACTTTCATCTAAGGCTGCTTCACCTAGGACATATTGTGGTATAAATTCACCACCTAAGTAATAAAGAAGATTCACTTCTTTGTCAACCGAACTTCAATCGTTATTTTTGAGAACATTTTGCGCATATTCAACATTAGCTTTTACATCTGTTTTGGAATACAATTCAAGAATGTTGTCATTTACTTCTCTATAGATTTCTATTTGTTGATTATTAATGTTAGTTCATATTTCGTTAAGAACGCTGTTTTGTTTGATTTTGTTTATTAGATTTAATCACTGCTTTGTGCATTCAATTCGGTTAAGTAGAGTATTTTTTAAATTGATAATCAAATTGTAATAGTAATCTAAAAACACCTTGAACATACTATAAATGTCTTGGATGTTTCTTCTGTTTCCAGCATAAGTGAAGTAATTTCTTACTCTTTTTATTAACTTATTTTTGAATGTTAACAGTTTATTGTTACATAACTTATTGGTTTCTGAATTTGCATCGTCAATATTTTTGTATGAATCAAGTGCTTTATCGATTTTAGCTAAATATTCTTTTCTAATCTTATAGTAGCCATTATCTTCTAATATTTTTTTATAGCTCTCATATTGCTCACTATCAATATTCTTTTCAGCTGTCGGGAATAATGTATTTACCTTATCTAAGTACTCTTTTAGCTTCTCAATATCATTATTTTCATAATAAGTGTCTCAGTCGCTAGTTTCGTCAATTACTTTTTTATATATCTTGTATGCATAATAATCTGTTACATCGATACCATCAAACATTTCGTCTCAAGCATTATAGAATTCATAATGTCATTCTGCATTTTTTAAAGCTTCTTTTAGATTGGTTTTCACAGTTTGTAGTTGTAATTTTTTTCTCAATGCAGCAATTTCTTCGTTTGTTGTTGCTTTTTTGGCAGCATCAGCTATTTCAGCAATTTCGTCACCAAATTCATCATAATAAAGAGATTCATGATTTTTCAGATCAATGTCATGATTTCTTGCTATTTGAATTTCTTTTTCTAGAGAATCAAGTTCAGGATTAGAATTTTCATCAACAACTTCTTTTAATTGTTTAACAGCATCAATTAATTTGTTAACATCCTTAGTTTCTGTGGCTTCATCTTTTTGTTTTTTAGTTTCGTCTAATGTCTTTTGAATTTTATTGGCAACTTCATCATTTTGTTCCGCTTTATAACGTTGAATTAAATTGTTAGCTTTTTGTTCTAATTGTTCGTAATCTTGGTTATTCTTTTCGATTAAAGCATCATTGACAGCGTCATCAAGCTGATGTTTAGCATCACTTATTGCCTGACTGTCGCTTGGATTTTTATTTAATTCTTGATTTAGATTGTCAATTTTTTGTTGCAAGTTTTCTTTTGTCTTACTATTGTCATCCAAGGAATCACGTAATTGTTGAGCATTTTTTAAATCTTTTTCAAAACTGTCTTTAGTAATTTTATTAAGTACATCATTTAGTGCATTTGTAGCGTTTTCATAATCTTTAACATCATCACTAATTACTAAATTATTCTTGTTAATTGTGTCCTGATAACTTTGATATTTTGGATCTGATTTAAATTCATCATCACTTAGCTTTTCTTTTAAATTACGATATGCTTCTGAAGCATCGTTTAGTAATTTATTGTATTTGTTTTTTGCAACAATTAATTGTGTCTGACGTTGTGATTTAACATCTTCAGTTGCTTTTGTAATGTTATTGGTTGCAAAAATAATTTTTGCATTAGTGTTATCGCTATTAACTTCATTTGATTTGAGTGCTTCATTAATTTTGTCAATCAGCGCTTGATTGTCATCTTTTGAACTTTTTAATTTTTCAACTAAACTGTTAGCATCATAAACTACTTTTTCATAATCTACAAGTGAAGATTGTTTTTGACTATTTTCAAGCAATCGTTTTAAGTTGTCAATTACCTTATTTTCATCTTCCAATGAATTAGATGAAGTATAACTTTGCTTGATGTTTTCTAATTCAGTTGTTAGATTGTTTTTAATTTCTATCTTCTTATCATCGTTACTTGCCGATAGAGTATTTGCCAATTTGTTAGCATCATTTAAAAGAGAATCAAAGTTATTTTTGCTATCAATTTCTTGCTGTTTTTGGTTACTCAATTTTGTAATTAAATTTTGTAGTTCAGTATTTTTTTGTGTCAAAATATTATTTTTGTCGTTTTCATTGGCAGTAAGTTCAGTGATTTTTTGAGTGTTTGAGTCTTTATTGTATTTTAAAGACTGGTTTAATTGTTGTGCTTGTGAAACAAGTTTTTTATTTTCTTCTAAAGCTAAATTTTGCTCATCAGATGATTGTTTTTTAACTGAATCTAAAAGATTATTTAAAACTTGGTTTTGTTTATTTAGTGCACCTAAATCTTTATTTTCAAGTGCTTTTGCAACAATTGTTAAATTTTGATCTAAACCTTGTTTTAGTGAATCTTGTACTTCTTTAGAAGCATCAGGATTTTGATTAATTCACTCATTAATTTTTGTTATTAGCTCATCATTTGAATTTTTAGCATTTACTAATTCTTGATTTTGTTGCTGTTTTTTATTTGCAACCCGATTTTTAGCACTTTCTAAAAGATAAGATAGTGTTTTTTGTGCTTCATCAACTTGGTTTTGAGAGTAGTTTTTATACGAGTTATTAACATTATCATATTTGTTTTTCAAGTCTTGAAATTGATTTTCTTCAGTGTTACCATCTAGAAATTGTTTAACTTCTTTTAGCGTTTGTTCTAGTCTTGAAAAGTCAGTTTTATTAGTTTGTTTGCTATCTTGGCATGAGTTAACTAAATAAGCAGCACTTGCTCCAGCTGCTACCACAGATAACAAAGAAACTAATAAGGTTAATTTCTTTGCTTTTTTCATGGGAACTCCATTTTTATCATTTGTTTTGAAATAAATTAAGCTGTAATAAATGCAATAAATTGCATATTTACTTACTTATTTTAAGGCTTTTTGCAAAAAAAAAAAAAAAAATGGTCCTGGTTTAAAAAATGATTTTATTTTGGGTTAGAACAGTAAAGATAAACAAAAAAAGCAGAAGACTTAATTGCTCCGCTTTTTTAATTAATTAGAAGATTTCAATTGGTTGCTATATTTTTTCATTTGTTTGATTAATTCATTTGCTTTTTGTAAATTATCGTAAAAGTTTTGTCATTGATTACGCTCATAAAGCGATTTTCCGTTTGGGAATCTTGATAGTTTGTTTTTGATGGGAGTTAACCAAATAAGCAATTGATGCGCCTGCAACGGAAATTGATAATGCAGAAACTAGTAGTATTTATTTGTTTGCTTTATCCATAAAATTTCTATTATTTTTTGCAAAAAACATTTTTGCAGTACTATAAAGTTTACTTGCTACAAGGTGCAAAATTGCAAATAAATAAAAAATCAAGGCTAAGTTTAACTCTTGCCTTGATTTTGTGATATTAAGATGTAGTTGATGAAGATTTTAATTCGTTGTAAAGCTCTTCCATCTTTGAATATATTTTTTTGGCCTTTTCAAGATCATCATAGAATTTCTGGTATTCATCCGGACCATAAGGCCATCCATCAGAAACAGTAGCTGATCTGCGGTTAAATAATGTATCTTGTAAATTTTGGTATTGCTCTTTAAAATCAACGTACTTTTCATTCGACTTGTCTCGGTAATTATTTATTATTTCAATATATTTACTACTTATAATATTGAAATTTCATCTATTTCCATAGTTAAAAATATCACCAAGGTATGGAATAATGTTATATCCTATTTGTTCTTCTTTTTGAAATATTACATATTTTGTTGTTTTCAAAATGAATTTATATTTTTCCTCTATGCTAGCTGTTGAGGATATTGTTGAGCTATATAGTTCATTTGCAAAGATAGCACGAAAGACATCAAGCGCTCTTCTAAAAATGTTATCAAAATTTTCTGGGGTTACACTTGACACTTGTAGAAAACTCAAGTCTAATGTTTTGAGTCAATTTTTATAATAGTTAAGCAAATCATCAAAATTTGTATTCAAAATAACTTTTTCATAATTAATATGTTCTTCAATTCAAGAAAGTGCACTTTTATCTTTTTTGCTGTAGAAATCATAAAGACTTTTATTTTGAACGAAGCTATCATATGTTTGTATTCATTTTTTAGAATTTTCTAGTCTTGTTTGCAGGCTGTTTTCGAAATTTGCAATTTGAATGATAGTCCCGAAAGTTGTTATAAGTTCATAATTGTCAATATATTTGGTATCGTAATCAGCTTTTTCTTTCATGTATTTAAATCTATAGATATCATAATTTTCTGAATTTGTGTTGTATAGTAAGTCTTTTCTCTCGGTAATAATATGATCTACCATGCTATCTAAAGCTTTAGTTCCTATTATTTGTATTAATGCACTTGTATCTTTTATATTCTTGTATATTGAAATGTAATTATCAATTGAATATAGTGGGTTTGGAGTACCAACCATGCCATACAGAACATCTTTTTCTCTAATATTCAATAGTGATTTATATCCTTTTAATTGATCAACATCTTGCTTATTTTCCTCTGTAGGAAACATTAACTCTGTTTTCTTCAAATATTCTTTTAATTTATCAATATTGTTTGACTCATAAGAAGCTTCTCAACCAGAAAGTGAACCTATAATATTTTTGTATATTTCATTGGCATGTCTTATTTTTTCATTATCAGGTTGTAGGTATCATGGACTAATTCTATTATCTAATATCTTTTCAACAAACCCATCATAATAATTGTGTGCTAAATATAGGTTTTGTTGAAGCTGAGTTTTAACTCTGTTTAGTTCAAGTTTTTTTCTTAGGCTATTTAGTTTGTTGTAAAATAAATTGTTTCCTTTAGCTGAATCATAATTGATAGCAGTTTCTGTTTCTGCAATGTAATTTTGAATTTGTTCTACAAAAGGAGATAATTTGTCTTCTAAATCAGCTTTTACTGTTTTAGCTGTTGCAATTTCATTATTTAATGAATTTAGAGCAGCAGCGTTAAGCTCTCTTACTTGTTCTACCACTTTTTGCATTTTTTCATGTACTTCGTCTAATAATAGAATAACTGGATTAAATTCGTAAGAATCTAGCAATGGTTTAATGATGGTGTCGTAGTCAATTCTTTTTAAACCATCCTCAACTTGCTTAATGAATTCAGCATTAGCAACAGGATCATCATTTTTTAATTCATCTATAAATTCCCTATGCTTTCTAGCTTCAACCGTAGACTCAATAAGCCAAGCTCATGAACTACGAATCTTTTTATATATTTCCAAATAATTTTCGTATTTGTTATCTAAGTCAACAAATGTGTAATTTGTGTTATTTTCTAGCAGTTCTTTTCAACCACCAATTAAACTCATGTATTTGTCATAAATGCTTAATCCAGAATTTTTTAGCCATTTAAAAGCTTTTTCTTCTACAAACTTCATTCTAACCTTCCACATGTTAGAAATTGCTATTCTTGCTTTTTCGTCACATGTATCTTTTAGATTAGTTAGAAGAGCGGCAATTTTTTCATTACTTCCATTTTCGTTTGCTTGTTTTTCTGCTTCTGAAGTGAAAACGTCTATATTTTTTAACATCTCTTCGGTGTAGTCCAATTTAGGCCAGTTGTCATTAATAATTAATTCACCTCTTTTATATTCTTCGAAGACTTTTTGGTAAGAGTTTGCATATAAGTAAAATGAATATAGATTTTTTGCTAATTTCTGATTTTTAGTTAACTCTTGAGAAGTTTGTTCAAGAGTGTTGTATGTAGAAGAATTATTGTCAATTATTGATAAATACTTATTTTTACATTGCTCAGTAAATGTTTTGAAGGCTTGTCAAATTTCATTATCATCAGTTTCAAAATTCGAGAATTCGTTGTTATTTTTTCTTATTTCTTGTCTTAAATACTCTAATTTTGAAGAAGCTAGCAAGTCATTATATTTTTGCAATAAGTCATTGTATTCAGTTCTCTTTACTTCGTCAGTTTCCATCAAGGTATCTATAGTTGTTATTTTGGTGTTGATTTGTTGATTGATGTCAGTTAGGTTGACATGTTCAAGAACCTCTGAGTTTGAATTTTGTAACTTTTCAGTATTTGTTTGACTCAACAGACTGTACTTGTTTTTAAGATTTTGTAAGTCAATTTTGTATTGTTTTTTCTCTGCAGTTTTTAAAGCATTTTCTAAGTTACTTGATGCTTGTGAAAGAGTGCTGGTTTGGTTATTTAAATCCAAAATTACAGGTTTATTTTCATTTAGAACACTATTCAATTCTTGTTTTGTGCCTTCGTCATAATTTTCATTAGCAAGAAAATCATCAATCTTTTTAATTCAATTTAAACCTTGGTTTTGAATTGATACTTTTTGCAACATTGTGTTTGAAGAATCGATAGTATTTTGAACTGATTTAATTTGTTCTTCAGTGATATTATCAGCTTCTAAAAGTTTGTTAACTAAGTCTAAATTTTGTTGAGCAATTTGTTTTAAAGGACTCAAATTTTGTTTTGGAATGTCGTTATATTCTTTTGTTAGTTCTTCGGTGACTTTTGTTAGAAGTTTTTGGCTAGGTTCTTTCAAAAGAGCTAGTTTTGCTTTTAAAGAAAGAAGTGACATTTGCTGGGTAGGAATAACTAAATCATCACTAGTTTTCGCATCATCATTTAAAAGTTTGTTAAACTGGTTTTTTAATGCAGAAATGTCAGATTCTAGTTTTGTAACATAATCTGGTTTAGGATCTAAGTTAATATTTTTTAATGATTCATCAGCTTGCTGTGCAAATTTTTCAAATTCTTGCATTTTTGTCGCTTTATAGTAAGCATTTTGTAATTTTTGACTGGAAGCATCATAAATTTGTGTTGTTGGGTTTTTGAAATCACTGTTAGCTTTTATAACTTTATCAAAATAGTTGAAAATATTAGTTTTATCTTGATTTTCACTTTGCAATTGTTTATCTTTTGCTAGTCACTTTTCATAATTTTCTTTTGATAAAGTTTCAAGTTCTTTAACACGTTTCTTGGCATCTTCCACAGCTTTATTTAAAGCCAAAATTGCTTGTTCATATGGTTTTCTGTAATTGCTATCGACGCTATTGTTTTGTTCTATTGCTTGTGAAAGGTTTTTAATTGCTTCAGATAGTTCATCTTTTGGATTTTCAGCATTCAATTTCTTTAAAAAGCTAAGAGCTTCATTAGCATTATTAAGTGCTTGAGTGTAACTTGTTTTTACTGTGTTTAATTTGTTTTGTAAAACAGCTTGAATTTGGCTAGTTGTTGCGTTTAATTTTTCTGTACTTGCAACGTATTGAGCTACAGTTGCATTATCGCTAAAAGTATTCGAATTAATTACTTCTGGAAGTTGAGTGTTATAAGGGTTATTATTATCAGGAGAATCTTGGATAAATTGATTTAGACTTTTAGCATCATTTAGTGCTTTTAGATATAGACGCTTATTAAAAGTGGTTTCGTTTCTTGTAACGGCTTGATTCAATGAATCAATCAAACCTTGTTTTTGACTTAAGTCAGCTGATGGGAAGCTATTTTTATC
This sequence comes from Mycoplasma sp. 4044, assembly GCF_053851695.1. NCBI lineage: Bacteria > Bacillati > Mycoplasmatota > Mollicutes > Mycoplasmatales > Mycoplasmataceae > Mycoplasma > Mycoplasma sp. 4044. Next base: position 11,394 of record NZ_JBSQBD010000004.1, on the reverse strand, counting down.
TTTTTCTATTTCGTCATTTAAATCTTTAATCAAATCATCAGTTTTGACAGTTTTATTGGCTTTTAGTTTAGCCAAAAGTTCATTAGCTTTTTGTAAGGCCAACTCGTTTTGAATATTCAGGCTTTCTTCTTTGTTTTTATTATCTTGTAATTTTGAAATTAAGTCTTCTAGTTGTTTATTTTTTTGTCCTAAAGTTTTTATTGAATCCGAGTAATTTCCCTTATTGTTTTCAATTGTTTTTTGGACATCTTTATCATTTTTATCTTTATTTAAATCTTGTGCTTGTTGTGCCAATTGTCTATTTTTTGCTAAAAGTTGTTGCTTTTTAGTGTCGACTTTGTTTTTAGTATCTTCTAAAAGCTTTTTCAAATCTTTGGTTAAATCATTGATCTTTTTATCATCTTTTGAATTGATTGCATTTTGTACTTGTTTTTGATTTTCATTAATTTTGTTTTCTAAATCTTCTTTTTCATTTTTATCTAGATTGTCTTCATTATCTTTAATTCAAGAATTCAAGTTATTTAGTGCTTGCTTATTATCTTCAATAGCCTTTTGTAAATCTTGTTGTTTTTGCTGCATTGCTAAAAGTTTATTTTTAGCTTTTTGCAATTCATCTTGCAATTCTTTATTGCGAGTATCGATAACATCCTGGCTTTTGTAACCTTCATATTCACTGTTGATTGATTGGTATTTGTCTTTTAACTCTTTGAAATCATTGTTTTGATTATTTTGTGTTAAAAACTCATTGCTTTCTTGCAATGTTTTCTTTAAAGTTTCAAAATCAAGAACTGGCTGATCGTCTTTGTTTTTACTTTCTTGTAACTTCGATATTAAGTCTTCTAGTTGTTTATTTTTTTGCTCTAAAGTTTTTGTTGCGTCTTTGTCATTTCCTTTATTGTTATCAATTGCTTTTTGACTTTCTTCATCATTTACTTCTTTGTTTAAGTCTTGTGCTTTCTGCATTAACTGTTTATTTTTGGTCAAAAGCGATTGCTTTTTATTTTCTAAATTCTTTTGTGCGTCTTCTAAAAGTTGTTGCAGCTCTTGAGTTAAATCATTGACTTTTTTATCATCTTTTGCATTGATAGCTTCTTGAGTTTTATTCTGATTGTCATTAATTTTGTTTTTTAAATCTTGTTCTTCATTTTCTTCTAGGTTGTCTTTGTTATCTTCAATTCAAGAATTTAAATTTTCAAGACTTTGTTTGTTGTTTTCAATAGCCTTTTGTAAATCTTTTTGCTTTTGTTGCGTTGCTAAAAGTTTATCTTTGGCTTTTTTCAATTCATCTTGCAATTCGTTATTACGAGTATCGATAATATCCTGACTTTTGTATCCGAAATATTCATTGTTAATTGTTTGATATTTATCGTTTAGAGTTTCAAAATCATTATTTTGATTGTTTTGAGTTAAAAACTCATTGCTGTCTTGCAATGTTTTACGTAAGGTTTCAAAATCTTTAACAGGCTCATTTTCAACACTTTTAGCACTTAACAAATAGGCTATTGAACTACCTGCTGCAATAGCACTGAGAAGTGATAACAAAATGGCATATTTTTTGGTTTTCTTCATAATTCTCCTCGCTTTTAATATTTAAGAAATATTATCACAAAAAAAAAAAAAAAGTAATGTGCCTTTAAAAGGTGAAACATTACTTATTTTGAGTACTTTTTTAAGTTTTTTTGTGCATTTAAATTACTTTTTAAACATCGAGGTACGAAAATCATTAGTTGCAAAAAGGTATGCTTTAAATAAGAGTTTTTTAAGTCTATCATATTCACCTGAACCTAGTTTTGCTAGTGTTAGATTTTTGTTGTCATAAGTAATTGCTTGATTAATTAAATTTTCAAGCTGAGCAACATTATTAATTATGATTTGTTGATCGGTGATTTCTTTACCAAGTTCATAATTGATAGTTATAGGTTTAATAAAATTCTGAGCTGCTTTATAAGCATTGTTATACATGGTCTTTTTAAAGTCAGATCAACTATTAAATTCATCTTTTAAAATAGCATCGAAAACTTGCTTATCGGTAACAATTTTTTGGTCGTAATAATCTTTTAAAGCGATTGCTAACTGATTCGAAACATAAGGAATAAACCCATTGTAATATCCCTTGTAGGCTAGTAATTCGAAAGCCATTCTTTTGAACATAAACGATCCAGGAGCGCCCTTTGGATTGTCAAGGGCTGCTCATATACTATTAGTCAAGCTCACTTCATTATATTCATTTCTGGAAAAGAAACTAGTTTTACGATTTTGATTTCTAATAGAAACGATATTGTTATCGACAAGATCATCAACAGTTTTTAAATTGTTAATAAAATCATCAGATAAATTCATGTCAATTACATTATTAGCATGTGAATAATCATTGTTGATTTTTTCTAATTGATTTGATACTTGGAAAAATAATATTTTCTTTGTTTTAAGTGGTTGTTTTAGAAGACTTTTTGCTTCTAGATATTCGGTCAAATAAATAAAGTCAAAAACATTATGCATATAGTTTTGCAATGCTTTGTCACTGCTAAATTTACTTAGCGGATTTGAAACTTGGTATCGTTGTCTGTTGTTAAAATCAGTTTCAAAAGAAAAATTAATACCGATTATTGACTCATCAAACATTGGATTTTGCAACAAACCTTGGGCATAGGCTTCAGCTCCCATTCCGCTTCTTCGTCCATAACCTAAAAAGTACGTACTTCCATCTAAATTATGAGTCGTTTCGTGTGTAAAAATAGCATGTCCGTCGGCTGTTAATATTTTTCTGAAAGTGAAATAGTTTTCATGACTTATTGCATAAGCACCAGCTGTATATAAATATTTAATTCCTTTGTTAATAGGACTAAAAAATTCTTCAATTGAAGGGCAAGACGAATTTAAATCTTGTCACCCTTCAGAATTTTCAATGTTACTTTGTTTAACAAATAAATAACCGTCGAATGTGTTTACATAATCAAATAATTTAGTTCTATCTTGTTTGTTTAATAAGTGATATCAGAAATCAAAATAATTACTTTGTCACTTGGCAGCATTGTTTATCATAGTATGAATGTTTTGAATATTATTTTGGACGTTTACATTGTCATTTAAATCAAAATATCGTTCATATGAACCAAAAGAAAGTGAAGATAAGGTTGAAATTATGTACATGCTTTCTTTTGATAAAGTTAACAAGGGCAATAACATTTGACGATATTTAAACTTAGAATCACTAATCCTATCAAACACTCCAATACTGTACGGCTGGTTAGCTTGCATTTGCAATATTTTTAGTTCGCTATCTGAAGAAAAAGCCTCAACAATATATGCTTTTGAAGACTGTTTTAGTCATTCATTATTCGAAAGATTGGGCACTAACATTTTTCTAGTATCAACAATAAAGTCAAAAAGCGATTTTTTATCTAGTTTAGTTGCTAGAGACTTCAAAAACATTTCCACATTTAACTCTGGTTTGAAGAAAGAAAAATCAACTTGACTAACTTCTATTAATCAATCCAATAAACTAGTGGTTTGAATATGTCAGAAATGTTTATAAAAAATAAGTAATTTTGTCAAGTGAATTCCTGCAAAATCTATTGAATACCATCTATCAAAATAAGAGTAGTTAAACAATATGCTAAAAGAGTTTTGAGCTAATTTTTGTGCATAAAACGAAGTAATATCTTCACTATTTGCAGCTATTGCATTACTTTCAAGAATGTCTTCTAGGATTGTCACTATATTTTGCTTGTTTTTCAAAATTGTTTTTTGCAAATGCAGTGAAGAAGAAACATCAACAAAATTTGAATCAAGATTGAAATGATTTTTTATTTGTTGCCACGAAAAATCTAGACTCATAAAGTCATCTTTTACTTTTTTAATAATATTGTCAGATTTTAGGTTTGAAACTAGTGGTTGATAATATAAATCTAGTCCAGATATTTTGTACTGATAACGTTTTTGCAAATTTGCATTGTTTTCAAGACTAACATTCACTTTTTCGACAAATCCATCTTCATATCTGATTAGGATTCTATTAATATCTGAGTGATTTTTGTTTAAATTGACAACAACTTCATTTTCATTCAAAGGAACAACTGATGTGATTTTTTTGCAAGCTATATTGCTTTTTATATCAATTTTGTTTGCTAGTGAAATTGTTTGTTCTTCAGTCAGGAATGGAGCTAATAAACTAACATTTTGATAAGCAACAAGGTTATTTTCTTTGTATGCATCATTTTTGCTAAAATCAACATTTCGTTGATTCAAATTTTTAATATTTTCCGGTTGTTGATTACCAAGTGGCAAAAAGATAAATTCTGATGTTTTAACTAAGTTTAAGTTGCTTATATCAAAGCTTACTTTTAAAAGGTTTTGAAATTTCGAAATTTGAATGATAGGAAAATAAAAAGTGTGATTTTGTGTAAAAATTTCAATAAAAATGTTGTTTTTTGGTATTTTAGAAGAATCTAAATTTGAAATAGACTCATATTTATTGTTAGCATTTTTATAGTAAATTTTTGCATTCAAAATGTTGTTTAACGGTACAACTAAAGAGTCTGAAGACAGTTCTATATCTTTAGAATGTGGTTGTTGTTGCTTAACAAAATTTTCAAGCTCATTTTGCTGAAGTTTAATAAATGAAATTGTATTTTTATTGGAGCATAAATTACGTTTCAAATCCTCAATTTTTTTGCTAAGTTTTGACTTAAAAGTATTTCATTCTTCTTGATTAAGATTATCATCTTTTGGTAAATTGATCAGTTTTTCAAATCTTGAAAACAACTTAGTTAAAGACTCATTTATTTCAGTGTTGTAGAAGCTTTTTAGATTAGAAATTTGATTTTGTATGTCTTGCAAGGCTATTTCATCATTTTGAAAATCAAGTGTTATTTTACTTAACGTTTTCTCGATGTTCGTAACATATAGTGGTTTTAATTTTTCTTGAGCAAAAAAGTTCAATAAATTAGTTCTTACTAACGAAGAAAAGATTTGAAATTCTTGAAGTAGATTTAGCTTTTGGGTGAAATAATTTTGTCTATCATGATCGGCATGTTCTGGGTTTATATCTGTTTTAGATTTACTTGGTGCATTTTCATTATCCTGGGTCTTTGTGTCAGTGTTGCTTGTGTTGTTTTCAGTGTTATCACCAGTGTTTTTAATATTTTCCGGATTAGTAATATTATCCTCTTTATTAATGTTTTCACCCTGTTTTTCATTGCTGTCAGAATGTTTAGTTTGCTTAATTTCTGAAAATTTTTTAGCAGTGGATTCTGCTAGATCGTTAATCAATTTCACTGTGTTATCAACTTGATCTTGGTTGTATATTTTTAACTCTTTTTGCACCTTTTCGAGCAACTTTTGCAATTCAGCAATTTCCAAACTATTGGCATTATTTTTAACTAAAGTTTCAGCACTTTTGATTGCTTGCAAAAGTTTTGTATAATCAACAACTAATTCATTTGTGTTTTTGCAAGATAACACAAACGATCCTAAAGATAGTGATGATAATGATAAAAATATGCTTGATGTTATTCAAATCTTTTTTCTTTTCGTCATTTTATTCCTTAATTATTAATTAAATTATAGTGGTTTATACAAACAAAAAAGCACTTAGGTTTTGCTAAGTGCTAAATGTTAATTTTCTGTTGAAAGTGAATTAATTAATGAATCAAGAATATTGAAAGCTTTATTAGCCTTTTGCAACGAATCGTATGTTTGAGTATATGAATTGTCATCAAGATTTTCTTGTTTAACTGAAGCTTGATCATAGTAATTTTGTGCTTCATCTAGTTTCTGCAAAACATCAAAGTATTTTGATGATAGTTTGTTTTCAATTTGTTGTGCTTTTTGTTTGATTTCGCTTACTTTTTTATTATATAAATTCTCAATAACTAGATTTATCTTATCTTGTGTTGATATTATAGCCTGGATGAAGTCATAAGCATTTTTGCTTTTGTTTGTCATATATCCATTTTCATCTTCATAATACTCTCTTAATTGTCACTCTATTCATCAACCTAGTTCTTCATGTTTTGCATACAACTCAGCAACCTCTTGATGATTTGCTTTGATTTTATCTTCTCTGCCTGTTTTTATGAAATCACTATTATCCATTGATGAATAATTTTGAAGTGAACTAATCGATTGATTAAAATCACTATTCTGTCTTAGCTCATTTAATAGAGAATCATTCACATTATCTTGCTGTAAACTATTTATTAAATTCTCATAACTTGATGCAAGATGTTTTATTCTAGTTATAACTGTTCCATCTTTATCTGTGTGTAGAAGAATAAATGTGTAAAATAAACATTTTTTAAGTGTTTCGATTGCTTCATTTGGATCGTCTTTTCGATCTTCTGCTAAATAGTCACTGTAGTTTATACATGTGTAATCTTCAAATAATGCTTTTTTAATTAGAGCATATTTATTTTTTAATTTTGAAACAATCTCTTCTTTGTTTTGTTCTCAATTAGGATATGAACTATTTAGATCGAAAAAGTCTAAGAATAATTCAAGTGATTTGAATTGTTTTAAATCTTCATTCTTGATTTCGTTGTAATGCTCAACAACTAAATTACTGATATTTCGATATAGTTCTGGGTATTCATTTCGATTGTCATCATCTGCATAATTTACTATTTTTGTTCAACTAGCGGTTTTGTTATATGCTTGTTTAATAGCGTCTAAATCTTGCTCATTGTATGCTTGCTCGATTTTTTTGTAATTAGTATCGATTTTACCAATAATGAACATATGATATCATCCTCTTTTTTCGAAATATTCAGAGTCTTCAGCGCTTCTTCACGTGTCAAAAATGTTTCAACTAGTAATTTGATACAGTTCTGAACTAATGTTACTAAATTTAATTACATAATCATCGGCAACCATTTTTATAATCGCATCTTTAACATCTTGATATTGAGTAGAAGTATTGTAAGAAGCTATTTTTTGTTTTACATCTTGAATATCTTGTTCGACATTAGCTAAGATTCCATGCAAGTCGCTAACATCATTATTTTGTTTGTATTTATTTCAAGTATCAGTTGTATCAACTAAGGCTTTTGTTACTTGTGCTAAAGCAAAAGTGTTAGCAAGTCCTGATTTAAGTGTTGAGTATTCTTGTTTGACTTGTTCCTTAGTTTTAGCTTCAATTTGGGCAATATTGTTAGTTAAATTCAAGTAGTGTGGATAAGCATATAAATAGGTATTTGCTAGAGCTCAAGTTTTAGCTTTTGAAACATCCAATTGTAAGTCTTCATTATCTTTTTCATCTAGAGCAGTTTGGTAATCTAAACCTAGTTGTTTTAAAGTCTGGCTGACAATATCTTTGTTACCGTTGTCATTAGCTTGGCTAAGAACTGTTTGGTCATGGTTTTGAATTTTGGCTTCTAAATCAGTCACGTAACCAGGTTTTGTGTCAGTGTATTTTGATAGAAAATCATTATTAATTTCAGTCTTTTTATCAAAGTATTTTTCTACTTCTTTAGCCAATCCCAATTTATTAGCAAGCGAAGTTGCTAATTGTTTCAACTGATTGAAACTCGAATTTTTGCTATCTATTACACTTAAACTTGTTGCAAGGGTAGGTTGCAATATATTCTTGGCCTGTTCACTGGTAGTTGAAGCATCGTTGTAAAAATCATTAGCCTCAGTGTATTTTTGGCGCGTCAATGAACGTTGTGTTTCAGTTTGAATAATACTTTGATAATCACTAAATGCATTAGCAAGCTTAGTTTCATCTTTATCTGTAACTTTGTTACCATTTAGCAACTCGTTAGCAATTTTTAGTGACTCAGTGATGTTATCATTAACTGCTGTAACAACTGATTTTTCTAGACTATTATCAGTCAGTGTTGGAAGTAAGTTTTGATTATTTTTAAACAAATTACTTAAATCAGAAACTGATTTAGCAACTTTAGTTTTGTTGAAAATTAAAACAAGTTTATCTTTTAAGTTGTCGAAGTTTAAATCGGGGTTTTGGTTTATTGTTTGATTAACATCATCAATTATATTTTTCAATGTCTCAAGTCGATTGTTTCCAATAGCTTGGCTGTTTTTTGTAATTCAATCTTGCGCTTCATTACTTTTGTCTTGAAGTTGAGCTTTTGAAATTGAATTAACTGCTATTTTCAAAAAATTATTAATGTTTATTTCAGTTTGATTTGCCTCATTATCCAAGATTTTTGATTGTAAAATCTTGTCTTCAATTTCTTGGATTTTAGTGTTGATTTCACTCACTAACTGTTGACGCACTTTAGCTTCTTCTAATTTGCTATTTAAAGTTTCTAAAGCTTGATTGTTTTGCGTTTGGAACTGACTCACTTCATCTTTTTTAGCATTTAAACGAATGTGATTAAAATCATTTTCTAGGGATGAAACTACATCTGACATTGCTTGTGAGTTTTTGTTATTTTCATCCAAAAGATTATCAATATTAGTTTGTGCTTGAGTTTTCTTATCAGTAATTTGAGTCTTGTATTCATCGGAAATGCTTAGATTTTGTTCTAACCAGGTATCAATTTCTGTCTTTTCTTTTTCAAATTCTTGATAACTTAGTACTTTGTTGCAAGCATTTTCTAAATTGGCAGCCGCATTGGCATAAGTTTTTAACTCTTGATCTTTTAAGTTACTATTTTCTTGTAATCTTTGAGTCAAGTAATTTTTAAGCTTTTCATTGGTTAAAGTAGTTAGTAATTGCGAAGCAACATTATGTTGTTGCTCGTATCACTTGTGTGCCACATCAGTCAAATTGTTCATTCTTTGTTTGATAGAATCCATATTTTGAGTCAAATTTTGCACTCTTAGATCATATTGCTTGCTATCTTGGCTAATTAAATTATCATTATCCTTAATAGCCTTAATTAGTTCCTGGATTAAGCTCTTTAACTCATCAGTTGACTCGTTTGGCATCGCACTAACAAGGAAGTTTTTTAGTTTTTCAGCTTGCAACAGGGTTTCATAATATTGATTCTTAGACTTAATTAGTCTTCTTTGATATCAATATTCTAGCTCACTTGAAATTTTAGTCAGTGAATATGAAGAATTCTGTAAATCAGTGTTACTTGAATCTTTTGTTTGAATATTGTTATCAATTAATTCTTTAGCTTTTGGTGCTAAATCGTTAGCACCTTCTTGTTGTGCTAAATACGCGTATATTTCATTCGCTTTTTTGCTTGCTAACTGATATTTATTATAGAAAAAGTCGTGCTCAACTTCGTCATTAGTTTTTTGTAATTTCTTAACTTCGTTTCAGCGACTTTCATTGTTAGTTAATTTAGGATAGATTTCATTATTTGCATTTATGGCATCTGTGATTTTATCTTTAAGATTTTCGTTCAAAACATTATTTGACTCGTCTAATTTAGTTTTTATGTCCAAAGCTCTATTTAGTTGTTCTTCATTTGCCTTATTAACTTGTAAGTATTCTTCTTTTCGTTTTTGAAGACTTGTTATTATTGCTGAAAGATTATCATTTTTTGCTTGAATGGTTTTATCATTGTCATCTGCTGCAAAAAAGTTGCTTGTTATTGTTTTTTGAATTGGATCATTTTGCAATTTCAAGTCTAAAACTAACTGACTAGCAGTTTTGAAAAGCGATTGGTTTTGTTCTTTTAAATTATTTGTTTGCGCTAATGAATAATCATCTTTTAATTGATTAAATTTTTGTTCCAATGATTGTGCATACTTCAAAATAGTGTCAATATCTTTATTTTTGTATGCTTTGTTAATAGAATCCAAATCATCGGCTATTTGCTTTTTAAGTTCTTGCCAACTTTGCGGTAGTTTATTACCAAAAACTTGCTCAATATACTCTTGAATAGTTTTTACTAAGCTGTCATTTTCGTTTTTGGCATCATTAAGTTTTGAAACATCGTCCAAAATTTTTCTTAATGCTTCAAATGCATCACTTAACATCTTTTCTAAATATGCACTTTTTTCATCAACTGATTTTTGATCGTAACTTTTATATTGCTTAGAAACTTCTTCATAAATGTTGCGCAACACTTCGAATCCTGGTTGATCTTTGTTTTGTTCCAAAAACGAGTCAACTTTATTAAGAATTTGTTCTAGTTTTGTGTAAACTACTTTCACTCTTCTCTTAGTAGTGTTATAAATAAGGTATGCAATACTTATTGAAATTGCTATTAAACTGAAAGTGCTGACTGAAATCAGCATTTTGCTGCTTTTTCTCATTTTTTCTCCTTATACAATGCAAAAATGTAGCATTGCCATACATAAATTGTAATGCTTGTAAAAAAAAAAAAAAAAAGTGTTAATGTTTATTAACAAACCTGACACAAAAAACACTGGCATTTAGTACTCAAATACTTACTTGTTTATTTATTAGTTATTTCGGTTGAATTAACTCTTTGTGCTATATAATTATTATTATGAAAAATGAAAGTAATAAAGAAAAAAGTTTTCTAAAATACATTGTTATTGGTTCTATTTTATTAGTGGGTTCAATTATTTCTTTAATTGCAATGTTTGCACACTTAAGATAATCAATTCTTTAAGACATTCGCTAAGGCGAGTGTTTTTTTGTCAAAAAAACGCGAGTAATAAGCTCACGGTTTTTTATACTTATGTTTAGTGTTTACTTGGATTTTAGTGTTGTGACAAATTCAGTCCTTCTAATGTTTTGGTTCAAGTATCGTTAACAATTTTTGCTTGTTCTTCTGTTATGTTGTTAAGTTGTGCAAAAACAGGCTCCAACTGAGATTTAAGTGTGTCTCAAATTCCAAGTGATTTGTATGCTGTTACAAGTTTGTCAAGTGTTACTCTTAATTTGTCTCTTTCAGGTGTAGTAGATTCTTTTTTGTTTCCACAAGAGATTACTGGTGCTGAAATAGTAATAACTGATGCTGAGACTAATCCCATCGCTAACAGAGTTTTTTGGAACAAGAGAATTTAAGGGGGCAAAGATAATGTGTTATTAGTCGCACCTATCTTAGTTACCATTATTATACCACAAAAAAAATTTTTCTTATCAAAAAAAACTTTACAAAAAAACAATCACAATTAAAAATAAACTGCAATTAATAAACTCAAAAATTAATCAAGTCAAAAAAATAACAAAACAAAAAAAATACAAGATAAACCAAGAAAAAAATTGTTGTGTATTAATTTATTTTTTCTTTTTCTTTTTCTATTCGTTTTTTTATGCGCTTTTAGCGCTTTTATTTTTTCATTCTTGTATTCTTTCTTTCTATACTTGTTTTTATTTGTCTTTCGACATTATACTTTTATCTTCCTTACTTACAAAAATAAAACTAATTAATAACAATAGAGTTAAATGTTTCTTTTAACTTAATGTAAAGATATTACTATGACTGATACGCGATACCATAACAACAGCATTTTTAATCAAAATTTCTAAACTTGAAATAAAAAAGTGAAAATTCCCCT
>NZ_JBSQBD010000003.1:0-48236 GCF_053851695.1 Mycoplasma sp. 4044 | reverse complement strand
TACTAAAATTCCCTTCAACAAAAAAACAGCCGCAAATGCGACTGTCTTACCCTTACCCCTAGTTTTTCTTATGTTCCCAAATTATGCAATTTTTTAAAAATTGTTATAATTTAAAATATATATTTTAAATAAGGAAATTTATGTACGAACAACGTGAAGAAGTAGAAATAGTGGATGGAATGAAAACAGGGAAAGCAATTTATTACTTTCGTTGTGGTTCAACCGAAACTTACTCATATGTTAATGGACAAAAAAATGGTCCTGCCAAAATGGTAGTTCCAAATGGTGATATTGCTGAATACACATATGTTGATGGTTTAGCACAAGGTCCTGGTTATTTACAATATGCTAATGGTGATCGTGAAGAATTTATTTATGTTGACAATCTAAAACACGGGAAAGCAACATTTTACAAAGCTAATGGTGATCGTGAAGAATGCAATTACAAAAACGACATGCTAAATGGGGATGCAACAACATACTATGCAAATGGTGATGTTGAACGTTACAAATACTCAACAGGTAAAAGACAGGGGGACGCTGTCTACATCACTAAGGATGGTAAAGAAAGCCACTATAAATACTTCTGAGGAAAGAAATACGAGGAATAAAATGAATGCAGTTTCAGATAAAAGTAGATTAGTATTAGTTTTATTATCTTGATTTTTAGGTTGACTAGGAATTGACCGTTTTTACGCCGGAAGAACAATGTTGGGCATTTTTAAATTATTAACTTTAGGACTTTGCGGAATTTGATGATTTATTGATTTTGTTCTAGCTTTATTAGGATCACAAAAAGATTCAAATGGAAAACTAATCGCTAATTGATAAAAAAGGCAAAATAAAAAACTCTCAACACGAGAGTTTTTTATTATTATTTTGAATTTTTACCGAATCTACGGTTGAATTTTTCAACTTGACCAGTAGCTTTAGCACTTGTACGGTTACCTGTATAGAAGGCGTGACAACTTGAGCAAACATCTAAAGAGATTTTACTTGCAGTTGTTCCGAATTCGTGTTCTGCACCACATGATGAGCAAGTTATTTTAATTTGTTGATATTGTGGGTGAATATCTTTTTTCATAATATGTTGCTCCTTTTAATGTTGTATTGCTTTATAATTCTACCAAAAAATTAACTTTTTTTGCTTTATTAATATAGAAGGCCGATAACGTATGCTTTAGTTCCGAGCGACCACATACCGATTTTATTTAAGATTGCTTGGTTTTCAGCATTTTCTAGCTCCATGTAAAATGTTGTGTCACTTGTGTAATATTTATTTTTTCTTTCCAAACTAATATAACGCTTAATTGCTAAACCCTTTGTTACTAAGTCTATGTTCAGCATATGCTGCTCGCTAAGGTAAATTTTTCCCAAAGATCGAGAGTATTTATCCTTTTTAGGATTTTTTGGCACTCACACGAAGTCTTTATTTTCAGTTATTAGTCTTTTTAATTCTTCTTTAGCTTTTGTTCCCCATAAATGTTGGTCTCCAGTAGTCAGTTCTCAACTTCCGTCAGGTGCATGTTTTCTTGTTTCTGGAGTGTCAATTCCACTGAATCTTCACTTAGTAAAATCATTGTTATTCTCAGTCACGATAGTATCACCATCGATAACTTCCGTCACTTTTGCTTTGTAATACTCACTTAAAAATTGTTGACTAAATTTTGTTTCTTCTTGTGGGTGTTTTGTTTCAACATTATTACATTTTTGGGCCGAAAGTAAAACAGTTGGAATCATCAAACTAGTTAGCATTAAAGGTAAAAATCATTTTTTAATTTTTGTCGCCATATACAAAATTATTTCACTTTCTCTTCCATTAATATAAAAATGAAAAAAATTAGGGAATGAAGCCCCTGATTATTAACGATTTGTATTCTCAATTGGTCGGTTAATGGTTCATCTTCCATCTGCTAAGCGGAAAAATTTACCATCAATAGTCAACAATTTATACAATTGCCCTCTTTTTAATTCATCAATTTCATCTTCACTAAAATTATTATCGTTTTGTGAGAATTGTTCGATTCAAGATTGAATAAATTTTTCACGAACGTATTGATAAATTTGCTCAAAAGTAAGATTTTCTTTATTCATTGTTTTAAAAGCTTCTAGAGAAGTTGAAAGCATTGTTTCATTTTGCATTGTTATACTCCTTAATCCCCAAAGCACTTGTGTTTCTAAATTTAAACATTAATAAGAATTATAAAAATTAATTAAGAAAGAATGAGAAAAGTTTATTTAAAGAAAGAAAAAAACAAAATGTTGAATATTAAAATACACAAGAAGGTATACAAAACACAGTGTGGGGTCTTGAATATTTATGTTAATAAACTATAATATTATTGTATAAATATTTTTTTGCGTGTAGCTGTTGTTTATACCACCAAATTGAGTTAGTGGTTTTTATCACAAAAATAAATTTGCAAATAAAAACAGTGTAATTTTACCATAAAATTTCGAATTACACAAAAAAATTTATTTATGCAAACAACAAAATTTATTAATTTAAAGATCTATTAAAAAACTATTTAAGGAAGGCAATAAATGTCAGTTTTTAATGAAAAATTCAAGGGAATCAACGTCTACAGTGAAGTTGGTGAACTTGAATCTGTATTAGTACATGAACCAGGGCGAGAAATTGATTACATTACCCCTGCTCGACTAGATGAACTATTGTTCTCTGCTATCTTGGAAAGCCATGAAGCAAGAAAAGAACATAGATCATTCGTTGAATCACTAAAAGGACATGGAATCAATGTAGTTGAACTACTAGATTTAGTAACAGAAACCTATGAACTAGCTAGTCCGGAAGCTCGTAAACAATTTATCGAAGACTTCTTAGAAGATTCAAACCCAATTCTAAGTGAAGAAAAGAAAGCTCTTATTAGAGAATTCTTCAGCAAACTTTCACCAAGAAAAATGGTTGAATACATGATGTCAGGAATCACAAAATATGATTTAAACATTGAATCAAAACACGAATTAGTTGTAGATCCAATGCCAAACTTATATTTCACACGTGACCCATTTGCATCAGTAGGTAATGGAGTTACAATTCACTTCATGCGTTACAAAGTACGTCAAAGAGAAACACTGTTCTCATTATTCGTTTTCAAAAACCACCCAAAACTAGTTAATACTCCTATTTATTACGAACCAAGTCTAAAACTTTCAATCGAAGGTGGGGACGTATTCGTATACAACGAAAAAACACTAGTTATTGGAGTTTCAGAAAGAACAGACCTAGATACAATTGAATTATTAGCTAAAAATATTAAAGCTAACCCAGAAGCAAAATTCACACGTATTGTTGGGGTTAACGTTCCTAAATGAACAAACTTAATGCACCTAGACACATGATTGACAATGTTAGATAGAAACAAATTCTTATACTCACCAATCATGTTAGATGTTCTAAAATTCTGAGAATTTGATTTAACAGAAGATGAACCAAAACGTAAAGAAAGCGGAGCATCTCTATCAGACTTATTAGAATCAATTATCGGTGAAAAACCAGTTCTAATTCCTATTGCAGGAAAAGGTGCAACTTTAATGGAAATTGAAAGAGAAACACACTTCGACGGAACAAACTACTTAGCTTTAGCTCCAGGAGTTGTAATTGGTTACTCACGTAACGAAAAAACAAACAAAGCTTTAGAAGCTGCTGGAATTAAAGTTATTCCATTCCACGGAAACCAATTATCACTTGGAATGGGAAATGCTCGTTGCATGTCAATGCCTTTATCAAGAAAAGACCTTAAATAAAAATTAATAAATTTATATTTGTGAACATTCATAAAATTATTAGCGTTTATAAAAAAACAACTTAAACCCATTTAAATTCATTCTTTTTCTTAATTTTTATAAACAAACAACAAAACAGTAATAAGAAAAACTTATTACACAACATACGAAAGGATAAACAATGTCTGACGAACAATTAGTTGTGACTGCTGACAAGAAAAAGAAAATTAGTTTCTTTTCAGCAATTTTAATTGTTATCGGTTCATCAGTCGGAGCAGGAATTTTCCTACGGGCAGATAAAGTACTTGCAGAATCTGCTGGAAACATTTTCTGATCTATCTTAGCTTGGGGACTAGCAGCATTTGCGGTTATTGCCATGGCAATAGCACTTGTTGAAGTTGCTTCAGGTCGTAATGATAACCTTGGTATGATTGGGTGAAATAAAGCGTTCAACAGTCTTTACATCTATAAAGCATGTAAAAACTTCATGACTTTTATTTACTTACCTTTCACTTACTACTTTATGCCACTATATGTAATTATTCAAATGCAAGACGCTGCTGGAGGATTTGTCACAGATGGTGGTTTACTAATCAATAAAGCATTCGGAAATAATGACTGAATTATTATGATGCTTTTTGCTTTAGGAATTTCATTCTGATTCTTATTTACATCAGGATTAAGTTCAAAAGCAGGAAACATTCAAAACTTAGTTGTTACTGCTATTAAATTCTTCCCACTTATCGCAGTAACCATTATTGGATTAGTATTTGCTGGTCAAAAACTATCTGAACAAGTCAGTGATGGAAGCACAGTCACTGTCGGTCAACAAATGACACAAATTAAATGATGAAATCCACAATCAACAAGCCTAGCAAAACTATCACCAATCTTTGGTATCTTCACAAGTATGGCTGCTATCTTCTTTGCATATGATGGATTTTATGTAACAGCCGGAGTTCAATCAGAAATGGCTGAACCTAAGAAAACACCACTTGCTCTAGTTATTGGACTAGTAACTGTAACTATTATTTACTTGATTCTTGCTGTTACAATGACAATTGGTGCTGCTAGTGGAGGATTCTATGGATTCTCGGATCAACTAAAATCAATTAAAGCAAGTTGATTATTTGGATTAATTAACTTTGCTATTGCAATCGGAATCTTAGGAATCATTAACGGATTCACAATGTGATGTACTCGTTTCATTGAAGACTTAATAAACGAAGGTGAGTTGTGAGTTCCACTTAAAGTTCATGCAAAAATGCAAAAAGCAAAAACTCCAATCGTCGGAACTATCTATGCAATCATTCTAACAATTCCTGTTACTCTAATCTTTAATGTTGTTGGATCACTTGCTTACTTCCCAGGTGGATATGATGGTTTATATGGTTCAAGAAACTTCAACTCAAATATGAACTTCTCTGACTTAATGGCTAACTGAATGGCTGTTATCTCATTCGCATTCATTATTGTTGCTATTTTCGGAACAATCAGAAACCGTAAATTGAACTTTATTAAAGTTGAAAAAGGAAAACACACAGTTTGAGCAGGTTGAGTTGGTATTGTATTAGTTGCTTTAGCATTAGTTACTTATGCAATTAATCCATATGTATCAATCGCTTTAACTGAAAAACAAATCGAAAACTACTTTGACCCTAAAGTAGGACTAATTACAACAGTAGAAAAAACAAAAGACATGACTGATGCTGCTTTTGTTAAAGCTCAATGAAAATTATTAGAGAATTTACACTATGAATGAATCGGAAACATCGTAACAGCAATTCTTCTTCCTTCATTTGTATTAATTATGTTCGGACTTGTTCCTATTGAAAAAGCAGTAGTTTACAAGAGAGCTAAAAAATACGAAAAAAGACTTGCTAAAACTTCTGATCCAGTTCTAAAAGAAAAATTAGAAAAATTAATCAGCTTCAACAATCTAAGAATTCAAACTTTTGAAACTGCACGTTAATTAGCATATATTGAACACAGGATAAGCCAAGTGCTTATCTTGTTTTTTATTCTTGCTTTTGCTATATAAAAAGCTTAGTCTTTTTGACTAAGCTTTAAAACTATTTTTTAAGTCTTAACTTATTTTCTGTTTTATTTACCAATCTTTTAATATTGGTGCGATGCATAAAAATAACTATCAAGTCAGCAACAAGTAAGACAATACCTGGAATATAAAACCAATCTTTATTAATTGAGCAAACACCAAGAGGTCCAGAAGCAATTCAAGGAATAAATGCTAATAAAACCAGTATGAATGGAACAACTATTGAACCAAGTGAAACATATTTTGTTATTAATACAACACTTAAAAATAAAACAATACCAATGAATAGTAAGATGATGTTGGTTGCAATAACCATTCCTAAGAAACAAGCAGCTCCTTTACCACCTTTAAATTTAAAGTAAATAGGTCACACATGTCCAACCAAGGCACCTAGACCAGCAATCAACGGTATCAATGAAATACTGATGCTTAAGTCTCTGATTACTCACCTTTGCAAAATAACAACGAAAAAACAAGGTAACATCGCTTTTAAAACATCAAAGCAAAAGACAACTAAAGCAAATTTCTTGCCGTAGACTCTTAAAGCATTTGTTGAACCCGCATTATTTGAACCTTGTGATCTGATATCTTCTTTTTTAAGTTTTTTAGACATGATAATTGACAGATTTATTGAACCAATAAAATATCCTGCAATAAAAATAAAAATGTTAATTCATCAATATGGCATTACTCTATTATATAAGGTTTAAAAATGGCAAACAAAAAACAAAATATTTTTTGTACTTTTTCAATTAAACATAGTAAAATTACAAATGTAGCCAAAAGCACTTGACTACGAAAAAAAAGTGGTCGCGTAGCTCAGCTGGATAGAGTACGTGCCTTCTAAGCATGTGGTCGTGGGTTCGAGTCCCGCCGCGATCGCCATTTTTTTTATTCTTTTTTTCAAATTTAATTTATATAACAGTTTTTAAAATCAAATAATTCTCATTTTTTCGTTTAAAAGCAGCCGGGTTTGGCTGCTGCTTTTTTAAAACTAAAAAACGACTAAAAACAATACCAAATTAAGTAAAAAAAATACTAGAAACAACTTTGTTTTCGAATTACAATATTTGTGAAAAAAAGAAGTATATTCACTTTAAACTTCAATAAGGAGCAAATAATGAATTATTTTAGTCCCAACAAATTGATTAGTTATCTACAAACAGCAGCATTTTTGTATTTTTTCTCGTGATTCTTTAGTATGTTTATTTATGTTGGTATTTACATGGGTACATGAGACAAAACATTTATTGTTGCTAGAAATGCAATGATTATTTGCGGGATTTTGCTAAATTTATTGGTTTTAGGATTAGGTTATTTGATGTATTGAAAATATGAAAATGAATACAACACCAAAATCAAAATATCAGCTACTGAAGTGCTTGTAGCAAAACATAAGAGTCTACAAAAACACAAAATTTGACTCATTTTGTCAGTCTTTTTACCTGGTTTTGCAAATTTAATATTGGTTTGAATTTTTTGAGCAAGAGCCAACAGAGTTATTGCTGTTTTGCATAATAATTCAATAAGCAAAACTGATTTGGATTCATTTGATAATGTTAATAATCAAAATGATGATTCAAGAATAAAAGGAGATTTTTAGAATACTGCTTAGCAGTATTTTTTATTGCTTTGTCAAGTAAAGTAAGCCAAAAGGTATAATTTTAGTGTTATGGATAAGAAAGAACTAAAAGATTTGATTCGTACAGTGTACGATTTTCCCGAAAAAGGAATTGTTTTTAAAGATATTTCATACTTGTTAGCTAATGGAGAAGCTTTACATTACACAATTGATGAAATAGCTAAATTTACCAATGATGCCGATATTATCGTTGGACCTGATGCACGCGGTTTTTTATTTGGGACACCAGTAGCAGCTAAAACAAAAAAACCGTTTATTATGGTGCGTAAAAAAGGTAAATTGCCTGGCCCTGTGTTGTCTTGTGACTACGGGCTTGAGTATGGGCGCAATGTTTTAGAAATTCAAGATGGAATCACTAAACCAGGACAAAAAGCAGTAATTATAGATGACGTTTTGGCAACTGGAGGAACCTTAGAAGCAATCATTAAACTTCTAGAAAGAGAAAAAGTGGAAGTTTTAAGAGTAGTTGTTTTGATGGAATTAGATGGATTTGATGCAAGAAATAGACTAAAAGTTCCAGTTGAATCACTAATCAAAATTAACAAAGGAGAATAATGAAAAAATACAATTCATACAATGAAGTTCCTAAAGATTACAAGTGAGATTTAGAAGATATTCTTAAAGGGACAACACTAGAAAAATTACAAAAAGAGTATTTTGATTTATACGAAAAAATTATTGAACTTAAAGACTCCAAATACAGCTCTAAACAAGCTTATTTAGATTATTTAAAAATTTATGACAAAAAGCTTGAAGTAGATTTTAAAATCGGAAACTATTTATCAAATAAAAGAAACATCAACGTTATTGATCCTGAAATTAATAAATTGATTGCTGATTTTTCAAATAAAGATGATGATTGTGCAGCAAGATTAGGTTCTGAATTAAACAGAGTAAAACAACACAGAGCAAAAATTGAAAAATGAGTAAATGATAAAGATTTTGCAGCAGTTAAAAAAGACTTTGAAGAAGCCTTAAGTGCACTAGATCACAAGTTAAGTGATGAAGTTGAAAATTACTTAACAGAGGCAAACGGTGGTCACCCTTCAGTGCATGCTGTTTTTAGCATCTTAGAATCAAGTGAAGTTGATTTCGGTTATGCTGTTTCTTCAAAAGGTTACAAACAAAAAATTACTCGCGGAACTAGAATTAAACTAGCAAAGTCAAAAGATGAGCAAACCCGTAAAACAGCTTATCAAAATTACTTAGCAGGTTTCTATAAACACAAAGAAAGTTTTGCTAACTTGCTAATTCAACACTTTAAAGAATACTCAACTAGTGCAAAACTAAGAAAATACAACTCATCAATTGAAGCTTTGCTTTCGGATGACAATATCGACCCAAAACTTTTAGAAATTATCTATAACAATGTTGCTAATAATATGGCAATGTTTAAGCGTTTCAATAAAGCCAATAAAGAATTCTTCAAAATTAAATATAAAAAAGAACGTAAAGTTTGAGATAGTGCTTTAGATTTAGTAGATATTAAAAATGAATATTCTGTTGAAGAAGCAAAACAAATTTTTGTTGACTTGATGTCGGTGATGCCTACTCGTTATGCACAAGTTGCAACAAAAGCAATGCAAGAAAACTGAGTTGATTTTGTTAATGTGCCAAACAAACGTAGTGGTGCTTATTCAATTGGTGCTTCATACGGTCTAGACAAAAAATACATTTTGATGAATTTTAATGGTTCACTAGATTCAGTGGGAACGCTATGTCACGAAATGGGCCACTCAATGCACTCATACTTTTCAGACATTACACAGGACATTAAAAGAAGTCAATACCCAATCTTTTTAGCAGAAATAGCATCCATTTTTAATGAATTAATGCTAAACGATTACTTAATTTCTAAAGCTAAAAGCGACAAGGAAAAGTTTTATTTATTAGGTGAAAGCATTAATGATTTTGTCGGAACTGTTATTCGTTAAACTCAATGATCTAATTATGAGTACAATCTTTATCAAGCAATGGATCAAAAACAACCTATTGCTTCATACAAGGACTTAGAATCAATCTACATTGATATTGCTAACAAGTATGCAATGAGTGATAAAAAATCAAAACCTGGCGATCATATAAATATTTATTCAGTTACTGTGCCACACTTTTACTACAATTTCTATGTTTACAAATATGCTTTAGGCTACATTGTAGCTAATGTTTTCTACAACAAGTACAAAAAAGAAGGCGAAAAAGCACTGAACGAATACATTGACAAGTTTCTTTCAGCCGGAGATAGAGATTGACCTGCACAAATTTTAAAAGATGCCGGAGTCGACATTTATTCAGACGAAGTTTATAAAATGGCATTTGAAAATGTAGAACAAAAAATTAATACTTACATTAAGTTGGGTAACAAAATTTTCAAAAAATAACACATAAAAGCTGCTTTTGCAGTCTTTTTTGCTTTAAACGCAACAAGATAGGAGTTTTTGATGGCAACAAGTGAGAAAAATAGTAAAACAGAAGACAAGGCAAAAAAACTAGTTGTATACAAATATATTCATTTTGATAGCTGTGACTATATAAAATTGAAAAAAGACGAAGAGTCTAAGTATAAAGTGCACGATCTTCAAGATAATATTTATTATTTAACTAATTCACTGCGAAAGTTTATTACAGACAATGGAGACAACAAGGAATTCTTTAAAAGAACTAAAGTTATTAATGCGCTAAAAGGTGAAAATAGCTACAATAGAACTAAATATACTTATCACTTTGAATTTTGGTTAGAACGATATATAACTGATGTAAATTTCATAGTGATAAAGGCTACTTTTGACTTCCCGAATTATAAAATCGACAAAAGCATCGAAGAAACGCAAAAATCGATTCTTAATGATTTGAACACTTCTGCTACACGTGAATTTCTACATAAAAAAAAGAATCATGATTACATAAACTTTCAAAATTTTCTTATAAATAATGTTTTTGCAAAAAACTTTTTGTTTAGAAACAGCCTGAAAGAAGAGTTTAAGGAATGAGTTGCTGATAAAAAAAATAAAAAAAAACAAAATGAACATAATAATCAATTAAATACCATATTAACTTATGTGAGAAATGCTTTTACTTATGCATTTGTGTATGTCAATAAAAATGTAACAAAAGATATAGAGTCAATTAATGATCACAATAATGAAGATGCTCGTATGATGGCATGAAATTTTTGAAATTATGATCCAGGAAATACAGAAGTTTTAGCGAACACAAAAGAGGCGATAATTACTAAGGCTCATTCAATCATTACATATTTTTATTCTTTGGATGAGACAAAACATTCGACGCACTACAACATATTTGAAAGTGATTATAAAATTTTGTTTATCATTGCTTTAGTGCAAAAATGAGGCTACACTCAAGCGCTAAATATTTTAGACGATCTTATATCTTCATTTAAGAAAGTGAAATCCTCTAACCTTGGTAAAAACAAAAATGTAAATAATAAATTGGTTGATAAAACACGTAGTTTTGATGCTCTAAAAATTCACAAAACACTAAGCACTCTTGAATTTGGATTCGTGTCTAATGACAATCGTGAACAGCATTTTTATGAAAGACTTTATAGTGACTTCTATATTGAAAAAATAAAGAAAGAAATTCACGATGTTTTAGAAAGAGAATCAATAATCGATAGTTTAGAATCAAGAATCATAGTAAACCATGACAAAATAGATCAAATTCTTCGAGACAATAATCGTTTTATTAGAGATATTCGTAGTTCAAGAGCAGTTTCAACACTTTCAATTTTGACAAACGTTGCTGTAGGTGCGACTTTTACTCAGGTGTCACAATCTTTTATTGATGATAATTACCCAAATTTAAGTTATTTAAAATGAGTAATTTCATGCAGTATTTTTGCTTTTTTCATTTTACTTGCATTAATAATTTTCTTCATCATGGATAGGGGTAATGCAAAAGTACTTTTAAGCGATCTAAAAGAATCTTCTAAAAAAGCTGTTGAATTACTTTTAAAAAATGAGTGATTAATCTCAGATAATGACTCAGAATCTCACAAACAAAAAAATGAGCTAGTAGAACAATACAAGAATTATTTAGACAAAACTAAACGAAAAAGAAAAATTATTAAAGCTGCCAAATGTTTAAATGTTGACTATGATAAATTTAAAGCTAGTTGTGAAAAATCATTGTTAATTTTATTAAAGAGACAACATGACAATTAGCGACCTAAACGACATTCCACATTTGCCTGGAGTTTATTTTTGAAAAAATTCTAATTACGAAATAATATACATTGGTAAAGCAAAAAATCTTTACAAAAGAATGCGTCAGTATTTTTTAGGTGCTCTTAATTCTTATAAAACTACTAAATTAGTTGAAGAAATTGCTTCTTTTGAATTTGTTACCTTTCAAAATGAAAAAGAAGCCCTATTATATGAACAATTATCGATTACCAAGTTCAGACCGCGTTATAACATCTTGCTTTTAGATGATAAAAAATATCCATATCTAAAAATATCTTTAACTAATAAGATTAATATTCAAATTGCCTGAAAATACAAAAAAGAACCAAACACAATTTATTATGGACCATTACCACCAGGATATGGTTCTAGTGATTTAAGAAAATATTTAGAAAGTCAAGTTTTGTATCGAAACGGTTTTTTGATTGAAAATGAAAGTTATGAATATTGAAAAAATGCTTTTAATAAAATAAAATCGATTTTACTTTTTAAAGAGAAGAATTTTTTAAAGCAATTAGAATCTAATATGCAAGAAAGCGCATATAATTTTCGTTTTGAAGAAGCCGCTAGCTACAAAAGACTGATTGAAACTGTTAAAAAAATTCAAGATAAACAGTTGGTTGAATTGCAAAATTATGAAGATGTTGATATTTTCTATTTCGCAAGAAAAAATGAGTATGCAGTTTGAGGAATTCAAGTATATCGCTTCGGAACATTATTAAATAGCGAAACTGGTGCTCTTAACATAGTTTTTGATTTCGAAGAAACCATCAATGCATTTTTAAATGCTTTTTATGCCAAAAACCAAAAACCAAAAACAATATTTTTTAATCCTGAACTTAAAGATTTTGATTTTGACATAAGCCATGAAATCAAAAGTCAATATCCACAAAAAGGTCAGTTTGAAAAAATTATGGAAAATGTCAAAACTAATGTCAAAATAAAAGCTGACAATGAAATTCAAAAATTAAACAAATATGAAACTAAAACTGTTGCTAACGTTGAAAAATTACAAAAACTACTCAATATCAAATCAGCAAGAGACATCGTAGTTTTTGACAACTCTCATTTTGGCAATCAAAATCCTATTAGTGCAATGATTAGAATTATTGATGGAAACGTTTACAAAAGTGAGTATCGTAAGTTTAATCTGGAAGTGGTCGACTATCGCAAGGCAGATGTTGAGTATATGAAACAAGGGGTTCAAAAATTTATTGATATGACAAAAGATGGTCCTAAACCAAATTTATTGATTGTAGATGGCGGCGTTGCCCAAATTAATGAGGCTAAAAAGGTGCTAGCCAAAAACAATTGACAAGATGTCGATTTGATAGGTTTAGTAAAAAACGACAAACACAAAACTGACCACATAATAAATGCCAACAAGTTAGCGATAAAAATAGATGATATCGATTTGTACAATTTCCTTGCCAACATTCAGGAAGAAGTTGACAGATATGCCAAAGCAAATCAGTGAAAAAAATCCATTTCTTCAAGTTTAGAAGTAAGTTTATTAAAAATACCTGGTGTAGGTTTTAAAACTGAAGAAAAGCTTTTGACTCATTTCGGTTCTTATTCAGCAATTTATAATGCTTCGATTGAAGAATTGAAAAAAGTTGTTTCTGAGTCAGTAGCTTTCAAAATCAAAGAAATTTTTGAGTAATCAATAAATGATAGAAGGCTAAAAACAAAGCCTTCTTTTTAATTCATATTTTGAATTAAAAAAGACTGAAAAAGCACTCAAAATAAGTATCTTTTTATATTAAGATGTTTGCTAAAAAATATTACTTCTTTTTTATGTGTTTTATAAACACACAAAAAAATGGCGCTCTTTGATAAAATTAATAAACTATGACTAATAACAAAATAAGAAATTTTGCAATTATTGCCCACATCGACCATGGAAAAAGTACTTTAGCTGACAGAATTCTTGAAATAACTGAGACTATTGAAAAAAGAGATCTTGAAGCACAACACTTAGACACAATGGACTTGGAAAGAGAAAGAGGAATTACAATCAAACTCAATGCAGTCCAAATTAAGTACAAGGATTACATTTTTCACTTAATCGACACTCCAGGCCACGTTGACTTTACATATGAAGTTTCTCGCTCGCTAGCAGCTTGCGAGGGTGTTTTGTTATTAGTTGATGCAACCCAAGGTATTGAAGCTCAAACACTTGCCAACGTTTATTTAGCACTTGAACACAATTTAGAAATTATTCCTGTTATTAACAAAATTGATTTACCTTCAGCTGATCCGGAAATGGTAAAAAAAGAAATTGAGAATGTTATTGGCATCGATGCTAGTGATGCTATATTAGTTTCAGCAAAAACTGGACTAGGGATTGAAAATATTATTGATGCCATTATTAGTCGCATTCCCGCTCCAAAAGAAGCAGATCCTGAAAAGGAACTTACTGCCTTAATTTTTGATTCATACTTTGACCCATATCGTGGAGTTGTCTTGCTAGTTCGTTTGTTTAACGGAACTTTAAAAGTCGGTGATGAAATCTTACTAATGCATAATGACAAAAAATTCCACGTGACTGAATTAGGAATTAGAACTCCAAAGGAAATTAAAAAGGAACATTTAGAAGCTGGGGAAGTAGGATGAATTGCTGCTTCTATTCGTGACGCTAAAGATATTCAAGTTGGAGACACAATAACACTGGCTAAAAGACCTTCTCCATTGCCTTTGCCGGGATATAAAAAACTGAAACCGGTAGTTTACACTGGTTTTTACCCAGTTGATACTCGTGATTTTAATGATTTAAAAGATGCCTTAGAAAAAATTTCTCTATCTGACTCAAGTATTAGCTATCAACCTGAAACATCAAAAGCCTTGGGTTTTGGATTTAGAATTGGATTCTTAGGAATGCTTCATATGGAAATTTTGCAAGAACGTTTAGAAAGAGAATTCGGTCTAGATATTATCGCGACAGCTCCTAGCGTTGAATTCTATGTAACTAAGACTGATGGTGAAACCTTAAATATTACTAACCCATCATTATTGCCGGACAGAAACTATATTGAAACGATTGAAGAACCCTATATAAAAGCAAGTATTTTTCTACCACAAGATTACTTAGGTGCAATTATGGAATTGTGTCAAGACAAAAGAGGAAAATATATTGACCTTGAATATATTGATGATAATCGCCGTAGATTAATTTATGAATTGCCGCTAAATGAAATAATTTTTGACTTTTTTGATTTACTGAAATCTTATTCAAAAGGGTATGCATCATTTGAATATGAATTCATCGGATTAAGAGAAAGTGATTTAGTAAAAGTTGACATTTTATTAAACGGTGAAAAAATTGATGCCTTGGCTATGATTGTGCACCGTGATTCAGCATATGTGCGTAGTCGTGAGTTGTGTGAAAAACTTAAAGATGTAATTCCACGCCAAAACTTCGAAGTTCCAATTCAAGCTGCTATCGGTGGTAAAATTATTGCAAGAGAAACTGTTAAGGCATATCGTAAAGACGTTACTGCTAAATTGTATGGTGGAGATGTTACTAGACGTCAAAAACTACTGAAAAAACAAAAAGCAGGTAAGAAAAGAATGAAAGCAATCGGAAGTGTCGAAGTACCACAAGAAGCATTCTTAGCAATATTGAAAACAGACACATCGAAAAAATAGGAGAAAGAATGGGATTAAAACCTTTTGGGCAAAATTCGAACAACAATATTAAGACCGAAAATGCACTACCTAACAATAGTGCTTCATTACAAAACACTCAGTCAATATTACTAAACACAACAATTGAAGAAAAAACATTTGAAAGTTCAAAGAGAATTGATAAAAAAGGTGTCATACCTAATGGAATAATGCGTGTTTTCAATTCTCAAATCAGAGTTAAAACTTTTAATATCATCTGTGTATCTTTGCTTTTATTTGTTGCTTTTATCTTGTGCTTATTGTTTGCGTTTAAGCCAACACTTTTCATCGAGGCAACAGAGAAAAATCCAAATCCTTCTTCACCTTGAATTTGATACGTTTTACTAGCAATTGCTTCAATACTATTGACCTGAAAATTAATAATTGATGCAATTAGTTTAGTGAATTTAAAAAGAAGCATCAATGAGTATCGCGATGCCATTAATAAAGGTACACAAGAAGTTCCGGCATTTGTTTTGTTACTATACCGCAAACTAATGTTTAACCAAGTAACACATAATTGAATTACAATCGCCTTTGTATTTTATTTTGGTATTTTCACTCTTATTTTCTGAGCTTTGAAGGATGCTCAATGAATCAAATTTGATGGTGCAACTAGGGCTGATGGTTCGCAGGTATATGTCTTGGATTTCAAAACTTGAATTCACAACTCATTCCCTAACACTAATTTATGAATTGGACTGTTCTCTGCAATTATCGCAGTAGTTGTTTTAATCCATATTGTTTTTTCAATCTTAAGAAAAATAAAAATATCTTCTATTCAATCTTTTATGGGTTTAGGGGCCTTTAATTTCAATGAAATTGCAAAAGAAAAACGTAAATATAACATTACGTTAATGAAGATATTTATAATTTCAATATTAGCGGTTCTAATATTACCATTTATAATATATTTTATTGCTACACGTATTATTAGAAGAAAGAAGTAGCGAAAAGGAGTTTATATGTCAACAGGAGCAATCATTGCACTAGCACTAGGAATGGTGGCATTAGGAATTTTAATTGGTGGTTTTTTGGGTATGTGAATATCACAAAGAAAAATTAAAAAACAATTAGAAGAAAATCCGCCAATTAGTGAAAAACAAATTCGTGCTATGTTTATGCAAATGGGAAGAAAACCATCTGAAGCACAAATTAAGGCAGTAATGCGTTCAATGAAACAAGCAAAATAATAATAACTTTTCACAAGCACTTAGAAATTGGGTGCTTTTATTTTGCTAATTTTGAGTCAAATTTTGAATTTCTTATTGAGCTATGACTGGCTTTTGTTTGGAAAAATCTTTTACTTCCTTGCAACCATTAAAATTTTGGATGTAAGAAAAAGACACAAATTAGAGTGAATTATTTGCTGCTTTGAATGTTTTCTATTATTTGTTTTCGAGCAGTGGTTTCACTTATTTCTTTGTTGCAAAGGCCTATTTAAAACCAGTACTACACTTATTTTTAGTTGTATTTTCGTATATTATAGAGAGATAACAAACAAGTAAAATAGTTCTAAATCTTACTAAATTCAAGTATTACACTTGTTGTATTATCAATAACAATTGAATGTGTGGCCAAAATTTTGAGCTTTAAACTTTACAAACAAAAGGTGAGTGAATCACAACTGTCACTTGAACAACATTAGCACATGCAATACTAATAGTACTGAAATTTCGACTCTATGACTGAGAAAGAATCAAAAAATTTGCTACAAGTTATAAATAGCTAATAAAAAAGCATTTCATTAAAAATGAATTTTCTAAATCCAGTACTCATGTGATGAGAGTATTGTTTTTGATAGCTTTAATAGTTGAAATAAATAACTTCACTACTTTAATAAAAGTTTCAATCATTACATTAATTCTTACTGTTTCATTAATAGCAAATGAAACTGTGGCAATACATAAATTCAGAAACAAAATGTAAAAAACCTCAGTTGTTATGACTGAGGCCTTTTTTATTATATTAAGTTCATTTTTTGTTTGAAGAAATAATAGCAGTGCACTAATGCAGTAAGAACCATCCCACTATTAATTATGTTTTGTAATTCTTGTTCACTAGCTCAACGGTTGTAACTTATTTGTTCGAAAATACTTCCATCCCCCAAAGCTTCATGCTGCTTTAAGCCGGTAACATCAAAAATGTAACCAAAAACAATTTCATTTGCTTGTGTTGAAGCTAAAAACTTAAAAGTTTCAAAAACATTATTTTTGTTAACAACAAATCCCGCTTCTTCTTCAACTTCACGAATAGCAACTTTCAAACTATCAGTTTCATTGTTTTCAAATCCACCAGTTATTGGGCAAGGGAAGCAATCATCTCATTTCTGTTTTTCAACAATTTCAGGCAAAGGTTGATAACGAATTAAAAATTCAAA
The DNA here is from genome assembly GCF_053851695.1 of Mycoplasma sp. 4044. Lineage (NCBI taxonomy): Bacteria > Bacillati > Mycoplasmatota > Mollicutes > Mycoplasmatales > Mycoplasmataceae > Mycoplasma > Mycoplasma sp. 4044. The sequence continues at coordinate 30,540 of NZ_JBSQBD010000003.1, read as the reverse complement.
TTCGTTATTTCCTTTTCTTCTAAATAATAAAACCGCTACTGAATTAACATTACGACGTTGAGCATAAACAAAACCTTTGTCAGTTTGGTATAAGGATAATCAATAAGCATCATGCAATAATTTATCTTTTTTCATATCCATTAATTATGAACTAAATAGAATACGAAAAACAAAAAATAAAAAATTGCAAATAATATTTTTTTGTGCTAGAATATAAACATAGCGACCAAAGCGAAGGTGTCCACCTGAACCCATTCCGAACTCAGCAGTTAAGCCCTTCAGCGCCGACGATACCTCCAAGGGAAAATAGGGCGTCGCTTTTTTTTATTATCTTTTTTAAGTATTGAACTATAATTTACAAATATATGTCGGTAGTTGCTCGAGTGGCTGAAGAGGTTTGTCTCGAAAACAAATAATGTAGCAATACATTCAAGGGTTCAAATCCCTTACTACCGGCCATTTTTTATTACTTTTGCAATTGCAAGGCTAAAATTTTAGTGGAGTAAAAAATGAAAGAAACATTTACATCAGAAATTAAACAAGAAATCATTAGTAGAAAAATCACTAAAAATGTTGCCGTTAATTTTATTCACGGCTTTTTAGCAACACAAAAAGATGAAAGCTGTTTCTTCACAATAAATAAAGAATATATAAGACAATTTGTTTTTCAAATTTTACAAACTTTGCAAATTGAATATAGTCAACCACGCAAAAATCAAATTAGTTTTGTAGTGCCAAAAGATATTAAAAAAGCCAATTATGTCAAACAAAATGATTACTTTGCCGCTATTTTTCTATTGACAGGCAGTGTTAGTGATGTAAGTCAAACCATGTACCACTTGGAAGTTAAGTTTTCAAGCCAACAAAAAGCTAAAATGATTCAGAATTTTTTAGAAAAATATGACATTTGTTTTCGATTAATTGAAAGAAAAAAACAATTTATTCTATACATCAAAAAAGTAGAAAGCATTTGCGATTTCCTTAAAGCAATAGGCGCAATTAATGCTTACATGAAGTTCGAGGAAGCCAAAATCAATCGTGACTATACTAATGCAGTTAATCGCTTAACTAATTTTGATTTTTACAACCAGCAAAGACTTGCGAGCAAAAATACTGATTTTTTAGTGCAATATCAATTCATTTTGGATAATAATTTAGTTAACCAATTTACTCAAGATATGTTAGACTTTTTCGAACTGAAAAAACAAAATTTAGATTTAGGTCTAAGTGACTTAGTTTTACTAATGTCGCAAAATGGCGAATTAAAGTCAAAATCAACATTGTATTATTATTTGAAAAAGCTATCAAAAATTTACTTAAATAATCAGGAGGGATAAACATGGATTTTGGTTCAAGAATTGATGATAACACTAACTATTTTGCTCAATCAGAAGCAACTAAATTGTTAAAAAAGAAACAAAACAAACTACTTTCAATCAGTTTGTTTTGATTTAGTTTGGGGATTTTTATCACTTTTCTATTTGCCGGACTATTTTCATACATTCCGGCTTTAGGAAAATTAATTGTTCGGCCTGAAAGCAAAGATACTTTTCAACCTTGATTAGTTATTTTAATTGCTTTAGCAGCTCAGATTGGCGTATCAATAGTTATTAGATCGTTCTTTAATATTAAAAAATTAGGTAGTATCAAAACAGTATGACTTGCAGTTGGGTATGCAATTTATGTAGCATCTTCAACCATAATTTTGACTATCATGGCCACCTTTTTGAAATGAAGTGGTTATCTTGATGGATCAACACTAACACTTTCATTCTTAATACCATTTGCAATTTTTGTTGTAACTGGTTTGTTAGGATATTTCGGAATAATCAAATTTGAAAAACTGTGACCTATTATAATTGTTTGTCTAGTTGCTAGCTTTATAGTTATGATAACAACAATGTTCACTGTTTTTAGAAATCAAAAAGCTTATTCTCTCCTATCGGTTTTATTTATTGTTATTGCAACAATATCAATAGGTATCAACTTCAGAGCAATAAGACTAGCAACTGAATCTACTAAGAATAACTTGGACAACGTTAGCATGTGAAATCTTGGACTATTTTTTGGTTTTGATTTGTACACCAATTTATACTCATTGACTTTACAAACACTTAGCTTGTTCTCTTATCTAAAAAGTTAATTAATGACAGGTTTTACCTGTCTTTTTGTTACTTTTTACTTTCCAAAAACATGACTAAAGTAGTTTGGTTTCAAAATGAAAATTTTAATTCAAATCAACTATTAACTTTCTAAGTTAAAAAAAATTAAAAGTCTTATAATTAAAAAGTATTTATAAAACACATTTTTAAGGAATATTATATGAGCAAAAAAATACTTGTTATTAATGCTGGTTCTTCATCAATGAAGTGATCACTTTTTACAAAAGATAAATTAGAATTAATTGCTTCAGGATTAGCTGAAAGAATTAATATTGATGGTAATTTAATTTGCAAATACCAAGGACAAAAATTTGAAAAGAAAATTGGACTAAAAAATCACGAAGATGCAGTTCGTGAAACTCTAGTTCAATGACAAGAAAATCACGTTATTGAATCAATTGATGAAATCGATGTTGTTGGTTTCAGAGTTGTTAACGCTGGTCCAGAATTGATGAAATCAATGATAATTGATGATTCAGTAGTTGAAACTATTGAAAAATACACAAAATTAGCTCCATTACACAACCCAGGAGCAATTCAAGCTATCAAAGCTTTTGATAAGTTATTACCAAATGCAAAGAAAACAATGAATACAGACACTGCTTTCCACGCAACTATTCCAGAAATTAACCACGTTTATCCAATTAATCGTGAAATTGCTAAAAAACACAATATCCGTAAATATGGGTTCCATGGAATTAGTCACCGTTACATGACTGAAAGATTAGAACAAATTTTAAATAAAAAACCGGTTAACTTTGTTAGTTTACACCTAGGAAATGGGTCATCACTATGTGCTGTTCGTGACTCAAAATCATACGATACTTCGATGGGATTCACACCATTAGCAGGGGTTATGATGGGAACACGTTCTGGAGATGTAGACCCATCAATCGTAGCATATTTAGCAAACGAGCTAAAAATTGACGCAAAAGCAGCAACTGACATTCTTAACAAAGAGTCAGGACTTCTAGGAGTAAGTGGAATCTCAAGCGATATGCGTGATCTAGAAGCAAAACAATTAGTTGATCCAAATGCACGTTTTGCACTAGACTTATTTGCCCAAAAAGTAGCTGATTATTTAGCGGTTTACTTGAACAAAATTGCTAACAAACCAGATGCGATCGTTTTCACAGCCGGAATTGGTGAAAATGACCCATTAACAAGACAAAATATTATCAACAGAATTCACTCATATAACGTTAAATTGAGTGAAGCAAATACCCAAAAATTTGACGATTACATTTTAATTAGTACACCAGATAGTGAAATTCCTGTGTATGTAATTAGAACAAACGAAGAATTAGTAATTGCAACTGATGCTAAAAACTTAGCAAAGTAGCACTAAAATAAGTCTTTTTCAAGTATAATAACATAGTTATTTTTTATAAATAACAATCAAGGTAAGTTAAACTCCTTGATCTAAAATTAGATCCAATTTAAAGTCCAAAAGGAGAACAATGGCAAAATACGAAATTATGGTACTATTGGATTCAACTGCTAACGAAAGTGTATTGTCATCACTTTTATCTTCAGTTTTCAAAAACAAAGCTGAAGTTACTAAGTTAGAAGAAACCCAATTAGCTTACCCAATCAAAAAGCAAAATACTGCACAATACTTTGTTGTTAAAGTAGATGCTCAAGGCGAAGAAATTAAAGAATTTGGACGTCGTGCAAATCTAGAAAAACAAGTTCTAAGAAACCTAGTAATTAATCTAGATACAGAAAGAGCATTACAAAGAAAACCAAAAGTTAACAGAGCTAAAAAGTTCCAAAAACCAAAAAAACAAGCAGATAGAAGACCAGTGGAAAACAGACAACCACGTGAAAAAAAAGACGCTAACGAATCTTCAGCTGAGTAGTTTTAACTAATAAGGGGTGTTATGAATAAAATTTTATTAATTGGAAGATTAACTGACGATCCACAAGGCGGAAAAACTAAAGCTGGTGATCGTGAGTATGCTAGATTTACACTTGCTGTTACAAGACGTCAATACGGACCAAATCCACCACTAACAGATTATATTTCTTGTGTTGCATTTGGAATAACGGCATCAAGCATTAACAAATTCTTAGACAAAGGGGCCTTAATAAGCATCGAAGGTTCTTTACAAGTAACTTCTTCAATTGCCAATGGGCAAAGAATTACAAACTATTCAGTTTTAGTTGATAGCTTTGATTTCCTTGAAACAAGAGAAATTGCTGAAAAACGTCGTAACAAAACAAACAACGATAATCCAAGACCAAGCTTCCAACAAACCCAGCAAAGAGTAGGAATTAATCTAGAAAATGCCTACGAAATGGATAAAAAACAAACTAACACTTCTTTTAAAAATGAAAGTTTTAGTCAAGACGAGGAAGAACACGTTGATTTTGATATTGACGATTTCCAAAACGTTTTTGACGAAGATTAATAAGGAGATTTTTATATGGCAAGAGTAGTTTCTAAAAAACCTTTTGTTCGTCGTCGTCCATGTCAATTCTGTCTTTCAGATCACCAATACATCGATTACAAAGACAAAGAATTGGTTGAAAAATATGTTAACCAACACGGAAAAATTCTATCTTCACGTATTACAGGAACATGTGCTCGTCACCAAAGAAATTTAGCTACAGCAATCAAGAGAGCGAGACTTGTTGCTTTACTACCTTTCATTGGAAGTAACAAAGTTAACAAAAAATAATTTTTAAGAGCCTTTTCGGCTCTTTTTCTTTACAATTTAAATAGTTTTTAAGGAGTCATATTATGTGAAATTTTATTAAAAGTGCTGACAAAATGGATTCTTGATATCAACATAACAATGAAGAAATTGCTTTTTGAGGTCGTTCAAATGTTGGTAAATCTTCGCTGTTAAATGCACTAGCAAATCAAAAAATCGCCAAAGTTTCTTCCACTCCTGGACGCACAAGACTATTAAATTATTTTCAAACTGATAATCAAAAAATTATTGTCGACTTACCAGGTTATGGGTTTGCAAAAATGTCAGCAAGCGAGCAAGTGCATATTTCTAAAATGATTGCCAATTACTTAGAAAAATCAAAAAATTTAACTAAGATTTGTGTTCTTATAGATTCAAAAATTGGAATTACTCCAATTGACAGCGAAATGATTGATTATTGCACCGAATTAAATCTTGAAATCTTGTTAGTAGCCACCAAAATCGACAAAGCGAATCAGAAACAATTGCACCAAACCAAAAAAGATATTCAAACACTGTACAGAGACATGGATATTATTTTTGTAAGTTCAAAAAACAAAAAAAATCTAGAATTACTCAAAGAAAAAATAGCCATTTAGTTATCTAACTAAAAGCCAGCTTTTTGGACTATAATAATATAGATATAGACATGAACAAAAAGAGTAGATCTAAAGCTTGAAAAAACATCAGAATATGATTGGGAATAACATTGCTTTTTGTTATTCCTTTTATTCTATTTTTTGTTTTTAAAAGTCTTTATAGTACTAACCAAACACTAAGCGTAGTTTTTATTTCAATTTTTTCAGCAATGATGATTGCGAGTCTTGCACTGTTAATTTACAACTTGATTGTCATTTTTCAGCGTAATAGTCTAATCAAAAACACACTGAATTATCATATTGAAAATGAAATTGCTAAAGAAGGGGTTGGAGTAGTAATTTTTGACGAAAGAACCAGAATTATATGAGTGTCAAAATTCATAAGTCAGCGTTTCGGTTCGTCAATAATCGGTAAAAATTTAAAAAATTATGTCGATTTTGACAACATTGATTCAGAGCAATTTTCGCGTAAGATAAATTACGAAGATTTTGACTATGAAATGAATGTAGACTTGACTAAGAATGTGGCAGTTATAAAAGATGTGACTGATGAATTGAACGTTTTTAGAATTTACGACAATGAAAAAATTACTTTTGGAGAAGTTGAAATTGACAATATGTCTTTATATCAATCGATTTATTCAGAAGAAGAAATTTTTAAAATTTATAATGCTGTAGTCAGTGTTTTAGATGATTTAACCGCAAAGCATGATTTTGTTTATCGTCGGTATGTAAATAACAATTTTTTCATTATTACAACTAATGAAACACTAAAAAAATTAATGTCTTTAGACTTTAAACAACTGACTAATATCGAATGTAATGATATTCGCGACAAAAATATAAGAATTCCAATTTCAGTAGGTTTTGCTTATGGCTTAGAAAAGTTAAATGATTTAACTGAAAAAACTAAAGATGCTTTAAGTCAGTCTAAGGCGCGTGGTGGTGATCAGATCACAGTAATCGAAAAAAATAACAAACCAATTTATTTTGGGTCACGTTACGAAGTTGCTCACACTACCAATAGAACAAGAATGGCCCACTTTACTGCTGAAGTGATGGAAAAAATGCGTAGTAGCAAGATAGATACCGTTTTAATTTATGGTCACAAACTTGCTGATTTGGACGCTTTAGGTTCAGCATATGCATTTTATCTAATTGCTCACTCTTTAAACAAAAGAGCCTTTATTCAAAATAAAACTTTTGATCCTACTTGTCAGCGATCAATCAACCGCTATTTAAACAAAAATCAAAATATTTTTATCACCCCAAAACAAGCAACTAAACTTAATAGTGATTCAACCATGGTTTTAGTAGTCGATTGTGCTACTGAAGATAGAATTGAAAACAAAAATGCTTTTAAAAACGTTTCTCAAGACAATATTTTTGTTTTCGACCACCATCGAATTAGTCGTAGTCCTGACTATGTTTTAAAACAGAATTTATATGTTGATACCGGAGCCTCAAGTGCATCAGAAATAGTGACTGAATTCATTATGTTTAGTCATAAACAAAAAGCAATAACAAATGAAGCAGCACAGATGCTTTTAGATGGTATTTACATGGATACCAATAGATTTTTAAAAACAACATCATCAAGAACATTCTTCGCTGCTAGTTTCTTAGAAGAACTGGGGGCTTCAAGTGCAACAAGTATAGAAACACTTAAAATGGACGAAAATGTTTATGAAATAGTAAGCAAAATTTTAAGTAATTTACGAGAAGTAAAACCAGGATATTTCTTGGCAACTTATGAGGGTGATGTGGAAAGCGATGTTGTTTCTATAGCGGCCGATGAAATTTTAAGAATTCAAGGAAGAAAAGCAGCATTTGTTGTTGCTAAAATCCCAGGAATAAAACAATATAAAATGTCAGCCAGAGGAATCGATACTAATGTTCAAATTATTGCTGAAGCTGTCAATGGAGGAGGACACTTTGCAGCTGCAGCAGCCGTTAGCGATGAAAATGAACCAATGGAAACATTTGTCGATAATATAATTCAAGCAATAGTGAGTGTGAAAAATGAAAGTTATAATAATTAAACCTTATCAAAAATACAAAGTTAATGAAATCATCGATGTAGCAGATGGTTTTGCTAAAAATTTCTTAATTAAAAATGGTTATGCCCAACCATTAAATGATGCAACTCTAAAAAACCGAAAAAACGTGCTTAAAAATTTAGCTGAAACTGAAAAACAAAGAATTCAAGATGCTGAGGCTTTAAAAGCACAAATCGAGAGCGTAACTTTAGAATTTGAGCTAAAAGTTAACAAAGATGTAGTTCATGGTTCAATAACAACAAAAAACATTGAAAAAGAATTACAACAAAAACATAATATTAAACTTCCAGCTCATTCATTAGCATCAATGAAAATTGCAACTTTAGGTATCCACGGAGTTCCTATTACTCTTCACCCTGAAGTTAAAGCATTCTTAAAAGTAAGAATCAACGAAGCAAAGTAGTAAAGGAGAAAAATGTCATTCAGTGAATCAGAGTTAAATAACATTCTTAATAATGAGATTTCATTACTAGGAATTTTGATTAGAGATTACAAAGTCTTAAGTGACATCAATGATTCAATCACTGATGATATTTTTTATTCTAAAAACAATCTTTTAATTTATAAAGCACTGTGTGAAATTTCAACTATCAATGAAGCGTACGATATTGAAGTTATCACTACCTTCTTAATCAAAAATAAGATTTATGAAAAACTAAACGAATTTGAAGACATAAAAGGTGAAGATTACTTTAATTATGTAATCGAAAACGCCGGATACAAAGATTTAATTTCGCAATATATTTCAGCATTAACTGAATTTGCTAAAAAAAGACAATTACTTTTAGCGATGGAAAAGGCACAACAAAACTTGCAAAGTCCAATGGAAGTTTCAAAAGTAATAAGCGAATTACAGCTAAGCTTGATTAATATTGATCTGAGTGAAAATAAAGCTCATTATCAATCCCTTTCAGAAGTAGTCCAGGAGACTACAACCATTCTGCACCAACGTCAAAATAATTTAGAATCAACTGGTTTAAAAGTTGGATACCGCAATCTAGACGCTTTGTTACTAGGCTTCAATCCGGGAGACTTAGTGATTTTAGCTGCGCGTCCTTCAATGGGTAAGACTGCTTTTGCTCTTAATATTGCAAGTAATGTAGCAGAACAAAATAAAACTGTTCTTTTCTTCAGTTTAGAAATGACTAACCAGCAGCTTGTTGAAAGAATGGTTTCAATGAATTCTTGAGTAAAGTTATCGAATATGAAATCTGGTGCCGTCACTGAAGAAGATTGAATCAAGATTGATGCAACGACTGAAAAATTTCAAAATTGACATTTTTACCTAAATGACAAATCAGCTTTAACGTTGAATGATTTAATTGCTATTTGTCGTCGTTTTAGTCGTGTGAGGCAGATTGATTTAATAGTTATTGATTATCTGCAATTAATTACTGATTCGAAAACAAGTTCAGACAATCGTCAGTTAGAAATTTCTAAGATATCACGTTCATTAAAACAGTTAGCTAAAGAATTGGCTTGCCCTATCATTTCGCTAAGTCAATTATCAAGAAGAGTTGAAATGCGTGAAGACAAAAAACCAGTACTTTCTGATTTACGTGAGTCAGGATCAATTGAGCAAGATGCCGATAGTGTCTTATTCTTATATCGTCCTGATTATTATCGCTTAGATAAAAAAGCAAATTCACTTGGTGATTTTAATGATACAACTTCTACATCAAAGCAATCACCACTAACCTTTACCCTTACAGTTGACAGTTCTTCAAATTTAACTTTTGAAGCATCTTTAACTTATGTCATTGTGGCAAAAAACCGGAACGGTGCAACAGGAGAAGCAGAAATTCTTTTCTTCCGTGAAGCTAACAAATTTAAAGACAAAGATACTCAAGAAAATAATTTTTAAAACTTAATAAATGAAAGGAGATGAATGCCTAAATTACACTTTTTAAAAAATAAAAAAACCGAGCAAAGCCTTTCAAGTTCGCAATCTAAGAATAAAAAAACAAAAGAAGAAAAAAGGGCCGAAAAGATTCTTAACCGCGAAAAAAAACAGCTTGCTGATGCTGAATGAAAAGCAATAATGAATCCATACAATGTCAACATGATCAATGTCTGAAGAAAATTCCCAATGAAAGTAATTATCATGTTTCTTTCGGCATTTTTCTGAAACCTAGCTGTCGGAACATTTTTAGGTAAGGCTGCAGCTGTTTCTACTGGAGTTTCTGCTCTTACACAAATTATTACTTATACAATGGACTGAGGAAGATACTTTGGATTTTTCTATGTGCTTTTAAACTTACCAATCATCTTTTTCTTTTGAAAAAGAAATCCTCGACTTTTCATGGTATTAACAATTTATTGAATGATTTTCCAAGTTATTATCCAGTTAATTATCGGTAATATCAAAGTTATTGATAATTTCATTAAGGCTGAAGTTACCATTTACTCTCCGCACATTGATGGTCTTAAAGAGGGTACAAAAACCTACTGAAGAGCATTTAATTATGATGGAGCAGCAGCAAATGGAGTATACGATGGACAAACTTGACCTATTTTTGCTTATGCATTTATTGGGGCCGCTTTGGATGGTCTAGCTTCTGGAATTGCTTGAAAAGGTGGGGGTTCAATTGCTGGTTCTAATATTATCATCTACTATATCTCAAGAGTTAAAAAGATTTCGGTAGGTAAAGTTGGAATCATCGTCAACTTGTGTATTGCCACATTTTCAACTATTGTGTTAGGTGGACTAGAAATTGGTAATTTGATTAAATCTCGCCCTTGAAGAGTTGAAGATCAGCCACAAACAAGATTTATAGTTAGAGTCATAGCAACAATTCTATACATTGGTCTATACAATGTTGTTGTTGATAAAGTTTATCCAAAATACAAAAAAATCAAATTTGAAATATATTCAACAAGACTTGAAAAGATTTCAATGAAATTGCGTGAAACAGATTTTGCTCACTCATGAAATATTTACTATGGAACTAGTGGTAAAACACACAAAGACATTGGAAGAATTGAAATTACATCGCTGTATTTAGAAAAAGATTTCATCATTTCTTTGATTCACTCAGTGGACAAATATGCTTGAATTAGTGTAGTTCCGATAAGTGAAGTTAAAGGAAAATTTAATACTAGCTCGATCGATTAAAATATTGTCTTAACGGCAATGTTTTTTTGTATAATTTTCAAGTATTTTTAAGAAGTAAGAAAGGTAATTATGAGCAAGTTAGAGCAAACAATTCAAGACGCAGACAATCAAGAAATAAATAAGAAGAGTGCCAAAAAAGCTAAAAAGGCAAAAAAAGTACCTAGTTATTTTGATGTAAATCCTTACAATGTCAATTTTTTGAATGTTTGAAAAAAGTTTCCTAAAAAACTAGCTTGAATGTTTATTTCAGCTTTATTATTTAATATTGGGATTGCCTTTTTCTTAGGAAAAGCAGCCACAGTTGCTTCTGGTTTCAGCGCCTTAATTCAATCTTTAACTTATACTCTTGATTTTCTAAGAAGTTACTTTGCTTTACTTTACTTGTGCTTGAATCTTCCGTTCATCATTATTTTTTGAAAGAAAAATTCTCGTTTATTTATGATTTTGACAACATATTGACTAATTTTTCAAGTAATTAGTGAACTAATATTCAATGGTGTTGGTCAAAACTATCCAATCAAAGAATGATTAGATAATGATTTTAGTATTTTCTATACCCGTCACTCACTTGGACAAAATAATGAAACTCACATAGCATGAAATGTTTATTCAGGAACTTTCTATAATGGGCAAGTTGATGAATTTGGTAATAAAATTGTTGGAACCTGAAAATCATGAAAATTAGTTTCAGACATTAAAGATAGTAGTGGCAACATAATACACGCAAGCGGCTCACTAAAAGGTTGAAAAGAATTTAGTGCTCTAAATCCAAACTTCAATGTTTCAGTTGAAACTTGACCTATTATCATTTATACCCTTGCAGGAGCACTGCTAGGTGGAACAGCAGCAGCAATTGCTTGAAAAAATTCAGGTTCAACAGCCGGAAGCGACGTTATTATTTATTACATTTCAAAAGTAAAGAAAATGTCAGTTGGTAAAGTTAGCTTTTTTGTAGCCTGCATGTTTGCTGGATTTTCAATTTTAATGATTGGTGGAGTTGAGCTTGGTGGACTAGTAAAAGATCACCCTTGAAATCTTTCAACTTTTGTTGTTAGAGTTATTTCAACAATTCTTTACATTGGAGTTTACAATCTTCTAATTACCTTTATATATCCTAAATATCGCAAAATCAAAATTACCATTTATACAACCAAAATTAATGAAATTTGTGAGCACTTTAAGGCTATTAATTATTGACACGGTTATAACATTGTTAAAGATCGTAGTGGATTCACTGGTATGGAAAAAGAAAGAATTGAAACTATTGCTTTATTCTTAGAACAACAAATATTGGAAAAGGAAATTTTAAAAATTGACCCAAAAGCTTGAATAAGCGTTCAACCAATAATGCGCATTCGCGGCGATTTTGACACTAAAACAGTTGATTAATATACTGACAAGCAGGGCTTAAGTGTCCTGTTTGTTTTTTACATTTTTAAGCAAATCAAGCAATTATTTTCAACAAAAATATTTGACAAAAAATTCAAAACTAGTAAAATTAAGGTATGTTTATATGGTTTATATAAATATGCTATTTTTAAAAATTTATTTATACATTTTAAATTTCTAAAGGAGGCAAAATGCCTGTTAATTTGAAAGGAAGAAGTTTAGATACAGCTCTAAATTTCACAACAGAAGAAATTAGATACTTATTAGATCTATCAAAAGATCTTAAAAAGTCAAAATACCAAGGACTACACACAAATTCACGTCCTTTAACTGGTAAAAACATTGCTATTGTGTTCCAAAAAGACTCAACTCGTACACGTTGTGCATTTGAAGTTGCTGCTTTCGACCTAGGAGCAGGTGTTACATACATCGGACCACAAGGTTCAAACTTTGGTAAGAAAGAATCAATCGAAGACACTGCTGCTGTTTTAGGAAGATTCTATGATGGAATTGAATTCCGTGGATTCAAACAATCAGATGTTGATGCACTAGTTAAACACTCAGGTGTGCCAGTATGAAATGGACTAACAGATGCTGAACACCCAACACAAATGTTAGCTGACTACATGACAATGGAAGAACACCTAGGAAACATGAAAGACAAAAAAGTTGTTTTCGCTGGAGACATTAAAAACAACGTTGCTCGTTCATTAATGATTGGTGCTGCTTTCGTTGGAGCTCACATTGTTATGTGTGGACCAAAAGAAATGCACGACTTAGTTAAAAATGGTGAAGGATTCAAAGAAGTTTACGACGAAGTTCAAAAACTATTCGCACGTAATGGTGGATCAGTTTCGTTCAGTGACAACAAAATCGAAGCAGCTAAAGATGCTGACGTTATTTATACAGACGTTTGAGTATCACTAGGAGAAGATTTCTCACTATTCAAACCAAGAATTGCTCAATTAGGAGCTTACCAAGTGGATATGGCAATGATGAAAGCAGCTAAACCAACAGCTATTTTCCTACACTGCTTGCCTGCATTCCACGATGATCACACTGAATTCTCAGCAAAAATTAAAGCTGAATTTGGAAAAGAACACCCAGAAGTTGCTACAGGAGCTATGGAAGTAACAGACGAAGTGTTCCAATCAAAACACAATAAAGCTTTCGATCAAGCTGAAAACCGTATGCATACAATTAAAGCAGTTATTCTAGCTACAATCGGATACTAATAAGATGGCAAGAATAGTTATTGCTTTAGGGGGAAATGCTCTAGGAAATAATCCTGCTGAACAAAAAGAATTAGTTAAAATTCCAGCACAAAAAATTGCTGAAATGGTTAAAGCAGGACACCAAGTTATCATTGGGCACGGAAATGGACCACAAGTTGGAATGATTTTCAACGGATTTGTTTCAGCTCATGAAGTAAATGCAAAATCTCCATTAATTCCACTACCAGAATCAGGAGCAATGTCACAAGGTTACATTGGATTCCACATGGTAAGTGCTATTACTAACGCATTTAAAGAACACGGTGTAAAAGGGCACGAACCTCTTTACATTCTTACTCAAACATTAGTTGATGCAAACGACAAAGCTTTTTCTAACCCAACCAAACCAATTGGACCTTTTTACGACAGTTTAGAAAAAGCACAAGAAGCAAATCCAGGAAGCATAATTAAAGAAGATGCTGGACGTGGATTTAGAAAAGTAGTTGCTTCACCACTACCATTAGGATTTGTTGGATTTGAGCAAATGAAAAATGCAATTGAAGCAGGTGCTACTGTAATCGTTGGAGGTGGAGGAGGAATTCCTACAATCATCAACGAAAATGGTGATGTTGAAGGTGTTGATGGAGTTATTGATAAAGACTTCGCTCTAGCAAAATTAGCTTCTCTAGCTAAAGCAGATTACTTTGTAGTTTTAACTGCTATTGATAATGTAATGGTAAATTACAACAAACCAGATCAAAAAGCTTTAAAACATGCAACAAAAGCTGAGTTAGAAAAATACATCTCAGAAAATCAATTTGCACCTGGAAGTATGCTTCCAAAAGTGCAAGCTGCTATTAAATTCGTTGAAGAAGGCGGAAAAGCCGCATTCATCGGAGACTTAAAAGATTTAGAAGACATTATTGCAGAAAAAACCGGAACAAAAATCACTTTAAATTAAGCCCAAAGACCAAGCTAAAAATGCTTGGTTTTTCTTTTTTATTTTTGATATTTTTTTGAAATATTTACTTGTAAATATTTATAATTTTTCTTATGTTAAAACAAGAGCAAACCAATCAGATCGAATTAACAAACGAAACTGATTATCAATTTAAATATTTAAAAAAATATCATCAAATTCTAGATGCAGCAGCTCAAATTCAAAAAACTAGAAAAGCCTTGTTTGTTGATTTAGTGATTGTTGATAATGAAGAAATGCACAAATTAAACAAACAATACCGTAACAAAGACTATCCAACTGACATTTTGTCTTTTCCCTTTGCCGATGATGAGATGAATTTTATGGATGTCAAATTTTTAGGCCAAATTATTATTTCATATGAGAAAATAAGACAACAAGCACATGAATATAATCACTCAATTCAAAGAGAATTTTGTTATATTTTTGCTCATGGAGTAATGCACTTGTTTGGATACGATCATCAAACCGAAAAAGAGGAAGAGGAAATGAATGCTTTAGTTGATAAAATCATGGACAAAATCAAGGTGTACAGATAATGAAAGTTTGCACTATTTCGATTGTAGGGCGCCCAAATGTTGGGAAAAGTACTCTTTTAAATGCAATAATTGGTTATGATTTGGCAATTGTTACAAATGTTGCTCAAACAACACGTAATCAAATTAAAGGAATTTACACTGACGAAAATTACCAATTAATTTTTACTGACACTCCTGGAATCCACAAAGCTACTCACTTATTCAATGAAAAACTTAATAAAGCTTCGTATGACTCACTCGAAGATGTTGATTTAGTGTTATTTTTACAACCAGGAAATGAAGAAATTGGTAAGGGTGACAAATTCATTATTGAAAAAATTAAAAACATTAAAAATAAAGTTGCAGTTATCACAAAATTAGATCTAATTGATAACGACATAGCAAGCCAAAAAGCTGAACAACTTAAACAACTTGGTTTTGAAATTGTTGTTGGAGTTGGCCAAAACATTGATCCATCATACAAACATCTTTTAGATCTAATTAAACATGAATTCGCAGACCGTTTACAAGATCAAGAACCATTTTACGATCCAGAAGAATTTACTGATATTTCAATGCGTTTCATTGCTAAGGAAGTTATTCGTGAAACTGCTCTAAAATACTTAAAACAAGAACTACCTCACTCTATTGCTGTTGTAATTGATAGTTTTGAGGAAAAAGAAGACAAGCCTTATGTAATCCATGCCACCATTTTTGTGAAAAAAGACTCACAAAAAGGTATTGTTTTGGGTAAAGGTGGGCAAATGATTAAAAATATTTCAATGCAGTCAAGAAAAAAACTAGCAGTGCTTTTTGACCATGCGATTTACTTAGAAACAAGAGTAAAAGTCAGTGAAGACTGAGTTGATAAAGAAGATAAGATTACACAAATGGGGTATTAATTAGTGAAACAGATACGATTTAAGTTCAAAAAACTATGAATGATTTTTATTTTGATATTCATAGGACTTTTTGCTATTTTAGGAGTGAGTTTTAAAATTAGCTCACGCTACAAACCAAGTATTTATAATTATGAATCATACATGTCAAAAGATTTGATTCACAAAATTAACCAAAAATACTCATATCGTTTATTTGGTGAAGTTAATGAATTTACCCGTGCTCTAGACCAAGGAAAAGCATTGGCAGGAGTAGGTAGTGATTATCAAATTGCACAATTAATTTATCAAAATCAAATTCGCAAAATCAATTATTCAAAACTGAACAAAAACATATTAGACTGAGATGATGTAAAAACCAAACAGCAAGAAGAAGATAATAAAGCAAAAATTTTGTCACTTTTCAATGATATCATTGTTCAACATATGGCTAAATTTGATGATTTTATCAAAAGAGAAATTGAACAGAAAAACCCTAAGAATGTCAAGACTAAGCCGCACTTACTGTTTGATGAAAACAATCAATATGTAGGATACAGTGTTGACGGAGATGACAAAAAAGACGAATTTTATCAATATGTTATCCCTTACTTTTACCAAGATAAAATCGTTGCTTATAACATTAATAAGCAATCAAGGCCATACATTAAAGACATTGAAAACGTTGAACAAAAAATGCTTGAAATCAAAAATAAAGACTATGCTGATTGAAATGAAATTTATCAAGTATTAAGAAATGCTGGTTACCACAATTATGGTTGAACTAACTCATTTTTAGATAATTTGATGCTAGGTTCATTCTATCAAAATTCACTTTCACACTCAGATTCTAACTATAAGCAATGAATTGATAAAAATCACCAATTAATTCCTTTTGATGAAACTAATTACAAAGATTCAATTGAAATGTTTGCTAAATTCGTGCAAAAAGCAACTGGTCATGATCTTAAAGAAACAAAAAATAACAAGTTAATTTCGAATGGATTACAACTTGTTACAGACTTAATCGATCCCGACTCAACTAAATTAGATGTTGGTTTAATGTATAACGGTGATGTTTTGGATGCATATTATTCAAATGATAACTTTGCGTCGTTAGAAGACGGGCAAAGTGTAGGATACATTCGCCCAAGTGAAAACATGCTTCTTTTGGATGCTTGAATCATTTCAACAAAAACTCCAAAAAAAGAAGCTGACAATTTCCTTGAATATGTTTCTGATATTTTGTTCACTGACTTAAAATACTCAGTAAAAGAATTAGAAAAACTGTACTACGAAGAAATTGAAAAAAAAGTTGTGGAGCAAATTTTGAGTGAAAAAAGCAATACCTTGAGTGAAGAAGAAGTTAAAAACTCAGTCAAAAATGCAATGTATGTCAATCCTAAAGATGAAAACTCTGAAATAAACAAAGAATTTTTCCAAGACCACTATGACGTATTTTCAGACTCATTTGATTTCACTGATTCAATCATTAACTTTGATGCAATAAATTACACTCCAACAGTTAAAAGTACATACGAATTTATCAAGAAATACTACTTCAGAAACGAAGATATGACTAACGATGAAAAAGCGTTAGATATCTATAAAGTTGAAGAAAATTCTGAAAATCAAGGTGCAAAAATTTACCACCACATATATCAACCTACTGACAATAAACTGAGAAGCAAAATCATTCAAGAATACTACAACAAAACTGTTTCTTAAGAAAGATTATTCGCCCAAAAATCGGGCGAATTTTTATGTCTTTTTTGAGCCCCAAAAAACTATGTTTTTTATGGTAAAATTTTACTTATGCTAAAGAGTACTAAACTAAAACTAAAAAATGCAATCAAGTGAATTTTCTTCATTGAAGTTTTTCACTTATCTTTTAGCACTCTTAAGAGACTAATTGAAGAATATAGTCAAAATATGTACGATCTCGCCCTCCTTTAGTTGAAATTAAATCAAGGCAAATTTCTAAGTCGCGATTTAGTTTCATTTTGGTTACAAATTTACATTTTTAAATCAAAGTAAAGGATCATAATGGAAATTAATAACGATATTAAAAAAGACAAAAAGAAATATCCAATTATTGAGTTAGTAGACGTTACCAAAGAATATGACGAAAAAATAGTTCTAGACAATGTTAATTTAAAAATTAATCGTGGAGAATTTGTAACATTGCTAGGACCTTCTGGATCAGGAAAAACTACAATCTTGCGTTTAATTGGTGGTTTTGAATGAACTACTCGTGGGGAATTAAAATTTGATGGAAAAGACATTAAAGATTTATCACCACACAAAAGAAATGTTTCAACCATCTTTCAGGATTATGCCCTATTTCCACATCTAAACGTTGAAAACAACATTAAATACGGATTGAAATTAAAACGTATTGCTAAAGATATTCCAACTCCAGAGGTTTTAGATAAACTAGCTCGCCAACAAAAACAATGAACAAAACATGCTACTCAGCAAAAACAAAAATTAAATAAAAAAGTAGAAGATTACAACAAAGAATTGCAAAATACGCAGCTAAGCCAAAGTCAACGTCAAAAGATTCAATCAAAAATTGATGCTGTTAATCAAGAATGCTTAGAATGAGATAATTATGTGCAACAAAAAACTGAAGCATTTGAAAAAAGACACATCACTTTAAGTGAAACAGCTAAATCTGAGCTTTTAGTGAGATTAGAACGTCAACAGCAACAATGAAAAAAATATGCTGCACAAAAAATGCAAGAACTTGACAAAAAAATGGCTGAGTACGAAAAAGACTTAGAAAACAAAAAACTAAGCAAAAGCAAACGTCAAAAAATTCAATCATGAATTGATGATAGCGATTTCAACTACTCATACTGAGAAAACTATGTAGACTTGAAAACTGAAGCTTTTGAAAAGAAACACACAACTAGAAAAATTAGTCCAAAAGAAATGGATAATGCTGTTGCTGACATTGTTAAACTGGTAGGGCTAGAAGGAAATGCCCAAAAGCCAATTAATGCACTTAGTGGAGGAATGAAACAGCGTGTTGCCCTTGCTAGATCACTAGTCATTGAACCGGAAATTTTACTTTTAGACGAACCTTTAAGTGCATTGGATGCAAAAATCAGAGAAAAAATGCAAATTTTGTTGCGTAGTATTCAACAAAAATTAGGACTAACATTTATTTTTGTTACTCACGATCGTGATGAAGCTCTGCAACTAAGTGACAGAATCGCAGTTATCCGTGACGGGCAAGTTGAACAATATACTAAACCACATGAACTATACGATTACCCAATTAACAAATGAGTAGCTAATTTCATTGGTGATTCAAACTTTTTCGATGCTTCTTTTGTGCAAAAAGGAAAAGTTCACTTTATGGGCAAAAACTTTATGACTATTCACGATGAGTTCGAACCAGGACAACAATTAGATGCCTTAATTCGTCCTGAAGACATGATTATTTCACGTGATAAATCTAAAGGTAAATTATCAGGAACTGTTACAAAAATTGTTTACAAGGGAAGTTATTATTTCATCGATGTTGATGTAGACGGAAAAATCGTTTATGTTGAAACAACCAGAAAATTTGAACCCGGTACACAAGTTTATCTAACTTGAGACACTGATGCAATTCACTTAATGAACAAAGATTCTAAAGAATGAAATAACGAACAAGTCTAATGTTTAAGAAAATCAATAAAAAATTAGGGTTTAATCTTCGTTTATCGCTGATTCTACCTTACATATTATTTGCTTCAATATTTATTGTTCTACCATTAATCTTTGTTTTTATAAAAGCATTCAGTCCAATCGATGGTCAGTTAGACAACTGACACATTATTCAAGACAAAAGTACTTGAAAAATTTTGTGAAGAAGCGTTTGAGTAGGGGCTGTAGGTGGACTATTTTGTTTATTAATAGGTTTTCCATACACTTACATCCTGGCAACCGCAAAATCAAAAATAACAAAAAATGTTGGTTTAAGTTTAATTTTTTCACCTTTGTTTATTTTTACTATTTCAAAAGCATTATCACTTAGAGGATTATTTAGTGTGATGTTTGATGAAAATAGTTTGAATAATGAAGCTTTCATGATTTTAGGGGTTGTTTACTTGTATTTACCTTTCGTGATCATGCCTTTATATCAAGTTTTAAAAGATATGCCTAAAAATATCTTGGAAGCAAGTGAAGATTTAGGTTATTCAAAAGCTAAAACAATTTGAAAAGTTGTAGTTCCATACTGCATGAAAGCATTGCTAGCAGGTTTTAGCACAGTGTTCTTGATAACTGCAACTTCAATTATTTTGAGTGACAGATTGCTTCCACATGGAAGTCAAAATCAATTGATCGGTAACTTGATTCAAAACTTTGCTAATGCATCAAACCCGTTTGATTTGGCTGTTGCTTCAACACTTGTTTTAATAACATTAGCGATTTTAATGTTGTTGTATAGTGTAACCTATCTACTGCCTTTACTTTTAAACAAGTATCGTTTCAAAGGAGGTAAAGATGAGTAAGTTTTCTGCCTTTTTCAAAAGATCATACATTGTAATAATCTTAATTTTGTTCTACATTCCAATAGTTTTTGGAACAATTTATTCATTTAATACACCAAGTGATAAAGGTGTCTTCAGTGTTACAACTTGAAACAGAACCTCAGTTGCTGCATATAAAGCACTTTTTTCAACAGATCACGCTGGTGCATTCATTAATTCTTTATTAATAGGATTGTGTGCTTCGGTTTTAGTGATAGCAATTTCACTACTAACTGTCTATGGTTTGTGAAGACAAAAAAACAAAAAACCTAGACAAGTAGTTCAAGGAACAGCAAACATTCCTTTAATCAACAGTGATGTTGTTACTGCTTTAACGCTAACAATCGTTTTGACTGCCTTCTTTGGAGTCTTAAGTGCTACAAGTGAGGGATTTGTTCGTGTTATTGTAGCTCATACAGTAATCATTCTTCCATATGCAATTATGATAATGTTGCCAAAATCTGACAAGTTTTCAAAAAACATTTTTGAGGCTAGTCAAGATTTAGGTTATTCAAAAGTAAGAACTTGATTCAAGACTTATTTTGTTTATATGCTAGGTTCAATTGGATTTGTATTTGTAGTTTCAATGGTTTTAAGTTTCGATGACTTCATTGTTACTAGAATTGTTTCAAATACAGAAACTTTAGGAACTCAACTTTACGAAGGACAATTCCAAGCATGAAGTTTAGCATTGGGTGCAATATGTTTAATGATTGTTTTAGTTGCTAATTTAATTTACATTATTACTGCAACAAAAGCATTAACACTTCTAAAAAACAAAACCAAAGCATATTTTGCAAAGAAATCAGGTAAACAAAATTAAGGAATTTCTAAAACGTAATTTAAAACGTTTTGTAACATTCATAGTATTTCTATCTATTTTACTTATTGCAATTTTATCTTTTGGTTTTAAAGCTAAACACCCATATTCACCAAGTCTTTATAACTATGGTTCTTACTTGAAAAAAGACATCATTGACAAAGTTAAGAGTCGTGGATATAATTACAAAGTATTCAACGACATAAATGATTTTACTGTTGCTTTAAATAATGGAAAAGCAGCAGGTGGAGTTGGAAGTGATTTCCAAGCAGCCCAACTAATAATTGAGAATCGTTTGAAAAAATTTAATTTTGCCAACGTTTTCAACACAAATGATTCAAAACCTTTGATTGAACAATTGGCAAATGTCTATCGTCCAAGTGTAATTGAACACTTGAAACAATATGATCAAATGATTTTTGACCTCATTGCAACTAATGACGAATACAAAGCTAAAAGAATTTTAGATCCTGTTTCGAAGAAAATGGTTGCATATGATGTTGATAGAGATGGCAAAGAAGACCATTTCTGAGAATACATAATTCCTTACTACACTCAAGACAAGGTTATTGCTTATAGTATTGATTATGAAAATCGACCTTACCTAAAACTTTCGGCCGAACAAAAACAAAAATTGATTGACGAAGGTTTATATGATGAAGAAAATGAATCAATTATTTTTAAAGACCTTTCTTGAACTGGGATAATGGAAACACTAAAAAAATTCAATTACAGAGTTTTTGCATGAAATAATGCTTACTACGACAATATGATGATCGGTGCTTTTTATGAAAATGATAAAGGCGAAAAACAGTGAGTAGTTAATAACAAACTAAAACCTTTTAATGAGGATAACTATCTAGAAGCGATAAAAGGTTTTGAAGAATATGTAAAAGCAGCATCAGGATACTCGCTTAGAGATACAAAACACAACTTTTTAATTGGTGATGGATTAGAACTAGCAAATAATCTTATTGAGCCAAAAGAAGGACGTGCTGATGTTGCTGTTATGTATAACGGTGATGCAATTGATGCCTACTATTCGGCTGACAATTTTAGTTCTTTAAAAGAAGAAGGATTGGTAAGATACGTAAGACCTAAGGATAATTTCTTACTAATGGATGGCTGAATTCAAGCAAATGTGATGACTGATGATGAATCTATCAAATTAGAAAAAACTATTGGTGAATATGTTTTTGGCAACATTGATGCCCAACAATCATCTCAGTCTAGAGTTTTAGACCTTGAACAAAGTTACATTAACACTTTGAAAAATCTTCTTATTTCTAATTCTGAAATAAATGAAGAGATTAAAGAAGAATTAGAAAAAATAAAGGACGAAGACAGCTCATTGTATGAAACCAGTATGCAAATTTTAAATATTTTAAAAGAAGATAAAGAGCAATTTTCACAGCAAGACATTGACAAAATTTTTGGATTGCACATGGAAAATGAAGATGCTTTATCTGATTATTTTGCTGAAGCATTTACAGATGATAACATTGCGGTTGAAGTAGAAAACTTTGACTACATCAACTACACTCCAGCTAATCAAGGAATTTTTGCCTTCATTGAAAAATGATATTTCGGTAGTGACGAAGTTGCTAAGTCAATGTACATTCAACCAGAGCAAAGTGATGATTACAAAGTGTTTCTATATCAAATCATCAATCGAAAATTGCGAACAGCAATAAGCTTACAATACTTTAAGATCACAAAATCATAGAAACTGGCAATGCCAGTTTTTTTATTTGCTGAAAATAACCTCTCAATATTTTTTTGTTTCTTTCGTTATTTCAATGCAAGCCTTAACGATTTTTGTAAAGTTAACATCTTCAGTGAAAGATATTTTTGCTTCAAAAAGATTTAAATCGACTGGTTTTATTCACAAAATCTTTGCTTTTCAAAGCTTATTGTTTATTTTCAAGTTAATAGTTTGATTAAAATCAAATTCATGATTTGTCAAATTTTGGAACTGAATAATATTTTGTCTTTCATCGAAATTAATGATTTTGAGTTCTTGTTTTACTTTCATTTTTCAAGTTGTTAAAACAAACATAATGGCAAAAATTACAATAAGGCTTATTATCAAGATTAATAATTCTCATTTTTTAAGCTTTAAATTCATCAAAATTCACCACCTTTGCTTTCTCAAAAATATATTTTTGCGAGTGCGAAACTTCAATGACTATTTTTTTACTCAAAAGTTTTTGTAGGAAAGGTTTTAATTTTTCAAAAATGTTTAAGTCAATATTCTCAAAGCATTCGTCTAAGAGCACAACTTCATTCTCATTAGCAAATAACTTCAAAAGCTGGATGAATTGTTTTTGTCCTGCTGAAAAATTTTCACCATTCAAAACTATTTGGTCCGCAAGAGATAACTTAAAGTAGTCAAAAAATTCTTGAAGATTGTATTCAATAAAACTTTGTTCGAATCTAGATTTAAGAACAGGGTTATTTTGATGAATATTGTTAGCAATTGTATTATTGAAAAGTGATTGTGATGAATTGATATAACTTATTTTTGTTCTAAGAAATGATGTATCTAAATTCTGAATATCAACGCCATCAAACAAAATGGAGCCATGATAGTCAAAGAAATTTAACAAAAGCTTAAGAAAGGTACTTTTTCCACACCCATTTTTACCTATTAAGTGATTTTGAGCTTTTAATTCTAAGTTATCTATTTTGAATAGATGATTATATTCACTATATCCAAAAGCTAAATTTTTAATAGCAATATTTTTGATTTCAACTTTCTGACTAAAGTATTTATTATCAATTTCCAAATTTATATGGTTAAAGCTATTTCACAATTTATTAGCTTGCATAAAGTTTGAATATTGAGCAATATTGTTTGCTAGCAGCTTAGCAGGATTAATTAAAAAGTTGTAATAACTGACAAAAATTAAGAAATCACCAACATTTTTATTGTCATTTTGAGAATATCAAAACAAATAAATTATTAAAACAGGACAAATAGCAAGAATAACGTCTGATAATGTAGCAAAAAGTGAATTTAAATAAAAAAACTTATTTGTTGCTTTTATTTGATTCTCAGTATTTTTTGTATTAGTTTGGAAGATGAAATTAGGCACATTTTGCATTCTAGTTTGTTGAAAATTATTAATAACAAACAGAGTATCAGAAACAACTTCACTGTTCTTTATCAAAAGCTCTTGCCATGGTTTTTTTCGCATGTAATTAGCCAAAATGTTAACTAAAAACAAAAAACTTATTGCACAAACAATGAGAAGTGTGATTTTGAAATTGATTGTGACTAAAAAGAATCCTGATAGTACAATGAAAGCAAAATTAGCAAAAGTTTGAAGGCTAAGAGATGCTCGATACGAAGCTAAAAACTCAAAAGAACTATAAATTTTGATGAAATCTTGCTGGCTATATTTTTGTATTTGATGTACCCTTCCATACAGCAATTTATGATTGAATATTTTTTGATACTGGAAAAGATAAAAATTCACTATTTTTCTTGTGCAAAATTCATTAATAGTTGAAAACGATATTTTCAGTAGGCTGCAAAAACCCAAAATGATTAAAAAATGCAAAAAGTAGGAATCTCTTGTTTCTTTAAGAGCACTATTTAAAAGATATTTACTTATTTGTGAAGCAAGAATTGACAACCCAAATACCAATAAACTCATAATTGAATTTAGAAATGTGTATTTATAAGTAGTTTGGAAATAAGTTACACTGTTTTCTTGATATGAGTTTTGTTCACAACTAGTTTTGGTGACATCAATGATTATTGAAGCATATTGTTGTTGCAATGTTTCTAACTTCATTTTTAACTTACCAATAGCAGGATCGAAAATAACAACATAATCTTCAGTCTTTTTTGTAACTACAACAGTGTGCAATAAATTTTGCTTTGCAAGGACAATAATTATTGGATGCTCTAATTTTAGATTAACAAAACTATTTCACTCACCTTGCATAATCTTAAAATCTAAGCCAAACTGCTTAGCTTTATGTTTGAGTTCCAAAAGATTTATTCCTTTTTCTTCATAATTTGTGGCTTGTTGCAAGCTTTCAATATTCAAACTCTTTTTATACCAGTATTTATACAGTTTACTTAAACACAATAAACCACAATCTCTTGTTTTTTGTTGTAATTGTTCCATCTACTCATTAAAGTAAAAAAAACAGCAAAAAAAAAAAAAAAAACTGAGAAAATAAAATTTCCCAGTCTTAGAATTGTGAAGCAAGTTTTTCAATTTCGTTTCGGTGCATGGCAACAACTTCTTGCGCTGATTTGGTTGCTAGTTCACCAACTTTTGTTCCGTCAATTAAAAAACTTTCATTCAGTTTTGCATAAACAAACTTAAACGTTCCTTCAAGATATTTAACATGGTTTCCTCATTCATATCATCCCAATGGAGCACCTTGAGTTGCTAAGATTTGAACTTTTAGATGATCTAACAGCCCGACAGCGTCTCCTTTTTTTGAATATTTGTAACTAAATGTTTTATTCGCTACTAAAACTCTATCTAAATAATTTTTTAATGTTGCAGGAATGTTGAAATTATACATTGGAGCTGTTATAACCACTTTATTAACACTTTTTAATTGATTAATTAGTTCATCACTTTCTGAACCAAAGAATTGAACAAAATTTTGCTCGTTTAAACTTTGTTTAGCAGCTTCTAATTCATTTAAATCTAAATATTGCACTTCATCTTGAGGATTTAGTTGCTGATATTTGTTTACAAAAACCTTAGCCATTTGGTTAGTAATTGATTTTTGTCCGTTTACTGAAGATAAAATAACTAATACTTTATTCATTTTCATCCTTTCTCTTTATTAGAATTGTATGGCATAAAAACCAAAAATGCCAAAAAGGAATTAAAAAAGTGGCCTTTTGCCACTTTTTGGTGATTTAACATATGGTGCAAGCGAAGGGAATCGAACCCTCACAGTCAGCTTGGAAGGCTGAAGTTCTACCATTAAACTACACTCGCATTTGCTTGTTGCTTTAATATTATACATAAAATTTTTTCTTTTGCAAATAATTTTATTTTTTAAAGCAACAGCTAGTCTGAAAACACAATTCATTATATAACAAAAAACCTAATTTCTTTCATTTTGAGTTTTTGACTTTTTGTCGCCTAGCATTTTTTTGGTTACATATTATATAATTTTTAAAGCTATTATGAAACTATATTCATAATCCCTAAAGGAGAAACTATGTATCGCAAAATTGATTTAAAAGATAACGAAATTGCTGAATTAATTAATAAGGAATTGCAACGTCAAGAAACTAATATTGAGCTTATTGCTTCTGAAAATTATGTGTCTGATGATGTTATGAAAGCAGCAGGATCTTGCTTGACTAATAAATATGCCGAAGGTTATCCAGGTGCAAGATATTATGATGGTTGCGAATACGTTGATCAAATTGAACAGCTTGCTATTGATCGTGCTTGTCAATTATTTAATTGTGCATATGCAAATGTACAGCCATATTCAGGTTCTGTTGCTAATGCCGCAATTTACATGGCCTTATTGGAACCAAATGATCGTGTTTTAGGTTTGCAACTTTCATCGGGAGGACATTTAACTCACGGATTCAAAATTTCTTTTAGTGGTAAATTTTATGAACCACACTTTTACACAGTTAATGAAGATGGAATTCTGGACTATGATGAAATTGAAAGAATAGCTTTAGAAGTAAAACCAAAAATGATTATTACAGGATATAGTGCTTATTCACAAATTATTGACTTTAAGCGTTTTGGTGAAATTGCTAAAAAAGTTGGTGCTTATTTACTTGCCGACGTAAGTCACATTGCCGGATTAATTGTTGCCGGAGTTCACCCTTCTCCTTTTCCTTATGCTGATGTTGTAATGACCACCACTCACAAAACATTACGGGGAACACGGGGAGCAATGATTTTAACTAATGACGAAGAATTGGCTAAAAAAATTAATCGCTCAGTTTTCCCAGGATATCAAGGTGGACCTTTATTGCATCAAATCGCAGCCAAAGCAGTTGCTTTTAGAGAAGCACTAAGTCCCGCTTTCAGTAGTTATGCTAACCAAATCATTCTTAATGCCAATGTTTTTTGTCGTGCTTTTATGTCAAAAGGTGTCAAAGTTGTTTCTGGTCTTACCCAAAACCACCTATTTATTATTGATACAAAAACTTCTTACAATTTAACTGGAAAACAAGCAGCTGACATCCTTTCTTCAATTTCAATTACTGTTAATAAAAACGCTATTCCTTTCGATAGTGAAAAACCAACAGTTACTAGTGGTATAAGACTGGGTGTTGCAGCTATGACATCACGCGGATTTGAAGAAAATGAATTCGTTACTATTGCCAATTTAATTCACAAAGCACTAAGTGAGCCTGATAATGTTGCTTTGCATCAAATCATTAAAAAAGAAGTTTTAAAACTTTCAAGCCAATTTCCAATCAAAAAAACTTACTAACATGTTTTTCAAAATAAATAAAGCAAAAGGTGTGTCAAGTTTTAAAGCAATTAGAGATTTTGCTAAACAAAACAACATTCAAAAAATTGGTCACTGTGGAACCTTAGACCCTTTAGCAACTGGTCTATTGATTGTTGCAACTGATCAAGATACAAAACTCTTAAATTACATCCTAAGTCAAGACAAACGCTATATTTGTACAATGCGACTTTTTCGCCACAGTGCATCTTGGGATAGTGACTCCATTGTCAGCATTTTAGAATGAAAAGAAATTTCTCATAATCAATTAGAACGAGCTTTCGAGCAAATTAAAAACTCAGAAGAACAAATACCTCCAGTTTTCAGTGCCAAAAAAATTAATGGTGTACGAGCTTATGAACTAGCACGTAAAAATATAGATGTTAGTCTAAAACCAAACAAGATTAAAATTCATGAACTAAAAATTCTTAACTATGACTTAGAAAATGATGAAGTTACATTCGAAGCTTTTGTTTCGAAAGGTACTTATATTCGCTCGATTGTGCATGATGTTGCTTTGCTTTTAAATACTGATGCAATTATGGTTGATTTAAAACGTACTCAGGTCGGAAATGTACTTTTAGACGAGCAAAGAAAAGTTAGCGAAATTGACAATATTGAGCAATTATTTGGTATAAATATAGTTACCCTAAACAAGGATGAATTAAAAACACTTTTCAAAGAGCGCGTGGTAAGAAAAAAATACAATCTACCAAACGCTAATTACTTATTAAAACATAATAATAATTTTTTAGGAATAGTGCAAATATTTGATGATCAATTAAAAGTCATCAAAATTTTTTGACCCCTACTAGAAGCTATTATTAGGGAGGAATAATGAAAAAATTCAAATTAGTAGCCTTTGATATTGATGGTACTATTCTACCATTTGAAGATGGTAAAAAAAACAATGACTTAAGTCAAGTTATTGTGCAAATGTTTAAAAAATTAAAAGATGCTGGATACATTACAGTTCTATGTACCGGAAGAGACATTTTTACTGTTGGTAACAGAATTGAGACTCCTAATGTTGATTATTTCATTGGAGCTAATGGTTCATTTATTATTGACTTAAAAACTAACGAATACTTATTTGAAAAATCAATTTCTTATCAAGATTACAAAGTATTTTTAGAAGCAACTCAAGCTCGTAATTTACCTTTTACTTTTGTTGGTAAACAAAAAGGATACTACAACAATCTTTTTGACATTAACCACTGATTCTATGAACCTTTCAAAAAAGATTTCTATGACATTAGCGAATATAATGAAAATTCTACTGATACAAACTATTTAATTACTGTAAATTCAGATGCTAGCCGTGAACTTAAAGAATTTTATGATGATCTTTTTGCTAAAAATAATTTAGACATGTGAGTTTTAGCAGAATGAACTAATGGGGTTTTCATTTCAGCAAGAGATGTTAACAAGGCTAGAGGACTAGAAATTCTTTGTGAAAAACTAAATATTAAACTAGATGAAGTTATAGCTTTTGGTGATTCTTCAAATGATGTTGAAATGTTAAGCGAAGTTGGACTAGGTGTTGCAATGGGTAATGCCGAAGAGGAACTTAAAGAAGTAGCTGATGATGTTTGTGGTGATGTAAGTGACCACGGAGCATACAATTACTTACTAGAAAAAGGATTTATTAAATAATTATGAAAGTTTATAATTGGCCAGTTGACAAAACTTTTGAAAATCAAAAAATTGCTATTTTAGGAAGTTTTGAAACTTTGCACCTAGGTCATTATGAACTATTCAAAATTGCTAAAAATTTAAAAGCTCAAAATCCTGAAAAAGAAATTGTTTGCTTTTTGTTTGATAACAAACATCAGCAAAAAGCGAAAATGTTCCAAATCAAGACGCGTTTATATACTTTATATAATATAGGTATAGACGAAGCTGTTATTATTCACTTTGACCAAGATTTTCGTAATCTTTCTGCCCAAACATTTATTGATAAATTGAAAGCAATGAATGTCAGTGATATAGTTTGTGGCCAAGATTTTCGTTTTGGTTTCAATCGCTTAGGTAATGTTGATGCTTTAAAAGCTAACTTTAATTGCCAGATTGCTAGTCTTAAAAAAATTAATGGCATGAAAATAGCTTCTTCAACAATTAGACAAATCATTGAGGATGGTTCAATCGAGTTACTAAATACTTTGCTAATTGAAAAGTATGCTTTTATTATTGAATTAAATACTGATGATTATTCTTTTGAATGACCTAACAATTTAGAAAAAATGCATGCCGGAACTTATTTGGCCAATGTAGTAATTGAAAATGTTGAATATCATGCAATTGTCAAAATTGGTTTAGAAAAAAATGAAATCGTTTTTCTAGACCTTAAAAAACAATATTTACCCAAAGTCGAAACTTTTGTTGAAATTCTTAAACAATTAAGATTTATTAATCACATGGCGGATGACAAAGTTTTCAAAGACGAAATAAAACAAGCCTTTAAATTTTTTAGTATAATGTAGTGCATCAATAATACATTAATTTATTGCTCGGTTGTAAAGTAAATTTATTGCTGGGTTGTAAAGGAGAAAATATGGTAGACAAAAACACCAGACTTGAATTAATTAAAAAATTCGGAAAAAACGATAAAGACACAGGTTCAGCAGCAGTTCAAATTGCTTTATTAACAGCTGACATTGAAAGTTTAAAAGTTCATTTCCAAAACAACAAAAAAGATTTACACTCAATGCGTGGATTTATGGCAAAAGTTAACCAACGTAAATCATTATTAGCTTATTTAAAAAGAACTAACTATAACGAATACCTAAACTTAATTCAAGAACTAAACATTCGTAAATAAAATCTCGCTGAGATTTTATTTTTTTTATTTTTTTAATGTATAATTAGAAAGCAATTTTAGCAAGTTCAAACAAGTTGATAAACAATTAAAAAATAATTTATATTTTTTTAAAACAAACAACAAATTATGCTATAATTGTCTTTGTAGACCTTGAGAGTTCTACAAGAAAATAGTTCTTTGAAAACTGGATATAAATACCATAATCGTCAATTTTTTTTATAAGAGTTTGATCCTGGCTCAGGATGAACGCTGGCTGTGTGCCTAATACATGCATGTCGAACGAAGTAGC
>NZ_JBSQBD010000002.1:0-141084 GCF_053851695.1 Mycoplasma sp. 4044 | reverse complement strand
TATATGTTGATTAGTCTTTCTATTCAGTTTTCAGAGATCTAGGAAAGCCCTTTTTGGGCTTTTTTATTTATCTTTTTAGTACAATATATGAATATGAAACAAATCACTAAACAAAGCAAAAACTATCATATTAAAGACATCACTAAGGCTTTGCAATTGCTACTTTTTTATTTTTTGATTGTAGCTATCTTTGCTTTATTTATGATGATGGGAAAATATATAAACAACGATCAATACTTCAAGAATAAGTTAGTTGTTTCGTATTGATTAATTGCTGTAATATTAGTTAGTCTTTGTTGTGCAACTTATGATTTTATAAATTATAAAAAAGGTTGAGTAGCAATTAAAATATTTGCTTGGTTTAGTCTTGTTTTGTATATTTTAGCCTCGGTAATATTTGTCATTATTGTTTAAGAAAAGGCTAAAAAATCGTTTTGTAAAAAAATCGTTTTTTGTTATAATTAATAAGCAACTACGACTGTGATACATAAGGTTGTAATACTCCGAGCTTAGTTGTTCTTCTCGGAGATTAGTTTTTATGTGGAGTCAGTTCAAAATTAATGAACAAGGAGAACAAATGAAATTACAAATCAAAGTTAAATCATTCGAACATGCTTTAGTTGACCAAGCTAGTGTGAAAATTGTTGAATTAGCTAAAAGCGAGAAAGCTAATGTAAGTGGACCAATTCCATTGCCAACAAGAAAAGAAATCATCACTATCTTACGTTCAGTTCACGTTAACAAAAAATCACGTGAACAGTTCGAATCAAGAACTGACAAACGTTTAATCATTATTGATAACGTAAGTGAAAAACTAGCTGATAGATTCAAATCTTTAGAATTACCAGCTGGAGTTGAATTAAGTATCAAATCTGTTAAGTAATTAACAGTTTGTTTTTATTTTATATATGCGCCCGTGCGTACATATAAATATCAATTTCAATAACAAAATGAAAGGATCAAGATGAAAGGAATCTTAGGAAGAAAAGTTGGGATGACTCAATTATTCACAGCTGAAGGTAATGCAATTCCTGTTACTGTGATTGAAGTTAAACCAAATGTTGTTACTAAAGTTCTAACAGCTGATAAAGACGGTTATGTTGCTGTGCAATTAGCTGTTGAAGACAAAAAACAATCAAGAATCAAAAAACCTGAAGTTAATAGATTCGCTGCAGCCAACACAACACCTAAGCGCTTCGTAAAAGAAATTCGTAACATGTCAGGTTACGAATTAGGGCAAATGGTTGATGTAATTATTTTCGAAGCAGGAGAAGTCGTTGACGTACAAGCAACTTCTAAAGGAAAAGGGTTTGCAGGAACCATTAAACGTCACAATCAAAAAATCGGACCTAAGTCTCACGGGGGAGGGGGAGGAAGCAAACCTATCCGTCAAACTGGATCAATCGGGGACATTTCTGGAAACCGTGTTGTTAAAGGAATGACCATGCCAGGTCACTTAGGAAACGTTAAAACTACTGTACAAAACTTAGAAGTTGTTGCTACTGATAAAGAAAACAACTTAATCATTATTAAAGGTTCAGTACCAGGACCAAACAAAGGATTTGTAACAGTTAAACAAAATGCAAAACATATTGCTAAAAGACCAGCTATTGAATTAGTTGATCTAAAAGTTGCAATTGCTAAAAATGAACTATTCGAAGAAGCTAAAAAATATGGTGTGGTATTAGAATCATCAATGTCACTAGATGAAATGAAACAACTATTAGAAGAAGCAAAACAAAAAGCTGAAGAAGCTAAAGAACAAGAACAAGAGGTTTAATAATGGCAGAAAACAAAAAAGCTACAACTAAAAAAGAAGCTAAACCAGCTGTTGATGTTGTTAAAACACAATCTCAAAGTCTAAAATTTGCTTCAGATAAATTACCACAAAGATTATTCGGATTAGAAGAAGTTCACGCACAAGCAATTTTCGACACTATTTTAAGTGATCGTGCTTCAAGAAGATTTTCAACTCACAAAGTTAAAAATCGTGGAGAAGTTTCAGGGACAGGTAAAAAACCTTGAAGACAAAAAGGAACTGGTCGTGCACGTGCAGGATCAATGCGTTCACCAATTTGAGTAGGTGGGGGAAGAGCATTTGGACCTACCACAGCTAAAAACTACTCATTAAAAGTAAACAAAAAAGTTCGTGCTCTAGCAGTTAAAAGTGCTTTAAGCCAATTAGCTCAAGCACAACAAGTTTTTGTTCACGAATACAAACTTGCAAAACCTTCAACTAAAGAACTAGTTAGTCAATTAAAGGCAACAGGTCTAGCTGATGTTAAAAACGTTTTATTAGTGACTAATGATGAAAATGTTTTCCTATCAGCAAGAAACTTACAAAACGTAGTTACTGTTAAAGTAAGCTCACTAAGCGTTGAAAGACTATTAGCAGCTGATGTGATGGTAATTAGTGAAAACGATGTAAAAGTATTAGAAGGGTTGGTTAAATAATGAACGTTAATGATGTAATTAAATATCCAATTTTAACTGAAAAAAGCTACAACCAAATGTCAGACAATATTTACACATTTGCAGTAGATCGTCGTACAAACAAAGTTGAAGTAAGAAAAGCTGTTGAATTCATTTTTGACGTTAAAGTAGCGAGTGTTAACATTCTAACAGTTGCTGCCAAACCAAAAAGACTAGGACGTTTTGCAGGATACACAAACAAATACAAAAAAGCTTTAGTATATCTACAAGATGGATACAGCATCAATTTCTTCCCAGAAGAATCTAAAGCTGAAGAAAAAGAAGAAACTGCAGTACAAACAGAAGTTGCAGAAAACAAAAAAGACGCTAAAGCAGTAGAAGCAAAAGTTGCTGAAAAATTAGCTAAAAAAGCTGCTAAATAATTTATCTTGCTAACCATAAGATAAGTTTTGAAACAGAATTAATCACCTAAAAGACAAAATCTCATTATTTTTAGGTCAATCATTAAAGGAGAATACGATGGCTATTAAACATTACAAGCCAACCTCTAATGGTCGTAGACACATGACATCGTTAGATTACAAGAAAAATCTAACTGGTCATGCTCCTGAAAAATCTCTACTAGTTACTTTAAAAAAACACGCTGGTAGAAATAATCGGGGAGTTATAACAACTCGTCACCACGGAGGTGGAACTAAACGTAAATATCGTATTATCGATTTCAAACGTAACAAAGATGGAATCGAAGGAATTGTTAAAACAATCGAATACGATCCAAACCGTAGTGCAAACATTTCATTAGTTGTTTATCGTGATGGAGAAAAACGTTACATCCTTCACCCTAAAGGACTAAGTGTTGGAAGTGTTGTTGTTTCAGGAGACAGTGCTGACATTAAAGTTGGAAACAGCTTGGCACTAAAAAACATTCCTGAAGGTACATTCGTTCACAACATCGAATTACAGCCTAAACAAGGGGGAATTATTGCCCGTAGTGCTGGAACAAGCGCCCAAATTTTAGGTAAAGATGAAGAAGGTAAATATATTATTCTAAGACTAAAAAGTGGTGAAGTACGTAAAGTCCTTGGAGAATGTCGTGCAACTATTGGAGTTGTTGGAAATGAAGAACACTTATTAGTAAATATCGGAAAAGCAGGACGTAACCGTCACCTTGGAATTCGTCCAACAGTACGTGGGTCAGCAATGAACCCTAACGATCACCCACATGGAGGGGGAGAAGGGCGTCAACCAATCGGACGTAAAGCTCCACTTACACCATGAGGTAAAAAAGCTCTTGGAGTTAAAACTCGTTCAACTAAGAAAGCTTCAAACAAGTTGATTATAAGAAGAAGAAAGGCAAGTAAATAATGGCTAGATCACTAAAAAAAGGTCCATTTGTTGATGACCATTTAATGAAAAAAGTTGTTGCTATTCTAGAAAACAAAGCACCAAAACGTCCAATTAAAACTTGAAGTCGTCGTTCAACAATCTTCCCAGAATTTGTTGGATTAACATTCCAAGTTCACAATGGAAAAGTTTTCAACGATGTTTTCGTAACAGCTGACATGGTCGGACATAAATTAGGAGAATTCTCACCAACCCGTACATACACAGGACATGGTGCAGATAAAGGGAAGAAGAAATAATGAAATCAGCAAACGCAAGTGTTAAAACACAAAGAATTTCTGCTCGTAAAGCCCGTCTAGTTGCTGACTTAATTCGTAACAAATCAACTCAAGAAGCTATCGCTATTCTAAAAACTACTAATAAAAAAGCTACTTACATTCTTTTAAAACTTCTAAAAAGTGCTATCGCTAATGCAACCAACAACCACGGTCTAAACGCTGATAAGTTATACATTTCAAAACTACTTGTAAATGAAGGTCCAACTTTAAAACGTTACCAACCTCACTCACAAGGTAGAGCATATCCAATCTTAAAGAGAACAAGCCACTTCTTCATTGAAGTAAGTGAATATTAATTAAGGAGAGTTTACTATGGGACAAAAAGTTAATCCAAATGGTTTTAGATACGGAATTACTAAAGACCACAACTCAACTTGATATGCTGACAAAGCACAATATGCTGCTAACTTATTACAAGACCAAGCAATTTACCGTTTCTTCAATAAATTAGTTCGTAACTACCAAATTGGAAATGTACAAATTAAAAGAGACAACAAAGAACACATTTCAGTATTATTGCACACAGCAAAACCAGGTGTTGTTTTAGGGACAAACGGAGACAACATTAAACAACTTACTGCTGATTTGAAAAAAGCGTTAAGAAATAAAAATTTAAATGTCAACATTGAAGTTGTTGAACTTAAAAAACCAGATTTAAATGCTAAATTACTAGCAGAACAAATCGCTGTTAAATTAGAAAACCGTGGAAGCTTTAGACTAGCTCAAAAACAAGCTATCAAGGCTGCTATGAAAGCTGGAGCTAAAGGTGTTAAAACTGCAGTTTCAGGACGTCTAAATGGAGTTGACATGGCTCGTAAAGAGGGATACAACGAAGGTGAAATGAAACTTCACACCCTTCGTCAAGATGTTGACTATGCAACAGCAACAGCTCGTACAACATATGGAGCACTAGGAATTAAAGTTTGAGTATCATTGGGAGAAAAATTAGAAAAAGGAGCTAACGATGTTACAACCAAAAAGAACTAAACACCGTAAAATGTTCCGTATCCGTCACGACAAAACCAAAGCATTTCGTGGAAACAAAGTAAGTTTTGGAGAATACGGATTGCAAGCTAAAACTTCTGCTTGAGTTTCAGCTCGTCAAATTGAAGCAGCCCGTATCGCTATTACCCGTAAAATGGGACGTGAAGGACAAGTTTGAATTAGAATTTTCCCACATATGTCAAAAACTTCTAAACCTATTGGAGTTCGTATGGGATCAGGAAAAGGATCTCCAGATCAATGACTAGCAGTTGTTAAAGAAGACACAATGATGTTTGAAGTTAAAGGTGTTAAAGAAGAAATTGCTCTAGAAGCACTACGTCTAGGTGGACACAAACTACCAGTTAAAGTAAAAATTGTTAAACGTGAAGAAACAGAAGGAGAAAACTAATGGAATTCAAAGATTTTCAAGCTAAAAGTGTTGAAGAACTAGAAAAATTAGTAGCTGACTACAAAGCTAACTTATTCACTCTTCGTTTCAAATCAAAAACTGGACAATTAGAACAAAACCACAAAATCAGAGAAGTTAAAAAAGATATCGCAAGAGCACTAACAGCATTAAATGAAAAAAAATCAAAGGAAGTTAAATAATGGAAAGATCAAACAACCGTAAAGTTTTAACTGGAAAAGTTGTTTCAACCAAAAATGATAAAACCATTATCGTTTTAGTAGAAACATATGTAAAACACCCAATTTACCAAAAACGTTTCAAAAAATCAAAACGTTTTGCAGTACATGATGAAAACAACCAAGCAAATTTAAATGATGTAGTTAGAATTCAAGAAACTCGTCCACTTTCAAAAACCAAACATTTCCGTCTAGTTGCAATTAAAGAAAAAGCTCTAGTAGGAGAAAACTAATGTTACAAGAATTATCAAGAGTTGTAGTAGCTGATAACTCAGGTGCTAAAGAAGTCGGAATTATTTGTAACTTAGGAGGAAGTGTTAAGAAATTTGCAAACATTGGTGATGTTGTTATCTGTTCTGTTAAAAAAGCTCTTCCAAACGGAATAGTTAAAGAAGGACAAATTGTTAAAGCTGTTGTTGTAAGAACTAAATACGGAATTCAACGTAAAAACGGTTCAAACATTCGTTTTGATGATAATGCTGTAGTAATCATTAAAGAAGATAAAAACCCACGTGGAACTCGTGTTTTCGGACCGGTAGCGCGTGAACTTCGTGATAAAGGATACTTAAAAATCGTTTCATTAGCACCGGAGGTACTATAATGGCTAGTCAAAAAATTCGTAAAAATGACACAGTTGTAGTTATCAGTGGAGCTCAAAAAGGTAAAGTATCAACCGTTCTAGCAATCGATCCAGTTAAACAATTAGTTACTTTAAAAGACGTTAACAAGAAAACTAAACACCACAAACCAAGCCAACAAAAAAATGAAGGTGGAATTGAAATTAAAGAATTCCCTATCCACATTTCAAATGTTGCTATTCTAGTTAAAAAAGGAACAGCAACAACCCCAGCAACATATTCAAGAGTAGGATTTAAAGTTGATAAAAACGGTAAAAAAGAAAGAATTGTTGTGAAAACTCAAAAAGCTATCTAATTAAGGAGACATTATGAATAAATTACAAAAACACTATAATGATGTAACCAAAGCTGAACTTAAACAACAATTCAACTACAAATCAGATATGCAAATCCCACGTATTGAAAAAATCGTTTTAAACATGACTGCTGGAAATGAAGTTTCAAACTCAAAAGCAATTGAAGAAGTTATGAATGAACTTGCTTTAATCGCAGGACAAAAACCATACCAAACCACAGCTAAAAAATCACTAGCTTCTTGAAAATTACGTGCTGGTATGCCAATGGGAGGAAAAGTTACTTTAAGAAGAGAAAGAATGTGATCATTCTTAGCAAAACTAATTGAAGTAGCACTACCTCGGGTACGTGATTTCCACGGTACAAATCCAAAAAGCTTCGATGGTAATGGAAACTATGCAATCGGAGTTAAAGAAGAAATTATCTTCCCAGAAATTAGTTTCGATAAAATCCGTAAACTAAAAGGACTAGATGTTCTAATCGTTACAAGTGCTAAAAATGACAAAGAAGCTTACGCTTTACTAAAAAGTTTAGGAATGCCTTTTGCGAAGGCTGAATAAGGAGTAATTAATGGCAAAAAAATCATTAAAAGTTAAAGCTAAAAAGACTCCAAAATTCTCAACCCGTTTCTATACACGTTGTGAATTATGTGGACGTCCACATGCAGTTTTAAGAAAATACAAAATCTGTAGAATTTGCTTCCGTACATTAGCTCACGAAGGTAAATTACCAGGAATTAAGAAAGCGAGTTGATAATATATGGCTATTATTATTGATCCAATTGCGGACATGTTTGTTCGTATCAAAAACGCTAATGCTCGTAAACACCGTGAAGTAGTTGTTCCTCACTCAAACAAAAAAGTAAAAATCCTTGAAATCTTTAAAAACGAAGGATACATTGCTGATTTTAAAGAAGTTGAAAAAGATAACCATAAAGCAATTTCAATTTCACTAAAATACAAGGGATACACCGGTTCACAACCAGTTATTAGTGGACTTAAAAAAGTTTCAAAACCAGGACTAAAAGTTTATGCATCAGCTAAAAACTTACCTAAAGTTCTTTCAGGATTTGGAACTGCAATTATTTCAACATCACAAGGACTAATGACCGATAAAGAAGCAAGAAAGGCAAATGTTGGTGGTGAAGTTATCGCCTACATTTGATAGGAATTAAGAATGTCTCGTGTCGGAAAAAGAGTTTTAAATATCCCAGCAAACGTTGAAGTTAAAATCGAAAAATCATTCGTTGAAGTTAAAGGGCCAAAAGGAACACTAAGCTTTCAATTCTCAGATTTAATTGAAATTAAAAACGAAAACAACCAAATTACTACACACCGCCTAAACGAAGAAAAAAACACCAAACAATTACACGGAACAACCAACTCTTTAATTAGTGGAATGCTAAAAGGAGTTAGTGAAGGATTTAAAAAAGAAATCGAAATTAAAGGGGTTGGATATAAAGCAACTCAAAAAGGTAACCAAATTGAAGTTATCGCCGGTTACTCACACCCAGTTTTAGTAGACATTCCTGCTAACTTAAAAGTAAGTCTACCAAAACCAACAAACATTGTTATTGAAGGAATTGATAAACAAGCTGTTGGTCAATTCGCAGCAGTTCTACGTGACATTCGTCGTCCAAGCGTTTACTCAGGAAAAGGAATTATGTACAAAGACGAAGTTATTCGTCGTAAAGAAGGAAAAAAAGCTTCTAAATAATCGAAGCTAGAAAGGTTAGACAAATATGCAAAAATCAAGAAATGACAGACGTAAAGTAAAACACTTAAAAATCCGTCAACACTTAAGTGGAACAGCTTCAGTTCCTCGTGTATCTGTTTACAAATCTTTACATAATTTCTATGCACAATTAATTAATGACGAAAACCACACCACACTAGCAGCTGCTTCAACTAAAGATTTACCACAACATGCTAATAATATTGATGCGGTAAAACAAGTAGCAAAATTATTTGCTAAAAAATTACACGAACTAAAAGTTGAACAAGTTGTTTACGACCGTTCAGGATACATCTACCACGGAAAAGTTGCTGCTTTTGCTGATTCACTAAGAGAAGAAGGGATTAAATTCTAATGGCAAACGAAAATAAAAACGTAAAAGAAATCACCGAAACAAATGCAGAAGCAAGAAAAACTAGAGTAGTTAAAAAAGCACGTCCAAACAACGCTGATGAAACTAAAGCAGTTCGTAAACCAAGAAATACTGAAAATAATCAAGAAGAAAGAAGACGTCCAAATCGTCAAAATTCTAATCGTGAATTAAATTCAGAATTCGAAGAAAAAGTTATTGACATCGCCAGAGTTACTGTCGTTGTTAAAGGGGGGAGAAGATTTAGCTTCTCAGCCTATGTAGTAGTTGGAAACAAAAAAGGAAAAGTGGGATTTGGACACGGTAAAGCAAACGAAGTTCAAGACGCTATTAAAAAAGCTGTTAAAGATGCACACAAAAACATCTTTGAAGTTCCCGTTGTAAACGGAACAGTTCCACATGAAATTCAAGCTAAATTCTTAGCTTCAAAAGTACAACTACGTCCTGCCTCAAAAGGAACAGGATTCAAAGCTTCAAATACCGTTCGTAGTGTTATGGAATTAGCCGGATATACTGATGTTTCAACAAAATCATTAGGATCAAGAACCAAACAAAACGTTGCTCACGCTGTAGTTAAAGCTTTAAAACAACTAAGAACCGCTCAACAAGTAGCTGAGCTTAGAGACATTAAAGTAGAAGATTTACAATAATTAAGGAGATTTTATGAAACAAACATTAAGCAATTTATCATACACTCCTGGTTCTCGTAAAGAAAAACACCGTGTAGGACGTGGACACGCTGCTGGAAAAGGAAAACAAGCAGGACGTGGACAAAGTGGTCAAACTAAACGTAACACAGTAAGACTAGGATTTGAAGGGGGACAAAACCCATTATTCAGAAGAATTCCAAAACGTGGATTCAAAAATGTTAACCACGTGGAATACCAAGTTGTTAACTTAGATCAATTACAAGAATATTACCAAGCAAATGAAGTTGTAAGTTTTGAATCTTTATTCAATAAAGGTCTAATCAAAAAATACGATATGCCAGTTAAAATTCTTGGAAGAGGAGAACTATCAAAAGCTTTAGTAGTTGAAGATGTTCACGCTCTAAGTCAATCAGCTAGCGAAGCAATTGTTGCAGCTGGAGGAAAAATCGAGGTTAAATAATGGCCTTAACAAAGAAAAAAACAAGCACTAACAATCGCAAACAAAACCAAGTGCGTTTCGATGCGAAGTGAGTGAAATTTAAAAATAGTTACACCGAGTTTTGAAAAAACCATGATCTTGTAAAAAAGATTTTGTATACTATTTTTCTTTTAACAATCTTTGTTGCAGCGGGAACTATTACTGTTCCAGGAATTAATTTAGTTAACCGAGATCAATTAAATGGTGGAGACTTTTTAGGAATCTTGAATCTAGTTGGTGGTGGAGGACTAAGAAACTTTAGCATTATGGCTTTAGGAATTAGCCCCTTCATTACTGCTAGTTTGATTATGATGATTTTACAAACTAAGCTCTTTCCACCAATCTATCGTCTAAGTCAAGCAGGACCACAAGGGAGAATAAAAATTAATATTATTACTCGTTTTGTAACGCTTGGCTTTGCAATTATTCAGGCTATTGTTTTAACAAGAGCCTTAAAAAACCCAACAAGTGGGTTCGGAATCAGAATTGTTGATAGTTTGAATACTAATGCTTATGCATTCTTCTTGCTACCTTTAATTCTGATTGCTGGTAGTCTCTTTGCCTTATTTTTAGGTGAAGAAATTACTAACAAGGGTGTAGGAAATGGAACAAGTTTAATCATTTTTGCTGGAATCGCTTCGAATTTGATTCCAACATTCAGAAATGCTTTCGAGTTTTTAGTTCCTTCATTCAAACAATCTAGTGCTACACTAAAAGAATTACTAAACTTTGGTGTTTATGTTCTTGGCTATTTATTAGTTGTAATGATAGTCGGTATCTTCTATCTAGCAGAAAGACACATTCCTATTCAACAAGTTGGAGCAGGGCTTTCAAGAAATGAAAAAGAACTTTCATATTTACCTTTAAAAGCCAATCCAGCTGGAATTATGTCAGTAATTTTTGCTTTAATGTTTCTAAGTTTACCAACTATGATTGCTGGATTATTCAATCCCGCAACAAGTGCTTTTTATCACTGAGTTTATACTAATTTACAACTAACCCAACCAATCGGTTTCTTCTTATTTGTTGTAATAACCTTTGCTTTCACACTTCTATTTGGTTTACAACAATCTAAAATTGACAAAATTAGTGAAGATTTTGCCAAAAATTCAACCTTCATCCCTGGTGTTAGACCAGGGGAACAAACCGAAGATTATTTAATTGCCAAAATTCTTAATTTAAGTTATTTTTCAAGCATTTATTTAATCTTAATTGGGGCTATGCGTTACATCGAAGAAATTTTAGGAATGCCACAATCAATAGCGTTCGGTGGAACTGGATTAATGATTTTAGTTTCAGTAACTATTGAAACAATCCAACAAATTCAAGCGCGTTACAAGTCTCAAGAACTTGCTCGTAAACGTAAAAAAATATTATATTCACAACAAAATGGTGAAGAAGGTGATTTATTGTGATAAAAGACTGAAACAATGTTAACCTAATATTCTTAGGTGCTCCGGGAGCAGGTAAGGGAACCATTGCGGAAAAATTATCCCTTCAAGATAATTTTGCCCACCTATCAACCGGTGCAATGTTTCGTGAAGAAATTAATGCCAAAACGCCATTAGGTTTACAAGTTGTTGAATTGACCAGCAATGGCCTATATGTTAGTGATGAAATTACTAATCAATTAGTTAAAAACAAGTTGGAAAAATTGACACTTGCAAAACGCCACTATATTTTAGACGGTTACCCTCGAACCGTTGATCAGGTCAATTTTCTTGACAATTTAGACTTTACTAAAATTGACTGAGCAATCTTGTTAGAAATCGATTCAGAAAGTGTTATCAAGAGACTAAGCGAAAGAAGAGTATGTCAAAAATGCTCGCGTACTTATCACTTGTCTTACAATCCTTCAAAAGATAACATTCACTGTGACGATGATGGTGAGAAATTAGTTCAAAGAAAAGATGACCAAAGCGATGTTGTTTTAAGAAGATTAAATGTTTATGAACAGCAAACAAAACCACTAATTGATTTCTACGCATCAAAAGGAATTTTAATTAGTATCAATGCCGACCAAGAAATTGAAAAAGTTTATCAAGACGTGGTTGATGCATTGAAACAAAAGGCTGCAAATGAATATTAAAATTAAAAATAAGCAACAAATTGATGATTTAAAAAAATCATGTGCTATCCTGGCAGAAGTTAAATACTTAGTTTATGACTTTATAAGACCAGGTGTTTCTTTAAAAGAAATTGATAGCATCGCTTTTAAAGAAATCATTGCTCGTAAAGCAAAACCTGCCTTTTTAGGCCAATATGGGTTCCCTAATACTTGTTGTATAAGTGTTAACGAAGAATTAATTCATGGAATTCCAAGCGACAGAGTTTTACAAGAGGGAGACTTAGTCAAAGTTGATATGGGTGTTATTTGAAATGGCATGTACAGTGATTCGGCTTTTACTAAGTATGTGGGTTCAAACCCAGGTGAAGAAGATAAAAAACTAATTAAAGTCGCCAAAGATGCTTTTTATGCCGGTTTTAATGAAGTCAAAGTCGGTAATCGAATTGGAGACATTTCAGCTGCTATTTATAAAGTTATCAAAGCAAATGGAATGTTTACTCCAGAAGAATTTAGCGGTCACGGTATAGGTACTGAGTTACACGAAGATCCCTTTGTGCCAAACATCGGCCTAAAAGGAACAGGACCACTAATTCGCAATGGTATGGCAATTTGTATTGAACCCATGATTTTGCAAGGTTCAGCAAATGTTAAAACCTTAAAAGATGATTGAACCATAGTGAGTCGCAATAATAAAAAGACAAGTCACTATGAACAAACAATTCTTATTGAAAATGATCAGGCAATCATTTTAACAGGAGACAAAATTTAAATGGCAAAAGATGCAATTAAAATGACTGGTAAAGTAACCAAAGTCCACTCATCAAAAGCCTATGTTGTAATGCTTGATAATGGTCTAGAAATTCAAGCTACAATTTCTGGAAAAATGGCTTTATACAATATTCGTATTATTCCAGGAGATGGTGTTGACGTGGAAATGAGTCCTTATGATTTAACTAAAGGACGAATCGTTTATCGTCATAAATAGCGAAAGGAAAAACGATGAAAGTTCGTGCTTCAATCAAACGTATTTGCAAAGATTGCAAAGTTATTAAAAGAAATGGTACAAACCGTATTATTTGTATTATTCCAAAACACAAACAAAGACAAGGATAGTAAATTATGGCTAGAGTTTTAAACGTTGAAATTCCTAACAATAAACGTGTAGTTATTTCTTTAACATACATTTATGGAATAGGAAAAAGTTTGGCACAAGAAATTTTACAAAAAGCTGATATCGATGAAAATATCCGGGTAAAAGATCTTTCTGAAGACCAACTTACAAAAATTCGTGACATTGCTAAAGAATACACAACTGAAGGTGATTTACGTCGTGAAGTTTCTTTAAACATCAAACGTTTAATGGAAATTAAATCATACCGTGGAATCAGACACCGTAAAGGATTACCAGTTCGTGGACAATGTACACAAAAGAATGCTCGTACAAGAAAGGGACCTCGTAAAACAGTTGCAGGTAAGAAAGGTAAATAATAATGGCTAAAAAACAAAAAAAAGTTATTACTAGCGGTATTGCCCACATTCACTCAACTTACCAAAACACTATTGTTTCATTTAGTGATGACAAAGGTAATGTTTTCGCGTGATCTTCATCAGGAGCAATTGGTTACAAAGGAACCAAGAAAAAAACCCCTTATGCAGCTGGTTTAGCAGCTGCTGCAGCCCTAGAAAAAGCTAAAGAATTTGGACTTAAAGAAGTAAAAATCTTAGTTAAAGGGGTAGGAGCTGGAAAATCAACAG
Source organism: Mycoplasma sp. 4044 (assembly GCF_053851695.1). Lineage (NCBI taxonomy): Bacteria > Bacillati > Mycoplasmatota > Mollicutes > Mycoplasmatales > Mycoplasmataceae > Mycoplasma > Mycoplasma sp. 4044. Next base: position 127,353 of record NZ_JBSQBD010000002.1, on the reverse strand, counting down.
CTCGTAAACAAATCGAAACTTCTGGTTTAATCATTAAAGAAGTTAAAGATGTAACACCAGTTCCACACAACGGAACCCGTCCACCTAAGAAAATTTTAAAAAGAAAGTAGAGCTTAAGTAATTATGGAAAAAATGGCAAAAATGAATTATTCAGAATTAAACAGTGAAAGAGTTGATGAATTTAGTTCAACATTTAGCTTAAAACCACTTTCAAGAGGTTTCGCTAATACACTGGGTACAGCGCTTCGTCGCACATTGCTATCATCAATTACTTCTTGCGCTCCATTCGCAATCAAAATCAATAAAGTCGAACATGAATTTTCTACAATCGACGGTATCAGAGAAGATGTTGTTACACTATTACAAAATTTAACTAAAATTCGTTTCACATACAATGAAGAACTATTTAACAAAAATCAAATTGTTAAAGTAAGCTTCCGTTCAAACAAAATTGGTGAAGTTTATGCTCGTGATATCGAGTTTCCAAGCGGTCTAGAAATCGTTAACAAAGATTGCTACATTGCTGACATCCAAAAAGATGGAGATCTAGAATTTGATATGTTCTTACGTGCTGGAAGAGGATTTGTTGATTTCGAAGACAACAAAGCTTACATCCAAACATTAGAACAACGTCTAGATTCAAAAATCAAATCAGGACAATATTTAGCAGTTGACAGTGATTTCAGTCCTGTTAAAAAAATTAGCTTCCAAACTATTGAACTTAACTCTTCAAGTGCTTTAGTGGAAGAAGAATTACTAATGAGAGTAGAAACTGACGGAACAGTTGAAGCTCGTGAAGCATTAAGTCAAGCATCTAAAATCTTAATTGCTCACTTGCAAGTAATTGGAAATGTCCAAAACATTGAACAAATTGATCTTTTTGAAGATGAAAAAATCGAAAAACCAGTGGACGATAAATTAATTCTTCCAATTGAAAAATTAGACTTAACTATTCGTTCAGTTAATGCTTTACACCGTGCTGGATACAACACCATCGATGATTTAGTTAAATTAAGTGAAGATGAATTAGGTAACATTAAAAATCTAGGTAAAAAATCAGTCGACGATATTATTAAGAAAATTCAAATGTGAAAAGAATCAACCAATAAAGGAGATGAATAATGGCAAATCCTGTTCAAGTTTTTAGACGTAATTCAAAATGAACACGTCACTGACAACGTTCACTAGTAACAGATGTTTTAGTAAACGGAAAAGTTGAAACAACTTTACCACGTGCAAAACAATTACGTCGTAAGGTGGAAAAAGTTATTACCTTGGCTAAGAAAAATACTTTAGCAAGTCGTCGTCAAGCAGCAGCTTACTTAAGAGATGTTCAAATGAAAGATGGACGTGATGCTGTGCAATACTTATTTGAAGTTTTAGGACCTCGTTACGCAGAACGTAATGGTGGATATACTCGTATTATCAAAACTGGACCTCGTCGTGGAGACGGTGCTCCAATGGCAATGATTTCTTTAGTTTAATTACTAGCAAATTAAATTAGAAGCAATAAAGGAGATTAGAATATGGCTATAGTTCCAAAACGTAAAACTTCAAAACAAAGAAAACACCTACGTCGTGCACACCACGCTTTAGATGTTAAAGCACAATCAAGCTGTTCAAACTGTTTAGCACCAGTTTTATCACATACAATCTGTAATGAATGTGGTTTCTACAAAGGTGCTAAAGTAGCAAACTTCAAAGCTAAAGCTGACAAATAATTAATTTAATTAAAACCTTTGCTTCGGCAGAGGTTTTTTTATTTTTGGTTACAATTAAAGTAAAGGATTTATTATGCGTTTAATAATTTTTGCCAATATCAACCAGGACAACATCAGTATTGAAGATTTTATTCATTTCGAAAAATCATTCGCCAAAAAAGATAATCAAGTAGTTAAATTTATCAGTTGTGGAAATAGCGAAATGCCCGATAGTTGAATTAAAAATCATTTTGACTGAGCAGTACGTGGTCCAAAAGATATTAATAGCAAGTTGGATAACTTTTTAACTGTTATTTTAAATTTTGCCAACAATATTCAGAAAAGAGTATACCTAACCTACCAACCATCAGGAGCAAAAGAAGTTGATTACAACTCAGAGCTCTCAGTTGCAACTAAGGTAGAAGAGTATTTAGCCAGCAAAAATCTTGAAATTGACAACAACATTTTTATTCACGGTTTTGGAAGATACCCGTTATTAGTACAAAATGAAAAATTTACCACAATCTGCCCTGGAGCATTTATTGACCCACTTTTTGGTAGCGCCGAAACATATCTAAGTCTAGATTTAGACAACAATAGTGGTAAAATTACAAAATTTGAATTCAAAAAAGCAGGACTTTTAAACCACTATTACGAAATGCATAATCTTCACACTTATACGCTTGAAGATGTTACCAAGAAGCAAAAATAACCATTTTTACATAAATACCTATTATTAAGGTATTTTTTTTATTACTTTTCTTAACCAAAATCAAAATATTTTTGATATAGGTGGAAACAAATGTATTATAATATGGGTGATAGTGGGAGGAAATGGGAATGTATGGTAAATATGACCGAACATTAGACGAAAAAAACCGTTTAGTTGTACCTTCTAAGTTTCGTAATGAGTTAGGAAACACTTTTTTCATAACTTACGGACTAGATAGTTCAATCACTGTTCGTAGTCAAGAACAATTTGAGTTATTACAACAAAAATTGAATCAAACCAATATGCTAGATAAAAATGCCCGTAATTTTGCTCGTTACATATTCGCTAATACCGAAGAAGTAACATTAGACAAGTCAGGTCGTTTAAGTCTACCCCTACGTTTCATTACTCGTGCCGCTATCAAAAAAGATGTTGTGTTCATTGGTATGGGTCAATATTCAGAAATTTTCGCTAAGGAAGTTTATGAAGCGACCGAAGGTTCAATGGATGATGATGAGAACTTTGACAAACTAGCCCAAACATTATTTGAAAGTGGAGTTAGCTTATAACCCACATTCCTGTGCTTCTTTATGAAAGTATTGAAGCACTTGACATAAAACCAAATGGAATTTATGTTGATGTTACTTTGGGAAGAGGTGGTCATAGTGAAGAAATCTTAAAAAAATTAACAACTGGCCATTTATATTGTTTCGATAAAGATAAACAAGCAATTTTAGAAGCAAATGAGCGCTTGAAAAAAGTATCAAATAAATTCACCTTGATACATAGTGATTTTGCTTCTTTAAAAGAACAATTGCGAACTTATGGCGTTACAAAAATAGATGGATTGATTGCAGACTTAGGAATTTCAAGTCCGCAAATTGATGATGCTAGTCGCGGCTTTAGCTATTCAAAAGATGCTAAATTGGATATGCGAATGAATCAAGAGCAAGAAATAAGTGCTTGAGATATTGTTAACCAAACTAGTGAAGAACAATTGGCAAAGATTTTGCAAAAAAACGCTGATGTTAAGCTTTTTTCAAAAGTTGCGAAGGCCATTTGCAAATCTCGTCCAATCGATAGTACTTTGCAATTGTGTGAGGTTATTAAAAATGCTTATCCTGCTGCAATATTGCGTCAAAAAAATCCTTATCGCGCCATTTTTCAAGCAATAAGAATTGAAGTTAATCAGGAATTTGAAGCAATTGAAAAAATGTTGCCACAAGCTGTTGAATTACTAACTAAAAATGGTAAATTGGCAGTTATCAGTTTTCACTCTTTAGAAGACAGAATAGTTAAGAACTACTTTAAATCGTTAAAAATAAATAGCGATACTTACAAACTTCCGGTACAAATTACCGAAGGTTATAAATTTAAAAAAATTACTGTCACCGAACAAGAAGCGACTGAAAATTATCGCTCACGTTCAGCAACACTACGAGTATTGGAGAAATTAATTTAAGTTATGGAAAGAAAAGTTTTGGTTTTTTTAAAACTGAAAAGCAAAAACTTTGAAGTTAGTGCCTTAGAGTGCATTAACAATAACTTTTATACACTTTTCCAAAAAGATATTGAATTCAAACAGGCTTTAGCGCAAGTTAAAAATGCATTTGAAGAAATTCAAAGAATTGTTAATGTTAAAAAAACAATTAACAATGTTATTTGTGTTTTTGATAAGCCAGAAAGTCTAAAAACTCAAGTTATAAATTACCAAGCAAATTATCACGGCCAAAAATTTGATGCTCTTTGTCTAAAAGAAATCGAAAATCATTTTGCTAACAATTTAGGAAATGATTATCTAATTTCAAAAAGAGACTTAAAAGTAGCTGCTAATGTTGACAACAACTTCCAAGAATATAAAAATTTAAAACAGTTAATCAATAAAAATGTAAACCAATTAATGCTAGAATCTCGTTTAAGTTTTATTGATAGCGAGGCTTTTGAAATGATGCAAGCTTTAGTTAAAAAGTTGAATTTAAAAGTCGAAAAATTCTTGTCGCAAAACGAAGTTAATGCCATCTATTTAGCAAGCAACGTTTATAGTTCTCAAAAACAAATTAGCGTTACTCTAGGAAAAGAACATTTAGAATTAAGCCTTATTCAAAAAGATAATTTAATCAATTACAAAGCAATTAATTTTGGTTTAGCAAATTTAGTAAAACAAATTGCTAAAAAACACAACTTAAGTTTTCAAGAAGCACAAAATATTTTAGTAAGTTATCCAAAAATGGTAAAAGATGCATACCAAAGTTTAACTTATAGAAATAATTTAAAAACATATCAACTATATTCATTAATTAATAATTTTTGAGAAACAATTTATCAAGAAATCAAAGCTTTTAGTCAAGAAAATGACTTAATTGGTGTTAATGTGGTTATTAACAAATCCAATTTAATCAATTTAGAAAACATGATGCAGTTTTTTAAAACAATTTCCGAAGACTTTACATTTTCTTTAAACAAACAAAGCTTTGTAGACAAAAATCTAAAACTAAACAATTCAGCAATAATCAATTACTTATGCTTTAACGATTACGAACAAGATATTACTAACACCTTTATTATTGATACAAACGTTATTAGAGATGTTAAAATTAAAACTAGTATTTTCAATCGTATTCGCATGTTATTTAATTAATAAATATAAGGAGCATTATGGATCAAAAAGAACTTTCAGCAATTGCCAAAATTAAAGTTATTGGAGTTGGTGGAGCAGGTAATAATTCAATTAAAAGTTTAATCGATGTGGTTAAAATTGAAGGGGTTGAATATATTGCTGTTAACACTGATAAACAAGCTTTAAAAGATATTGCCGATCAATCTATCTGCTTGCAAATCGGGCACGCAAGTGGTAGAGGCGCTGGTGCCAATCCCGAAGTCGGTCGCCAAGCAGCTATTGATAGTAAAGAAGAAATTCGTGAAAGAATTAAAAATGCTGAATTAGTAATTATTGCTGCAGGAATGGGTGGAGGAACCGGAACTGGTGCTTCACCTGAAATAGCAAAATTAGCTAAAGAATCAGGAGCTCTAACTTTAGCAGTTGTTACAACTCCTTTCGGTTTTGAAGGAACCAAAAGAAGACAAACAGCTGACAAAGGTTTAGAAGAACTGAGAAAAAATGTTGATGGTTATGTTGTTGTTTCGAACGAAAAATTGTTAGAAGAATATGGAAATATTCCTATTGATGAATCTTGAAAATATTCAAACAGAGTTTTAAAACAATTAATTCGCTCAATTATTGATATTACAGTTTTACCTTCATACATCAACCTAGACTTTGAAGATTTAAACACCCTAATTCGTTCTAACCCAGGAGAATTTGTGGTTGGAATCGGACAAGCAACTGGAACAGATAAAGCGCAAAAAGCTGTTGCAGCTGCTTTAAAAAGTCCAATTTTAGAATCAAGTATACTAGGTGCAACAGAATGTATAGTTCAAATTTCAATCGGTAAAAAAGGTACTTTAAACGACGTTAACAACGTAAACGAAACAATGAAAGAAATCATTGGAAGTGATGTTAATATGATTTTCGGTTACAATTCACAATCGCAAAGTGATAAAGAAACTGATGATTCAATTATTGTTACAATTATTGCTGCCGGTGTCGAAAATAAAAAACAATCAAGTCATGAAATTTCAGAAGAAATTAATGAAAGAATTAAGAGTTCAAATATTCAGTTCGAATCAGATAAAACAAGAGAAATTATTTTAAGTAAAGACTCACATTCAATGCTAAATGAATTTAACAAAATCGAAGATGAACACAGTTTTGAAAATGAGCTATCAGATGTCTTTGGTGAATAGTGATGTTTCGAAGCTACAAATGCAAAAGATAATCATTTTAACAAGAACCTAACAAGGTTCTTGTTTTTCAATTTATATCTTATTTTGAGTACTTTTTCAGTCTTACTAGCAATTAAGTATAATTTAAGTGATGACAAAGAAATTTATTGATGAATGACTAAAACAAGTTGCTCTAGAACCCTATGATGAATATCAACATGGTTCGCTAAAAGGAATTTATTTAATAAGAATTCAAAACTTACTTTATGTTGGTCAAACTGGTGAAAATTTTAAATCACGTTTTGCTTCTCATAGAAGAGAATTTTTAAAAGCCTCAAAGAATTGAAAAAGCATGAAAGAATCAGGAAAAACTAACATGTATACCAAGTGTTTTGAATACTACAGTAGATCACACAAAGATCCTGACTGATTGATTAAAAGAACTAAGTATTTCATTCTTGAGTCTCACGGTGTTGCAATTTTTGAACAATTAAATCGAAGCGAACACCACTACATAAAATTACTGAAAACCCAGATATATGGATTGAATCAACTCTCAATTGTTGCACATGAGAAACATCATCTAAGAAGAAAAGCAACCAATTGAGATGAGAAAGCACAAAAATATTGAGAAAAAGATAAACAAGAATTTCGTGCCTGACAAAGAGAGGTGGTGCAAGAATTGGAACAAAAAGACAAGAAACTACTAAAACTTTTACTCAGAACTAATGAGTGCTCTGCTGAAAGAGTTATTGGCGAGATTGAAGGTCACAAAGCATTTTGATTCATTTTATTAATAGTGCTAGTAGTGGCAGTCGTGTGTTGTATAATATTAGCATTAACTTTGAAAAAATAAAATAAATATTTTATTTAGAAAGGAATTAGATGGCAAAAATTGTAGTAGGAATGAGTGGTGGAGTAGATTCTAGTGTTGCAGCATATTTATTAAAAAAACAAGGCCACGAAGTTGTTGGTCTTTTTATGCGTAATTGGGACAGTATGTTGAACAATGATTTTTTAGGAAATGATGATATTTCACAAGATATTTGTCCCCAAGAGCAAGATTATCAGGATGCTCTTGCTGTGGCTAAAAAACTTGATATTCCACTACATAGAGTAGATTTTGTTAAAGAGTATTGAGACAATGTTTTTTCTTACTTAATTCGTGAATATGAAGCAGGAAGAACACCTAATCCAGACATTTTCTGTAACAAATACATTAAATTCAATGCTTTTGCTGAATATGCTTTCCAGACACTAAAAGCTGACTATATTGCAATGGGTCATTATGCCAAAAGTGTAGGTGATCAATTGTTTAGAGCCAAGGATAATTCCAAAGATCAAACTTACTTTTTAGCCCAACTTTCTAATTCACAAATTGCTAAATCATTATTCCCGCTGGCAGATTATCTAAAAAGTGAAATTCGCCAAATTGCTCACGATCTAGATTTAATCACTGCTGATAAAAAAGATTCAACCGGAATTTGTTTTATTGGTGAAAGAAGATTCAGTGACTTTTTAGAAAATTATATTCCTGCCCAACCTGGAAATATTATTGATATCGAAACAAAGAAAATTGTCGGTAAACACAAAGGGGCAATGTACTACACAATCGGACAAAGAAAAGGACTGAACCTTGGTGGTTTTGAAAAGCCTTACTTTGTAGTAGGACACAATATTGCTAAAAAAGAAATTTATGTTGCCAATGAAGATAATAAAGAATACTTACTAAGCGACAAAATGATTGCAAATGATTTTAATCAAATTGCTCACGAGTGAAATAGTGATAATTTAACAGCTAAATTTAGGTATCGTCAAGAAGACATTAAATGTCGAATTAAAGTTTTAGCAAACAATCAAATTGAAGTAATTTACGATGCTACTGAAGCAGTAACACCAGGACAGCAAGTTGTTATTTACGACGGTCAAAAAGTTGTTGGTGGTGCAATAATTGATAAGATTTATTATCAAGACAAATTAAAAACATTTTTATATGAGGACTAATTATGTTAACAAGCAAACAAATAAGACAAATGTGATTAGACTTTTTCGCTTCGAAAAACCACATGGTAGTTGAATCAAAAAGCCTTATTCCAGTTGATGATCCTTCACTTTTATGAATTAATAGTGGAGTAGCAACTTTAAAAGATTATTTTAGCGGTAAAAAAATTCCCCCATTCCCAAGACTAACTAATGCGCAAAAATCTATTCGTACTAATGATATTGAAAACGTGGGAATCACAACTCGTCACCACACATTTTTTGAAATGTTAGGTAATTTTAGTATCGGTGATTATTTTAAAAATGAAGCGATAGCTTTTGCATATGAATTTGTATTTGATGTTCTGAAATTTGAAAAAGAACGCATTTACATTACTTTTTACGAAGAAGATATGGATACTTACCGTCGTTGGGTGGAACTGGGTGTGGATCCAAACCACATGATAAAAGGGACAAAAGAAACTAACTTTTGAGATATCGGTCAAGGTCCTTGCGGTCCTTGTACTGAGATTTATTATGATAGAGGTCCTAAATACGACAGTCGTGGTGTGGAATTAATTAAAGATGACATTGAAAATGATAGATTTATTGAAATTTGAAACGTCGTTTTCAGTCAATTTAATAATGATGGAGAAAATAATTACACCGAATTAAAACATAAAAACATTGATACTGGAGCAGGATTCGAACGTTTATGTGCCATTATTCAAGATGTGCCAACTAATTTTGATACTGATTTATTCCAAACAATTATTCATGAAATTGAAAAATACACACCTTACCGTTACGATATAAATAATTACTTCACAAAAGAAAAACAACAAGCAATCATTAACAGTCAATTTAAGATTATTGCAGATCATATGCGGGCAAGTGTTAATGCTATTAACGACGGAGTAAAACCTTCGAATGTTGGAAGAGGTTACATTATTCGTCGTCTAATTCGTCGCTCATATCGTTCAGGATTGAAGCTAAAAATTGAAGGCAGCGCCTTTTTATACAAATTAGTCCAAGCTGTTAAAGATTCATTAATTTACGACATTGATGTTGAAACGGTTTCGAAAGTAATTTACGACGAAGAAATGTTATTTTCAAAAACTATTAATCAAGGTGAAAAATTACTTGAAAAAGAAATAGAAAAAGAAGGAAATATTTCAACCGAAATTGCTTTCAAAATGTTTGATACTTATGGATTCCCAATTGAATTAACTAGCGAAATTTTGGCTGAAAAAGGTTTAAAAATTGATATTAGAGAATTCAATAAATACCTGGAAATGCACCGGGAAAAATCTCGTTCACAAGTAGCAAGCGGGATGCAAAAAGTTATTGCTTCATTAGATTTAATAACAAAATTAGAATCTGAATTCACAGGATATAGCGAAACTCAACATAACAAAGCTAAAATTCTTTACTTACTAAATGAATTTGAAGAAATCGAGCAAACCAATAACAGTGAAGATGTAAGTTATGTAATTTTAGATAAAACTCCATTCTACGCAACCAGTGGAGGACAATTCCATGACTGAGGAAAAATGGTTCAAGATGGTGAAGAAATTGAAATTTTGGACGTTTTCAAAGATAAACACTGAAACCATGTTCACAAAGTTAAAGGAAAAATTCAAAAAGACTTGCCCGTCGACTGTTTTGTCGATGTAGAAAAAAGACAAGGATACATGCGTGGACACTCAGCAACGCACATTATGTTCCATGCTTTAAGAGAAACATTTAATGATGAAAAGATCGAACAGCTAGGTTCAAGCATTATGCCTGAATACTTCACATTCGATTTCCCTGCTGATAAAAAACCAACTAAAGAGCAAATTCAAAGTATTGAAGCTAAAATGAAAGCATACATTGCTCGTGATGTTAAACGTGAATATAAGATCATGTCAGTCAAAGAAGCAGAAGCATTCGGTGCATACATGACTATTGAAGAAAGTGATTATCATGACCAAAGCCATGTTCGTGTAGTTGTTTTTGATGGAATTACTAAAGATTTATGTGGTGGAACACATGCTCCAAGCACTGAATTTTTAGAAGATTTTAAAATCATTTCTGTTGACTCAAAAGGAACTGGAATTTATCGTTTAAGAGTTATAACATCAACTAAATTAGTTAAAGAATACTATGAACAAAAAATTCAAGAACAAATTGAATTACTAAATGCATTAAAAGCAAAAAACATTGAACTTGATGCAAATTATCAATATGAGTTGAGTCTTTTTGATACAACTAGTTACACAAACGATCAATTACATGCTTACTTAGAACAATTGGAAAACGAAGAAGATAAACTAAGAAATGACTTCAAAGAACTACACAAACAAAAGCAAAATGCGAGTCTTGACTTGAGTGGTGTTGAACTTAAAGTTTCTTCAAATGGAACTCAATATCTAATCTTGCAAGCAGATGAAGCAAGCCTAGTTAAAAAGACAGCTATTGAATTAAGAGAAAAATATCAAGAAGCACTAACTATTGCCTACAGTCTAAATGAAGGTAAAGTATTTGTAACTGTTGCAGCTAAACAAAAACCTTCAAATTTAATCCTTAAAACCATTCTTGACAAAAATAATGGTAAAGGTGGTGGAAATGCAATAGCAGCACAAGGAAGTTTTGAAACCGAAAAAGATAGCTCACAACTAGAAGAAATGTTTTTATCGATTATTAACAATGCGTAAATTAGCTTTCGATTTAGGAACAAAAACTTGTGGTTTTGCAATCACTGATTCGGATTGCATCATTGCTAGTGGTTTGGAAAATTTTCGCTTTGAAGAAAATAATTTTCAAGCAGTTATAAAACGCGTGCAATTGTATTTAGAGCAATATAAAAACGATATTGATGTTTTTGTATTGGGTTATCCATTAAGAAAAGACAATTCTAAATCAGAACGAAGTATTATGGTTGAAGAATTTAAAACATTACTAGAACAAAATTTCAGTCAAAAAGTTATTTTAGTAAACGAGCACTCATCAACAATCGGAGCTGAATCAATCTTAATCAATGCCGGTTATTCAAGAAAAAAACGCAAAGGAGTTAAAGATAAATTAGCAGCTCAGTTAATTTTAGAAGATTATCTGACCTACTATTTTAAAAAGTAATATGGCCAAAATTTATTTAAGTGACCCAGAAAGAAAAATTACTATCATGAGTGATGATAATCAAAGTCAGGATGCTATAGTTTTATTCGAATATAGCGAAAATGGAGACGAATATCTATTTGTTGTTACTGATGATGAAAAAAACGAAGCAATAGTGTTTAAACGTTCAGAAGGAAAATTGGTAGCCTTACCAGATGATGAATTTGCCATCATGGAAGAAGTTTTAAACCAATTTTTAGAAGAAAACGAAATTTATGAATAAAGAATGAGCTTCTTGAAAAACTCCACTTTTAATTAGTGTTTTTGTTGTTATTGTAATTGCCGCTGTTGCTTACTTCATTTTGCATCGTTCAGTAATAAAACTTAGAAAAAAATACGAAACCAAAATGCGTGAGGAAGCATTTGCTGAAGCTGCTACCTTCAGTCCAGATTTCGAAAAACATTTGATTGCTTTACAACAAAAAACTGAAAATTGAAAAGCTAATGATCTATTGAGTGCGTTCTTAGTTAACACAACCTTTATTAATCAATTTAAAGACGTTTATCTTGAAGATAATGTGGATGATTTTGTAGCACAAATATTGTTACGTAACAATCCTGGCTTGAATGTCGATATGCTTAAACCAAAATCTGAAGGTTTTGTTGATATTGACTCACAAAATACAGTAAACAAAGTGGGCTCATTGCAAAAAGACTATGATTTATTACTCTTGTTGAGTAGTCTTGATGATGATTATGAAAAACAATTGCTAAAATTAAATTATGCAAAACAAAGTGGTATGACAGTTTTAATTTATAATTCTTATACCAAGAGACAAGTTAAGCATCTTTGTGAACTTTTAGAACAACGCCACTACCGCTTTGAAAAAGTTGGTTATCGTTCTGTTTCACTATTGTTGATAGTAAAAGATGACAAAAGCAAAACTACTTTAAAAAAATAAAGAGGATAAAATGGAAGAAAAAGATATTATTTACTTATCAAAAGAACGTTTAGACGAATATGTTGCTGAATTAGATTATTTACGTAATGTAGTTCGTCCACAAGTTATTGACGAAATTAAAGAAGCACGTGGACAAGGTGACCTTTCAGAAAATGCTGAATATGATGCAGCCCGTGATAAACAAGCCCAAATTGAATCAAGAATTAACGAAATTCAACACATTATAGAAAATCACGTTTTAATTGACACAAAAAACAAAAAAACCACTGTTTCAATTGGTTCTACAGTAACAATCGAAAACAAAAAAAATGGTGAAAGAAAAGTTTTAACCATTGTAGGTTCTCTTGATGCTGATCCTTTTGCAAAGAAAATTTCAAACCAAAGCCCACTAGCAAAAGCAGTTTTAGGTAAAAAAGTTAACGAAGAAACTGAAGTTGACGCGCCCGAAAAATACATCGTAAAAATCATTAATATCGAATAAAAAAACAAATCACTTCGGTGATTTTTTTGTCAAAATTTTGACAAAAAGTGGTAGTCAAAAATTATTCATTTTTTTATTTCAAAGTCCCAATTTTTACTCTAAAATAGAAACATAAAAAACGGGAGGACACATTATGATTATTGGTATCAGTGGAATGATTTCAAGTGGAAAATCATCACTATCGGACAAACTACAAAAACACTATGAAAACGCCAAATTACTACACGAATTTGACGAGAATGATGAAGTATTCAACACATTTTTAAAATGACTATACGAGAAAAAACCAGATTTAACGATTGGTTTTCAATCTTACATAGTTGAAAGTCACTCAACAAAATTCAATCAAATGATGAAGGATTATTTAGCAAGTAATCCTAATATGCAAAAAGATCACATTTTCTTAGACCGTTTTAGTCTAGAACATTACATTTTTGCAAAAATCATTTTGCAACAAAAAGGTGAAAGATATCTAAAAGCATATGATGCTTTATTCGAACACTTAATTACTGAAGATGAACTACCTGATATAGCAATTTATTTAGACATCAACTTTGATACATTCCAAAAAAGAATTTTTCAAAGAGGTCGGGCAAGTGAAGTTGATAACTGAGAAGCAAACTATGACTATTTCAAACACTTGCATGCTAATTACTACTCAACATTTTTGGAATTATGTAAAAAATACAATCTAAAACGTGTTGTTATTGATACAAATAATATGACTGAAGAACAAGTCATGCAAAAAGCAATCGAAATTATTGACAATTACGCCAAGGATTTTAAAAAATAATGATTGATAAACGCATTGAAAAAGTTCTTTTTACTCAAAGTCAACTTGAAACGCGAATTACTGAATTGAGTGATTGAGTAAATAGTCAGTATCAAGATTCCAAAGACTTGATTATTGTGTCAATTTTAAAGGGTGCAATACCTTTTGTTGCTCAGTTAATCAAAACTATTAGTGTTGATTTTATTCTCGATTTTATGACAATTTCTTCATATCATGGTTCAACTAAGAGTTCAGGTAGTGTAAAAGTAGTTTTAGATTTGGCTTTTGATATTGAAAACAAAGACGTTTTGATTGTTGAAGATATTGTTGACACAGGACGTACAATTTCAAAAGTAGTTGCTATGCTAAAACAACGTAATCCTAAGAGTTTAAAAGTTTTAAGCTTACTTGATAAACCAATTGGTCGTGAAAGTGAATTTAAAGTCGATAAAAGTGGTTTTGAAATAGGCAATGAATTTGTTGTTGGATTTGGTTTTGACTATCAAGAAAAAATGCGTAACCTTCCATATATTGGAACTCTCAAAAAAGAATTAATAAAATAAAAAGCTCACTTGTTTAATGCAAGGAGCTTTTTGATTATTTTAAGTATTTGTTTAAGTAGATAACTCCACTAATTAGGGCAATAATTGCTCCTATTATTAACGGAATATTGAATAATAAAATATTTAAGCCTGTTGGTGCAAATATTGCAAATGATAATACAATCAATGCTAAAGAAATAACAATAGTTTTAACTTTGCCTCAAACTGAAGCAGATACTTCTTTATTTTTACTAATAGCTCAAATTCTTGCGCCGTCTACAAAAATGTCACGAACAATAATAACAAGTACTAAAGGAATATATGTAAGCCCTGCTGATGCTAAAAATAGAAGCATACACACTGTTATTGCTTTATCGGCTATAGGATCAAAAATCTTTCCGAACGTTGATACAACTTTTCATTTTCTTGCTAAAAAACCATCTAGAAAATCTGTGATCATACAGAAAATAAAGATAGCAACGTTGGTGAAGTAAATTGGTATTCATTTCGTTGAATGCATGGCGTTAGCGTATCTAAGAACAATCATTAAAACTATGAAAGGAACTATTAAAAACAAACGACAAAGGGTTAAAAAATTAGGAATTTTTGTTTTTATACTATTGTTTTCCATCATTTGCCTCTTCAAGTTCTAGATCTTCATCGTCATAAAATTTTTCTCTAATACTTTGTTTAGCATTTTGACGATATGTTTTCAGCACATCATCATCAATCAGTTCAGTCTGCAATTGTTTAAAATAGTTCATTTCTTCCTGACATTTTTTGTGTCAAGTATTCAATGAAGTGTTATTTAGAGTAACCAAAGCTTTTACAAAGTATTGATATTTTTCACTTTCTTTAAAATCTTTAAAGTCTTCTCTTTCATATAAAACTTGTAAAAGTTTAGCAGCTCCATTTTTTAGTTCAGACATTTTTCTTTGTCCAACACTAACTTGGAATTTGTCTAATTCTTCAAGTGAGTAATCAATAATTTCATTGATAGTTACAACATATTCACGATAAACTTCTTTGTTTACTTCGATTCTTTTGATACGTTTTCTTACTTCCCGTTTTTTATCAACAAAGTGCTTAATAATTTTGAAAATAATGTAACCTACCAAAATAACTAGAATACCACCCAAAATTGCATAAGTCACTCATGACATTGCGCTAGTTGGTCGTTGCTGAGTGTTTGTTGCTTCAGTAAAATTGATTAGTAATTGATTGTTCTGCATGTTAGTTCCTTTTATTAATGAATTAATAACTTCTAAAATTATAACATAAGCAATCTTAGTCTTTTTTAGCCTAAGCTAGCTTGATTCCCACATTTTTCTCATCCCTTGACTCAACAAAATCGATATAGTAAAATTAAAGTGAGTAGATAAAATAAAAGCACCCGAAGGTGCCTGCTCTTAAACCCGGTTTTGTATCAATGTAAATTGATGTCGATTATTTATCTAAGAATATTGATATTCTTCTCGGTTTTGGTTCAATTCCCTTAACCAAGCTCCCTTACCATAATTTAGGTTTCTAGCTTGCGGAGTTTAACCTTTGCACTCTTACCCTAACGGGTAGACTTAGTTTCTGTGTCACTAGTCGTCAGCATCAAATGCTGCCTGAATTTATTAGATTCAGCACAAACACTACTTTCATCGCAGAAAGTGCTAGCCGGGATTTTCCTCTACATTTTTTACAAATGCAGCAATCGACGAGCCATTAAGAATTATAAATTAATTTTTGAAAAAAAGAATATCTACTCGATTTAAAAACTCGCAGCAAAATTTACTTAAATAAGTAGATGAAAAAGTTTAAAAAGATTAAAAACGTTCTAATTTTCATTGCCCTAGGCAGTGTTTTGGTTGCTTCCTTATTGAGTATTAATCATTTGAAAAACCAGTCAACTCTAAAATCTAAGAAAAGGAACAATGACAAGCATTACAACGAATTTTTTCAAATCACTGTCAGTGGCGCAATAGAATTACCTGGAACATACTACTTCGAAAAAGATGCAACTTTGAGAACCGTTTTGAAAAAAGTCGGAATAATGAAGCAAGCTGATTGATCAAAAATTGATCTAAGTATGCATCTAAAAGACAAAATGAATGTTGAAATCCCTTTTAAGCCGGACTTTAAATTGCCTGTGAGTTTTTTTAATACAATCGAGAAGTTTAAAATCCTTAACATTGCACCTAAACAAGCTAAGAGTCTTTTCAATTATTTCAAAGAAAACACTTATTATCAATGAGAAGATATTGCCAAACTTGATCAAATTGGTGAAATTACTATTGCCAAATTGCGCGAGCATTTAATTTTGTAAAGCATGGTTGAGTAAGTCTCTTGACTGTGATTTTAGGTTATTATTTTTTTCAAAATTACAATTTTTATTTACTTCCAATTATTATTCTTTTAATAGCATCAAAAATAGCAAGTTTAGGTTTTTGAAAATCCATTTTGATATTATCTTGTTTGTTGTTGTTAGCACTATTAATTTCTAATCTCGCGTGACAAAATGCCCAGCACTTTAGTGTTATTGTCAGGCCAAAAATAATATTCAGAAGAGGTCTTGTTTTCCAGTTTTTAAACAAAACTTTTTTAGTTCAAAACGTAAATTATATTAAGCCTCAAAACTATTATTTTATACAAGGTTGTATTGAAAAAAATTTGAATGAAAACACTCAATCTTTTCTAGACCAACTAAAAATTGATTTTGTACTTAAAACCAGTACTTTTTCAGTCTTTAATAATAATAAAATTTACAATTTTTTAATGCACAACATTGAAAGAAACGATGTTATTTCCCAAACGTTTCTTAAGCTTTTATTACTTGGTATTAAAGATAAAAATGACATTGTGGTTCAGCACATTTATAAGTTGAATATTAGTCATATTTTTGTGGTTAGCGGATTTCATTTTGGACTAGTAGGATTTGGTTTAATGACAATGTTTAAAAAGTTAAAAATCAATAACCACATTTGTTACTTTTCAACATTTATAATTTTGTTTTTATTGTTGTGTTTACTGAATTTTTCAATCAGTGGTTTAAGGTGCTTTGTTTACTTTGTAATTCTTTATCTTTTGGATTGCAAAAAACCAAACAAATCAAATAAAGTTTTAGCTTTTTATTTAACGCTCTTTATTAATTTTGTTTACATGCCTACTCTTTTTTACAACATTGGTGCAATAGCTAGTTATAGCTTAACTTTTATGTGTTTGAGTGTCACAACAAAAGACACACGATTGAAGTTTATTAAAATTAATCTACTTGCTTATATTCTCAGTCTCGTTTTATTTTCATCAATAATGAAACGAATAAATGTTTTGGCTTTATTTTATCAATTGCTCTTTAGCACAATGATTCCATTCATTTATCTGAATTCACTTCTTTTCTTTTGGTCACCATATACTAATTATTTGATTTTTAATTCTTTGAATTGAATTTTGAATTTCTTAACATCATTACCTTCCACTATTCCTATCCTTAGTTTTGGTACAACATCGTTTCTATATTTCTACTTATTTTGCCTACCTTGATTTTATTTTCAAAAGCAACAAAAAGTAAAATCAAAATGAGAATTCACAACTCTTAAATACACTTAATCAATATTGGTGAAAATCTGTGCATTTTTTCGACTGGATAACCTTTCTTTCTGTAAGAAAAAGTCGACTTTTTACAATATCACTTTTCAGCAAAAAAGTTAATGGGTATAATTAGAATTATGAATTTTGTTTATGGTGACGAAAAATTTTTCGTCGAATTTTATATTAAAAAGTTTATAAAGGCAAACAAGGACGTTTTTGACCGTCGTAAGTTTGATGAATCTTCTGATTTGGAAGATATTTTTGACGCACTTTCTTCAGTTGATATTTTCGATGAAAAAAGATTGGTAATTATTGAAAATTTAGTGCTATTTAAAGACTTAAAAAATCAAAAAAAAGACATCGACAAATTTATTGAGGTTCTTGATAATTTATCACCAACAGTTGAAGTTTTGATTTCTTTATATAGTGAACAAGAAGCTAAAATTAGTCAATCAAAAATATTCAAATATCTAACAAAAAAAGCAAATGTCAAAAAAGTTAATAAACTAAAAGCATATGAAATGAATGCTTTTATCAAGAAATATGTCGAAGATAACAAGGGTTCTATTACTCCTGATGCAATAAACGATATCGTTGCTCGTTATGGTTCGAATTTATTCTTAATTTGCCAAGATTTAGATAAATACTTAGTTAACAAAGAACAACCAATAACTCTTAAAACAATGGAAAATGATGAAATAATGTTTTCTGAAAATCCTGAATTTGCATTTGGTGATGCCTTTCTAAAATGCGTAAGCAATGAAAAACTATATGAAAAATTTGAAGAGCAAATGCTTATGGGAACTCCTTTTGCGTTACTTAACACTTGAGTAGTAAATATCTTAGAACAAGCAATAAAAATCCACGTTTTAAGACAAAATAAGATGTCAGATTCAGAAATTATAATGATTCTGAAATTACATGCCTTTCGTTTCAAATTAATCAATAACTTTTTAAATTTTCATAAAATCGAACAAATTCAAAGCTGAATGTCACAAGTAAGCCAACTTGATTTAGATTTAAAAGAAGGTTTTCTATCTGAAGAGGTTTGTTTAAGCAAGTTTATAACTGTTTTAATGGAGTAAAAATGAATAATGATTTTTTGAATAAAAAATACCCAAAATTAAATTTCTATGAGCTAAAAGTTGACAAGTTTTTAGACACAAATAATTCTGGTTTTGGAGATTATCAAGGAGTAGAAAGAAAAATTGAATATTTTGAAAAAATGAATTTTAATGTCATTTTGTTCAACAATATCCTTGACTACTACCAGGAATTAGACAACATCAATGAAATCCATAATCGCTATGGATCTCTTTATGACTTGCGAAGAATGGTGAAATTATTAGCAGAGAAAAATATTGCTTCAGCTGTCACAATAGACATTAAAAAAATTCAACAAACTTACACGAACTTTAAACGTGCTAATCAATTTTATGACAACAACAAAACACTTGAAGAACAAAAAGAATTATCAAGTTTAGAACGTTATGTATCTTTCGAACATGTTCGTGAAAACAAAATTGATCTAAACTCGAACATCTTAAGCTATTATGAAACAATCCTGAAATTCTATGGACGTTTAGGATTTAAGTATATTTTTATTGAAAATGCTGAAGTTTTACAAGTACAAAAAAGCGACACTTTTTCTTCTGAATTGATTCAAAAATTAAAAGAAATTTACATCATGACAAAACGTTATGATGGTGAGATTAAATTAGTCTTATCAGCCAACAATGTATCTCATAAATTCATAAAAAAACTTCTTTCAGCTGATGCTACTATTTGCGATTATGTGTTTTTAAATTACTTTGCTTTAATTGGAAGAGACAAAAATTATAAAAACTACCTGATGCGAACTTTCCGGCCAGCAAAATTATTTAAAGAAATCAAAAAATACTCAAAATTGCATCAATTTATTATTTCACTTGCATCAGATAAAACAGGAAGAATTAATTCACGTTGGGGTGATGAAAACGCTTACAAATTTGAGTCTGCTAAGTCACTGGCCTTGTTGTTGTTTTCTAGTGCTAACTCAACATCAACTTATTATGGTGATGAACTTGGAATGTTAAAAGCAAAGATTTCTGATAATTCACAGTACAAAATTGCTAATTTTAATGAAATTAAACGTAATCTTGAATCAAAAAATATTAGTAACGAAAAGTTTTTAAAATCAATATCCTATCAACACCCAATTAGTACTAATGGGGTAATGAGCTGATCTAATCAACTTAATGCTGGATTTTCACAACAAAGAGAAATTAGTTTTACAAAACCAGAAAACTTTAAGGAAATTAACTTTACTTCAGAAGCAAACAATAAAAACTCACCGCTTAATTTTTATCGCTTCTTACTAAGTCTTGTTAATGATGATGATTGAGGTGATTTAATGAAATACGGTTCAACTCATTTTAGAATCTCACTAAATCGCAAAATTTTAAAAGTTGTGCGTAAACACCAAAATCAAAAAATGATATTTGTTGTTAATTTAAGCAAAAAACCTTGTTACTACAAGGTAGGTAAAAAATGACAAATTTTTGCTTCTAGCTACTCAGATAAAACCTACACCACAACACCAGAGCAACTAGATGCTTTCGAAAGTTTAATCCTAGTTAAAAAAGACGATGACATTGAGAAATTTAATGCTGAAAAATAAGCTAAAAACTTATGTAAATTATTAATTAAAATGTGATAAAATTGAAAAGCAATATATGAAGACAATAACTGCGAAAGCTTAATTTGTTATCGAGTATAGAAGTTTTGATGTATTGTATCCAAAATCTTAAAAGGAGACAAAATGAGCGACTTAAGAAATGCTAAAGTTTTGGTAGTTGACGAAATTACTAATGCTTTAAAAAATTCTCATGCTCTAGTTGTTGCACGTTACCAAGGATTAAACGTTGAACAATTACAAACATTGAGAAAAGAAGCTAAAGCTCTAGGTGTAACTTTAAAAGTTTACAAAAACCGTTTAGTAAAACAAGCTACTCCTGCTTTAGGTCACGAAGCTCTTAACGACTACTTAACAGGTGCTAACATTTATGCATTTTCAAATAACGATGATATGTCAGCAGCTAAAGTTATCGCTAAGTTTGCTAAAGAATTCCCTCAACTAGAAGTTGTAGCTGGAATTTATGAAAACCGGGTAATTGATGCCCAAGAAGTTCAAGTAGTTGCTTCTCTACCAAGCTACGAAGAAGCACTTATGTTACTTGGAAACTCACTACTTGCGCCATTGAGAAATCTTTCAATTGGTCTAGATATGTTAGTAAAAGAAAACAAATTACAAGGATAGGATAGGTAAAAACTATGGCAAAATTAACAAAAGAAGAATTTATCTCTGCATTAAAAGAAATGAACATTAAAGAAGTTATGGAACTAGTTGAAGGACTAAAAGAAGAATTCGGAATTGACCCTTCAGCAGTTGCAGTAGCAGCAGCCGCTCCAGCAGCTGGTGCAGCAGAAGAAAAAACAGAATTCAATGTTACTCTAAAATCAGCTGGAGACCAAAAAGTTAACGTTATTAAAGCTGTTAAAGAAGCAACAGGATTAGGACTAATGGAAGCTAAAAAATTAGTTGAATCAGCTCCTGCAGTTGTTAAAGAAAACGTTAAAAAAGATGAAGCTGAAGAAATCAAAGCTAAACTTGTTGCTGCTGGTGCAGAAGTTTCAATCGATTAATAATTTTCTATAAACATTAAATGGCTCTATGCCATTTTTGTTGTTTTATTAAGGCACTTTTATTTTTCGCCTAAAAACACCAAAAACACTCAAAACTGAATAAATTTTGTATACAAAAAACATTTTTTAAACAAAAAATTTGGCTTAAGCCAAGCATTATTTCTGAGGAGTTAAATATGGAACAAAACCACCAAAAATTTATTGAAAGAAAATTCGGGCCGATTACCATTCGGCGTGATTATTCAAAATCTCCTAAAGTTTTTAAAACCCCAGACTTTTTAAAAATGCAACGTGATTCTTTTGAACAATTCATTGACCAAGGAATTGAAGAAGAACTAAACTCAGTTTACCCTATCGAAGTTCCTAACAAAGTAAGAATTGAATATAAGAAAAACTCACGTGTTTTTGAAAAACCAAGTAAATCAGAATTCGAATCAATCAAAACCGCTAAGCAAAAAGGTTCTTCATACGTTGGAAAATTAAAAGCAACTCTTCGTCAAACTAACACAACAACTGGTGAGACTGAAGACTATGAAGTTGTTTTTGGAGAAATTCCAATTATGACTGATGGTGGAACATTCATTATCAACGGAAGTGAAAAAGTTATTGTTAGCCAATTAATTCGTTCAACCGGAGCATATTTTGGAGTAGGAGTTCGGAACAAACAAGCTAACGACCTGTTCAACAAACTTGAAATCTTCCCACACGTTGGTTCATGATTAGAAATTAGCCACAAAGTTACTGGAGTTAGTGTTGACTCAGTAAAAATTAAGATTGACAAA
The DNA here is from genome assembly GCF_053851695.1 of Mycoplasma sp. 4044. Taxonomy (NCBI): domain Bacteria; kingdom Bacillati; phylum Mycoplasmatota; class Mollicutes; order Mycoplasmatales; family Mycoplasmataceae; genus Mycoplasma; species Mycoplasma sp. 4044. The sequence goes on along the minus strand of NZ_JBSQBD010000002.1, from coordinate 105,280 downwards.
AACAAAGGAATTTACTTAACTACATTTTTAAAAGCATTAGGATTAACTGAAGCATCAATTACTAATTTGTTTGGTACAAATGATGTTTTAGCTGAAACTTTAAGAAAAGACAAGGTAAAAGAAGATGACCGTGAAGAAGCTATAAGACTTTCACAGGAACAAATTTACCGTATCATCCGTCGTGGGGATAGAATGACTGATGATAGTGTTAGAAATCTATTACCAAATGTACTATTCAACGAAAAACGTTATGATCTAGCAATCACTGGACGTTTTACTATTAACCGTAAACTAAGTGTTATCGATCGTATCGTAAACTCATATTTAGCTCAAGATTTAATCAAAACTGATGAAGACGGAGTAGTAAGTGTAATTTATAAAAAAGGAACATTCATTACTCCTGATCTAGCAACCAAAATTAATGATGATTTTAAAAATGGAAACATTGATTTAACAAGATTACCAGATATTAGTGAAACAATCTATGCAAATCAATTAAGTACCCCAACAAAATCATTAGCAAACAAACTAAATGTTTCAATGGTTCGTATTTGACCTACTGAAAAAGCAATGGAATTAAATAGTGAACCTGTTTTAGTTATCGGAAATGATCAAAGTTCAGAAGATAAACACTTAATCATTCCTGACATTATTGCTGCTGTTTCATACTACTTTAATTTATTAGAAGGAGTAGGAACTAGTGATGATAATGACTCGCTTGTAAATAAGAGAATTGTTACAATTGGAGAATTATTACAAAACCAATTCAGAATTGGATTACTAAGACTTGAAAAAGTTTCACGTGAAAAGATTTCTGGAAAAGACATTGAAAAAATTACTGCTAAAAATGTAACAAACAACAAGCCTATTTACAACCAAATGAAGACATTCTTCAACTCATCAAAACTTTCACAATTCATGGATCAAGTTAATCCACTAGGAGAAATTTCGAATAAACGTCGGGTAACCAGTTTGGGACCTAGAGGACTTAACCGTGATACAGCACAATTCGATGTTCGTGACGTTCACTCAACTCACTATGGACGTATTTGTCCGATTGAAACACCTGAAGGACCAAACATCGGACTTATCTTAAATATGGCTTCATATGCCAACATTGATAAACACGGATTCATTCAAACTCCATACTTTAAAGTAAATAACGGAGTTGTTGATTTTAACGATGTTCGTTACTTATCAGCAATTGAAGAAGTAAATTACTCATTTGCCCAATCATCAATTAATATTGATGAAAATGGAAAAATTTTAGATCCTAAAGTTGTTGTTCGTAAAAACAATGACTATATTGAAGTTGATGCTAAAGATGTTAACTACCTAGGAGTTAGTTCACGTCAAATGACATCAATCGCTGCTTCAGCTATTCCATTCTTGGAAAATGACGATGCTAACCGGGCACTGATGGGATCAAACATGCAACGTCAAGCAGTTCCATTGATTAAACCTGAAGCGCCATTAGTTGCAACTGGAGTTGAAGCAGATATTGCTAAATACTCAGCTGCTAACATTCGTTCAAACCACGATGGAGTTGTAACTTTCGTTGATGCTTCAAGAATTGACATCAAACCAAACGGACAAAAACAAGCAATCAAATACTGATTACGCACTTTTGAGCGTTCAAACCAAGGAACAGTTATTCACCAAAGACCAATCGTTAAAGTTGGACAAGAAATTGCTAAAGGTGATTTGCTAACTGATGGACCAAGTATGGAAAACGGAGAATTAGCTCTAGGTAAAAACGTACTTGTTGGATTCAGCACCTGATTTGGATACAACTATGAAGATGCTGTTATTCTTAACGAAAGATTAGTTAAAGATGACGTTTATACATCAATCCATATTGAAGAACAAACCATTCAATTCCGTCGTTCAAAAGCTGGAGACGACATTCTAACCAGTGAAATTCCTAATGTTTCTAATCGTTCGAAACGTTTCTTGACTGAAGAAGGAATTGTTAGAGTTGGATCAGAAGTTAGTGCTGGAGACATTCTTGTAGGACGTGTTTCACCAAAAGCTGAAGAAAACCCAAGTCCTGAAGAAAAACTAATGGCTGCTATCTTTGGACAAAAAACATCAACTCACAAAGATACATCACTAAAAGTTAAACACGGACACGCAGGAACAGTTGTTGCTGTTGATGTTCTAAGTCGCGAAAATGGTGATTCGCTAGAAGATGGAATCGAAAAAATCGTTAAGGTCTCAATTGCACAAAAACGTAAAATCAAAGTCGGGGACAAAATGGCCGGACGGCACGGAAATAAAGGGGTTGTTTCAATCGTTTTACCAGAAGAAGATATGCCATATCTAGAAGACGGAACACCACTTGATATTCTTCTTAACCCACAAGGGGTTCCTTCACGGATGAACATTGGACAAGTTCTTGAATTGCACTTAGGACTGGCTGCAAGAAAATTGAATACTAAATTTGTTTCACCAATTTTTGATGGAATTAGTTACCAAGAAATCAAGAAAATCCAACAAGAAGCAGGAGTTGATCCAAGTGGAAAGATGACTGTCTATAGCGGACAAACCGGAGAACCATTTGATAACCCTATTTCAGTTGGAATCATGTACTACTTGAAGCTATACCACATGGTTGATGACAAGATGCATGCTCGTAGTGTTGGTCCTTACTCATTAATTACTCAACAACCTCTTGGAGGAAAGAGTCAAAATGGGGGACAACGTTTCGGAGAAATGGAAACTTGAGCTATCGAATCGTATGGAGCAACAAACGTATTGCAAGAATTATTGACATACAAATCAGATAACATTATTGGACGTAACCAACTTTACAATGCTCTTGCTACAGGTTCAAAACTACCACAACCAGGTACTCCAGAATCATTCAGCGTTCTAAGTTATGAACTAAGAGGATTAGGAATTAAATTAGAAGTTAGTGAGCAAGAAAAAAATAAACATGTTGGTGAACAATTACCACTAGAAGCGCAAGGAGAATACTAATTATGGCAAAAAATTACAAAGGTAATCATGACTCAATTTCACATATTTCACTTGCACTTGCAACTAGTGAAGATGTTCGAAACTGAAGTAATGGTGAAGTAACAAAACCTGAAACTATTAACTATAAAAGTTACAAACCAGAACGCCACGGATTATTTGATGAATTAATTTTTGGACCAATGATTGACTTCCGTTGTCCAATCTGTGGTCACAAATACAAAAAAATTAATGAAGGACAAAACTGTTCAAAAACTGACTTGTGTAAACTAGAAAAACCAGTCATCTTACAAAAAATGGCTCGTCGTAACCACATGGGTCACATTGAACTATCTGCTCCTGTTGTTCACTTTTGATACTACAAAGTTGACCACTCAATTTTGGCAAAATTGTTAGGTTTAAGAGTTGAAAATACTAGTGAATATGTTCGTCGTGCGGATTATGAAAACTTAATTTACTACAAATCGCACATTGTTTTAGAATCAGACGGACTAAAAAGCCTACCAAAAAACAAAATCATTGAAGTTAATAACGCTGGACCTATCTACCGTGATGCTTTACAAGAATTAGCATATCGTTTTGAAGAAGGTAGTGAAGAACGTTTAGATATTGAAGAAGCAATCGAAAACTTGATTGAAAAAGGGGAATCAAAAATCGGTCAAGACTATGGGATTGACTTCTATGAATTCAATGACATTATTCAAGAGTACTCAAATGCTAAAATCGCTACCGGTTCAAAAGCTATTGAGTATTTACTAAAAAACATTAATCTAGAACAAGAACAAAGTGAAGTTGAAGCAGCAATTAGAGAAATCAATCACGAAGAATACACAAATGGAGTAATTTCTTCAACTCAAAAAACTAATCGCGAAAAACTTTACAAACGTTTACAAGTAATTAATTCATTCATTGAAAGTGGTCAATCACCAACCTCAATGTTGATTTACAATCTACCAGTTATCCCTGTTGACTTGCGTCCATTAATTCAATTAGATGGAGGACGTCACTCAACTAGTGACGTTAACGAACTATATCGTCGTATTATCATCAGAAATAACCGTTTAAAACAATGAATTGAAAAAGAAGCACCTAACTTGATTATCCAAAACGAATTACGGATGATTCAAGAAGCAGTTGATGCTTTAATTGACAATGCTCGTCGTAGCCCGAGCCCAGTCCTTTCAAAAGATAACCGTCCATTTAAGTCAATTAGTGATGCGCTAACTGGTAAAAAAGGACGTTTTAGACAAAACTTGTTGGGAAAACGTGTTGACTACTCGGGTCGTAGTGTTATTGTTGTTGGTCCGAATCTAAAAATGCACCAATGTGGTATCCCACGTGAAATGGCTGCAAAACTATTTGAACCATGAATTATTAACGTTTTAATTGAAAAAGAAATCGCTTCAACCATTAAACAAGCCAAAAAAATGATTGAAGATCAAAACCCAGTAATCTGACCACATGTTGCTGAAGTAATTAAAGGAAGATTAGTGCTTCTTAACCGGGCACCAACCCTTCACCGTCTAAGTATTCAAGCATTTGAGCCAGTTTTAGTTCGGGGGAAAGCTATTAGATTACACCCACTAGTATGTACTGCCTTCAATGCTGACTTCGACGGGGACCAAATGGCTGTCCATGTTCCAGTTAGTGATGAAGCGTTACTAGAAGCTCGTGAACTAATGCTTGCTAATAAAAACATTCTAGGTCCTAAAGATGGAGAACCTATCATCAACCCTTCACAAGATATGATTTTAGGTCTTTACTACTTAACTTTAGAAAAGCCAGGATCTAAAGGAGAAGGAAGAATTTTCCGTGACTTCGAACACATGATGCGTGCTTATGAAGCTAAAAGAGTAGACTTACATGCTCGTGTTGCTATGCCAATCGAAGCAATTAAAGATAAATCTGAATCAATTTACAATCCTGAAGACAAATACATCATTTCTTCAGTTGGAAAATTCATCTTTAACTCAGTATTCCCACGCTCATTCCCATTCATTCACCACGCTGATTTTGGAACAACAAATGAAGAAATCAAACAAAACTCAAGACGTTTTGTTCTAAGAAGTGGTCAAGATATTGAAAGTTACATTAAATATGAGTTAGGAATTCAAAAAGCATTTACCAAGAAAAACATTGCCAAAATTGTTCGTTTAGTATTCGATCGTTATGTTTCAGTTGTTTCAATTAAAGATATTGCAACAGTGATTGATAAATTAACTCCTGAAAATTACAAACAAACCTTATCAGAATACATTCAATTGCTAGATTACAATGGTAAAAACATTAATGCTTTACACGCTAATGAATTAGCACAACTAACAGAAAAACACTTTGAACACTGCTTTAATAAAGCAAAAACAGACGCAAACGGTAACTACTACAGCTATTTATCAAGTGCTGAAAAAGCTCGTATTTTAGATGGTGTTTGATTTGATTACACAAACAAAGTAGCTTCAATTCTAGACAAAATTAAAGCTCTAGGATTTGAGTACTCAACAAAGAGTGGTATTAGTATTGCTATTAGTGACATCATCGGAACTGACAAAAAATCGGATTTCATTGATGAAGGGGATAAATATATCAACGAACTAAAAGAATTCTATAACTCTGGAGAATTAACTGATGACGACCGTTATAACTTAACTATCCGTAAATGAGCTGAAGTTAAGGATAAAATTCAAAGTCAACTAAGTGAAGTTATTAAACAAAATACTTATAACCCAGTTATTATGATGATTGACTCAGGGGCTCGGGGAACAATTAATAACTACGTTCAATTAGCAGGTATGCGGGGACTAATGGCAAACAATACCAAAACCCTAAAAGCCGATGCTAAAAACGACCGGGTAGTTCGTTCAACTGTTGAAGTTCCTGTTAAATCTTCATTCCTTGAAGGACTAACAGCATACGAATTCTATTCATCAACTCACGGGGCTCGTAAAGGACTAACCGATACTGCTCTTAACACCTCAAAATCTGGATATCTAACCCGTCGTTTAGTTGACGTTGCACAAAACATTGTTGTTAAAGAAGAAGACTGTGGATCAGATTACGGATTCTTAATTAGAGACATTACTGACACAAAAACAAAGCAAACAATCGTGTCAATGTTAGACCGTATTGAAGGTCGTTTCTCTAATCAAGATGTTTATGATAATAACAACAAATTATTAATTGCTAAAAACCAACTTATTACTCCTGCTGATGTAGCTAAATTACGTAAAGCTGAAATTAAAGAAATTGAAATTCGTTCAATTTTTGGATGTAATACACGTAATGGTGTATGTAAACACTGTTTTGGAAAAGACTTAGCAACGAACCGTCTTGTAAACATCGGAGAAGCGGTTGGAATTATTGCTGCTCAAAGTATCGGGGAACCAGGAACTCAGCTAACCATGCGTACCTTCCACTCTGGAGGGGTTGCTGGGGTTGAAGATATTACTGGTGGATTTACCCGTCTAACTGAATTAATCGATGCTTATGAACAACCTTGAGGAACTCCAGCTGTTATTTCTCCTGTTGAAGGACAAGTAGTTGGAATTGAAACTCAAGAAGGAAAAGAAGGACACTATCTAGTTAAAATTGAATACATCAACAGTAACAAAGAATCACAAATTCTTACTCAACACGTTGAAACTAAGAAAAAACTACGTGTTGAAGTTGGTGACAATGTTCGTATCGGGCAAAAAATCTCAGAAGGTCCAATTATTCTTAAAGACTTACTACAAATTGCGGATGCTCATGCCGTACAGAATTACTTGCTAAAAGAAATTCAAAGAATTTATCGTTCACAAGGAATTGCAATTAGTGATAAATATATCGAAATCATTGTTCGTCAAATGATGTCTAAAGTTGTAATCACTGATCCAGGAGATTCTAAATTCTTTGCTGGAGCAATTGTTGACATTTTTGACTACCAAAGTGAAAGTGGAAAATTATTATCACAAAACAAACGTCCTCCATATGGAAATATCATCATTAAAGGAGCAAAACAAACTCCTTTACTAAGTGATTCATTCTTAGCAGCTGCTTCATACCAAGAAACTACAAAGATTTTAGTTCATGCAGCAATTTCTAACCAAGTAGATCCATTAGAAGGACTAAAAGAAAACATCATTGTTGGTAAGAAAATTCCTGCTGGAACAAACTTCTTACCAGTAGAAGAAAATTCAAAATACAACATTCGTTCATTTGCTAGCTATTTCAAAAACGATGACGAAATGAATTTAGATTTACAAACAGTAAATAAAGATTTAGAAGAAGAATTAACTCAAATTCACCAAGAAAGAGAAATTGAAAATATTTACGAATATTTTGATGATTCAAGTACTGATGAAGATAGCTATGAAATCGATGAAGAATAATTAAATAGCCCAATTTTTGGGCTGTTTTTTTATCTTTTTTGTCCCAAACACCAAAGCACTAAAAAGCAAAACATTTTAAACTTGTCTAAGACTGAAAAAGTACTCAAAATAAGCACTTTTTTGGATTTTAAAAATTCAGCAAAATCGCATTTTTATATTGACTAAAAACCTTTAAAAGTTGAATAATGTATAATTATTTAACAATGAATACAAATTACGAATCAAAAGACTTAAAAGTACTTAGAGGTTTAGAACCAGTCAGAAAAAGACCAGGAATGTATATTGGTTCTACAGATGTCAATGGACTACATCACTTAGTTTGAGAAATTATTGATAACTCAATTGACGAGGCTTTAGCGGGTTTTGCGACCGAAATTACCGTTACTCTTCATAAAGATCAATCAATCAGTGTTGAAGATAATGGAAGAGGAATTCCTGTTGATTATCGTGAAGAGTTCAAAAAGACTGGAGTTGAGTTGGTTTTCACAGAACTTCATGCCGGAGGAAAATTTGATGACTCAGTCTATAAAACTAGTGGAGGACTACACGGAGTAGGTTCAACTGTAGTTAATGCCCTCAGTTCCCGCTTGGTTGCAACCATTTATAAAAACAAAAATATTTATCAAACTGAATTTAAACAAGACGAAATAGTTCAAAGAACAAAAATCATTGGCCCAACCACAAAACAAGGAACCCTTGTTCATTTTTGACCTGATCCTACAATTTTCAAAAAAGTTAAGTTCAATCCCCAAACAATCATCGAAAAAATTCGTGAATCGTGTTTTTTGATTTCAAAATTACAAATTACGTTCATTGATGAAAATACTGAAACCAGTGAAACTTTTAAATATGAGGATGGTTTAAAAGAATATGTTCGCTTTGTTAATGAAAACAAAGACATAATAACTGACATCATCTTTTTTAAATCACAATTTAAAGGAATTGACGTTGAAATTGCTATCCAATATACTGATAGCTACTCGGAAACTATTGTTTCATTCGTTAATAACATTAAAACTAAAGATGGAGGAACCCACGAAACTGCTTTCAAAACTGCATTAACTAAAACAATCAATGAATATGCACAAGAAAAAGGTTTTGCTAAAGGTAAAACTAGTTATGATGGAAGTGATGTTCGTGAAGGTTTAACGGCAATTATTAGTCTAAAAGTTCCCGAAGCTATTTTGGAATTCGTGGGACAAACTAAAGATAAATTAGGAACTCCAGAAGGACGTGAAGCAGTAGATGAAGCATTAAGTTCTAATTTAAAAATTTTCCTAAACGAAAATAAGCAAGAATCAGAAAAAATTCTTAACAAAATCAAGAAAGCATTCGATGCCAGAACTGCTGCCCGTAACGCTCGTAATGAAGTAAGAAAAGTAAAAGATAAATTACAAAACAAAAAGACTATCAGCGGAAAATTAACTCCTGCCCAATCAAAAAATTCAACTGAAAAAGAACTGTTTTTAGTCGAAGGAGATTCGGCTGGTGGGAGTGCTAAACAAGGTCGTGATGCTAAAATTCAAGCTATTTTGCCACTAAAAGGTAAAGTTGTTAACTCAGAAAAAGAAAAATTACTTGACATTCTAAAAAATGAAGAACTAGCCACAATAATTAACATTTTAGGAGCTGGAATTGGAGAAGATTTTAATCTTAAAAATCTTCAATATAACAAAATAATCATTATGACTGACGCCGACACCGATGGAGCACATATCCAAATTCTTTTACTCACATTCTTCTTTAGACACATGAAACCATTAATTGAAAATGGTCATGTCTACATCGCTTTGCCACCTTTATACAAAATCAGTGGAAAATCTAAAACATACGATCCAGTAACTTATGCTTGAAGTGATGAAGAATTGCGTCAAATACTAGCTGAATTTTCTTCTTATACAGTGCAACGCTATAAAGGGTTAGGGGAAATGAATGCCGATCAGTTATGGGAAACTACTATGAATCCAAAAACAAGAACTTTAATTCAAGTAAGTTTAGAAGATGTAGTTTTAGCTGAAAAAAGAGTTTCAACTTTTATGGGTAAAAATGCTGAAGCAAGAAAACGCTGAATTGAAAATAACATTGACTTTTCTCTAGAAGATGACTATAAAATCGATTAAGGAGTTTTATGGCTAAAAATCGTGATGAAATTATTGAAAAAATCATCAATGAAAGCTTAGACATCATCATGTCTAATGGTTTTAATCGTTATTCAAAATATGTTATTCAACAAAGAGCATTGCCCGATGCAAGAGACGGATTAAAACCAGTTCAAAGAAGAATTCTTTATTCAATGTGAGAAATGTCACTAACAAATGACAAACCTTTCAAAAAATCAGCCAGAGTAGTAGGAGATGTTATTGGTCGTTTTCATCCACACGGAGATAGTTCAATTTATGAAGCACTAATCAGGATGTCGCAAGAGTGAAAAATGGCTTTACCATTAATTGAAATGCATGGTAATAAAGGTTCGATTGATGATGATCCAGCTGCTGCTATGCGTTATACTGAAACAAGACTGGAAAAAATCGCTAATCCTTTAATGGGTGAAATCGATAAAAAAATTGTTTCTTTTGCACCTAACTTTGATGACACTGAATATGAACCAACTGTTTTGCCGACTTATTTTCCTAATTTACTAGCCAACGGAGCTAAAGGAATTGCTGAAGGGTATGCAACTGAAATACCGCCTCACAATTTAAATGAATTACTTGATGCTTGTGTCAAAATCATTCAAAATCCACACGTTTCAAATGAAAAATTGTTACAAATCATTCAAGGTCCTGATTTTCCAACTGGTGGAATTATTAGTGATATTGATGGTTTCAAAGAAGCATTTGAAACTGGAAAAGGAAGAGTTGAAATTTATGCTAAACATCGTTTAGTTTATGACAAAAATAATAATGTTGAAGCAATTGAAATTCTAGAAATTCCTTATGGAGTAGTTAAGGTTGAATTAATTAAGCAAATTGACAATCTTATTTTTAATAAAACCATCAATGGAATCAAAGAAGTTCGTGACCAGTCTTCAAGAAATGGAATCAGTATCTATATTGAGTTAGAAACTGAATCAAATGCACAAGCAATTCTTAACTATTTGTTTGAAAAGACTGATCTTAAAAAATATTTCAATTACAACATGGTGGCAATTTGCGATAATGCGCCAAAACTTTTAGGTATTAGACAACTTCTTGATATCTTCTTAAAACACTTATTTAGCTGTAAAACAGATGCTTTAAAATATGATTTTGAAAAAATTTCGCGTCGTCTAGAAATTGTTGAAGGATTGATTAGAGTTAGTGAAATAAGTGATGCAGTAATCAAGCTGATTCGTGAGTCAGACAACAGCAAAAAAGGTGTAATTGAAGCCTTGATGCGTGAGTTTAAATTTACTGAATTACAAGCAACAGCTATTGCCGAATTGCGTTTATATAAATTGTCTAGAATGGATCAATTAGAGTATCAAAAAGAACGCCAGGAACTTCAAGAACAAATTAATCGCCTAGACTTACTTCTAACTAATGAGCAAGAATTCAAAAAATTCTTAATTGATCTTTTACACGACATTAAGAAAACATATGCTTTACCACGAAGAAGTGAAATTTCGCATGTCAAGATTGAAACAGAAATAAACACAAAAGCACTGGCAAAAAATGAAGATTTCTATGTTTTTGTATCAAATGATGGTTATATAAAACGTTTAAGCAGCAAAATTTTTAATGCTAACTCTTTTGATACTTACAATTTAAAAGAAAACGATTTTGTTATTTTTGGACAAGAAATTAACTCACTATCACAATTATTATTTTTCACATCACAAGGTAATTATTTTGTTATCAATGGTTTCGACCTAAAAGAAAACGGTTGAAAAGAACTGGGTACCCATGCAAGTGACTATGCTCGTTTAGAAGGCAGTGAAAAAATTGTTGCTATTTATAATCTCAAAAATGCCCGTCAAAATAATAATGTTTTACTAGTTTCAAAATATGGAGTAGCAAAGCAAATTAACCTTGAAGAATTGAGTCAACAAACTAATCGTAAATTCCTTGCTATCAAACTAAAAGATGAAAGTGATGAATTAGTTGCAGCTCAAATTGTGAGTCCACAAAGCAATATTTTTGTCTTGCTTTCCGACGGACTATACCAATATTTTGAAAATAGTCAAATACCTCTATATAGTCTTAAAGCAAGTGGAGTGCAAATGACTAAACTAAACGATAATTATGTTGCCAAAGTGCTAGTAATGAACGAAAATGACAAGTTATTGTTATCAACTTCACAAGGACAATTCAAAAAAGTATTGGCTAAAAATATTGTTGATGTTAAAAGAGTCAATGTACCAAAAGTTTTCTACTACATCCTAAAAAACAAACCAATTGTAATTCAAGATATTGCTACTTATGAATCAGGAATTGAGTTCTGGTACACATCACAAGAAAATAAATTGCAAAGATGATTAGTTGAAGATATTCCCGCTTCACAGCCAAAAGAAAGTTTTGGTACTGTCAAAATTAATGATTTAAACGTTGGTAGATTTATTAAAAATGTATTTATTAGTCCAGATAAAAATTCCAAAACTAAAATTCTTGATGAATCTGAAAATGATAATTTAGATGTAGATGTTATGGAAACATTCATTTTTGATGAGCCTTTATCAAGTGAAGAAATAGCAAGTGAACAAAAAGAAGAAAACGAGCCAAAACACCAAAAATCAAATCAGGATAATGTCGGAATAATAGATTGATTTAATGTTGATGCCTTAATTGAAAAAGCCAACAATCTCGAAAAAAACAACAAAAAAAATTAGTATAATTTTTAAATAAATTAACAACATTAGGAGGAAAAATGCGTATTGAAATCAGACAAAGAAACAAAGTTAGAGCTGAAAAAAGAGCTAAAAAACTAGCTAAAGAACGTGCTCGTGACCAAAAAAGAGCTGCACGTGCTGCTGAAAATAAATAGATAAATGCACACTACAAAAATTGATCTAAGTAAGATATTTAAAGTTAATTGAATTAGTATCTTAGCTATCAACATCAGCTTGTTTTTTATATTAATATTCGAACCAATGGCTGTTTTGGGAATTTTTGCACCAATAATCGCAATTTTTGCGTACTCGGTGTTAGGTTCATTTCTAGCCTTTGAAACACTAAAAGTGAAAAAAACTACCGTTTGAAGAAAAACGGAATCACTTATCGCTAATTTATTCTTAGTATTTTTAATTAGCTTTTTCGTTATCAAACTTGTTAACTTAGTATTACAAGCCATACTTTTTGACAAACCAGATAAATGACTTTTAGCGACACAAATTTTTAGTACCTTTGCTTTTGTCGTAATGATCTTAGTATTGGCAATTTTGATTTGATACTTTGTTAAAAAAGTGCGCGAAAATCGTCGTCCAACAGTTTGAGATGTAACAGATAAGTTAAAAATTATTGATCTTATTTACTATCCAACTACATTCTTGATGTTATTCTTAGCAGTAATCTTGAAACCAATAATGTTTTTTACTAATGGTTTTTGATTATCATATCAGATTGTAATTTTACCAGTTTTGTTAAGTTTAATTGTTGCTAATAATGTTTGATACGCAATAGTAAATTACAAAAATTTTCATTCAAAGAATAAGTCAAAATTGGATGTAAAAACCTTTTTAAAATAGGCACAAAAAGCCTATTTTTTTATATCCTGGCTAGTTTATAAACTAGCGTTTTAATCTATAATTAAAAGAATATGGAGAAAGCAATGAAAAACAAGACATTTTACATTACAACACCTATTTATTATCCTAATGGAAATTTACATATCGGTCATTTTTACACAACAACGATTGCTAAAACCTTGGCAAATTACAAAAAAATGCAAGGATATGACACATTTTTTGTAACTGGTATCGATGAACACGGTCAAAAAATTCAAAAAAGTGCTCAAGCTCAAGGTATTGAGCCTCAAGCCTTTGTTGATTTACAAGCTGAACAATTCAAAAAGTTATGAAAAGATAGTCAAATCGAATACGATTTTTTCTCAAGAACTACTGCCCCAAATCACCAAAACGCAATTCGTAAGATTTTTGCAAAAATGCTAGAAAAAGGTTTAATACGTTTAGGAAAATATAAAGGGTTATATTCAATAAGTGATGAAGAATACCTTACACCTTCACAAGCACTTGAAATTGATGGTAAATTCTATCACCCATCTTCAAAACATGAATTAGTTGAAATCGAAGAAGAAACTTACTTTTTTGAAATGTCAAAATTCAGTACTTGAATCGAGGCTTTTTACCAAGAAAATCCTAACTTTATGACTTCAAATAAGGTTAAAAATGAACTTTTAAATAATTTCATTCAAAAAGGTTTAGAAGACTTGAGCGTAACAAGAATTACTTTTGATTGAGGAATAAGTGTTGTTACTCCTTCACAGTTTAAACACGTTATCTATGTGTGATTAGATGCTTTATTTAACTATTTAACTGCACTTGGATATTTAACAGATGATGAGACAAACTATGTTAAATACTGACAAAACGGTAATGAAATTGTCCATGTTGTAGGTAAAGAAATTACTCGTTTTCACTGCATTTATTGACCTATCTTTTTGAAAAGTTTAGATTTAAGATTGCCAACTTGCATCTTGACTCATGGTTGAATTGTTACTCCTGAAGGAAAAATGTCAAAATCTAAAGGTAACACTGTAGATCCTTACTTTTTAATTGAAAACTATGGTGTCGAAGAAACAAAATATTTCTTCATGTCGCAAATTAATATCAATAACGATGGAGTGTTTGAACTAAACAACTTCATTAATACACTAAATGCTGATCTTGCTAACAACTTTGGTAACTTATTAAACCGTACAGTAGCAATGCTAAATCAGTCTTTTGACAATGGTATTGTTTACAAAAAGCAATCATTAGAGTCTATTGATTTAGAAATGTATGAACAAATTGCATCAAGTTTTGTTGAATACCAAGAACATTTTGATAATTTTGAGTCTGATAAAGCACTAAAAGCTGCAATTGCACTTTCAAAAGAATTGAATTTATATATTGACAAGACTACACCTTGAAAACTAAAAGACAATTTAGAACGTTTAAATGATGTGTTGTGTGTACTTTTAAATGGAGTGTATGCAGTTAATGTTATGTTGAGTGTTGTTTTAAACAATAAAAGTCAGAAAATCAACAAATTTTTAGCTCAGAACGAGTTAAGTTTTGAAAAAATATATGATTTTAGCAAGTTTGACAACAAAAAATGCTTAGTTAGCGAAATCTTATTCACTAGAATCAAAACTAACTAAGTTGTTGCTAGCAAGTCTAGCAACTTTTTTATTGCTTGTATACTCTTAAAAAGAGTATAACTTGTATAATATTAGTCATGATAAAAATTAAAGACTTGTATTATAAATATCCTGAAAGTGATTCTTTCGCTTTACAAGGAGTAAATTTAGAAATTAAAACTGGCCACTATGTGGGTATTTTAGGACACAATGGAAGTGGAAAGAGTACTCTTTCGAAACTAATAAGTGCAATTTATAAAGCTACTGAAGGTCAAATTTACATTGACGATATTTTGTACTCAAAAGAAAACTTGCAAAAGATTCGTTCAAAAATCGGAATTGTTTTTCAAAACCCAGACAACCAATTTATTGGAGCGACAGTTGAAGATGATATTGCTTTTGGTTTAGAAAACAAACTAGTTCCGCGTGAACAAATGAAAGAAAAGATTGAAAAATACACAACTTTGGTTTCAATGCAGGATAGTTTAGATCGTGAGCCACAAAATTTAAGTGGTGGACAAAAACAAAGAGTTGCCATTGCTTCAACTCTCGCTCTTGATCCTGATGTTATTATTTTTGACGAAGTTACTTCAATGCTTGATCCTAAAGGAAAACATGAAATTTTGGAAATTATTCATAATTTGCATCGTGAAACTAATAAAACTTTAATTTCTGTTACTCATGATATGGATGAAGCGATATTGTGCGATGAATTGTTAGTTTTTAGCGGTGGAAAACTAATTGCTTCAGGAAGTCCAAAAGATATCTTAAATAACAAAGAAATTGTGGAAATTGCAAAAATTGACTCACCTTTTATCTACAAGCTTAGTGAGTTAGTTGATGGCGTAGAACCAACTTATAACGAACAGGAGTTAATTGAAGCAATATGCAAATAAAAGTTGACAATATTTCAAAAGAATTTGATAAAAAATTACCTACTCACATTCAAGTTTTAAAAGATATTAGCGTAGATATTTCTGAAGGTGAAATTATTTCTATCATCGGACATACAGGAAGTGGAAAAACTACTTTTATCGAACACCTTAATGCATTACTAATTCCAGATAGTGGAAAAATTACTTTTAAAGATGTTACAAGTCTTAAAAAATCAAAAAAGAATTTGTTTGCTAAATTTAGAAAAACAAAAACAAGTCCTGAACCAGAAGATGTTGAACTGGTAACAATGGATATTGAAATTGTTAATACTAAACGCAAAATTAAAAACATTAAAGCACTGAGAAAACAAGTTGGAGTAGTATTCCAATTTGCCGAATATCAATTATTCGAAAAAACTATTGAAAAAGATATTATTTTTGGCCCTGTTTCAATGGGTATGGATGTTAATAAAGCAAAAGAATTAGCGAAAAAATACATCAAAATTGTTGGACTGCCTGAAAGTTATTTGACTCGTTCACCTTTTAATTTAAGTGGTGGACAAAAACGTCGTGTTGCCCTTGCTGGAATTTTGGCAATGGAACCGAAATTCTTAATTCTTGATGAACCAACTGCTGGACTAGATCCAGCTGGGGTTGAACAAATGTTGCAACTTTTCTATGACTTACATGTTAAAGAAAACAAAACAATCATTATTGTTACTCATGATTTAGATAATGCTTTACGTTGAACTAAAAGAACCATTTTGTTTAAGAATGGTGAAATTATTCGTGATGGTGACACCTACAGCATTCTAAATGATGAACAATGTTTAGTTGAAAACAATCTTCGTTCAACACAATTGCTAACTTTTGTTCGTAAATTAGAACAAAGAGGAGTAAGAGTTGGAAAAGTAACTAATGTTAATGAATTAGCTCAAGCAATTAACAACTGAAAACAAAGACAAAGACAATTGAAAGGAGAATAAATGAATGCCATTATAGGAAAATATGTCAATCTTAATACTCCTATCCACAAAATGGATCCGAGATTGAAATTTATTGCAAACATTTTATTTATCATTTTATTCTTCTTAGTCGATCATTTTGTTACTCTTGGGATTTTGTTAGTTTTCATTGCTTGTGTTTATTTACTGGCCACTCATTCAGTACGCTCATTAATTAAAAAGATTCGTTTACCAATTTATATCGGTCTAGTCTTAGCGCTAATCAACTTTTTTACCATTAAAGGGGCAGGTATAAATTATGTTCCTTTGAGTGGTGAGAGTAATGTTGATGCTTATGTAAATTACAATGGTTTGATTTTGGTAAATGACACATATTGAGCACCAGGTGGACCTAATAGTGCTTTCCAAATTACTCGTTTCTCACTAATGCGAGCAGCAAGCATCACAGCAAGAATTTATGGAATCATTCTTTCAACTACAATCCTAACTTTTACAACTAAACCAGTTCTACTTACAAAAGCAATTAATGACTTACTTTATCCTTTGAAGTTATTAAAATTTCCAAGTGAAATTATTACAATGATAATTAACATCGCTTTACGTTTTATTCCTACTTTATTAGATGAAGCGGGAAGAATCATGAAAGCTCAATCTTCACGGGGAGTTGACTTTAAAAACGGAAGAACAAAAGAGAAAATTAAGTCAATGTTAACCTTAATTATTCCTTTATTCGTTTCTTCTTTTGCTAAAGCAAACGACTTGAGTGATGCGATGACAGTTAGAGGTTATAATCCTTACCAAAAAAGAACACACTATCGTTTGATTAAACCGGTTTGAATTGACTTTTTAGCAGTTGTAATTTTAATGGGTATTTCAACTATGGTTATTTTCTTCCAAGTACAGTCGCAATCATTACCACACTGATGATTACAAACTTTTGTTAAGGTATAATGATGACAAAAAAAGAAAAAGATATTCGCCTGGAAATATTAGAATTACAACAACAAATTCAAATTTGAAACAACGCCTATTTTGATAATGATGATCCATTAGTAAGCGATGCTGAGTATGATGTTGCTTTAGTTAAACTTAAAGAACTGGAAACTCAGTTCGCTTATTTATTAACTGAACAAGAACTAAAAAACAGTCCCACAAATCGCATTGGGGCTTCAGTATCAAATGCTTTTACTAAATTTCAGCATGCAAAACCTATGCTTTCATTGCAAAAAGCGTATGAAAAAGATGAACTAAAGCGTTGAATTGAAAATGTTGAAAAGGCTAATTCGCAATCAACTTTTTTCATTGAACCTAAAATTGATGGTCTCTCGATTTCTTTACATTATGAAAATGGAAAATTAATTCGAGCAGTAACTCGTGGAGATGGAACAGTTGGTGAAGATGTTACTCACAATTTATTGGTAAACGAAGAAATTCCTTTACAAATTGATTACTTACAGCCATTAGAAGTTCGTGGTGAAGTTTATTTAAAACTTTCACAATTCGAACAAATCAATAAACAATTAGCACAAGAAAACAAGAAGCTTCTTGTTAACCCTAGAAATGGTGCAAGTGGAACATTGCGTCAACTAGATAGTCAAATTACAAAACAACGAAAATTGTCCGTCTATTGTTATGCTATAAATGATGCAACCAAGCATAATCTTTATACCATTGATGAAGTTCGTGATTTTTTACACACACAGAACTTTCCAGTCACAAAAGAAGGTAAAAAAGTTTACAATCTGGAAGAAATTTTGGCTTGAATTAATGAATTTAAAGAAGTCAAAAAGACTTTAGATTATGAAACTGATGGTGTAGTTATAAAGGTAAATGAGTTTAATGTGTACGACTTATTAGGTCAAACTCAAAAATTCCCTCGCTGAGCCATTGCCTTCAAGTATGAACCTGATGTTGCTACAACTGTTATTTTAGATATTTTTACTACAGTAGGAAGAACTGGTTTTATTACTTATAACGCTAAACTTGAACCAGTTTTTTTATCAGGATCAACTATCAGTGCTGCAACTTTACATAATTATGATTACATTAATAAGTTAAAAATTGACATTGGTGACTTAGTTTATATTAAAAAAGCTGGCGAAATTATTCCTAAAGTCATTGGAACAGTAAAGCAAAAAAGTTCTACTAGTTACAAAAAACAAAAATATTGTCCTAAGTGTGGTTCACTGCTAGATGATAGCGAAACCTTAATTGATCAATTTTGTACTAATGATATGTGTCCTGAGGTTAGACTAAGAAAATTGATTCATTTTGCTTCAAAAGGAGCAATGAATATTGACTTTTTAGGTGAAAAAACAGTCGAAATGTTATTTAATAAAAATCTTGTTACTGATTATTATGATTTTTACTCTTTAAAAGATCATTACGATGAATTGATTCAAATTGAAGGATATGGGAAAAAGAGTGTTGACCAAATTCTAGCAAGTATCGAAAAGAGTCGCCAAAATTCTTTAGCAAGACTGTTACATGGTATTTCTATTAAACACATTGGTGAAAAAAATGCTTACTTTATTGCTTCGGAAGTGCAAAAATTCAGTAACTTTTTGACTTTTGATTTTGATAAGCTGATTAATTTTGATGAAATTGGACAAAAAACGGTTGATTCGTTAAAGAATTTTGTTGCTAATGAAAAAAATGTTGCAATGGTTAACAATTTACTTGCCTGCGGACTAGATTTAGAACATCAAAAAAATATTAAGTCTTTAGAATTAGCAAATTTAGTTTTTGTTATTACTGGAACTTTAAGCCAAAGCAGGAAAGAAATTGAAAAAATGCTAATTAGTAGGGGAGCTAAAGTAACTAATACTGTAACAAAATCAACATCATATTTAGTCGTTGGTGAGAATCCAGGTTCTAAGTACGAAAAAGCTCAGCAATTAGGCACTAAAATCATTTCTGAACAAGATCTAATAAATGAATTTCTAAACTAATAAATTACTGATTTTAAGCAACCAGTTGGTTGCTTTTTTGTCATTTTTTTTCAAAAACAGAGGATCGCATAGCAACAAGACGTTGCTATTTTGCCGAACACAAAAAACACTTAAAATGTAGTTTTTTTAACCTATAGGTTAATTTTTTTTTGAAAAAAGTCAAAAAAATAGACCTTTTCCAAAAAAAAAAAAAAAAGTGGTAACTTTTTTGTGACTAATTTTTTACAAAAAATTAGCCTACAAAACTAGGAGTACACTATGGATAACAAGAAAGAAATAGAAAGAGCTGAATTACATAAAGCGATCTGAAAAATTGCCAATGACTTGCGTGGTCAAGTAGATGGATGAGAATTCAAAAACTTCGTATTAGGAACAATGTTTTATCGTTATATTTCAGAGCATATCACAAGCTGATGGAATGAAAATGAACAAGACAGCGATCCAAATTTTGATTATGCTAGCTATGATGATAAACTTGCAGATGAAGAATTTAAAGAAGCATCTATTGAAGAAATTGGCTTTTACATAAAACCTTCGCATCTTTTTGCAAACGTTCGTAAAAACGAAAGACAAAATGAAAATTTAAATATCTTAATTGCAAACATTTTCAAAAGTATTGAAGATTCATCTAAAGGAACAAGTAGCGAAGAAGATTTCAAAGGTCTTTTTGATGATTTTGATGTTAACAACATTAAACTTGGTACAACAGTCGCAGAAAGAAATAACAAGATCATCAAGTTGTTAGATGGTATTGGAGACATGAGACTCGGAGAATTTTCAGAAAATACCATCGATGCATTTGGGGATGCATATGAATTTTTAATGGGAATGTATGCATCAGATGCAGGAAAAAGTGGTGGTGAATACTATACGCCACAAGAAGTTGGTCAACTTCTAGTAAAACTAGCAATCAAGAACAAAACGAAAATCAACAAAATATATGACATGTGTTGTGGTTCTGGTTCACTTTTATTACAAGCAATTAAATTGCTAGGTATTGACAAGGTTAATGGCTTCTACGGTCAAGAAGTTAATCCAACAACATATAACTTATGTAGAATCAATATGTTTTTACACAAAGTTGCATTCAATCAATTCCACATTGCATTAGGGGACACACTTAAAGGCTCAGTATTAAAAGATGAAGGCCCTTTTGATGTTATCGTGTCTAACCCTCCTTACTCACTTAAATGAGACGGAAATAAAGATATAACACTTATCCAGGATGAACGCTATGCCCCTGCTGGAGTACTTGCCCCGAGAAAGTATGCAGACTTAGCTTTTGTAATGCATGCAATTCATTATTTATCTTCTGATGGAATAGCAGCAATAGTTTTATCGGTTGGAGTTTTGCATCGTGCTAGAGAAGAACAAAAAATCAGAAAATATTTAATAGAAAAAAACTTGGTTGATGCAATTATTCAATTGCCACAAAACTTATTTTTTGGAACATCTATTGCTACGTCAATCCTAGTATTGAATAAAGCCAAAAAAGATACAAGCATCCAGTTTATTGATGCATCAAATGAATTTGTAAAGGTCAAAAATAATAACAAGTTAAGTCAAGAAAATATTGACAAAATTTTAAATACTTACTTAAATAAAGAAGTTACAAAACACTTTTCAAATATTGTTCCGCAATCTCAAGTTATAGATAAAAAGTACAATCTTTCAGTTTCTAATTATGTTGAACCAAAAGATACTAAAGAGCCAATCGATATACAAGTTTTGAACAAAGAAATAGCTGAAATTGTCGCTAAACAAGAAAAGTTGAGAGAAGAAATCAGCAAAATCATCGAAGAAATCGAAGGGTTTAATAACTAATGTTTGAAAAAGAGATAAATAAACTAATGTCATCTTGTACATTAAAAAAAGAGTTGCTCGAGAATATTTGTGTTTTTGGGAATAAAGGCAATATTGCAAAGAAAGATCTAAATAAAAATGGAAAATATAATGTTGTAAATTCGTCAATTGATTACTTTGGAAAAATCGACAAATTCAACAACTCGGGAGAATGAATTTCAATTACTTCGCATGGTGAAAACGCAGGGCACGTGAAATATTTAAACGAAAATTTTTATGCAGGAAAACTATGTTACATACTGAAAAGCAAAGATGAAAATTTGATATTAACTAAATTTCTTTATTACTATTTAAAAAATAATGAAAATGTAAAAGTAAGGACTAATGTAATCAAATCTTCTATTAAGTACATGAACTTTCAAAGTTTAATAAAAATTGAAATAGCCATACCTGTTGTGGAGGTACAAAAAAAGATTGTCGAGATTTTGGATACTTTTCAATCATCTACAGCGGAGCTGACAGCGGAGCTGAATAAGAGATTAAAACAATATGATTACTATAGAGATTTACTATTATCTAATGATAATGGTGTTTTTAGCGTTGCAAATCAATACAATCTTGATGAAATCTGTGACTTTAAAAAAGGTAACGTTGTTCGTTTATCGTCTTTAAAAATGGGAAATATTCCAATTGTTAGTGGTGGCAAAGAGGTTTCGGGATATACCGATAAATCCAATTTTGATGGTGAAACAATTGCGGTTGCTGCTTCAGGTTCAGCAGGTTATGTTTCTTGATGAAATGAACCAATATTTGTATCGGACGCATTCACTCTTAAAAACAAAAATAATGATGTTTTGAATTTGAAGTATTTATTTTATTGATTAAAGTCAAAGCAAGACATTATTTATTCGTTTAAGAAGGGTGTTGGTACACCACACGTCTATATAAGTGATGTTTCCCAAATGGTAATAACACTGCCGCACATTGATAAACAAAACGAAATTGTTCGTTGATTGGACAACTTCTACACAATATGCAAAGATCTTAATATTGGACTTCCTGCCGAGCTTGAAGCTCGCAATAAACAGTATGAATTATACAGAGATAAATTGTTTGAATACATCGAAACAGGCAATATCAATGTAGATAACTTGAGAGAGAGAGAGAGAGGATCTAATTAGATTCATAGAGAACTTTGTTAGCTCAATATCATTTTTAAATGCTAAAAAAATATATTTACTCAAAGATGTTTCAACCATCAAAAAAGGGAAACAAATAAATAAAGTGCTTTTAAGTCCAATTAGAACTGACACATATTGTTATCCTGTGATGAATGGTGGTAAAAACCCTTCCGGATATTGACATAATTTTAATGCTGAAAACGTTATTTCTATATGTGAAGGTGGCAATGTTGGTTATTTAAGGATGATGAATGAAAAGTATTGGTCTGGCGGCCATAATTACGCAGTATCAGTAGAAAATACTCAAAATTGGGTAAACATCGAATATTTATATTTTTGTTTGAAACAAAATGAAACAAAACTAAAACGACTTGCAAATGGTGTGGGGATAAAAAACTTAAATTTTAGTGATTTACAAAATTTTGTAGTTCACTTGCCAAACAAAAATATTCAAGATGAAATTGCTTCAAAACTAATAAGATTTGAAAATCTTACTAATGGGATAACTGAAGGAATTCCACTACTAATTGAAAAAGTTGAACAACAATACGAATACTATCGAGATTTATTATTTAAAAAAATTGAGTAAAAAAACAAAAACTAGAAGGGTAATATGAATAATTCGCAACATATTTTCGAGACAAACAAAAATACTATTGTTGGTGAATATGAGCCAACAATAAATAACAAAAATAGATCTTTTTCAGAAGAATCTACTCTAGAAAATTTCTTGATTGAAATGCTTGAAAATCAAGGTTATGAATATGCTAGCGAAATCAAAAATGAAGAACAATTGCTAGCTAACCTAAGAAATCAGATTGAAAAGTTAAACAACACAAAATTTTCAGATCAAGAATGAAACATCCTAAAAAAAGATTATTTGTGTAAACCAAACGAAAGCATTGAAGATAAAACACAAAGAATTCAAAATGATTACTTATATACTCTCAAAAGAGACAATGATGAGTCTGAAAACATAAAAATCATTAATAAAAAAGACATTCACTCGAACTCTTTACAAGTAATCAATCAATTTAGAGCGGATTCTAAAATTCCGGGAAGAAAAAATCGTTATGATGTTACTATTTTAGTCAATGGTTTACCTTTAGTTCATATTGAACTGAAAAAAGCTGGTGTTAATATCGAAAACGCTTTCAATCAAATTGAACGCTACCAGGCTGAGTCTTTTGATGAAAGCGAAGGATTGTTCAATTATGTGCAAATATTCATAATTTCTAATGGAACCTTAACCAAATATTACTCAAATACTACTCGAAAATACGCTATTGATCAGCGTAAAGAAACAGCTAAAAAAGAAACTCGAAGCTCAAATAGCTTCAAATTTACAAATTACTGAGCCAATGTCAAAAACAAATTACTAGAAGGTATTGAAGATTTTGCCAGAACCTTTTTAAGAAAGTCTGTTTTGTTAGAAGTTTTAACAAAATATTGTGTCTATACTGAAGATAAAAAGTTATTAGTGTTGCGTCCATACCAAATAGCTGCGGCTGAAGGAATTATCAACAAATTAAGACTAGTAGTTAATTATCCAGATAAATTTAAAGGAAACAAAAAAGGTGGTTATGTTTGACACACAACCGGTTCTGGTAAAACATTAACATCATTCAAGACTGCTCAGCTAGCAACACAAATTAGTGAGCTTAAAAAGATTATTTTTGTTGTTGATAGAAAAGACCTTGATTATCAAACAATAAATGAATTTAATAAATTCCAGCAAGGCTCTGTAGCAAGTACAAGAAACACCAATATTTTGGCCGGTAAAATCACCAGCACCAAAGAAACTGATAGAGTAATTGTTACAACTATTCAAAAACTTTCTCGTTTTGTCAACAAAAATCACTCTAATTTAAGTATTTTTAATGAAAATGTTGTTTTCATCTTCGACGAGTGTCATCGTTCGCAATTTGGTAAGATGCATGCCCAAATTAAGAAGAAATTTAAAAATGCTATCATGTTTGGTTTTACTGGAACACCAATTTTGGATGAAAATTCAGCATCTGCTTCGAATAATTTAACGACTGAAGCACTTTTTGGTGAAAAGATACATTCATACACAATTATTGACGCAATCAGAGATGAAAATGTTTTGAAATTCAATGTTGAATATGCCAAAATTGAGCACAATTTACCCTTAAGTATCAGTGAAGAAGACATTTATATGCAATCTGGTTATATTTCAGCAGTTGTTAGTCATATATTAGATAATTTTGATAAAAAAACACTGCAAAATGAAAGTTATAATGCAGCAAAACTAACAAATATTAAACAATTGACAACAAGAAATGATGGTGCTAAACAAATGAGTGTCTCGGTACAACAAAATGGATTTAACTCAATTTTTGCTGTTTCAAGTATTGCACAACTAAAACTTTATTATGACGAATTAATTAAACAAATTGAAAAAAGACAAAGCAACATCAAAATTGCTGCTATCTACAGTAAAAGTGCTACCGATTCAGAAGAATATGAAGATATTGACGGAAATGACTTTGAAGCAGTTAATTCGCTTTCGGATTCTGATAAGAAATTCTTAACCAAAATTATCAACAATTACAATAATCATTTTGGTACAAATTACAGTATTGACGATGAAGGTTTTGCAACTTACTACAAAGACATTTCATTAAGAACTAAAAACAAAGAAATTGACATTTTACTAGTTGTTAATATGTTTTTAACTGGTTTTGATGCACCAACATTGAATACATTGTGAGTCGATAAGAATTTAAAACACCACAGCCTATTGCAAGCATTTAGTCGAACAAACAGAATTTATAACAATGTAAAAGATTCAGGTAATATTGTTTGTTATCGCGACCTAAAACAACAAGTTGATGAATCAATTAGACTGTTTAGTGATGAAGATACAGCATCAACTATTGTGTTGATGCGTACTTTCGAAGAATACAACAACGGTTATTACAATGATAAAGGCGAATATCAACCAGGTTTTAGTGAAATTCAAAATAACTTAAAGCAAAAATTTAATCCCAATGATCCATATGTTTTTGATAAGTTATTATCCTTTGAACCATTTAGAAATGATTTTTTACGCCAATATAACTCTTTTATCAAATTGAAAAATATAATTCAGAGATTTGATGAATTTAATGAAGAAAAACATGCCATTGTAACAAGTGACGAAAACCTTAAATACAAATCTTGATATTTAGAATTGCATGATCGTGCCAAAAATACTAGCAAAGATCATACACCAATTGAAATTCCGGAAGATATTGTTTGAAATATTGAAATCATTCGTCAAGATCAAATCACTGTGCTTTATGTTCTTAACTTAATTAACAAGTACAAACAAGCAAATAATTATATTTCATCAGAATATAGAGAAAAAATTATGAATGCGGTTAATTCTGCAATAGACACAAGACGTTTAGCTGATATTTTTGAAAAATTCATTGATATTTGTATTTCTAAAGAAGCCGACGAAGACGATATTGTTTCGCAATTCAAGAATTTTGCTATTTCTAACTATGAGCAAGAAAAAAATAATTTGATAACTAATAAAAAATTAAAACAAGATAAGATCGATGAAAAAATGGTCGATTTTTTCAAAGAAGCTAAAGTTAATTTGGAAGGTTCTTTAAATGATTTAACTGCTCAAAGAATTTCATCACGTGGTGATTCGAAAGCAAAGAGACAACAATGATTTGAAGAAATTCGTGAAGGAATTAATTATTTATTCAATAAATATTTTGTAATCAAAGATGACATCGTTGTTGAATATGAAAAGAGTCTTTCAAATTAAAGCAAAAGAATACTACCTAATTAAAAGAGCAGGAATTTAATTCTTGTCCTTTTATTTTCGATTATTAAATACGAAATTAGACCTGAGGCAACTTAAAGGTTTTTTATTTCATAAAAAAAGCGGAATGGTTATAATTTTTCATATGATTAATATAGTTTTATACCAACCTGAAATTAGTCCTAATACCGCTAATATCATTCGAACTTGTTTTAGTGCTGGTGCTAAATTGCACATTATTAAACCAATTGCTTTCGATTTACACCCACATTGATTGAAAAGAGCGGCAGCAGGAAGATTTTTAAGTGATATCGAGCACGAAATTCACAACTCATACCAAGATTTTTTAGCCAAATATGGCTCAAAAAATGTTTACTATGTAACTCGTTATGGATACACTACATATGCTGACATAGATTTTAAAACTGAATTTAAACAAAATGATGAAGTGTGAATTATGTTTGGTACTGAATCTACCGGGATACCAAAGAAAATTTTGCAAACTAATTTAGATAATTGCTTGCGTATTCCAATGACACCAGAAAGTCGTTCGATAAATTTAGCAAATAGTGTAATTGTTGTTTTATATGAGGTTTTAAGACAATTAGATTTTATGAACTTATCAAAATACGAAGTGCAAAAAGGAAAAGATTTTATCAAGGAGTAAAATGCCAAAACTTACTGTCGACCAAATTGTGAAAATGAAATTTAGTCCGGCAATTAACGGTTACAATGCTGATGAAGTTGATGAATTCATTGATCTTTTGATTGAAGATATTGTTGAATACATTGATGAAATTGAAAAATTGAAGGCAAGGTTAAAAAATGATTAATTGATTTCCAGGACACATGAAAAAGGCATTCGACCAAATCAAACAAAAAGAAAAGTTGTTTGATGTTTTTATTATTGTTTTGGATGCCCGTTGTCCAATTAGTTCTTACAATGCCGAATTTGATAAAATCTCACCACACAAAAAGCGGATTTTTGCTTTTACCAAAATTGATCTTGTAGATAAAAATCGTTTTAATCAAGTTGTTAAATCATTTAACAATCCCAACGATGAAATAGTTTTTTTAAATTTAAAAGACAATAATAAGTCTTACAATGTACTAACAAAAGTAATTAAAAAAATTTATACTCAAAAACAACAAAATACTAAAAAAGGTTTTAAAGTTCCACCATTAAAAATTGGAGTATTAGGAGTTCCAAATAGTGGCAAAAGTACGCTAATCAATATTTTAGCTAAATCTAAAGTAGCTAAAGTTGGTAATGAAGCAGGAATAACGCGGTCAGAGCAGTGAGTAAATTGTAATAACGAATTCATTGTTTTAGATACTCCTGGTTTGCTGTGACCTAAATTTGATGATCAAATGCAAGCTGTCAAATTAGCTGTCATCGGTTCAATAAAAAAAGAAGCATTAGACTTAAAAGATTTTTGTTATGAAGCATACAGGTTAGTTTCACAATATAAACCTCAAGCCTTAGAAGCTTTAGATTTAGAAGCATCGCAAGAAGATGAAATAATTTATAACAACATTATTCAACTTGCTAGACAGAAAAACTTTTTAGATAAAAACAAACAAGTTTTATTTACTGAAACTTATAATTTCTTAATTAATTATTTTAGAAATCTAAAAAACATTATTTACGACTAGGAGAAAGTATGGATTTTCGTGATTTTGTTGAATTTAAAGATAACAATAGACTACCAATACACACAAAAGTTATCGATTCTGACTTGAGAATTGTTTTTTTAGGTGATTCAATTTCAGCTGGTTTTAACTCAAAATTTGGTTTTCAGTCTTGTGGTTATTTCGACAAAGAACAAAGAAAAGTTATAGGTTTAAGTTATCCTGCCTATTTAGTGCGGATGATAGAAGAAATTAGACCTAACTTTTTAAGTTCTTATGATAATTTTGGTTTCAGTGCTATAACAGCAGCTCAATATAGTGAGCTGTTAGATTTTAAGCGTGAAGTTTCAGTTTCATTGCAAAATGAAATGGATTTTATTCGTTCAATTAATGATAATGATCAAAACCCTTTTCAACATGAATTAAGCCCTTACTTTAAAAACTTTAATTTCGGTAATGGTGATTTTGACATAATTAAGGCAAAAATTCAAGATGCTAATGTTGTTGTTGTAACCTTAGGGGCAAACGATTTTTTAGCTAAAATTCCTTGAAATTTATTACGTAATTTTTATGCTGTTAAAAATCTTTCACGTCGCGCCTTTGCTTTTTCGCAAGTTGTAGAACATTTACATATAACAAGTGAAAAAATTGTTAGTGATTTAGAGCAAGTAATTACTAAAATTAGAGCTTTAAATAGCGAAACAAACATAGTTTTAGTTGGTTATCCTTTACCTTTAATTCACTTTAAAAATGCTTTAGATGATACATTTTCAACCACTGATATTAGTTCTGAAAAAATGAGTGATATTATGTTGGGATATTTAAATGCCGCAATCAAAGAAGCTGCCAATAGAACTAACAATATGTATGTCGACAGTTTTGATCGCGATTTTTGAATCACTAACAAAAATTTCTTATATGAAAACATTTTAGACATTCATCCAACTGAAAAAGGGTACAAACATATGGCACAAAGTATTCTTTTAAAACTTGGATTAGATGACAATTATGTTTCAAAAGTCTATGGGGATGATTCTGATAATATTTTGAATTTTTTACCAAAATTTAATATCTACAAAAAGGATTTCAATAGTTATCGCAAAATTTTCAACCTTAAAGCCAATAGTTTAGGTTTAATATTGGCAGTTTTAGGTATGAATCGTGGAGATAAATTATTTTTAGACGATTACTATGAACAAGAAATCAAAAACTTAATGTTACCCAACTATCGCATTTCTGAAGCAACTAGAGCATTAGAAAAACATTTGCAAATGGGATTCGGAAGTACATTAACAAGATATATCGAGAAAAAGTTTGCTTCCGCACCACAAGAATATAAAACTAAACAAAATCTTTTAAATTTCTTAGAAGGTAAGAAATGAAGTCAGGAAATTTTTCTTACCTTACTTGAAAACAACCATGTTGATAATTTTATTTACACAGTTCAAACAAATTTAACAAAGAAAAATCAAATTGCTTGAACTGATATTATTGAGTCAAAAAATAATGTTATTAAGAGACAAAATTTATTTTACCCAGTTGCTCAAAATTTACTAAAAGCAAAATTTATTAATGATTCAAAAGAAGAGTTATGAAATATTGTTTATGATTTTATGACTGAAATTTTGACTACTCCGCTTCTGGAAACACTCATCAATCATAAATTGGATGAAAGATATAGTTACAGTCGTGATTATTTGGCGCAACTAGAAAGCTTTAAAGAATTTATTGATTTCTTATTCAATAACTTTATGTTAAATATCAAAAAATACTCAGAATTAAGATCTTTTGACGAGTTATGATACGTCTGATTAAAACAAAACCACTACAAAATCATTTTCTATTTTGACAAGATTCTAAAAGAAATCAGTTCAAAAGAAAACTTTGCCAAATCAATTCAGTTCATTAAATTAAATTTATTTTCAATTTACAAAATTAATTTTGAACTAAGCGAAAAAGAAAACGCAAAAATTGAAAGAGCAATTTCAAACTTGCTATATTTTGTTTCTGACAACAAGCCGAAACTGAACAAATTGTTAACAATGTTGTTGCAAGAAGCACAAACAATTTCAATTTATGATTATTTATTCAGTGCCGAAAAACAAAAACGTCGCAAGATGATTAAACGTAAATTCTTTGCCAAAGCTTATTTATATTCAAGAATTTTTGGAAAAATCTTTTATTCATCAAGTTCTATCCACTTAATCTTAACCAAAGCTAAAAAAGCACATAGTCAAGAAACTAAGAAAGGAAAATAATGCGTGTATATTCAAAAACAATGAATGTTTATAATGTCATTGAACTAAAAAACGGTTTAGGTTCACCACACTCACCACATATTGGTTGAGAAGAAGTAAAAGGCGCAAAATCTTATGCTATTAGTTTAATTGATCATGAAGCTAACGGGGTTGTAGGAATGTCATTTATTCACTGAATAGCATTCAATATTCACAATGACCATATATGTCGTAATTCAAGTATTTCGAAAGCAAATGAAATAGTGCAATTTGAAAATTCACTATCAAAAAATGTTAATGAAATTTTGTTACCGAGTCAATATTTAGATGATAATGCTTCACGTTATTACGGGCCTTGTCCTCCTGACCAAGATCATACTTATGAAGTGCGTGTTTATGCTTTAGATTTTGAAGATGTAAGCAAATTTGTTGATACATCAAAACCATTATTTTGAAATGATATGGAAGAAATAATTGCAAACCACGTTATTGATGAAGGGGTACTAACTTTTGCTTCGCAACAAGCATTAACTGATTCAGAAGGTAACTTATATGCCGATGAAAGTCAAACTCATGGAATGTTTTATGTCTTAAATGAAAACAAAGAAGTCGACGGCCTAAAAGTTACTATTCCTGCTTTGGAGCAAGATGATAAAAACATTCTTCACTTGCCCAAAAAATATTATTTTGATATCGACAGTGTGTCAAAACCAGACTTGAAGGTTTCAACTCCCTTAATAAAAATTAAAAACATTAAAAATGTTAAAGAATATGCAATTTTTATTTTCAATTCTTCGACAACACAACAATGAGGATTAGTAAGTTGTGAGTTTGCATGTTTAGGTATTAAACCACAAAGTGGAGATTGAACAATTATTAAAGAAAACGACTTGACTAAAGATGAAGAACGGAGCGCTCGTCACTACATTAATAATTCATTTAGTCAGCAGTCGATTATGCCAGAAGAAATTAAAAAGTATTTCGTTAATCGTCAAAATAAGTGAAATGTTTTTAAAAACAAAAAGTCAAAAACAAAAAACAAGTTCCATTGAATGATAGTTTACGCTTTAGATCAGAACATAACTGAGCGCCAAAAAGCTAACAACGTAGCGGATGCCTATCGGCTAATTAAAAATAAAGTAATAGCCGAAAAAATCATTAAATTCAAACTCAAATAAAAATTATGGTGGGTTAAAAACCTACCTTTTTATTAAAAACACTAAAAAAGACTGATTATTTTGCATCTTTTTCGTATTTTTTAAGATTCTTAATTTCATACCAAAGAAAATTTAAAAAATAATTTGAAAACAAAAAATAAAAATATGTCTATAATTATTTGCGAAAGGAAAAGTAAAATGACTACATTTAACTCATTACGCAAGTGTACATTTTATATGACATACATGTTTATTAACACATGTATTATTTTCTTTTCAAATTTTGATTTTATTATTAAGTGAATTATTATTAATAACCAAAAACTAAATTTGAAAGCAATCTAGCTTTTTGCCAAAACTTTAATTCGACAAAAGGCTAAGAAGTCCGTTTTTTTTCACATAAATAAAGTCAAAATTAATTGTTATTCTTGTGGTTTATCCCAAAATTGAAACTATTTTTAATAATTTTAATTCTAAAAGCTAGCAATTAACTTTGTCGGTTAAGTGCTAGCTTTTATTTTTTAAAAGCAGCAAGAAATAACAAAATTATCTAAAAACAATTAAGGAGAAAAAAATGAAAAAACTTAAGTGACGTAAATCGCTTCTTCTCTCATCATTGACAGTTTTAGGATTAGGTGCCAGTGCTGTGCCATTTATCGCTGCTTCATGTGATGATACAAATAGTGGTGGTGGTACTGGTGGTGGTAAAACCGAAGGTGGAAGCCAAGATGGAAGTCAAAATTCACAAAACAGTGTTGAACCAAATATCGATGTAAATGATTCTTTATATAAATCTTATTCACCAGATTTACAAAGTTATTACAATGCTAAGATTTCAAAATCAAAAAGTGATGCTCTAAAATACTGACAAGGTAAACAAACAGTTGCAAGTCTTAAAAAATGATCAACAAGTTATAACACTGATGCTCCAAACCGTGCCTTCATATATGAAGGTTCAAGAGGATATGGTTCATTAGGAAATGCTGCAAGTCTTTCAGAAACATCAACATTATTGGTTCGTATGCAAGGTTTAAATCAAGCAACGTATGAAACAAAATTAGTGATTGATGATGGTAAACCAACTACTCAAATTTTGATTGCTCGTCCTTCATACTGAAGATATACACTTGATGGTGCAAAGGCCATTTTAGTTACTAAAAACGATGGTTCAGTAGTTGTTTTCGACAATGATGAAGTAGATTCAATTGATAAACAAAAACCAGTAATGTTAGCAGATGGTATTCATTTTAGATACATGGATAACCAAGCAACTTCAAGTAATGATCGTTCAATTAACTCACAACACTTCAAAGATGTCTTAAAAGACGCAAAAAGTATGCAATTCGTTGTTCGTGAATATGCTTGAGTAGATGGTGATGGTAAAGATTCAGGAACTAAAACAAAAGCCGAAGACTACTATGTAAGTTTTGTTCGTACTGTTGCTAATTCAAAAGGGTTCAGACTAGAAAATGGTGGAACTGAAAGTTTAGACAAAATCATCAATGAAATCTCAACAAGAATGGGTTCTCCAGACATTTATGGTGAAAAATCAAAATATCCAAATGCTTACATCTACCAAGCCTTCGGAATTGACTTATCAGCACTATTGGATAAATCAAAAGCTATAACCAAAACACAAACATCTGAAGCTCAGTACAATAATTTAGATGCTTATACTTTCAGTCTTGTTGATGGAGCAACAGAGTCTAATTTCTATGGTTTATTTGAACAAGTTGCTAAATCATTTGAATGATCAGCGGCACCTAGTGACTGAATCAAGCAAAATACCAATAATATTGATGCTAGTTCTCCATATTGAGGAAATCTTGAGAGTGATGAAAAAACTCAATTAGAAAGTGCACTAAAAGATTCTCAATACAATAGTCTTGCAAAAGAAGCAGGAATTTACTGATATGGAATTACTCCAAAAGCTACTTTATACTCAGGACGTTACTTACCAACAAAAACAATTAACTCAACTGAACTAAGAAAAAACCATTCATACTGAAATCAAAATTGAGTAAATTCAGGATTAACAATTGATACAATCGTTGAAAATTACAACTTAAGTCAAAACCCTGAAGCATTCAAAGTCCAACAATACAACCAATACAAAGAAGGAAGTACATCAGCAATTTCTTATTCTTCTTTAACATCGGCACAACAAAGTGAATTTACTAAAGACATTTGAGGTTACAGATATAACCAATCAAGAAACTTAAAAACATGAGTGGCTCGTGATCTTCTTTCAGCATTCCCAACTAATCTATCTTCTTTAGTAAAAGATTTAAAATCAGACAAAAAATACACTGATCAAGTGCCAGGATGACAAGCTAAATACCCTTACAATGATGCATATGCAAAATTAATGTACGGTGCTTCATTAGAAGATATTGCTAATGGAAATGTAAAAGATGTAACATCATTTATCGCTGGAAGTGGTTTAGAATTCAGAACATTAACTAATGCTGCTTTAAACTGAAGAAAAATAGCATTTACTGTAAGCCCTAATGCTCGTGAATGATTAGTTCGTTTTGCGCAAGATACACCTTTTGGTGGAACAAACCAAGCCGAATGAGCAGCTAAAGATGAAGTCACTCCACGTGATAAATATAATGAAATTAACGCATTGTATGCAGTTGATAAAGACGGAAACAAATTAGGTTTAAATGATGACAACTCATCAATCACTCCAAAAGACAACGAAAATGCAATTCTAAAAGTTTCAGATGACTTAGATCAATACAAATCAGCTGCTTATGACAAAGTAAAAGTGGCGATAAAAGCATTGTTGGACAAATTCTATGCAGAAAATAATCTATCAAATGATGTAAAAGTAAGTTGAGAATTAATTTATCCATATTCAAATATTTCGGCTAACGACACTAAATTGTACGAAAATGTGCAAAAAACTTTGAACTCACTAGATTCTCGTTTAGATGTTAAATTCAATGCTACAATTGGAAACTGAACTGAAGTGCAATATCCAAAACTTGTAGCAGCAGGCCTTGACATTGTAGGATGAGGATACGACTACCAAACAATAGGTTCAGGATTTGACGCTTACTCATGAATGGGTTCATTGTTACCAACACTATATGAAATTGCAACTAAACCAGAATTACAAACTAGCTTGCAAAAAGCATTCCCTCACTTAGTTGAACTATCAAAAGAATTGAAAAAATTCTATGATAACAATAAATCTAAATTCAACAATCTTTTAGATGCAGATAAATGATGAAACACTGCGCTAAAAGAAGGAAGAGATTATTACTCAAAATTCGGTGACAATATTTGAACTTTCTCATACCAATTCTGACAAAATATTAATAGTACAAGTACAAATGAAAAATTACTAGCACTTGCAAATGAAGTGTCAGTATTCACTGGACCTTCACTTGATGGAAATATGGTAACAGCACGTTCAGCCTTTATTCCATACTTAGCATCAATTCAATATGACATTCCAAGAGTTGGGACAGACTACGTATACATTGCAGATTACAAACTAAATAAATAGAAAATGACTCGTTATATTTTAGAAAGAATAGGTTTTGCACTCTTAACCTTATTTCTAATTTCTTTAGTTTCGTATGTTTTAATGGCAGCTTTTTCACAAGAAAACCCATTTTTAACTTACGCTCAATCCAAAAACATTAGTCCAGTAGCTGACTATGTTAAAGCACAAGAAATTAAATATGGTTGAAACTTACCTATTATTGTTCGATTTTTCAAATATTTAGGGGGGATTTTTAAAGGTGATTGAGGTGCAATTTATAACCCTGATATAGCAACCAAGTTAGGAATGGAAAATAGTACAATTCCAAAACTATTCTTTGTTCCTTTAGTTTACTCGATCCGTATTTCATTACCAGCCTTTTTTATTAGTGCAATTATCGGAATAGGGTTAGGAACTTTATCAGGATACAAAAGAGGTACACTAACCGACAGTATCATCAATACTTTTGTACTTATCTTTATTGCATTGCCTTCATTCATCATCGCCCCACTAGCAATCAATTTAGCCGTTAAATTAGGTTTACCTTCACGGGTATTCTTAGAAAAGGACGGCTTTTCTCAGTCTAGACAGATTTTGTCATATTTAACCCCAATCATCATTGTTATTCTAGGTTCACTAGCAACTTATACTTCATATACTCGAAATCAAATTATTACTGTTTTAACTTCAAACCATGTTTTAATCGCTAAAACTAAAGGTTTGAGTAATTGACAAATTTTCTGAAAACATGTTTTAAGAAATATTTCCATTCCGTTGTTTTCAATCATTTTTCCATCATATATTGGTTTATTAACTGGTTCGATTGTTATTGAAACGTACTGAAGCGTGCCAGGAACATCACAAGTTATTATTAACTCATTCCCTAAAGGTGAAATCAATATTGTGATGTTTAACATTGTATTCTTTACATTCTTATCAGTCTTTACTGAAATTATTGTTGATGTCAGTTATGTAGTTCTAGATCCAAGAATTAAATACGCATCAGCTTCAAAATACAACTATTTAGGTTACCTAAAATCTTGAAATGAAAGAAGAAGAATCTTCAAATCAATGCAATTAGAAATTAGCGAAGGAGGACAAAGTGAAAGCGGCAGAGTTTAATAAAAAATACAAACTGAGTAATGAATTAAACGAAAAAATTCATTTTGTTGACCCTAATAAACGTAAAATCATTTCAAATATTGCTGGTAAGCCCAAAAAAATCGTTATTGAAATCTTCAAACGTTTCTTCAAGAACCCTTATGTAGCGTTTTCATTCTTTATTTTTGTTGCTTTATTGTTGTGTGCTTTTATCATTCCAGCAACATCGCAATATCAAGCAAATAAACCAGTCACCGGTGATAACTTAGAATTTATTAAATTTTTACCACCTAACAACAGTCCGATAACAACTCGTAATGTTACTTTAACTCCAGGTTCAGGAGCAGAAGCAGTCAGTGATCAAGTTTTTGCTACTTACTTAAGAATTAAAGACTTAGTAAGCAAGGATGACACTCCAGAATATGTAAAAGATTATTTCCAAATCTTGTTAAATTCTTCATCATTTTCACAAATTGGAGAATCAGTTCAAGTTGCCTTTACTTACAATAGCTATCAAATGTATCAATCTTATGTTGTTTACGCAAAATTATTTGCTTATTTAAGTGAAAATAACAGCAATTTCCCAGCTCAAGATGTTTTCGCTTCTTGAATAAACTCAGCACCAAAAGTTAATTCGATTTTAGGAACTGATGTTTACGGAAGAGATGTTTGAACAGCTTCTTGATATGCAACTGCTGAATCAATCAAAATTGCTATTTTAACCGCTATCGTGCAAACCATTATTGGAGTATCAATTGGAGCTTATTTAGGTTTCAAAGCAGGAACAAGAATTGATACCATAACAATGCGGGTAATTGAAATTATTCTTTCACCACCTTCATTAATTTGAATGCTACTATTCGTATCAATTTTAGGAGTTAACAACTGAGCTTTAATCTTGTCACTAATCATTACTGGTTGAGCATGACCAGTTTCTTCAACAAGAATGTTTATTATTACTGTTAAAGATGAAGAATACATTACAGCTGCAAAAAGTATTGGTGCTTCGACCACAAGACAAGTATTCATTCATGCACTACCAGCAATCTTAGGAAAAATTGCTAACTCATTTGTTAAAAGAATTCCGTCAATCATCTTGTCTCTTGCTTCACTTGCCTTCTTAGGTTTCTACAAAGACAACAACAATGTTAACTTAGGACAATTATTAATTGATGCAACACCACAAATTTCAAATAACTTCTGAATCTTATTATTGCCTTCATTAATCCTTCTAACTCTATCACTTTCATTGCATTTCATTGCTATCGGAGTACACGATTCACTCGATCCGCGTATAATTAGTGCGAATAAAAAATAGAGGTTTTTATGTCAAAAAGTAAAAAAGTCGTTTTAGACGTTGAAAATTTATCAGTCAGTTTTCGCACTGGTAAGAAAAAAATCTTAAACATCATTCGCGGTGTTGATTTAAAAATTTATGAAGGACAAATTGTTGGATTAGTTGGTGAATCAGGTTCAGGAAAAAGTGTTACATCCAAAAGTTTAATTAATGTTAATGGTAAAACTATTTTTAAAGCTGACAAGGCAATGGTTGAAGATGTTGATTTATTGAGTCTAAAAAAAGATAAAAGTTGGCAAAAAGTGCGTGGTTCAAAAATTGGTTATATACCTCAAGACCCACTTACTTCGTTAAATCCAACTCGTAAAATCGGGAAACAATTACTTGATGCCTTAAATCACAATAGTGAGTGAAAAAAGGCTTCTTATGCTGCCAAAAAAGATTATTTAATTGGCTTGTTGAAAAAATTTGGTCTAAGAAATGCAGAAGAAATTTTCTACATGTATCCACACACATTAAGTGGGGGGATGAAACAAAGAATTGTTATCACAATGGTGGTTGCTTTAAAACCAAAAATTATTATTGCTGATGAGCCAACAACCGCTCTAGATCCTACTGTTCAGGCTTCAGTATTGGCATTATTTAATGACATTAATCGTGAGTTTGGAATATCAATTATTTTAATTAGTCACAACATTTCAGTAGTTGCTAAATTCTGTGATTACATTTACGTAATGTATGCAGGAAGAGTAGTTGAACGAGGAACTAAAAAAGAAATTTTCACTGACCCACGTCACCCATATACTTGAGCATTAATTAGCGCAGTACCAGAAAATAAAGAACAACGTCTTTACTCAATTAAAGGTACTCCACCTGATATGGCTAATTTATCGTTAGGTGATCCATTTGCACCACGTAATGACTATGCTTTAGAGATTGATTTTATTAAAGAACCACCTTTAATCGAAGTCAGTCCTACTCACTCAGCTGCGACTTGATTATTGCACCCAGATGCACCAAAAGTTGAGCTTAATCCTGATTTAGTAAAACGTTTAGAATCATTTAGAAAGGTTTTTGAAGATGAACAAAGATAAGCAAAAAGTTGTTTTAGAAATAGACAATCTAAAGAAATATTTTATTCATGGTTCAAACGTTAACAAAGCAGTAGATTCAGTATCTTTCAATGTCCATGAGTCAGAAATTGTTGGTTTAATCGGAGAGTCTGGTTCAGGTAAAACAACTGTTGGACGTTCATTAATGCGTCTGTATGATGATTACAACGGGTTCGTTCGTTTAGATGGAAGAATAGTTAGTGGTCGCAAAATTAGCCGTGATACTGAAAAGTTTCTGCGTCGTAATGTACAAATGATTTTCCAGGATCCACATGCTTCTCTAAATGGACAAAAAAACATTTTCTCAACACTAAAAGAACCACTTGTAGTAAATGGAATTATGCGTGAGAAAATGAAGGATCTATTCAGTGACTGAAGACACGTTAAGAAAAATTTCCGTTACACTTTTAAATCATTAGCACAAGAATATGAAATCATTAATTTAAGTTCATTCAATAATATTGCTAAAGATTTTGTTGTTGAGTGAGAAAATAAATTCAATAATTTAACTTTTGACAGTCAACTTTCAAATGAAGATAATTTCAATCAATACTTTGCATTTTTAGAAGAAAAGCAAAGCATGGAGACTGAAGTTATCAACACCATGTACTCAAATACAAACAAATTGATTGACTTTTATTACCAGAAACAAAAAGACTACCGTGAAGACAATATCGACTTAGATGAAATTGAATTACGCAATGCTTTAAAAAATTACAACAATGCTAAACTAGGTCTTCGTTACACAAACGAACAAGTTAAACTTTACCATGAGTATAAAAATGTTAGATCTCAGTATAAAGCACTCAAAAAAGAACACAGTGAGTTTTTAAAAGTTTCTAAAAATGCTTTTACAAATTATATTTATGAGTTCAAAAATGAAAAAAACATGCTAAAGAACTCACGTTTGCTTTCGACAAATTTAGATTTTTATATTTATAACCTAAAAAGAGAATTAATTAATTCAAAAGCAAATGAATTTCTAAAAGAAGTGTATCCTGAACTGAAATACTTAGAGTTTGAACAAATCAAAGCCTTAATTAAACACTTACGTGAATACATGGTTGGTTTTTATAGAATTAAACTGAATGTTGAATACTCAAAACAAGCAAAACAATTGTTACAAGAAACTATTGATTCTGAGTTTAATTTCAATATCGATGAGTATCTAAAACAGTCCAAAACCAATAAAGCTAACTTTGATAAAAGATTTAAAGACATCGAAAGCCAAATTGCTTTCTATATTGAAAATTTGGCACCTAAAACTGTTGATAAAGCACAAGCTAAACAAGATTTAAATAAAGCAAAACAAAGACTTTCACTGGCTGAAGATAGCTATCAAAAACGTTATATTCAACATGTTAGTGAAAGAAAAGAATTAATTGCAGCAACTGAGGCTAAAATTGTTGAAATTAATGAAACTTACTATGCTTTAAGAAAACAAATTAAAGAATTAGTTAAAAGATTTAAATCAGTGCACAAAAATTTCATTCAATATCTAAAAAATCAAGAAGTTGCTAGTAAAAAAGCAGCTAAAAAACAACAAAAATATGAAATTATTTCTTTCAATACAGTTGTTAACGCTAAATTAGAAACTCAAAAATCATTTGCTATTGAGTATCGCTACTTGGTTAAAGATATTCACAACATTGACTTACTACTAGGAATAAACCATAATTTAGTAGACATCATTTTCAAAGACAAATATCCAAAATTGCGTTTTTTCTATGCAAATTACATTTTTGCTCCTTTTGCTTGAATTAGATTAAAGAATCTTTTCTATAAAACAATAATTTACAAAGCTTTAGAAGATGTTGGTTTATTAAAACAATTTGCATATCGTTATCCACATGAATTTAGTGGTGGGCAAAGACAAAGAATCGTTATTGCGCGGGCATTGATTACTCAACCAAAAGTAATTATTGCTGATGAACCAATTGCTTCACTTGATATTTCAATTCAGGCTCAAGTTGTTAACTTGTTAAAAGATTTATGTAAAGAAAAAAACATTGGACTAATATTTATCGCTCACGACTTGTCAATGATTGAATACATTGCTGATAAAGTGCAAATTATGCACCTTGGGAAAATTGTTGAATCAGGTGACACTGAACAAATTTATGCTCACCCAGTGCACCCTTACACAATCAATTTATTCAAAGCGATTCCAAAAATTTCCAATGCAAATGAAAAATTTGAAAATGTAAGTTTCGAACTAAATTACTTAGAACAACAAAAATTCCCTAACGTTCCGAAAACTTGACAAATTGGTCAAAATCACTTCGTTTACGGAACTAATCAACAAGTTCATGAGTGAACTAAAGAAATTAGTGATGTTAAAACTTTAAAACTAAATAGTGATGATGATAGTTATTTTGAAGAATTAATTTTAAGCAACGAAGAAAAGAACAATGACAAATAAAGAAAGATTAACTTTTAAGCAACGATTTTCAAGTTATATAAAAAGAGGTTTCAACACTGGAACAATCATCTTCTTAGTTGTCAACGTAATAGTTTTTTTGACTTTCTTTTTAATATTATTTTTCCGTTACCGTACTCAAGCTGAACAAAACAAAATTGCTTTAACAACACTAAAGATTTGTGATGCTTTAACCGTAGCTAATATTATGGTTTTTTCATTAAATATTCTTGCCTTGATTGTTAGAAGAGGATTTGGAAGAGGAATTATTCGTTTTTTCCGACAAACCTTTAATGGTATGAAATATTACAAAGACGATGATACATTTCGCAAATCACAACAAAGAAAACATAATAATAGCTTTAATGATGATTATTATGATGCCTTACGAAATCAGAAAAACCAGCAACCAAAAGAAATTAGTTCTAAAGATCCCATTAGTTGAAAAAGTTCATCTTTTATATTCGTATTTCTTATCTTGTTAACTATTATTTTACAAATCATTTTAATACCTTTTATGGTTAGATAATTTTGTTCCTGACTAGGGTCGAATAATCAGACTCTAGTCAGTTTTTTTTATCTTCAAAAGGTGTTAAGTAAAATTGCTTGACACCTTAACAAAATATGCTATAATTTGTTTTATTAAAAACACATCACATTATTATGAAAGGAAAACGCTATGGTTAAATTAAGACTAAAACGTAATGGAAAAAAATTCCAAGCTATTTATAAAATTGTTGCTGCCGATGCTCGTTCACCACGTGATGGACGTTTCATCGAAGAAGTAGGTTTTTACAACCCTCACTCAAAAGAAGTTGTATTAAACAAAGAATCTCTAACTAAATGATTAAACCAAGGTGCTCAACCAACCGACACTGTTAGAAAACTTCTAAAACACGACAATTTCTACGCTGAATACACAAAAAACCGTAAATAATCAGTATGAAAATTAATATTTTGACTTTGTTTCCGAAATTTTTCGAAAATTTCGTTCAAGAATCAATTATTGCAAGAGCAATCAAATTAGGTCACTTGGAAATCAATATTATTGACTGAAGACAATTTTCAAAAGATAAACACCAAAAAGTAGACGATGAAGTTTATGGCGGTGGCCAAGGGATGTTGTTGCAAGTGGAACCATTAGATTTAGCGTTGCAAACAGTTGGTGGTAAAAAGATTCTTCTTTCACCACAAGGAAAAGTTTTCAATCAACAAAAAGCTCGTGAATTTGCTAAAGAAAATGAAATAACACTAATTGCCGGACATTATGAAGGTTTTGATGAAAGAATTCTAAATTTTGTCGACGAAGAATTAAGTATTGGTGATTATGTATTAACTGGTGGCGAAATTCCGGCTATGATTGTGGCGGATGCTATTGCTAGACTTGCACCGGGAGTTATTAGAAAATCATCACATTTAGAAGAAAGTTTCGAAGGTGATGGCTTGCTAGATTATCCACAATACACAAGACCAAGAGTTTACAAAGGTTTTGAAGTACCAGAAGTACTGTTAAGTGGTGACCATAAAAAAATTGAAGCTTGAAGACAAAAAGCAAAATATGAAAAAACATTAAAAAATCGTCCAGATATAATTGAAAGGTTAAAAAATGAGTAGAGCAAAATTATTAGAAATTGTTGAACAAAAACAATTAAGAAGCGACTTACCAGAAATTAGAGAAGGATACAATGTTCGTGTTCACGTTCGTATTAAAGAGGGAGATAAAGAAAGAATTCAAGCTTTTGAAGGTCTAGTTATTGCTTTAAGCGGAACAGGAACAGCTAAAACATTTACAGTTCGTAAAAACTCATACGGAATTGGTGTTGAACGTGTATTCAACTACAACTCACCTCTAATTAGCCACGTTGAAGTGTTACGTAAAAACAAAGTTAGAAGAGCAAAACTATACTACATGAGAGAACTTAAAGGTAAAGCAGCAAGACTTAAAGAACTTAAAAACACAAAATAATCGTGAGTGTTTTTGATTGCAAATCAAGCAAAGCCACTGTGCTTTGCTTT
Source organism: Mycoplasma sp. 4044 (assembly GCF_053851695.1). Classification (NCBI taxonomy): domain Bacteria; kingdom Bacillati; phylum Mycoplasmatota; class Mollicutes; order Mycoplasmatales; family Mycoplasmataceae; genus Mycoplasma; species Mycoplasma sp. 4044. The sequence goes on along the minus strand of NZ_JBSQBD010000002.1, from coordinate 62,630 downwards.
TTTATTTAAAGAACAAATAAAAAGTCGCAAGCGCGACTAAATTTACAAAAAGACACAAAAACAACCAAAAAAGACTGCTAAATTATCTTCTCTTGTGAAATTAATCCATTTTTTGATAGGTAGTCGTTTCTTTTTGATATGAATTTCTTAAGCTCATTATTAAGTTTGCTATGTTCTATTTGCTTGTAAGGCTCTAAGTATGTTGCTATACGTTCATTTTTAGCTATAGTGTCATCTAGTATTACTTGATTGCCATTTTCAGCATCGAATGTAAATTTATATCCGTCAAACATTTTATGAACAGTAGCATCTAGATTAAGAAAGTTATATTTGTTTGATATATCAGATAAAATGTTATTAATTTCTTTTTCTAACTTACTCCTTTTTCAGCTAGTGTTTTGATGTGCGTATTCAATAGCATCTCTTTTGATTCAACTAACATTATAGATGTGTGCTTTTTCAATAGCTTCTACAGCAAAATTTTCAAATACAAGTCACTCTGATGTTTTGTCTCTATATTGTGCTCTTTGTTTTTTTGCTTCATCTTTAATGTATTGAATGAATCAATAGTACTTTTCACTCTTTTTTAAAGTCTTTTCACGTAACATTTTAATTTCTATGTCTTTTTGGTTTTTTAGTGATTTATCATACTTATTCAATAGTTTTATCAAGTTGTACAAAAATTCACAATCGGATTTAATGTATTCTAAAAAATCATTGAAAGATTCAACATTATTTTCTCTAGTATTAATTGTTAAAAATTCATTTAAATTTTGGTACTTAAAGTCATCGGTATCCAGAAAAATTGAGTCAAAAGCTAATGCTGGATTGATTATTGTGAAGTTATCTTTTTTACTTGGGAGACTTACAATTTCAGAAGAAGATGGATTTGTAACAGAACCCCCAGGATTATTTCCTTTAAACAGGTAAATTAGACCCTTCAAAGTGCAACCATCTTCAAAATAATTGTTGTTAACATAGTATTCAAGCGATTTTAACTGCTCGTCATCAAGAGTCTTGATAAGCTTGGCTTTTCTGTCGGGTCTCTCTTGAATTTTGAAACCAAGTCTTTCTTCTAATAGTTGTTTTCTGTGTCTGAAATTCTTAGGATTAGTTTTGAAGTGAGAAGGAGTTGTATACAAGTCAATTTGAGCTTCTAGAAAGTTAGCATATCATGTCTTGATATAAAGAAACTTAGTGTCAAAAACAATATATAAATCGAACAGTACTTTTTCGCCTCTACTTCTTTTATTAATGTATGACTTAGAACACAAAGGAATTTTAAAGATTCTAGTGTTTTTGTCTATTTTAAACATTTTAGTATTTGGCTAAAAAGTTGTTCTAAAACTTCAACACAAATTGAATTTCCACATGTGTAAATCATTTTTGTTTCAGAAACTAAATCACTGCTTTTTACTATCTGTCAGTCACGCTTTTCGAATCCCATATACTCGTAAGCTTCCTGAGAGTTAATTACCTTAAGAATTTTAGATCTTTCAAAATAGAATTTTAATCTGGCATTAGCACCAGAAGCAGTCAATGTAGGTCCTTTATTAATTGGCTTATAAACGTATGATTCTGAGTTAAATTCAGTGTAATTTAGTAGTCTTGCCTTAGTTATATTGTTGGCTGTTGTTACAAAATCAGTCATTTCATATTTTTGTGCTAAATTAAGGCGTTTATCATTGCTCTTGACTGCGCGAATGATATCTTTTAAACTTTTACCATTTTCAACTTTTTGAGGAAATTCAAATTCTTCTGATAATTTATCTTTCAGGATTGAAATAGCAAAAACTCTTTCGCGATTTTGAGCACTACCCATATCAGCGGCATTAATTACTTTTCAATAACTTTTATAACCTAATTTCTTGAGTGTGTTCAGTCAATCTTCAAATTGGTGAATAAATTTTTGTGAAGCTAGCGCTTTAACATTTTCAAGTACTAACACTTTTGGTAAACGATCCTTATTTTGTTTTAAAATTCGTTCGACCTGGTATAACAGACCACTACGAGTTTCCTTAGTTAAACCTCGTTGTTTACCTTGCTGGCTCAAGTCCTGACAAGGAAATGAATAAGTGAAAATGTCAATTCCTTCCGGTAAGGTTTGAAATTTCGAAATATCAGTGTTACTACTTGCTTGTTTGTCTTTTTTGAAACCATATTTTTGATGAAAGTAATCATTGTTAACATACGAATATAAGTAAGGAAAAATTGATGCCAACTTTTGTTCATTCATTTTCATAAAATAATTATTACCAACTGGCTTTTTGCTATCGGCACTAAAAGTATATTGTGCTAAAAGATTAGCCATTTGTTCGTGGCTATATTTTGTTTCTTTTTTTAGTTTTCCATAATGAATTAGTTGATATGAAATAATAGCATCAATGTATCAATCGATTGTTCCTAAATTGATTACTCTATACTTAGATTGCCTTTTAGAGAGAGAGAGAGAGAGAGACGCGCTCAAGCGCTCTATATTGGCTTCCTATTCCAGCGAAAGCCTCAAATAGTGTAATTTCCTTTTTCATGTCTAAAGTATTATAACGAAACGATATACAAAAACAACGATACCCGGCGTTCGATATTAACAACTAATTATCATTTTTAACTTCATAAGTAAAACAACACAAAAAATGTTTTTGAATTTATAATTTTAGTAATTCTAAGGAGGTATGTATGAATGAAAAAAATGAACTAATTATGACAATTGATAAATCATACATAAATAATGAAAAAGACGGTTTTATTTTAATTGTTGAAAATAACAAATTAATTGCTTATCGTCAAAAAATTCCTTTTAAATTCCGTTTAGTTTTAAATGATATTGATGAAGTGGTTCAATCAGTTTTTGTAACTAATAAATACTTAGTTAGCGTCGAGATGAATAACGTTAAAACTATTGGTACAAGAGCTTTTTATCAATGTATTAATTTACAAGAAGTTAAAATGAAAAATTTACAAGAAATTGGTGTTGCTGTCTTTGAAGGTTGTGTCAGTTTGAAAGATGTTGAGATGCCAAGTATTAAGAAAATTCATGCTTCAGGGCTTTCTTACACTACACTTGAAAAACTTGATGCCCCTGCTCTTGAATACATTGATTTTTATGCCCTTGCATATTGTTACAAATTACAAGAAATCAATGCTCCTAACTTAAAACACATCGCTCCATATTCTTTATTTGAAACAAAAACATTATCAACCATTAATCTTGAAAATGTTGATTTTGTAGGTGAGTATGCTTTCGAAAACTCAAGCCTAGCACAAGCTAAATTTCCTAACATCAGTTATGTTGCTAAAAATGCTTTTACTGGTGCAAAATTCTTTAATGACAATAAATTAGACACTAAAAGCTTATTAATTTACGACAACATTTTAGTTGAATCAAAACAAGAAGTAAGTGAGTTAATCTTAGGTTCTAACATTCGTCTTATTGCACAAAAAGCCTTTTATTTCGACAATAAAATAAATAAAATTAGTGCTGAAAATGTACTTTTTGTAAACGATTTAGCCTTTGCAAATTCTTCAATTTCAAAAATCAAAATGCCAAAAGCAAAGTGACAAAAATCCAGTCTTTTTGAAGCAAGAAAATTGAATTTTTTAACTCGTTTAAAATTCAAATTTAAAGACGCAAAAGTGTTTGAAAAACCAGAAAATTAAACCAAAAAAAGACTGAATTTTTTCAGTCAAAAAAACCGGTCAAAAAACTCAAAAAAACAGTATTTTTCCGCATTACAAGCAATATTGCTCGCATTTTTTTTTTTTTTTGCAAAGCCGACAAATTTATTTAAATATGTAGTAAGATTTTTAGAAATCTTGTTTTTACAAAACAACAAATTAAGGAAGTGATTTTTTATGGAACAAAGAACAAGCCAGGAAGTTGCTAAAAGCAACTCAGAAAGCAAAAATAAAGAAAAAAAGCCAATGACTAAGGGGCAAAAAATTTGACTAGCGATAGCAATCATTTTGACTTTGCTTCTGCTTTTGATTTTGTGTGTTGAAATCGCTTATCTAGCAGACTTTATTCGTTTCAATAACACTGATGCAAATGGTTTGCTTTTAACTAAAGCACAAAGAGTAAATGGAATTTTTGGATTTTTTAAAAATAACTAATCATCAAAACTAAGGAGAACAAGTATGAAAAACAAATTATTAAATTCAATGATAGCCTTGGGTACTGGAACTGTAGCTGCTGTTGGTCTTACTACTGCACTACTTTTGGTAAAACAAAGTTCTGTTGAAGAAGTTAATTATGCAAAGAATAACAACATTTACCAAGCAATGGAAGATGAAATTAAGAAAACTCAAGTCGAGTTGGCTGAAAACAAAAATCTAAGTGATGACAACAAGCAAAAAATTAGTGACTTAGTACAAAGAGCATCAGAATTTGTAAAACAGAAAGATTCTGATGTTGCGCAAATGTATCGTCTTAAAAATGAATTATCTCAGTCAGTAAAAAAAGCAAAATTTGAATCTGTTGTTGCTAATAAAGAAGCTACAAAAGAACAAATTCAAGCATCATTAGACGAATTAGCATCACTAGTTAAAGATAATGAATTAAAGGCAAAAGTTACATCACTTTATGACAATGTAAAAAATAATGACGCTAATGATTTTGATTTTGACAATTTCTATGCCAATTATGATGCATTGCTACAAAAAAGTAATGAATTTTCAGATCAATTAGAACAACAATTTTATGAACTAATTGAAAAAGATATTTACAACGATAATTTCTTCAAAAACTCAACTGACAAAAATAATGTTTTCCAAGCTCTAGACACAATTAAAAATGAAATGGCTAACCCAAATACTAGCCGTGACTTTGCACAAACTTTAAACAATATTTTCAACCAAGTTCTAAGAAATGCAGCAAGCAGTACTCAGGATGCTTTAAACACTTTATCAAAAGAAAACATTGACTCAATCAATACTAAATTTGATGCATTAGTTAAAGAAATTCAAAGTGCACAATTAGACGAAGCAACAAAAGACTCGTATATTAAACAAGCTTCAAGCTTCAAGCAAGCAATATTTGATTCATATGCCAAAATTCCTGCTAACAACTTAACAGTTAAAGAAGATATTAATGACTTTATTGACACAAGTTTTTCAAAAATCAGTGCTAATTTCTTGTCACAAAATGATTTAAAACAAGCCATTCAAACTCTACAACAATATTTTGCTAACAACGCTCAAAACTATGGAATCTTAACAAATTGAGTAAATGACAACATTGTCAATGTAGACATACAAAATCCAAGTGTGCAACTTTATAACCAATTGCAAGACAAAAAAGTTTTATTCAACCTTGCTTGACGTTACACACAAAAACTTCATGAAGTCTTAGAAAACGCTAAAGATACTAATTTAATCACTTTAGAAGATTTTGAAAAACTTGCAAATGACCAACTACTAAAAACCAATGTTGATAATATTGGTGATTTTATTACTAACCTTTCAAATGTGTACAATAATTTAATCAGCACTATTGCTTATAATCAACAACTAGTAAATGAAATCAAAAAATTACAAGATCAAGTAAAAACATCAATCAAAAACGAAGAATTCACTGGCTTAAATGTTGAAGATAAGCAAAAACTTACTTCATTAGATAATTCAATTACAAACCACTTGTCTGTTCCACAAACTATTGAAGCGAATACCAAATTTTTAGCAAGTGCAATTGAATCATTGCGCGCTATTAACAAAGATGAAATCAAAAACTTGGTGCTAAATTTAAAAGCTATTCAAAACGATATTCCTGACGTTTCAATAAAACAAAATGTTCAGACGTTTGTTAATAAATGAGAGTTAAATGATGTTTATTTAGTTACAAGTCTTTACGATGGTGCTACTCGTCAAGAAATGCAAAATGATATTAATTGAGCGCAAGAAACTTTATTAAACCAAGAAGCTGCTATTAGTAGTGCAAAAGTGCAAAAACAAGTTGAGGATGCCAAAAAGACAGTTAATGATAAATTTGGTGACAATTCAAATGGTGGCAAAGAAAAATTACTTAACTTATTAGATGCTTTAAAAGCGAAAGCTGATTTAATTTCAAAAAATAACGATTTAACTTTAGAACAAAAAGAAGAACAGCTAAAAGCTATTGAAAAACAAATAGAATCAGTAACTACCAATCTTGATAAATACAAAACACTTGATGATTTGTTAAAACAAGCAAATGATTTAGTTGACAAATACAATCAAAATCCCGATCCTAAATTTAGTCAGGATATTAAAAATATCAAACAAATCATCAAACAAGCTGACGAATCATTCAGTAATCCACAAAACACTGATAAAACCATAGATTCAATTCAAAAAGCATTAGATGATGCAATCAAAAACACTGAAACAAAACAAAACCAAACCAAAGCAAATGAAATTTTTGATTCTAATTTAAAAGCAATTGTTGATGCTTTTAAAAATGCGCATGAAATTTCACAAACTCACGCAGTCGAACAATCATTTTTAAATAAACTTGACAAACTATCTCAAGATTATTCAAATGCTGAAAACGAAGAACAAAGAAACAATGTAAAAGCACAAATCGAAAAATTAAGTCAAAATGCTCCAAGTGGTGCAAGTTTAGAAATTTCACTAGCAAAATTACAACAAAGTTACGAACAAGCATCAATCAAGAAAGTTGACTTAGATAACACTGATAGCCATAAAGATTTTGATCAAGCATACCAAAAAGCAAAAGCACTTTTAGATCAGTACAACAAACCAGAAGCTTTTAATCAAAAAGAGGTTAGTGAACAAAAACAATACCAAGAAGTACAACAACAACTTGATGAAAGCAATAATGAACTTAACAAACAATTATCACTAGCTCTTCTTGATAAAAGCGAAAGAGATCTAAGTGATGCACTATATGAAGAAGATGAGCAAAATTCTCAGGAATCACCTTATAAAGAAGTAAATGAAGTAATTAAATCACTTTTAAATGAAAAAGAAAATTTACTTTCTTCTGCTGATCCTAATTTGGAACAATTACAACAATTAACAGATAAAATCAAAAAAGTTCTGCCACTTGTACAAAAATTGTCTAATGCTTTAAATTCATTAGATGATATCAACAAGGATGAAAATCCATATGCTTGGCAACATCTAAAAGATGCAATTTTAGACTCTTTACCAAGCGATAAAGATGATGATGACCAAATAAAACAAAAAATTGATAATCTAAACAATGCTCTTTCAAAAAATAAAGATTATATTGAAACAGAAAAGGCTATCAATAAAGCTAAAAATGTATACACAGATAAAGAAAAGAACTCACCAAATTTTGCTACTAAAGCTTCAGAATTAGAACAAAAGATAAATGATCTAGAAACTAAGGTTTTAAACAAAGATGCTTCAATTTTAGATCTAAAGAAAGCAAAATTGGATGCCGAAACATTGTATGACGAAGCAACAAAAGATAAAAATGATTTCTACAACAAACTAGAAGAAGTAAATTCTGAAATTTCTAAAAAAATCAATTACTTATTAAAAGATTCTTCACTGCGTGGAATCCAAGTTCCAACTCTTGAGTCTGTTATCAATCAATACAATGCCGATAAAAACTCTCCGGAATCTAACAGTGAAAATCTAAAAGCATATTTACAAAAAATGGATGACGCTTACCAAAAAGATATATTTAATGCTAAAAAAGACGAGACATTAAATAATATAAATTCTTTAAGGGAACATCCATACACTAATAATCCACTTGCTTCTGAAGTTGCTCAAAAGCTAGAAGAATATGTGCAAAATATTGTCAACAAAGCTAATGCTTTAAGCAGTTCGGATAAAGAAGAACTAAGCAAGTTAAAAGATAAATTAGATGCAATAAACTCTTTAGTGAAATCACAAAAAGAGGCTTTTGATCGTATTCAAAATCTTAAAAATCAAAATAATGATACTGATAACCAAAAAGCTGTTGATCTTGAAGATAAAATTAAACAATCACTACCATCTACAACTACAGATGAAAGTTCGCAAGAAATATTAAACAAAAAGCAAGACCTTGATAATGCAGTAATTCAAACCAAAACGTCACCAGAAAACAAAGAAGATATAACAAACAAAGTAACAGATGCTAAAAATGATTTTGACCAAGGTTCATTTGAAAATTTAGATCCTGATTTCAAACAAAAAATGGACGACCTTTTCAATGGGTTGCAAACTGATGCAAATAATATTACAAATAATGAGCAAGCTATTGAAGTTAACACTAAGTTAAATGATTTGATTGATTCAATTGATAATAGCAAGCAAATTGCTAAATTAGTTAAAGATACAAACGATTTTTATCAACAAAAAATGTCTGAAGTTGAAGATGAGAATCACGAAAAAACTCAATTGATCGAAAAAGCCTTAACCGAACTAAATAAAGCAAATGAGCAGTTAAAAGACTTATATGGTTCGAAAGATTTAAATGACAAAGATGTCTATGATTCAAAAGAAAAAATTGAAAATTTAAAATTACTAGTTGATTTAACAACAAGATTGCGTGAACTTTACCTTCTTTCTTTACAAAAAATTAATAGCATTAAATATCCAGAAGGAACTGGTAATTTTGGCTCAGCAAACGATGAGCAAGAGGCTTTTGAAGATTATGTTAATAGATTGTATTCAGGAGCAACAAGTGAAGTATTGAGTCGTGAAAACATAATTGGTTACATTGAAAAATTCAACGACATAATTAATTTATTAAACAAACAGGAAGAATTGATTACTAAGCAGCAAGAAGTAGCAGCATCAAGACTATACAGAACCGTAAAAGATGTAGTAGACGCCAAAAACATGGCTGATGCAATTTTAAGAAGTGTTCCAGTTGATGCTGTCTGAGGAAAACCTGCTATAGGCGATGTTGTTAAACCTGTTAATTACATTTTGAGTCTTCAAAAAGTTTTAGAAAACGATTTTGCAAAACTTTTGAATATTGCAAATTTAAGACAGCACATTGCTGATGACATTATTAACAGAAACCAAACTAACTTATTCGATTTAATTGAAGAACGTTATGACGAAATTTATTGAGTTGACCTAAATGAAACCGCTTCAAAACAATACATTAAGGCTTACTATGAAAACCTTTTAACTGAATTATCAAATGCTAATTTAGATTCGCTAACTAAAGCTCCTAGTGATTCAAGTTTTAGTAATTTAAACAATAAACTTGAAGAGATTAGAGCAAATGCTTTTGATAAATATGCTAATCTCTACTTCTATGAAGCAATTATGACTAATGTGAAAGCTGTAAAAGAACAAAATGATTACTTAAAAAGTCTTTATCCTGATGCTTTCACTGACTCAGAAGTTATTAAACAATACACTGAAAAACTATTTGGCTCAGCCCAAGATGTAAATCCTCCTGTTGTAGGTTTAGTAAATAAAATTACTGACAATTTATTAAATGATGACATTTCTAAAGATACACTGATTGAGTGAAGTAAAGAAATGTTAACAATCTCAGCTGCTTACATACCGGCTCTATATTATTCAAAAAACTATTATTTCACTGCATGACCACAAATCAAGTTATCAGACGAACAAAAAGCACCATTAAACGAAATAGTTGATCTAGCGTTACAAAAACTTAAATCACGACTAATTGTCAACGATCAAAATTATGATATTGTCATTCCTAGAAGACAACTAGAGTTAAAATATCTTCAATTTGTTCCTAATACTTACAAAATTGAAGTTCCAACAAATGGATCATGATCAGAATTGTATGTAAATAAAGATGCTTCTAATGCTTATACATTCAATCAAGCATTCTGAGACACATACAAATTGCAAGCCAACATCCAAATTGCTCAATCTTGATATGCACTAAAAGATACTTATGCTCAAGATGACACAATGAAAGCTGTTTTTGAAGAATTGAATCAAGCTATTCAAAGAGCAATTCAACACACAACTGAAACACTAGAACAAATCAAGCAATCAGATCCAGGCATTACTACTGACGATCAAGCAATTGTCGAAATGAGTAAAAGAAAAAATGCCTCATTCGAAGAACTAAGAAATATGCAAACAGGATTGTCGCACAAACTAAAACAAACCAAACTGGACCAAGCTAAAACCTTAGCAAACAACTTTGTAAAATTGAGCGTTTTAATGCTTCAAAATAATATTAGACCAACACTAGAATACTCAAGCGATCCAGATTTTACATACTTGTCTTCAGTTAAGGGTATCAATGATAAGGATACGTTCAATGAAATTTCTGAAAAATACAACTCATTACAACAAAAATACCAACAAAATGTCTTGAAATTGTATCAAGGTCTAAAAGCTAGAATTTATTGAGAACATAAATGATTAAAAGACTTTGCTGATTTAATAAATAGCGTCGAGGGAACATCAAAACCACAAGATTGAGAAGATTTAACTAAAGCACAATTGCTAAAAATTATGCAAGCAAGTGAAGATGATTTAAACTCACTAAACACATTCTTAAATGAGTTCAATTTTGACCTAACACAAGAATTAAGTGATGAAACCGTTAAACCAGGAAGCGACCTTTACGAAAATGTGTTTACTACTGCAGTTGATTCATACATGGCACAAATCAAATCACTTGATACACAATTACAAACACTGAATACTAAATTCATTAGTCCATTAAATAAATTAGCAAGAGAATATAGTGATTTCAAAAGTGATTTTGCCGCTAAACAAAATAATGATGCGTATGCAAATTACTTTACAACTATCTTAAAAAGCATTAATAAATATAGTGATATTGAATCAAGTCTAAATAGTTTTAAAGACGAAAGTCTAGATGCGGCCACAATAAGTGTTGTTGAAACACTTAGCTCGCTTGTTTCATCTCTAGCTAATAACGATTATACAGATACTTCAGTACAAGCTCAGTATCCACAAACTGGCGACCAAGTTCAAAAAATGAACAACGTAAAAGAAAAGCTACAAACACTAATTGGTCAAATTTATAAAAACCAAAAACAATTCAACAACCTAGTTTATGGTGCAAATGATAACGCTAATTCACTTGTAAAAATTTACAAAGACTACACTGAAACTTATTCTAATTTTGGTTTGCTATTTTCACAAGTTGTTAATAATATTAGCCCTTACAACATATACGAAAATAGCAACAATATTTCTAGTCGAAATCCAGATTTCAGTAATTTCATTAAAAATTCATATAAAGAAAAAGATGCAGTTGAAAAGTTAAAAACTGATATTTTAGCCAACTGACAAAAAGACGTTACTCCTTTCGACATGGTATTGAAAAACATTGAGAGTTCATACAATTCAATTAAGCAATTAAAAGATTGAATTGGTTACAAGGATAATCTAAATGAAATTTTTAGCTATTTAGATGTCGTTCCTGACTGACAAAAACCAAATGAAGCAAATTACAACGATATCGTTGTAAAAGAAGGAATTTGTGCTGAAGATATCGTTGAGAAATGAAATCAAGTAAATACTTCAAATGTTGAAGATCCTAATGAACCTAACCCAGAATATGACTATGCTTCTATTAAGGATAAAACTGAATTTTTAGACTTGTTCAATAAGTTCAATATTCTAAAGTCTAGTGAAAATCAGAAATTTAACCTAAATAATGTTGATGTTCAATTCTATAAAGCTAAAACTGATTCTCAATACATTAAAATATTCAACCAAACCGATGGTTTAACTAAGAAAATTAAATTTAATTTAAGGTTCATTTACAAAAAACCTGAAGGTAGTTCATCTTATCCAGGCGTAGATTACATTGCAAAATACTATGACGGTGTAACCATTTCAGTAAATACTTTGGACGAAGTTTTTATAACACAACAAAGCTTAGGTTCTAAAACAAAAGAAAAAAGCAAAATTTTCGACTGAAATAAAGCAGGTTGAAATGCACAAAATGTTATAAATAATTATGTTGGCGCATTTGCTAAATATTCACTCCTAGACATGGCAAAGCGTAATATAGACATATTTTCTTCAGAAGTAAAAAATTATGGAAATATAAACAATCCTGAATCAAGTACAAATAGCAGAGAAGATGCACAAAACGACAATTTAAAAGTAAAAGTGAAGTTAAAAGACGATTTTCTTTTAACATTACGAAAAAAAAGTCAGGCTGAACCACTATTCGATGGCGACTCATACAAACCATCTGTGTCTAGTGATGGAAATCAATATATTTATTGAACTGTTAAAGATATAAATATTAAAAAATATTCAGAATATGTTGATTATATGATTAAACTTCGTATAGCCTTTCCTATGGTAAAGGTCAAAAATTATGAAGAAGGTGAATTTAAAGATAGAGCAGTTTTAATTCTTGATTTAGATTTAGGAAATAGCCTTTATAAAAATAGTGACGAGGGAGAAACTAATCTTCTTACTGGATATATAAATGACAGCAATAATTATGTAAAAAAACCTAATACTTCTGCTAATTGAATGTTCAAAACTTATAACTTTGGAACTCTAGATGATAAAGCAACAGAAAAAACAGTACATCTAAATGATGGGACAACACAAACTTATAAAACCCAAATCAAAGCAGACAAATTAACTGAGTATTTAAATATGGCAAAGGCCGAAGATTTGTTGAATGATCTCGATGCTTTTAACACCAAACTTTTACTTAAAGATTCAATTGTGAATAATGATGAGACTTACATAAAAAGATTTGGTTATTTTACTGGCGAGAGCTTTTATTCTTTGTGACGCCCTTCACATGACAATCCAGATTTTGGGGGAGGGGTTTACGAAACTGCAATTACTCCAGAGGGTGAAATGACATCTGAAGTTTTTTCTTATAAGACAAACATCGACAAACTAGAAATCAAATTGAAATTACACTAATTTAAGAAAGGTAAAACATGACAAAATCAAGCAAAATATTATTATCACTAAGTGGAATTCTAGGTATTGCGGTTTCATCTTCAACAATTGCACTAGCTTTACAAAAGCAAGATTTTGACAAAAATAAAAATGACTTTTATAAAACTTTTGACCAGTCAAAAGATCAATTTCAAACATACAAAGATGTATGAAATTTCAGTCCAGAAGTAAAAGAAGAGTTAAATAAAAAAACTTACTAGTGCTCAAAATTATTGAAATGATGATAATAAAAATTTCAAAGAAAAAGTTACTGCCATCAATGATTTTCAAAATTCATTCTTTTCTAGTGTAATCGATGATTTACAACAAAATACTAATAGCAATCTAACTCAAGATCAGACTGTTGAACTACAAAGTTTTCTATATACTCAAAGAAGCAGAATACAGGAACAAAGTATTTATTCATATTATTTTGCCAACAATCCGCAATTCTCAACTGATATCGATAATTTTGTCTCAAACTGAAACTCGCTTTCGGTACAACAAAGACAAGAAAAATTAGCGGCTTTTAAAGATTTATTCACTACTTCAGTAGAAAAGCAAGAAAAATTGCTAAATGATGTACTTGAATCTAATGAGAGTGACTATTTAGCATCACTAAAAAGTGATATCAACTCTTTACCAAGTCAAGCGCTTAAAAACCAAGCCAATTCTTTAATAGATAATATTGAAGCCAAGTTGGTACAAAAATCATTTAGCTACAATGAAATCAATATTTTAAAAAATGATGCTAAAGAAATTGTTAATGTTTACAAGAAAGATAAACAATCTATTGACCAAACAGTTTATGAAATTAATGGTTATTTAGATCAATTAAATTCTTATTTGAAAAATAGCGATGCAAATAAAGAAATTGCTTCACAATTGCAGCATTTAATTTCTTCATTTAATGTTCGATTAAATTCATCTACCTCAAAAGATGATTTTGAGCAATTGAAAATTGACTTACAAAACACTGTTTCAAAAGTTTTTGACAATACTAAAAACATTGAAGAAATTAAATATAACTGAACCTCATTTCTTGAGATCCAGAAAAAACAAATTAAGCATTTGACTAAACAAGTAGAACAAATGCAAAATTCGAGTGCTTATGAAGACTTCGTTGCAAGTACCGAATATGATAAAGTTATCGAAGAGAAAGCTAAATATAGTGCTCAGCTTTCACAATTAAACTTATTAGATAAGAAAATTTCAACTATTCTTAAAAATTTAGATGAAAGTCAAAAACAAAACCTAATCAGTTTAGATAAAAATCATGAGTACAAAAATGCTTTAAATAATTTGATTAATAGCAATCTGACAACTGAAAGTTTAGACAAACAAATTAATGAAATTGCTAACAATGTTTTAGCCGATGTTAGTGCACAAGTTTATGCAAAGGAAACTAAAAATAACATCGAACAACTACTAAACGCCTTGAATGCTTATGCTGATCTAGGTTTAGCAAAAGAAAATAAACAACTTTTCAGCGCTCAATTGCAAGAAATGTATCTACAATTAGATTCAATCTTCAATAGCGATAAACTAAAACCTACTGATGCTAAAAAATTAAGTACTGCCCTAGAAGAAAAATGTCGTCAAGCATTGCTAGGAATGTTAAAGACTTTGGACGATACACTAGCCAAATTTTTAGCTTCAGTTTACAATGATGCAAACTCAGCTGACATTGTGAAAAGAATTCAAGATTTCATTGATCAAGAGTACTCACAACAAAATATTACTTCTGACACAACAAATAGCTCACAAGCATACAAAAACGCAATCATTCGTCGTTTAAAAGAATTAGCACGTTTACCTTTAATTAAAAAAGCCAGTCAAATTAAACAATATCTATCTAATACTACAGATAATGCTTACATTACTTATAATCGTAAAAATGATTTAATTTGAAAAAGCTCACAAGACATCCAAGAGCAATTACAACTTCTAAATGATTATCAATCTCAATTAGATAGTTTAACTAATGATGCCTGAAATGGTGAACCAACTGAAACAACAGCTAAAAATTTGGATGCTTTAAATGAAAAAATAGCATCATATGCAAAAAATATTGATGCTCTAAATAATTTAGATACAATCAATGAAAAAATCAATGACTACATTCAAGAAATTTTCAAAGATACAATTGGAAACGAAAAACTTGAAAAACAAATTATTGCTATTAGAAGTCTTCAAAATAGTTCACATAATTTATTTAAAGATGACAATGTTGATTCTTCAGCAATCAAAGATGTAAGTGACAAATTAAGTCAAGCCTTCAATCAATTACAAAGTACAAAAATCGATTCTAACTTATCTTCAAAAGCTGAAGATGCTAAAAAAGAATTAGACAACCTTTATCCAGATGAAGAAGATAAAAAGTTGACAAGTTATCAAAAATTAAGTCAAAAATTAAATGATTTAAGCAACAAAATTCAAAATCAATCACTTTCACAAGATGATGTTGATGCAATTAACAAAAACATTGATAATTTAGAGCAAGCCTTACCTTTGATTCGTAATTTAGAAAAAGGGACTCAATCATTAAATGATGCTGAAAATGAAGTATCTAACGATTCAGATGCCGGACAATATGTAAATAAAGCAAAAGAAGAAAATGATAAACTAAAACAAAAAATCAATGACTTAATTAATAATGTCAATACCGACGAAAACATCAATCTTGAAAATCTTCAAAACTTGCTAGACTCACTAAAAGAACGTCTACAGGACACAAAAAACAGTCTTTTAAAAGATAAAATTGCCAAAGTTAATGCTCAAATCAAAGACACAAAACCTTCAGACTATGTTGCGGGTGTTGCAATTAAGTATAAAAATGAAAAATCAAAAATCACTGATGGCTGATTTGAAAGTTTAATGAATAGCAATTCAGATGAAAAATTAAAAGATGCACTGCAAAAATTTGAAGCAATAAAATCTCTAAATGATTCACTAGTTGAAGCACAAAACTGAATTTTGCAACATAATAAAGAAACAAAATATCAAGAAATTATTGACAAATTAAGTGAACAAGTAGCAGATAATATGTTTGCTTATGATGATACTGTCGAAAATTCACAAAATAAAAAAGCAGAAATTGATAAAAAATTAGCAGAAGCAAAAGCTAAAGTTGAATTACTATCTTCAATCGATAATTTGAAGGCTATTTTAGGCAACCAAAATGACCAACAAAAAGCAATTTATCATGATTTGTCAAACGAAATCAAACAATTAGAAGCAGAATATAGTTCATACTTGGAATCTAATGATTTAACTAGTGAACAACTAGCCAACAAAAAAGCTGAATTAGATGCAAAAATTACTGAACTAAAAGCAAAAAAAGAAGCAATTGATACACAGTTGCAAAATCTAATCAATGATATTGACGCAAACGTTGTTAATAAGACAGATAAAGCAATTGAAGCATTGAAACAAGTAAGTGGTAATGAAAATGATTCATTCCCATTGTATGAAACAACTAAAGCTGATTATGAACAACAAAAAACTGATCCACAGATTGCTTTAGATTCGCTAAATAGTTTTAAAGATAAAATGCAAAAGGCGTTTGCTAAAGATAAGCTAAACAACAAATTAAATAAATTAGCTAAGTTAACAAATCTAGATGAGTTCGACACAACTAATGTCGAAAATCCAGCTTTAGATGCAATTAACAGTGTCAAAAAAGGCATTCAATCATTTGCTGAAGACTTAAAAAATAGACTAAGCCAAGACGATTTAAACCAAGAAGATTTTGATAAAATTAATGGCCAAATTGATAAGTATTTAGATTTAATTAATACTCAGAAAAAAGTCGCAAAACAACTAAAAGACTGATTAGCTACTGAAGATAGTCAACAGAAACAAAGTCTTCAAAATGCAATTCAAACATTATCAAAAGCATTGCAAAATTCACAACCAAGCATTGAAAAAAACTATGATGATACAGAAGCAAAAAATTCACAATTGCAACAAGTTTATGATTCGCTAAAAGATCAACAAAGTAACAAAGATGAAAACAAAGATGCAATAGATAATCAAGAAAATGGTTTAAGACAAGTACTTCAAAATACTTTAGCTGAAAACGCAAGCGACGTTGATAGTGAAGCACAAACTAAAATTAACCAACAATTAGATGAGTTAGTTAACAAAAACAATGGTGCAACATCTGATGAAGAAATTCAAAAAATTAAAGATTTTATCAATGACTTAAAAGCAAATAAAGATAACGTAGTTGAACTTGCTAAAGAAGTAAAAAATGCCCAAGACGCACTGAATGCAACAACTGATACTGACAATTCACACATTAATCGTCTAAAAGATAAAGTTAAAGATTTAATTAAGAAAGCTCAAGAAAATTATGTGCCACAGAATTTGGACACAACTACTCTATCAAAACTAAAAGATGAGCTTACTAAAGCAGTAAAAGAATTGAAAGATTCGACTGAACTTCAAGACTTAATTAAACAAGCAAAACTTATCCTAAATGGTGATAAAACTCAAGAAGGTATTGAATTCTATACATATAAAGGTCTAGAAGACAAATATCAAAAAGCAAGAATCAATCAATTTTTGGATAACATTCAAGCAGATTCATTAAACGAAGACGGAAGCCAAAACTCAGCCATTTTACCTCAACTAAAAGCAAGAGTTAGTGCAACAATAACCTTGCTAAACACATTAAAAGCCATATCACAACAAATTAATCAATGAAAAGGTGAACAAACTGATAAAAATGAAGTTTACAACATCGATATTGAAGCATTAATCGATACATTGTGAACTAACAGTCCACAACCAGAACAAAGATATCAGGATGACCAAGATAATGCTAAAATTTCGGCTAAAAACACAGCAGCATCTCAAAAAGAAAATGAAATCAAACAACTTCACAATCACAGACTTGCAAACTACAATTTAGCCAAAGAAATTTTAGAAAAGGCTGAGTCAAATGACTTAGCAAATTCACTTCCTGAATTCAGTCAAACGATTGCCAAACGTGTAAAAACATTGATGGCACTGAATGTATCTTCAACAGATGATAGTGTATTATTCAGTCAAAGTAATTCTGAAGCTATTAATCAACAACTACAAGTAATTAAAGATTCTTTTGACACCTTAAAACAACTAGCAACAGTAATTAAATCAATTGAAAATGATGGTTCATCAACTAAATATGCATTTAATAATGACAATGAAAACATCAAACCATTCTATGATGAATTTACAAACTTAATTGCTAGTGCTAAAAATCTATACAACACTAATGATGTAGCAAAAGCACAAGAGTATACTAAAAAATTGGCTTGATACCAAAAAGTTGCTAACTCATTTTTACCAAGTTATGTAAAAAGTATCAAAAAGGTTAATGGTAATGAACAATTATCAGATAAAAACTTGAACACAAAATTAGTGGAAAAATTAACATCGCAATGACTAGAAGCTAAAAATATTTCTCTCGATGCTAGTGAAGAAGATTTTGAACATGCACAAAGTGATTACGAAGCAAAAAATAATGCTGTAGTTGATTTAAAAAATGCCTTATTTGAATTAGATGAGGCTTTAATTGATGCGCAAAATTTCCTTGATTTTGAACCAACAAGACAAAATCAAGAATACATTCGTAGCAAGCAAACAAAACAAAGCATTGAAGCACTAAAACAAACAGTTGCGCAAGCCAGTGCAACTTTCCACAGTAGTGATTTATCGCTAGAAGTAGTAAAACAGGCTAAAAGTGATGTTTTAGATAAAAGCAATGAAGTAGCAATTAATATTTCGCATGATGTTGACAAATTAAAAGAAACTTGTCAAGCTCTTTACGACTATGTAAAAGCTAAAAATAATGATTCAACAACATGAAATGTAACCATTCCTGACGGATTCACATATGAAGTTTTAGATAGACTTAATAAAGCTAAATCAACAAATATCCATGACCATTCTTTCATAACTACTGAAATTCTTGACTATGGAATTAGAAAATTAACTGAATTCATGAATGATGTTTTCAATTACGAACAAAGCAGAATGTTTGAAAAAATTAAACTTCTCCAAGCATACAAAGATGCGTTCAGTAGTTCGAAAACAAGAGACTATGAAGGTGTGCAAGATGCATACGATGAAATAGTAAGCACACTCACTGATTTACAAAACATCAGCGATGCAAGTTTATTCAATGTATTTGGGTATGCTTCAGTTGATGCAACAAAATCTTTTGAAAGTGATTTTGTCGATACTGTGGAACAAAAAATTAGTGCAGTTCAATCTAAAATTAATGCCTTAGTGTCTAAAGCAAAAGAATTTTTCAGTATGTTATTTGATAATACTGCGGATAGCCCTCTTGAACAAGGTTTATTCTTTAGATTTGAAATTACTTTCTTAGGTGAGTATGCTTCTTATGAAATGCTTTATGCAATTGAACCTTACAAGATGATTAATATTGAAAATCCAAATTTAGACGTTTACAAATTTTTAGGCTTCAATGAATCACGAAGAATTTGAGTTGAAAAAATTCATCCTGCAATGCAAAAATATGCAAATTTGCTAAAGCAAGATAAACTTCTAAGTGGTTATGCAAGTGCCACAACCCTAGCAAAACTTATGCTAAACACAAATTCAACATTGAATGATTTTTATGATTTTTGAGAAACTCTGTTAAAAGAATATAGTGCGAAATATGAAGAAATTAGAAATTATTCTTTACTAAAAGAAGCAATGGCTGATATTTACGCAACAAAAGACATTAATAGTAATGACGCTAACATAGAAAGTATCAAATCTTCCATTAATAGCATATATAGCAATTATTTGGACTTAATACATGTAACAAGAACATGACGTGATTTGGTAAATCTCTTCTGAGTAAGTTCTAAAATTCCTGGAACTAATGAATTCTATGACTCAAAACAATTGTGATTTATAACTGACATTTCAAAATTAGCGCAGCTATCTACAATGATGAGAACAGTTAATGAGCAAGATCCAAGCGATGGACGACTTAATAGTTACTTTGCTTCATTAATGTCAAAATTAATGAAATACGACTACACCTATGGTCGAGGATATTTAGCCATAAGTGCTTCAAATACTGCTACAAGAGAACAATTCTATCAAGCACTGATGAAATATTCAAAACCAGGTGATACAGAAATTGACATCACCGAAAATGATGAAATCCTTTCACTATTTAATTTATTTGCATTTACTAAAAAAGACAAGTCAAGTGATCCATCTGATTTTAATTTAAAAAATGTAAGAGTTAAAATTGTAAAACAAGATGATGGTTCTTGATACAAAATACCTAACGCATCAAATTCTCGAAATATATCATTTAGACTTAAATATGAATATACCCCAAGCTACTTACCGGACTATATAAAAGTAGATCCAGTGTTAAGTATAAGAACGTGAAATTGATATGATCAAAGATCGATGGAATCATTGATAAAAAACGACAGCACAAGATTTTGAACTTCCGAAGAGGCTTCTGAGTTTCCGGCACAAAATAAATTTGGTGATGCTTCTGTCAGCTTCGTGGCTGCAGGTGGTTATGCTGGTACTGATGAAGACAAGCCTTTTACTGAAAGCAATAATAAATTTGGTTATGATGCAAAAACACCTTTCTTTGATGTGGCAACTTCAAGTTGAGACAAAAACTTAACCAAAGATCAATATGAGCAAAAGATTTCTGAAGACATTGCATGAGCAATTAAAAATTCAACTAACAGCCAGGCACTAACAAAAGTTTTCGTTGATAAAGAAAATAATGCTATTTGACAAGACGCGTCTTATGACAATAATCAAAGTAAGTTTGACATCAAGTTCACAAATCCTAGATTTATTAATTATCAAAATAATGGACACAGTGCTACATATCTAGATTTAGAGCATCAATTCCAAATTATGCAGATGAATATCAATAAAAGAGAATTAACTGTAATTCAAGCAATTCCAGGAGAGTTTATATCGGCTCCTTATAGAAATACAGAAGCTGACTCAGAATTCAATGATCTAGTTGGACTGGGCAAAGCATTCGTTCCTAGTGATGAAACCAGCGCTTACTCATACGTTAAGGAATATAATTCACCAACGGTTACAGTTTATTACTACAAATTCAATTTTGAATATAATGAAGAAGATAAAAAAATCTACATTTGAAATAGTTGAATGGAAAATCAAACATTCTATAAGAATTTTACAGTATGATCGACAGGCAAATTTTACGCACCAATGTTTACTGAGCATAAAGTTACTTACCCAGGACAAACTAGTGAAAAAACCATACACACAATATCACCAGTCGATGCAGCAATTCTTTTCTCTAGAGGTGATGTTATGCAACAAATGGGATTAGGAACATCAAAATCTTGAAACTATGATGATGCTAAAAAAGATACATATATCGACATAAGGGAAAATACAGATCATGTTTTAACAACAGAAGATGCTGCTGGAAAATATAATTCATTCAAAGTTTTCAAAAACGATATGAGTGGAAAATTAGTGTGATCAGATCCTGACAATCCTAAAAACACACACGTTACTGACGATCATACTAAAAAATCAATTTTATATAATGCTGGATTAATTAAATTCAAAACCCAAATTCAATAATACTTCAACGTGACACTCCAAAATTACTTGGAGTGTTTTTATTTTTAAAATTGGTTTCATTTTTTACTTTAATAAGTGAAAGGAGGAAAATGCAGAGTGCTGCAAATATTTACAAAAACACAAGAACAAATCCCAAAGATCGCAAAAAAATATTTGCATTTATCGCCTTAGGCTTAATGGCATGTGCAAGTGTAACAACATTTACAATTAGTGCTATTACACAAGTACAAAAAAAGTCAACGTTGCGCAAAAGCAATGAAAAAATAACGGATTTAAGAACTGAATTAAATGACTTAAATAAGCTTTTAATTGAAAAACAAAATCATAACAATGCACTTTTAGAACAAATAGAATCATTCAAGCAAAATGCTTCTTCTGACGAAAATCAAAAAATTGCTCTTAGTGAAAAATTACAATCTTTGACACAATTAGTAAAGAAATTAGAATTAGAAAATTTACAAATAAACAAAACGTTGCTTGAATCGAACAGCAAAATTTCAACACAAAATTCATCGCTAGAAGATTTAAAAACACAAAAGCAAAACTTATTAGTTGCTTTGTCAAAAAGCAAAAGTGAAGTTCAAAAATATAAACAAGAAATAGAAAACGTTAAAAGTGACTTAACTAAATCTGCAATAGAAGCTAAATTAATGTCCGATAAACAGATAAGTCAATTAGTAAATCAATTAGAACAATACAAAAAAGATTATGTTCTACTCACTGAAAAATACAATAAAAATCTTGCTGAGTACAATGCTAAGCTTATAACTAATAAACAAGTTTCAGATGAAGAAATACTTAGATTACAAAATGTTTTAAATGGTTTGAATGCTAAATATGCGGCTGAAAAAAATGAATTACAAGCAAGAAACAATACCTTAAATGAACAACGTGATAGAGAAAGACAAATCTATGAGTCGCGTATTGATGTTATTACAAACGAAAATGAACGCAATAAAAAGAACATTTCATCACTGAACAAACAAGTGGAATCTTTAAATAATGAAAAAAGCATTTTGACCAAAAAAATAGCTTCAGCTATTGAAGACAAAAAACAAACTGAAGATAAGTATAAAAGTATGTTAGGAGCTTTGAATACGAAAATAGACGAATTAAACAACGCTAATTTTGGTTTAAACAATAATTTGATAGCTTTACAAAAAGAAAATGAAGAAGCAATTAAGAAGATAAATGAGTTGCATGAATCAGAAACAACGAAGCTCAATATTTTAATTACTCAACTTAAAGCAGACAATTCAAAATACACAGAAAACGCAAAAGCATATGTTTTAGTAATTAAGGCAATAATTGAGAAAATGCTAATAAATGTTGAAACTACGTTCGCATCTGCTAAAGAAATTTTCAAAGGCTCAAGTTTTGAAAAACTTAAAGACTTTTATGGTAATACTGAAACATTTATAACATTTTTAAAAACATTCAAAAGTGACGTGCAAGCCATGATAAATGAAAATAAATTCATTCAAAAGGAAAAAATGATAACGAAATCCGAGACTATGATGTTGAATTTTGAGTCATGATTAAAATCTTACAATCTTTTGAATTGAAACGTTGTTGATGTTTATTTTAAACATCGTCAGACTATCTTGGAATTAAGAGACGAAGCAGCAAAACTTAATCAAAAAATCGGATTTCTTCAACAAACTATAACTAATAACCAAAACTTGCTTACTACATCACAAGGTAACTTAAACAAAATAAGCCGGGACTTATCTGTTGCAAGATCTGAAATTATTGGCTTAAAACAAGATGTAAAATCTAAAGAACGTACAATAAGTCAAAATGAATTAACAATCCGAAATTTAAAAGACGACATAAGTAAGTTAAAAGTTGAAAATGGTGATTTAGTAAAATACAAAAAACAACTTTCAGAAATGACTGCTAAATTTAACAAATCAAATGATGACTTAAAACTCGCTTTAAGTGAAATAGAAAACAAGAAAGCACTTATAGAGACACAAAATCAAAAAATTCAACTTTTAACCAACAAAGAAACAGAATTAACAAAACAAGTTCAATCATTAATTAAGGAAAAAGAACAACTTGCCACAAGTATTGCTGAATTAAAAACTAAAATTCAGTCAGTAGAAAGTTTATTGCTTCGCGCCCAAAGCAAGTGAGCTAAGGCAATAATAGATGCTAAATTTCAAACATGAAAATTATATTTAAACGATATCAATCGATATATTGGCTTCCACAACAATTTAAGTTCTAACTCATTTAGTGGTATTAATGCTAGAGCATACGAAATATACACATTGAATCAATTTGACGGCAATGAAAGTATTTTCATAAAATTGGATGGCGATTTTAGTGATGCATTGAGAAAATATTACAACACTTCTTACTATGAAGTAAACGATATGGATGACAAAATAAAAACACTAGCACAAAATATTAAAGCAAATAAATCAAGTTTATCAAAAGGATATGGCATTACCACTGCTAATCAATTAATCGATGGCATTAATAGACATATTTCAAATGATTTTTCATTTTTAAGTAGTCTTAGACTAAGTACAATGCAAAATCCACCAAAAGTTAGAGGAAGACCAAAAGGACCATACCATTAATGAATAATTTCAAAGAAATAAGTGACACAAATGCAGCAAAAATTCAAGTTGGAAGCTTGATAACAGTTCTTACTACACTGATACCGCTTGGAATAAACTTAATATCTTCACTGATTGGGATAGGTAAAATGGCAACATCACAAAGCGGAGAAATTAAAACAAAAGATGTAACATATAAGTGAACTAACGAAGCTGCCAAGGAAAATTATGTATTTCCAGTCCATTACAACATCTAATTTTGCAAATTACCAAGTTAGCAAAGAAGTTAGTGACGCTATTGATTATGCTAAAAAGAAAAATAATCATTTTTTTAGCTCAAAACAAAACTTGATAGCATCTTTAAAATATCTTTCACACTTATTACCTTACGATTTAATTAATATTTGACTGCTTGAAAAATATCAAAGCAAAGGTTTGGTTCATGATGATTTTGAAGGTTGAAAAAAACGTGGTTACTATGTTAAAAAAGGACAAAAAGCTTCCTACATAGTAATGCTTAAGAATGTTTCATTTTTGATTGATAAAGAAAATAATGATGTAAGTTTAGTTGAATTTAAAAGGGCTAATTCAGATCAGATCAAGAAGTATCAAAATGGCGAACTATTTCTGTTAAAAAAGAAAATGTATACGCTTGTACCTGTTTTTGATGAAAATCAATTAAACAAACCTTTTGAAAATAAAATTAAAAACGTCAATTTTGATACTTTCAAAAAGATTATTATCCAAATTGCTAAAGAGCTAAATTGCTACGCGGAATTTGATTTTAGTGACAATCAAAAATTTAAAAAGCAATTTTACAATGTGTTAAAGCTTGTATTTGATCTAAACAATTCTAATAAATCGATTGCCAGTTACAATTTAAACTTAGAAATGATAGCTTACTTGTTGTTAGAACATTTTAATTTAAATGATGTTAACGATTGATCATATGACTTTGAATTTTTGCAGTGATATGATAAGAATTTAGATGAAATAGAAAAAGAAAAATTAATTATAACAGTGCATAACATAGCTTTATTTTTTGCACAGAAAATTAAAAAAACCCTAGCCTAACATCTGGCTGGGGTTTGTGTTTAATTAATATGTTCCGCAATATTCTAAATTAACATTAATAGGTTTAACATTGATTAAGCTGAATGTTTTTTGTTCAACAAAAAAGATTAGATTCTTAGTTTCGAAAACAAAATCAGCATTTTTCTTTACTTTGTATTTAATTTTGTAAGAAACATTATTTTTGTTGTTATCAATACTAATTTGAAAATCATCTAGAATGTTAATATTTGCATGTTTTTGCTCACAAATGGCTTTTTTTAGTACATCGATGTGAACTGAATAAGTTACATTCATGCCTGAATTAACATTAATTCATTCTTTCATTTTATTTGTTTGCTCTTCCAACATATTTACCTGATTCAGTTGATACTAAAATTGTTTCTCCTTCTTTAATGAACATTGGAGTTTCAACTTCGAAGTTAGTTTCAACAATAACTTTCTTTTGTGGGTTATTTGCTGTGTTTCCTTTAACAGCTTCAGGTGCTGAGATAACTTGCAATTCAACGTTAGCTGGCAATTCAATGTCTAAGACTTCTGTTTCATATTTACGTACTAAAACTTTTAGTGAAGGTTTCAAGAAATTCATTTCTCACTCAACTTTAGCAACTGGAATTTCAATTTGCTCGAAAGTTTCTTGATCCATCAAAATAATGTTTTCTCCATCGCTGTATAGATAGTCCATTGAAGATTTTTCAATTCTAGCAGGCTTAACTTTATCTCCACCGGTGAATGATTTGATTGTAGTTGAACCACTACGTAGATTTTTAACTTTTGCTTTAACTGTTGCTTGTCCACGCCCTTGTTTTGAGTGTTGCGATTCTAAAACAACATAAATATCACCATCTAATTCAAATGTGATTCCTGGTTTAAATTCATTAACATTTAACATATTGTCTCCTTATGATTATTTTAATTGTTGATGTTGTGCACTAGTGTGTGCTGATTGGTTTTGATTTTGGTGCTTTTTAGAGTCTAAAACTCAAAAAACAATGTTTGAAATAACAACGTATAATGATGTGAAAATTGCTCCACACACTAAGCTTAAGTCTGCTCAGTTGAATACTCCGTGACTAGCTCAAGGAACGATAAAGATATCTCTTACTCCATCGTAGTTAATTCTGTCAGCCATATTTCCTACTGCACCAGCACTAATACTTGCTAGTCCAATAATAATCGCTAAATTTCTTTTGTTTGTTATTGATACCGTAATACCATAACTTAATAAAACTATTACAATACTCAAAAAATGTAAAAATCCATATGAAAGTGAAGAACCAAAGAAGGTTGTTCCAGGATTAAGAACATGTCTTAGGCCTCATAATCTTCCATAGTCAACTGCCAAGGTGGCATCGTTTTTATTATAGATTGAATATTTAGTTGCTAAGTCAATAACCAGCATTAATCCAAAAACAGCAAAAAAGATAGTTGTGTTTACAAGAAATGTGTAAAAAGTGATTTTTTTGTAGTGAGCAGCAATATCATGAGCTGCCTTTTTTAGTCATTTTTTAGCATTATTAAGCATTGATGACCTCCTCACATCTTGAACATAAATCATCTTTGATTTCACTAGATTCAAAATGGTTTCAACATCTCTGACACTTGATACTATCTTTTAATGGTTGTACTTTTGTTTCGTTAGCAAAATCTACTTTAGCTACCATCAATAGAGAAACTAAATCTAAAGACTTGATAAATTCACTGTCAGTTTTAATTGTTACGTAAGCTTCATTCACTCTCTTGAATTCTTGGTTTTTAATAGCATTTTCAATTAGTCTGTAAACTTCATCCTTTAGTTCAAAGAATTCTTTTCATTGATTTTCGATTGTAAAATCAAGTGATTTAGCTTTGAAAAAGTCAAGCAAGTGAACTGAAGATTTTTTATTTTGGTGTTTAAAATATTTATAAATTTCTTCGGTTGTAGTTGGCAATATTGGCGCCAAGGCAGTAATTAATGTTTCAATGATTTTGTAGAAGTTGTATTGAATTTGTAAACGATTTGCATTATTTTTAGCATCTGCATATAAACTATCTTTCGAAATTGAAATATAGTAAGAACTTAGATCAATAACGAAATTGTTGATATCCTTGATTACGTTAATGAAGCGATAATTTTCGTAATTTTCAACAATTTTAGCCTCAAGGTTTTTTCTTCTTTCATCGATTAAAGCATGGATTGATTCAAGTTTAGTTTCGTGGAACTCATTATCACTAATTGCTCCCAACATAAACTTAAATGTGTTTCTTAATTTACGGTAAATTTCAACATTTTGGTCAAGAATTTTGTCATTAATTGAAATATCAGAAGTGTATTCACTATTTGCAACTCAAAGTCTTAAAATGTCTGCTCCGTATTTTGAAACGATGTCCAAAGGTTTGATGATATTTCCCTTTGATTTTGACATTTTCTCACCCTTACCATCTAGTAAGAAACCATGTGATACTAATTGTTTATAAGGTGCTGTATCTCTTCAAGCAATTGAGTTGATTAGACTAGAGTTAAATCATCCACGATATTGGTCACTACCTTCAAGATATAAATCAAAAGGCGCCTTAATCCCTTCTACATCCAGACCAATTGAAGTTGAACCCGAGTCAAATCAAACGTCCATAATGTCATTTTCTTTGGTGTAGCCTAAATTACGGAATTTTTCTGGTAATAATTCATCCGCACTTAGTTCATATCAAATATCTGTTCCATGTTTTTCAACCAACGCAATAATGTGATCCATAATTTCATCGTTGAATACTGGTTCTTTATTTTTGTCATAGAAAACAGTAATTGGGACTCCTCAAGATCTTTGTCTTGAAATAGTTCAACTTTCTCTTGCTTCTAGCATTAGTGACAATCTTTTTTTGCTTCAATCATTGAAAGTTTGGACATTTTGAATAGCATCCATTATTTCTTTTTTGATTGGTTTTAAAGATACGAATCATTGTGGTGTTGCACGGTACATTATTGGCAAGTGTGTTCTTCAATCGTGTGGGTATGAGTGTTTAATTTTCTTGAACGCAAGTAGTAAACCTTTTTCTGTTAGAAGTGCTCCCACTTTTGGATTAGCATCATCATAGAATAAGTTAGCAAATTGACCTGCTTTATTATTTAATGAACCATCGTCTTCAACATGCATAATCATTGCTAAATTGTTCTTTTTCCCAATTAAAAAGTCATCTTCACCAAAAAGTGGAGCCATATGCACTAAACCTGTCCCACCGTCCAATGTTACGTGGTGACCTTCAACAATTGGACAAACTAAGTCATTCACTGGCGAAAGGTACTTAGCATCTAAAAGTTTTTGTCCTTTAAACGTGTCTAAAACTTGGTAATTTTCTCACTTAAAAATTTCAACTAAAGACTCAAGCAACTCTTTTGCAACAACGTAATTTTGATTATTAGCACTAACCTTAACATAGTCGAATTCTTTACTTACTGCTACCCCACTATTGGCAATTAGAGTTCAAGGAGTAGTTGTTCAAATTACAACGTTATCGTCTTTGGCTAAGACTTCATTTCCTTCAACAATTTTGAAAGCAACATACATTGATGGAGAGATATGATCGGCATATTCAACTTCTGCTTCAGCTAAAGCACTTTGACTCGAAGGCGATCAGTAAACTGGCTTTAAATCTTTGTAAATTAATCCGCGATTAATCATTTTTTGTAATAAACGCAATTGATCCGCTTCCATTTTTTTATCTAAGGTTTTATAAATGGTTTCAAAATCTGTAAGTAGTGATAATTGTTTGAATTCTTCTTTTTGTAATTCAATTTGACTTAGTGCATATTCGGCACAAGCTTTTCTTAGTTCTACAACACTGAAATCATTTTTATTTTTCTTAGCTTCAGAAAGCATTTTGTGTTCAATTGGTAAACCGTGAGTATCTCAACCAGCAACAAAAGGAGAATAAAATCCGGCCATATTTTTTTGACGAACAATGATGTCTTTAAGCACTTTATTCATTGCGTGTCCGGTGTGAATATGACCATTTGCATAAGGTGGTCCATCATGTAACACGAAACTTGGCAAGTTCTTGTTTTTAGCTAAAATTTGACGATACAACTTATCTTGTTCTCATTGTAAACGGTAACTTTTTTCTTTGTTAGCCAAGTCTGCTTTCATTGGGAAATCAGTCTCAGGCATTAACAACGTATCTTTGTAATCTTTCATATTGCTCCTCGTTTTAAAATCAATCATTTTTTACAATTTGACGTATTATGTAATATTTTACCAAAATATTAAAGAAAAACCGACAAGCAGTCGGTTCACTCTTAGCTCTTCACTTCTGAAAATCAGTCAATGATATTGATAATGTCTTCCAATTTTGCAATTACAGTAACTAAATCTCCTTCTTCGATGACGAAGTCCCCTTCAGGTAAAAAGCTTGAAAGTCCACGTTTTATTAACACAATTGATGCATTTTTGCTACGAACATCTAGTTCACGAATGGTTTTTTTAGCTAGTTTTGGGTTCTTAATGTAGGCTGAACCAAACACAAAGCCATCCCCAGCGTCTTCTAAGTCTTGCGAGTATGAAATTAGCGATTGGTTGGCAACAATTAAAGCAGTTTTAATTCCCGCTTCTTCTTCAGGACTAATAATGACATTTACTCCGATTTGCTTTAATACCCGTGAGTGACGTACTGAATTTGCTCTGGCAATGATGTTTTTAATTCCAATTTCTTGTAACGCTGCCACAATTTCAATGTTATCTCCAGTTGCAACAACAACGGTTTCAATGTCGTTAATTGCCATTGCCATTAGCGCTTTAGGATCGGCCGCATCTGCCACAAAAACTTTATTTACTTCATCCCGGAAAGGAATTAAATTCTTTTCACTTTCGTCAATTAAGGTTAGGTGTAATTTATTATCATAAGTTTTAATTAAATTTTGGACAACACTTTGTCCATAACGACCCATTCCGATGATGCAAATTTCAACAATTTTTGACTTATTTTTTTTCATTTTTACCTCTGTTTTTTGCAAAATATTGCACTTTTTACGTTAACTATTATAAATATTTTAATTTGTGTTAAGCAATTTAGCACAATTTTAGTTTCTTAAAAGTCCAAAAACAGATTTTTTAAAGCCTTTAATCCTTATTTTTGGTATACTTACTTAAAATTTTTTTGTTCCTAATTGGCAAAAAACACAAATCCTCTTTCAAATTATTTATTAATAAATAATTGAGACCTATCAATCCTGATAATTTGTTAAAAAATACGTTTCGAAGCTAAAAATTAGCCTTTTTTTGCCTTTTTTTGCCTCGAAAAGACCTAAAAAATATTTTTTTATTTACTATGTAAACAAACTAAAAGAGTAAGTTTCGGATATTTGTAGTAAAATCTTCAATATGAAAAAAATAGCCAGCAAAGGTAAAGTAGTCAAAAAGATATTTAATTTCTTTAACTACTTTAAGCGAATGGGAAGTATCAAACATATTTTTCTCATTTACCTATTAATAACCTTTATTATAAGTTTTCTCTTGTATTCGAAAATTACTTGAAATCTTGATAGTAACGGACAACCTATGGGAAAAAAAGATTTTTCTTATAGTGATGCTTTATTTTTAGCCGCTAGTGCATTTAGCGATACCGGGCTAAGTTCTGTTAATATTAGTGAACATTTTAATGCCCTAGGTCAAGCGATAATTGCAATTGGCATATTAATTGGAGGTTTTGGTTTTTTTACCTTGAAGCTTTATTTCTTCAACTTGGTAATAAGACACTTTGGATGAAAAAGTACTAACCATGATGTCTCTTTAACTCAATTTGAAAGAGGAACGGCCGTCATTGGTGATACAAAAAGACTAGTTAAAGTCAGTGTGACCACCTTATTTATCACAATTATCATTAGTTCGATTGTTTTATTTTTATATTTTTACTTTTCAAATGATGGTTTTTATGATGATAAAGCTTGAGTACAAGACTGAAAAGCACATCATAAATTTGATCGAGTAAGTAGTTTTGATCCGATAGTAAGTGGCAAGTTCGACCCTAAGGGTAATATCGAAATGTCGCTACGGTATGCTGTTTTTCACTCAATCAGTGCAGTTAATAATGCTGGATTAGACATTTTAGGTGGTAAATCTTTACAAGTTTATTACACAGGATACGGAATTCAAATCATTTTACTAATTTTATTCATTATTGGGGGAGTTGGTTTTCCTACTATTTATGACATCTATCGTAAATTAGAATCACTAGCCACCAAAAAGCGTTACCGTATCACTTTATTTACAAAACTGAATATCACAACATGATTAATCATTTCAGTAGTTGCTATTGCCTTGACTTTTGCTTTAGAAACAACGGCATCCAGTCGCATGGCATTCTGAAAACAAGAACAATATGGTTCAACAGCTAACAAAAGCCTAGCTATTTTCTTCAATACAATGGCAACTCGGAGCGCTGGATTTTCAACTATTGATTTTTATGTTTTGACCCAACCAACCTTAGTTTTACACGGAATTTTAATGTTTATTGGGTTTGCTCCTTCGTCAACAGCTGGAGGGGTAAGCAATATCACTATTGCAATACTATTTTTAAGTATTTTTAGTGTTATCCGGGGAAGAAAAAATATTGTTACTTTCCGTCGTCAGATCGGAAAAGAAACCCTTATCAAAGCAATTAATGTTTTTGTAATCGGGTTAGTTTTAGTATTTATTGGTATGTTAGTAGTCACAACTTCAGCAAACGGACTAACAAATGAATCATGAAAAGATTATGACGGTTCACAAAAGAAATTTAATTTCGTTTTAGTGTTTTTTGAAACTTTATCAGCTTTCGGTAGCTCCGGAATATCAACTGGACTATCGGCTAACCTTAATATTTATTCAAAAATAACACTGATTCTATTGATGTTTATTGGACGGATTGGAATTAGTTCAACAATTCTAATATGAGGAAGACAAAAACACTATAGTTCAAGAATTCAATACATTTATGAGGATATTTCAATTGGATAACTTGGAATAGGAGATTAGTATGCAAAAGAAAAGAAAAATTGCTGTTGCTGCTTCATTAGGGCTTTTAGCACTATTAGGAGCAACAATTCCTACATCGATTTTATTGACAAAGAAAAACTCAAAAGAAGAACCTAAACCACCAGTAGTAGAAAATAGTTATGCTATTAGTGGAAATATCAAATACGCTGCTTTAGGAGACTCTATTGCAGCTGGTTTTAATGTTAAACTAGGATTTGATCAAGGTGGATATTACGATAGTGAAAACAAAGAAGTACAAGGAATGTCTTATTCTTCTTTTATTGCCAATGCAATTCGTGAAACCAATCCTAATCGCCTTGAAAGCTTTTATAATTTCGGTTTGTCAGGAACAACAATCACGGATTGACTATATCTTTTAGACCCACAATCTGCAAGCGAAAATGAAAAGCAAAAAGCTACTTCGAACTTGAAATTTGACTTAAATATTGATAGTGACAGCAATAATCCAATCACTATCCAAGGACAAAAAAGATTGCAATATTTATTCAATAATTTTGAACAAGCTAACAATGAGTTTGGTATTTTACAGCAACAAATTAAGAATGCTAATTTGATGACTATTTCACTTGGGGCAAATGATTTCATTAACCAAGTTGACTTATTCAGTATTCTTTCAACGTTAAGTTTTGATGAAACAAATAATTCTGAATTAATCAAAAAATATTATGATGATTTTATTTCACAAGCTCAACAAGCAAGCCAAAACATCATTGAAAATTACACAAAATTAATTACCAAACTTAAAGCAATCAATCCGGATTTAAGAATTAATTTAATTTCTTATCCAATGCCTTTTTTAAGACTTTCACCACTTATTGATAAAAAATTCAGTCTTTTAACTACTGATTTGACTGAAAAAGCATTAGATATCTTAAATGGTGCAATTAAACAAACAGCAGCTAATACCGATGTTCAATACATCAATACTTTTGACAAAATTTACTGACTAAAAAACGCTAACTTGTTATCAAGTAATATTTTTGACATTCACCCAGATATTGCTGGATACAAAAAAATGGCACAAGATATCTTCTTGAAAATGTCATTAACTCAAGATGAAGAAAACGGTCAAATAGTGGCTGATAAAGATTATCTAGATAGTGATGCAAATAGTTTTAAACAAAGTCTAAAATTTGCCAAAAGCAATATAGAACTAAAAAGAATTGTGTTGAAATTGAGTGCTTCAGGAGTGCAAAACACCGATTCTATTGATGTTAGATATGACTTTGAACAAACCGTTTATAACAAAGCAATTTACAATTTCTTATTAAAAAATCCAGTTGTTGATTATGGAAAATTAATTAAATTCTGAACTAACGATTCGGCCTTATTATTTGAAAAAGAAAATTTTGAATCTTTACTAAAACGAATGTTTAAAAATATTGGTGTTGACTATGATCAAATGCCAAATATTAAAGCATTTTTTGCTAAATTGATTGCCGACAACAAGCAATCTTCATTTATGTCGAAATTAATTGATGCATTTGTTGAATCAAAATATATCGATAAGCTTTTTGCTAATTTACAAGCTGATTTAGACAAATTAATCAGTGAAAAACAAATTGAAAACATTTCAGTTAATGAAATTCAAAACGTTTTTGAAAAAAACATTTTCAATTTGCCACTAATTTTTGCAACCTTAAAATCGATTTACAAGTCTGATGTAGTTAAAAATGAGGAAGATAAAAATTACTTCAAATCATTACAAAATGCAATCGTTAAAGATTTGTTAACAAGCAAAATTGTCTTAGAACTAATCGATAAAGATCACAAAGATGTTGTTAATGCAATTTTAAATGATGAAAAAATCAATAATTCTATTTCTTCTGCGGCTTCAGCAGTTTTAGATGATTTTATTGATAATTATGATTTTTATTTTGCTTCTTCATACTCAATGACCGACTTATTAAGCAAAGTTTACGAGCGCCACGGCGCAGAGATTCGTAAAGTTATTGCTACACTTATCGACTTTTTAGCTAACAATAGTTCATTTGAAAAGTATGTTTCAAACGTTGTAATTAATCAATTAGAAAATACTTTTGCAACAAAATATAGTGATGAACAAAAGGCCAATATTGCCCACTTTGCAGTTCAAAGTTTAAAAGTTATTCCAAGCAAACCATATTTAGATGGAATGCTAGATTTAATCATTTCTAACTTTATAAAAAGCATTGAAAACAACAACTTTAACTTCAAAAACTTTATGCTTCAAAGCATTTATGGTGCAATTTTAAAACCATATAAAGGTAATGAAAATGCTGAAGTTATTTTAGATTTTATTAACCAAATAGGTAATGATGAAAAATATGCAGCAGGTCTAAAAGATATTCTTGAATCATTCGTTAACAGTAACTTGATTACTGATATTTCATTCACTGACTTAGGACAAAGTCAAATTAGTGTCGAAGAAATCAAAAAATTAGCAGTAATCTTGATTAATAATGAACAGCTAGTAACTAATGAAAATCTAAAACAAATCCTAAAAGATATTTTCAAATTATTAGTTGAATCAAACGTTTTAAGATCTGACTTAATTCCACAATTTTTAAGTGCCTATGCACAAGGGAATTTAGTTAATAAAGTTTATGCCTTCTTAGATAAAAACAACCTAGTTAACGGACTTAATTTACGTTATCTAAATCAAGGTGGACTAAGAGAAGCACTAAATGAATGAGTTTCAGCGTTATTAAACGATATTTTTAGCAGTTCTAAATTTAGTGATGCATTAGTAGAAATTTTCAATAATTTTATTGATAATATCGCTAAATTCAAAGGTGCTACATTTGAAGAAATTCTGGCTAACTTAGTAAAAAATATCGATTTATTGAAACCAGAAAAAGTACTTTCAGCTCTAGCAGATGTAATTAACCAGGACTCAAAATCAAAACAAAAAGGTTTAGATCTTTTCTATAACGCTTTAGAAGTTTATTTTGACATTGAATTATCAGGACAACAAAAAACCTTGTTGCAACAAAATATTGCAGCTGTTCTTCAAAATTTACCAAATACTGTTTTATTTAAAGAATTAATTCAAAAAGTAACACAAACTGAAATTCAAAACAAAACTTCAGCTGATTTTTTTGAAGAACTCGCTAAAAACATTAATAGTATTTTCAAAGTTAATACAATCGAACTGATTAACAAGTTTTTTGGTGTAATTTTTGCAAAAGATAATAACAACAACGATTTTGTTAATGTTAAATTAGACAAATGACTATTAGCATTGCAACCAATCGTGCAAAGCCCTAAATTCTACAATGTTGTATTCGATAATTTAAAACTTAAAGACAAATTAATTAGTTTAATCAAAAATATCGATCTAAGTTCATTACAACTAGAAGATAGTTTAAGACAACAATTGCAAAACATCATGAACCGTTTAGGTTATGTAGTCGAAGAAAAATTTGACACATTAGTTAAAGAAGCACTTGAACAAATTTTTGCTTCTTTATTCAATGAAGAATCAATCAAAAGAGCACAAGCCAGTCCACACAATTGATACAAAGACTATGCAACAGTCAAAATCACTGAAGCAATTGATAAACTATTAAACAATGTTTTAAGTACTTTACTAAATGATTCTGAAAATACTCAAAGCATTGCTTCATCAGTAGCTGATTTCATTGTAAATTACTTAAAACAACACATTCAAGCTACACAAAGTGATTTTGACACTATCAAAAAACTACTTGAAAAAGTTTTTGCTGAACTTACTCAAAAAGATTTTGTTCGTTCAACAGCTAAAAGTATTTTTGACAAATTATTGAACTCAATTAATCTAAGTGATGATTTAGTTGTTTCACTTCAAAATACAAATTTAAGTAATTTATTGAATGTAAAAAGTGTAATTAACACTATTTTGATTGATAACATTGATAAATTACTAGATCTTCTAACTGATAAAGAAATTAACACCATTGTTCGTGTATTAGACAATAACTTCGATACTGTGGCCAAACTTTTAATGCCGAAAGAAAACAAAAATTCTGAAACTAATGCTGAAGTTAATAGTGGAATCACAGATAATGTTGAAGTTAACATTCAAATCAATGGTGAAACAATATTTAAAGTAATTAAAGCGTTTAACAAAAAATTAACTGCTTCGCAATATAGTCAAGACACTAGAAATCACTTGAATAGTTTAGTTGATAAACTTTCAAATAATGACTCAATTAAAGACTTTTTTGTTCAAAAAATCGCTTCTCTACTAACTATTGACGAACAAAAAGGTGAGGAAATTTGAAACTTACTAGCACAAGATAGTCAAACTAAGACTATTCTAAAGGATGTTTTAAGTCAAACTTTAACTGCTAACAATTCAGAAGTCAACAAAGCTAACAACTTTGCTAATTTAATTACTATCTTTGTTAACAAGAACAGAGAAGAACTTTCATCATACATCGATTCACTAGTTCAAAAAATTA
This sequence comes from Mycoplasma sp. 4044, assembly GCF_053851695.1. Classification (NCBI taxonomy): domain Bacteria; kingdom Bacillati; phylum Mycoplasmatota; class Mollicutes; order Mycoplasmatales; family Mycoplasmataceae; genus Mycoplasma; species Mycoplasma sp. 4044. Next base: position 26,096 of record NZ_JBSQBD010000002.1, on the reverse strand, counting down.
ACAATGTTTCAGTAATTAGAGATTTTGTTATTGACAAAATCACTGATTTGATGAAAAAAGAGTTAAAAATCGACTCATTAAACAAAGAAGTAACTACCGATATCAAAGAAATTCTTTCGCAAGTTATTTCTAAGGCTAATACATTGGATGTTTACCAAAGTTTAAAAAAACAAGTACTTGATAATTTCAATAAACTAGATCAAAAAGATATTAATGATTTAAATTCAATTACCTGAGCTAATTTATTCGAAGGCTTAACAGTTGAAACATTATTAAATAAACACGACATTAACTTGCTAGTTAATGCTCTTTTCACTAATGAAAATGTAGCTCGTTTAACTAGAATTTGACTGGCAATCAAAAAACCGGTTCTGGATTTAGTGTTAAGCGAAAAAACTAACGAACAATCACAAAATCAAGAAGCAAGTGATGAAAAACAACAACAAAGCAGTCAAAACACAGATCCATACATTGGAATTATCAAGAAAATTATTAATTCTGTAAACTTTGAAAACGAACAAATTAAAACTAATTTGACTTCGTTTATAACTTTTGCTATTAAAGATTTTGTTGAAAATAACTTATTTGATATCAAACAAATTAAAGATGCTTTAACTGAAGATCAAATTACATTAATTAAGCAATTAAGCATTAATTTCGTTAGTGATCCAGATTTTAACGAACTAGTAAGCTCATTTGTTACAAGTGTTATTGCTTCAAATCGTTACGAAAATGTAACATCAACAAAAGATTTTGTTAATCAATTAGTAAAAGACAATGTTGACAAGGTCATTAATTTAGTCAAAAAATCATTATCACAAAGTTTAACTACAGAACAAAATCAACAAGCTTGAATAGATTTAGTAAACGAATTAATAATCAAAGAATTAAAACTAAATGATGAACAACAAGCGACTTGAAAACAATACTTTGAACAAGTTGCTAAAAGATTACTTTCTGTTATTCCTTCAACTGAACTTTACAATAGTGCATTCGCAAAAATAAGTGAAATTTTAACTAAAAACGATTTATTAACTAGCCTAACTGAGATTAATCAAGAATTAGTAAAACTTATCAAACAACAATTATTAAATGTTGATTTTGTATTTGATTCAACATCGAAACCAGACGTTGATAAGATTCTAAATGCTTTATTTGTTTCGACTGACACTGAAGATCAAGATGTTGAATCAATTTATCAATTATTGGTAATTGTTATTGATTCTCTAAAAGATGAAGAAGGTGAACCTTTAGACTGGAAATCACTAGTTGTTAAAATAGTTAAATTAGTAAGCAATTCAGTAACTAGCAATGGTGAAATAATAGCCCACAAACTAGTCAAATTAGGTCTAAAACTAGCTGATGGCGAAATTCAAAATCAAATCAATAAGCTAGATCTTTCAGAAGAGATAAAACAATTAATCAATGATTTTGAAAAACAAGCTTTAGAAAATAAACAAATTATTTCGCTTCTAGAAAAAACAATTTACAATGTAATTTCTAGTCCTGACTATCAAGGAATTGAAACTTTTGATGCTTTAGTTAATAAAGCATTTGAACTAAACAAAAATGATTTCATCTCAACAATTAGTTCAGTTGCAAAAGACTTCATTTCACAACCAGATAATAAAGCAAAACTGGCTAAAATCATTGCTTCTACAATTAATGAAAAACTTAACAATTTAGCAAGCAAACAAGAAAAAAACGCTTTGCAGAATTTAGTGCAAAAACTTCTTGAATTTGTGTCTTCACAAGACATAATTGATACTATTAGCAAACGAGTTCAAACAGTTCTTGAAAACCAAAATAATTTAATGGTTGATGGCAAATTGAATACTGATGTTTTCCAATCCGTTATCAATGGATTATTGAATGAAGAATTTTTAACTTCAGTCTTTAATACTGAAAATGTACAATCTTTATTACAAAAAGTATTGGGAACTGAAGAAAATGACACTGAATTAGATGATTTAGTAAATATCTATCATTACGTATTAAAAGTTGTAAAAGACCAAAACAAATCTTCACAAACTAGTGATCAAAATACTCAAACAGATTCACAACAAACAACAGGTAAAAACACTATTTCAATCCCTGAAATCAATTGGGCAAAAGTAATAATCAAAGCATTTAGTAACTCGTTACCTGATAGTTTTGACAAAAAAGATGTTTTAGTTAACAAACTAGTAACTTTATTAACTAAAGTTGCTGCTGATTATCTAGACAATGAGTTAACAAAATTAGATTTTTACACATCATTAACTCAAGAACAAAAAGACTTATTGCAAAAAGTTAAAGCAAAAGTTTTAAATTCTTCAAATCTTCAAAACACTCTAAAAACTGTTTTATCTGACTATTTATCAACAGATAAATATCAAAATGAAGAGACTGTTGCTGATTTTGTAAATGATTTTGTTAAAAACAATAGTCAAGTAGTTCTAGATTATGTAAAAAATGAAATTTCTTCATTACTAGGTGATAATGAAATTGCACAATCTTTAAATGATGTGCTTCTTCACTTAATTGAAGAGAAATTAGAAATTAAAGAAGAAGATAAAGCAACATTTGAACAAAATGCTGCACCTTTAGTTTCGCGTCTAATTGCTAAACTAAGTTCTAGTGACTTGTATGCTAAAGTATTCGAAAAATCAAAGGAAATTTTCGATGCAAAAGATTTACTAACTCCAGAACTTGCAATTAATCAAGAATTTGTTGAAGCATTCAAAAAACTTTTTGGCTCAATCAATTTTGTATTTGACAATGCTTCTAAAGGTGATGTCAAAGTTTTAGCAAACATCATTTTTGACGTTAATGACAAAGAAGATAATGATGTTAAACAACTAGCAAAACTTTACAAAATTCTATATCCAGAAATTGTTAAATTAATCAATAAATCGCAACAAAACGAAGGTTCACAAGGTTCTGAAGATAGTCAAGATAAACAGACTTTAGACTGAAAAGACTGAGTCGTTAAAACTGTTAAAATGCTAAATAATTCAGTGGATGAAAACGCTGATATCATTAGCAAAAAAGTTGTTTTATTGGGACTAAATATTGCAAGCGAACAATTAAATGATTTAGTAGATAAGAGTCAAAATCTAACTCAAGAACAAAAAGACTTAATCAAACAAGTTATTGAAAACGGTTTTGCAAATACTAAATTCAATGAATTTTTAACCAGTGCAATTCAACAATTAATTAGTCAAAATGACTATGATGATTTAACTACTTTTGATGCCATAGTTAATAAAGCTTTTGCCTTAAATAAAGAACAATTAGCTCCAATGCTAGAAAACTTAGTTTCTGATTTAATGCAAAATGAAAATTTAAAGACTAATTTAGCCAAAATAATTGTCGATTTAATCAATACAAATCTAAATAACTTAGCTTCAGAGCAAGATAAACAAGCAATGATCAATGTGGTGCAAAAACTACTTGATTTTGCAAACCAAAATTCTGTGTTAAATCCAATTATTGAAAAAGCCACTCAAGTTCTAAATGCAAATGAAACAATCATTAGTGATGGAATGTGGAACAAACAAGTTGTTCAAGATATTGTTAATGCTTTAGTTGATAAAGATTTCATTAATAGTCTACTAACTGATAAAAATATTCAAGCACTAGCTGAAAAAATCTTGGGAACAGGACAAGGAAAAGATGAGCTAAATGATTTAGTTCAAGTCTACCGTTATGCTCTTAAAGTTGTTAAAGATAAGGCAAATAACCCGCAAGAAGCAAATACTGATTCACAACCAGAAAATACTAACGAAACAGATAGCAATCAATTCAAAATAGAGTTGCCACAAATAGATTGAGGCTTACTAGTCTTACAAGCTTTCCATAACTCAATGCCAAATGATTATGCAAATCAAGAAGTAATCATCAATAAACTTTTAGATTTAGCTAAATTAATTAGTCAAGATTATTTAGATAACGAGTTTAAAGAAACTGCAACATTTAAAAACTTGACAACCGAACAACAAAATCTATTTAATGTTCTAGAAACAAAACTATTAGTTTCTGAAAATGTCGATAATGGACTAAAATCAGTTCTAAAAGATTATCTTGCTAGCGACAAGTACAAGACTAAAACTTCAGCAGCAGACTTCGTTAATTCACTAGTTAAGGCTAACGTACAAACTGTAACGACTTCACTAAAAAGCGAAATTACTAGTCTTTTAAGTGACAACGATGTTAAAGAGTCGATAATTCAAGTTGTCTTAAAACTAGTTGAAAAAGAACTAAAAATTGAAACTGAAAAAATTAGTGATTTTGAGCTTAATGCAACTCCACTTCTAAGCCGTTTACTAGCTAAAGTTTCAACAACTACCTTGTTCCAAAAGGCATTTGAAAAATTTGCTTCAATCACTGAAGCTAACGACTTGTTAACAGCTTCACTAGAGTTGAACAACACTCTTGTTGAAGAATTGAAAAAAGAATTCTTAACTTTTGATTTTGTGGTTAAAAATACTGCAAAACAAGATATCAATGTTGTTGCAAACACAATTTTTGACTCAGCTGATGCACAAAATCATGATGTTGAACAATTATTTAAACTTTACGAAATTGTTTATCCAAACTTAAAAGAGTTATTAACTTCAAAACAACAAGAATCAAAATCTACAGATGCTGAAATCAGTCAACCAGTTGATGAGAATTCACAAGCCAGTCAAGGTCAAACACAAGAACAATTAACCTGAAAAGATTATGTTGTTAAAGTCGTAAAACTTCTTTCAAATTCAGTTTCAGATAATAGTCAACAAATCAGTCAAAAAGTTGTGCTTTTAGCGCTAAAAATAGCTAATAAACACTTAGTTGAATTCTTAGATAATGAAAACAACAACACTCTTAGCCAAGCACAAAAATCACTAATTGCTTCACTAAAAGATGTAGCAATTGAAAATCCAAAACTAAACCAAACCCTTGCGAATGCTGTTGCTAACTTAATTGCTTCTGAAAACTATAAACAATTAGAAGATTTTGATGCAATAGTTAACAAGGCATATAACTTAAATAAAGAAGCTATCATTGATTCACTATCTTCAGTCATAGCACAAAGTTTAGCAAGCGAAGACATCAAACAAAAACTATCACAAGTTATTACTGAAGCAATTAATACTTCTTTTGATAAACAAGCAAACGAACAAGATTTACAAGCATTAACTAACCTAGCAAATAGACTAATCGATTTTGTTAGTGAACAACAAATCTATGACTTAGTTTTAAATAAAGCTAAATCATTCCTAGCAACAAAAGATAGCATTATTACAAATTCCGCTTGAAACACTAACCTGGTTCAAGAGTTTGTTAACGACGTAATAAATGAAGAGTATCTAAAAACCATCCTTAGTGCACAAAATATTCAAAAATTACTTGAAAAAGTACTTGGATTAACTGCTATTGAGCAAGAATTAGATGACTTAGTGCAAGTTTATGACTATGCATTTAAGGTAATTAAATATAAAAATGAAAACTCTTCACAGGAAGCTAACACTGAAAGTCAGGAAACTGTTGATAATAAATTCCACTTATCAGTTCCGAGCTTAAATTGAAGTTTAGTTATTGCTAAGGCACTTCATGGATCACTTCCTGAAGAATATGAAAACAATGCAATCATAATTTCAAAAATAGCAAAATTAATTAACAAAGTTGCTAACGAATTTGTTAACAAACAATTAAAGGATTTACCAGAATATGCAAATCTAAGTCAAAATCAGAAAGACTTGATCGAGCAATTACGTCAAAAAGTTTTAAATCAAGATGATTTGATTAGCCTAGTAAAAGATTTAATTAAAGATTTTGCTTCAACTCACAAATATGAAGAAAAACAAAGTATTGAAGAATTTGCTAATGCTGTAATAAGAGCAAATACGCAAAGAGTGATTACATATCTAAAAGAGAAAGTAGCATCTCTATTGCAAGATGATGTAGTAAACAATTTAGTCGCTAAATCGTTAGCAGATGTAGTACAAAAAGCAACAAAACACAATTTTGTCGAAGACCAAAGAGAAAGTTTTGAAAGATTAGCACAAAGAATTCTAAAAACAGTTGCTAGTGTTCCTGCATACAACGTAATATTTAATAAGATTTCAACAGTCTTGAGTGAAAATGATATTTTTGCCTTAAATTGAAAAGTTAAAGATGAATTCATCAGGGCAATAAACAATATTTTTAGCTCAAGTCAAGCAATTGGTGAATTGTTAGATCAGCCAAGTCTAAAAGCAGTAATTAATGCTATTTTTGACACTGAAAACGATATCGATCAAGCGCAAGACGACATCTTAAATGTTTATAAATGAGCAAGAACTATTGATAACAAACAATCTTCATCAAACAACACTCAAGAACACTCAAATACTGATAAAAATACTGATTCAGAAAATCAAGACACTGAGCAAGATACTGAAAATAGTCAAAAAATTGATTTAACATCACTTGCAACGAACATCATTAAAACCTTAAATGGAGTTATTGAACAAGATAATGTAAAACTAAAAAGTGCAGTTGCTAATGTAATGTATAACATTGCTAAATTTGAGATTAGTAATTTAGACTTAAAAGATGTATTGAAAGATTATGCTTCGCAAGAAACTAACATCAAAAACTTGTTATTGGCAATTTTGGAAAATCAAAAACCAACAGATCTTGAGTCAATGAATACCAGTCTTTTAACTTCATTGATTTTCAAATTCTTAGATAAAAGTTATGATTTAACGCCAGCTCAAAATGCCAACGAAGTAATTAAAACATTCATTAAACTTGCTAAAGGTGATGTAGTAGTAGGAATTGAAAACTTTATCAATTCAGTTCTTTCAGATGAAAATATCAAGTCTTCATTAAAAGAAATTCTTATTGAAGTACTTGCTAAATATGTTGGTGTAGAGCAATTAACTGATGACCAAAAACAAGCAACTAGAAATGTTTTGGAAAGTTTATTCACCTTTATCAAAGGCACAGATGTTTACACAACAGCCTTAACGAAAATACTAGACAAACTGCAAGATGTTGACTTTATTAAGGATTCACAATTTAATAAAGCAGGAATTGTTAGTGCAGTTAAAGAAGCATTTGAAGATCTTGATCTAAGTGAATATGTCACTGAAAAGAACACAAAATTACTAATTAACTCTATGATTAATTCAGAACATTCAGCAAAAGACTTGATGACTGTTTACAAATTAATTAGATCTAAGAGTCTAGAAGCAATTAAACAAATCACAGATAGCAATGGCACAGACTCTTCAGAAACATCAAATCCTGAGTCAAGTTCAGAATCGAATAGTCAATCTGAAGAACAAGCAAAACAAAAATCGAACAAAATTATGAATGCCATTTTGGTTGTTCTAAAAAGTTTGAATGGTTCAACAAATGAACAAATTTCTCGTTGATCTTCTGACTTTGTATCGCAATTCATTAGATATGAATTAGGCATTGAAACAGAGAAAAACTTAGTAAAAATCAATTCCGATTTCATTTCAGATCCTACAGTGCAACACATTCTGTCAACTGCTGTTAACAATGAGGAAGTTGATGCATTGTTGCAGGGAATAGTACAAAAATACTTGTCAAATAAATTAGACGAGTATCAAAATGCTGAAGATTTAAACAATTTTGTAAAACAATTCATCTCCCTAAACATTGAAGATCTAAAAAATATATTGATCAAAGGTTTAGACGCAGCATTTTCAAAAGAATCAAATACACAAGAATTCTCACTAGACTTATTTAATTACATCAATAATAAATACAAAATAGGCTTAACAGTTGGCAACGAAAATGTAATTCAATTCAGATACTACATTGAAGCATTATTATCAAAACTAGCAAAACAAAACTTTGCTAAGAGATTGATTTCTGATGCAATGGAACAACTGAAAGATTTAGATATTCTTGATGGAATGGTACTAGACAGTAAGATTTTTGACAAACTATTAGTAAAAATCATCACTAATATTGATTGAAATGCAATTATCACTAGTGAATTACCTGAATATGTAATTAATACTATGATTCCTGATGAATCAATTGATTTTGCTGATAGCAAACAGCAAGATGAAGCTGTAAGTACTCAAACAGATAAACTTGCCAACTTCTTAGATTTCATTATGCAAATTGTTAAAAAGATAACAGAACAGGAAGCGAAAGCAAGCGAAGGAGCAACAAGTGATACTCAAGACGTTCCTTCAACTGAACAGGATCCAGAATTAGAACAAAAGAAACGTGAAAAACTTGAAGGTATTGTTCTTAACTTGCTACGAGTATTTAACAACTCAATTCCTAACCCAAATAATGAAACAATTCCTAGACTCAAAGCACAAATTATTTCTGATGCATTTATTCGTCTAGCACGCAATGCTATTTCCAACATTAATATTGCTTACTTGTTAGGAATTACTGATGAAGAGCAAGAAAAAGAAGTTAACAAACTTGTTAAAGACATTTCAACATATGATAGTATCAGTAGATTTGTTCGCCAATTATTAAGCGATTTCTTCACAAGTGATCTAAAAACTTGAAAAGAATATACATCAGGTGATGAACAAAGTCTACAAAAGGTTTTAAGCCTATTAATTAAACACGAACAAACGCCAGTTAAAAACTTCATTAAAGACACTCTTCTAACTTTCATTGGCAAAGAAGAAAACCGAAGAATTTTTAGTAAAGCGGTATTTAAAGTTATGAAACTTGATAATACTACCGATGATGACATTACTACATTCAGTACATTTATCCAAAGAGTGTTGCCTCAAATCATTAATACTAACTGATTTGAAAATAAAATTCTAAATCGTTCATTCTGATGATTACAAAAAGAAGCCCTAAATTTCAATATCTTTAAACCAACAGAATTCATTACCAGTGCTATGAATAAAGTAATTTCTAGAATACCAATCGATGATATTACTATTCTTAATAGTTTGATGGGAAGAACTGATAACTGACCAATAGGTCCAACAATGATGGTTAAACTTATTAACTTATTTATCGGAAAATCAAATTTTGAAGATTCTCCACTATATAATGGTTTAAGAAACTTAAATATGGATCCAGATCCTTCAAAAAGAACAAGTAAGAAAGATATCGATAAAATTACTGGAAGCTCATTTTTTGAAGTAATCGGAAAGCTAACTGCCAAATCTGGCACAGCAAATGTTCCTGAAGGTGAAAATAAAGACTACTGAGTACCAAGTCCGGGAGATATCGTAAGTTTCCTTTCTAAAACATATGAATTATTGGCTGTTGCCTGGACTAATGCAAAAGTTCCTGATGATTATAAAGATTTCAAAAAACGTCGTCAATATGAAGAATACAAAGCTGTTTATAGAATATTTACATTGGTAAATTACGCAGTATTTAATATGTATTATCGTGAAACTTATGTTGATGATAGAGAAAAAGGATTTATTGGAATGTTTACATCAAATGTTGCAACATTCTGAGCATTACAGGAAGATAATGCTAGTGGTGTCCCACTCAAAAAGTTCTTGGCTTACTATTTTAAAGGTGGGAACAAAACCAATTACGACAGAATAAGAAATGAGTTGAATCTTTATTACACAAACTATAATTGACCTAGATATTATTATGTAGAAGAAAAAAACTATACTCCAGACTCAATATTCTTTATTTTGATGACTTCTGGATTTAAAGCGGGAGATCCAAAAGCAACAAGTCTTTATATCAACTTTGATGCTTATGGTGATGGTCGTCCACATATAACTAAAAAAGAATATGTTCTTAAAACCATAAAAGACGGTGGGTGAGCCATCTCAATGAATAATTCAGGAAAAGTTTCTATTAATAAATATTCAAAAATGGATCAAATCAAAAAAGGACAATACTAATAATATTTTCAATCTAACAAGAAGAGCAAAACATATTGTTTTGTTCTTTTTTTGTTTGCTTTTTATCGCAAACTTGAAATAAAAAAGTGAAAATCCCCCTAATTTTTCGAGTTTATGAGGTAAACATGGTTACAAAAAGAGCTAACTTGGTGATTTAAAAATCTAAGTTATGAGTTGTTAAGTTGTCAGTTGCTAAAAAACTTTTGTTTTGCAAATTTTGTTGATTGGGCTCTAGGATGTAGTCAAAAAATGCTTTGACGAAAGGTAAAGTAGGTCAGTTAACTGAGCTAAAATTTTCGTAACTTTCTGTTAGTTAGTCTTCTTTTGTTAACGGTTTTTTCATGTTAGTCTCCTTGGGGGTTTTATAATTTACTTATATGAAAGTATTAAAAACCTTTAAATTTAAATTGTTTTTTTGAATAAGTTTGACAATCATTGGTGTCTTTGTAATTCTTTTTACTTCTATCTTTTTACATTTGGGTAATGATGCAATAACGGTTAAGAATGGTGCATGAAACGGTAGTTTCAATTTCGCACAAAAGCTTGTTTGAGGTGGTTCTAATCCATTAATAGTTACCAATAAGTATGAAGCCATAAACGATTTTTACATCATGACATATCACAGATCGGTTCAAAACACCCTTTATGCCTTTTGTTCTCTTTTCATTATTTTTGGTATCTTTTTAACAAGTTTTGCAGTTTACAAAATGGTAAGAGTTATTAAATTAAACAAATTAGAAGCACAAGCACAAAAAACCAAATTAGTTAGTTAATTTTTAGAAAGGATTAAGAAGTGGTCAATAGACTGCTTTTTAATTTATTTATGAGTTCTTGAGTGAACTTGTTTTGTTTTTTTCACTACGTTATTCGACTAACTAAATGCTTTTTGAGTAATTATTGAAAGACTAATACAAACAAGATGCATCAAAAAGACTCAAAAGATACAAAACATTTGTATCAAAACATCTTTTTTTGTATTTTCGAGAAGAAACATTAATATAACAGCTATAATCGTCTTTTACTAAAAAGGCTGTGCTGTACTGAAAAAGTATTACAGTATAATTAAAATTATGTCTAAGTACAAGATAAATATGAAAACAAATGATACATTAAGTAACGTTATTTGACGCGAAGCGTCTCTCTCTCTCTCTCTCTCTCTGAGCTCAATTTAGAAACATTTTTAGTATAAATGTTCTAAACTTTTTCATCTGCAATAATTTAATCAATACTTTTTGCCTATAGTTTTCTATAGGTTTTTTAGCTTTGACTAAAATCAGAGTTTTCGAAGCATTTGCAGGTGTAGGAGCACAACATTTAGCGGCAAAAAATGTTAACAAGAAAAACAATGCTAAAGATTTTTTCAAGATAGTAGCGACAAGTGATTGAGACGTGAGAAGTAACATAAGTTATGCTGCTTTTTATCACAACTTGAGTCCGCAAAACATTAGTGACTATATTCAAAAGTACAACATAACTGAGCAACAAATTAAAGATTTTATAAATGGGCAAACTTTTTCACTAGACAGTAAAAAACCGATGAGAAACTTTAATTTTAATAACAAGGCTTTTGCTGAAGCCATATTTGTTGCTAACAAACTAAGTAACAATTTTCCTGACATCACACAAGTTCAAGGTAAGAATTTAGATGAATTGAAAATTGATCTATTTACATACTCGTTTCCATGCCAAGGTCTTAGTGTTGCTAACATGGGGCGCGAAAAAGGGATTATTAATGAAAGTTCAACTTCACACTTAATTTGACAAGTCGGAAGAATTTTAAGTGAAATGGAACACAAACCTAAATACTTATTATTAGAAAATGTCACTCAATTGGTTAAAAAATTCGGTCACGAATATGATGAGTGAAAAGCATATTTGCAAAAAATGGGATATAAAACTTTTACAACAATTATTGATGCTCGTGAACATGGTTCATTGCAAAAACGACAAAGAGTTTTTGCTTTAAGCATTCAAAAAAACAGTGTTCCTAAGTGGTTGAAAAACGATATAGCTTTTGACACATTTATCAAGAAATTAGGCAAAGAATATACTCGATCAAGAACTAAAACGAAAGAAAAATATTTCAATGAAATCTTTAGCTTTAACTCAAATAAATATTTAGACGAAAAAATGCAAGCGGCACTTAAAGATACACCTTCAAGACAAAAATACATAAAAGAAGGAAGACGAATATCTAAAGAAGACTATGAAAAAGCTATTCCAACGGTAACTACAAGACAAGATAGATTTCCTAATGTTGGTATTATTCCAATTAACAAAAATGAGAAAGGTTTTTTAAACTGACGTCTCATCACTCCGCGAGAAGCGTTTAGAATTATGGGCTTTACAAACAAACAATATAACAAGCTAAAACCATTCATTGACTCACAAATTACTAACTGAACTGCCTTGTACCGCCAAGCTGGTAATTCAATTGACGTTAAAGCTATTACCCCTGTTTTTGAATTAATTTATGAATTGGAGAAAGAGAATGATCAGAAAAAATAACCTCGAATACTGAACCATTGGTACAAATGTAAGTTCGTACCTTAACACCATTTTCAAAACTTGAATTGATAATCAAAAAATACGCAAGCATCTTCTTGAGGAACCTTGTGATTTTACTATTATTTACGAAAATATTGAAAATAATGACTGTGAGCTATATTTTTACGATAAGTTAGAAAACTGTTTTGTTTATCAAAACAAAAAAATTCACAAAAATTCCACTATTACTCAATTTTTAAGAACTTTGATTTTTGCTAAGTTGATTGTTATCAAAAAAGAAAAGGGTGACAAAGGAGAATATGTTGAATTCTCACTAAGCGAAGAAGCAATAGAGATTGTAAAATCGCATGCAAGAGATCAAAATTATGACATATTAATAATGGAACTCAAAAAGTATGTTTATAAAAAAACAATGGATCAAATGCTTGATTTAGTAAAAACTAAAGACTTTTTTGATTTACAATCACGAAAATGATATGACAACCAAAAAAATAACTTTTTTTATTCATTAATATTTACTATTGTTTACGAAAAATCTGATGCCAACAAGAAAAAACGACTTGAAAATATTTTAAAAAGTAAAGATAAAATAAAATCACTTGGCTATTTCAAATTCATTAGTGAATATAAAGAACTTTTCACAAACAATGATAAAGTAATTCATGATTTTGAAGGCCATGTAAAGATATTCAAGCAGTGACTTTATGATTATCACAATCTAGACATTAGCAGCGACTCAATTCAAACTACCATAACTACTTATTTTGATAAACTTTCAAGAGATAACAAAGTTTGAAACTTTAAAGACCCCAAAAAAGAAAGAAAGAATGATTGTAATTTTTCGGTTCAAATAGTTAATATTCAAAAATATTTTGAAATATTATTCCTTAATAATCCAGAAAATAAATTTTCTGTTTTTATCCCTCATTTTCAACGTGGCTATGCTTGAAACAAGGAGTTAATTCAAAGATTAATTAAAGATATTTTTGAATTAGTCGATTCTGAAAACGAAGAAAAAACACTTGATTTAGGTTTCATATCTTTATATCAAGAAAAATTAAACTCGACATATTGACTAATTGATGGTCAACAAAGAACAATGACATTATTAATTATTTGCTATTGAATCATTGTTAGCCTAGCTGTTTCTACTAAAAACAATGATTTAGAAATAAATGGTTGAGATACATTAACTAAATTATTCAAACCCAAGGCAAATGATAAATCTGAAATTACTTCTTTCTATGTTTTAGATAAGTTTGAAGATCTTAAACAGATCGAATGCTATAAAAACCTAAAAGATTTCTTTCTAAACCCTGAAAAATACAAAAACGAAGAGCCAAAAGAATTTTTCGAAACAAAAGAATTGATCGAATCAGAGCTAAATGCTTATATTGTCGAAGATCGACCAAAAGCACTCGCAAAATTTGTTGATTATCTATTTAACAATGTTTTTGTCACCATAAAAGTAATGTATAAACAAGAAGATGTTTATAAAGTATTTGAAAGTGTTAATACGTTATCAAAACCCTTACAAACATACGAAGTATTTTTTTCAAAGTTGTATTCATTATATGTAACTTATTACCTTGACAAAAATGATGCAGAAAAAAAATATCAAGATTTTAAGAGTGAAATCGATCTAAAAGGTAACAATAAGAATATTTTAGATCATGTGCTTTACATAAGCAAACTCACCAATTACAAAAAATCCAAAACTGAAAAACTCAACATATATAATGTTGGTAAATATGTCGAGGAAATTATCAAATTTCAATCTAAAAATGGAGTTTTTGGCAGCCATTCACAAGAACCTATGGAAAATTTAGAAGAAAAATTAAAAATTGAGTTTTGAAGAATTAGATACATTAAATATGGAATTTTTAACAGTCCAGGAATATATGGCTATGAGAAAACAAATCAGCTCAAATACATTTACACCCTTATGATTTCAAAAGTAAATGGGATTTTCAAACAAACTGAGCCGACTGGAAACTTGTTGGATGTTACTATTAATTTAATTTATGTTATTTTGGACAAATTTGGTGTTTTCAATGAGGAATGTTTAAAACAAAATGAAATTCGTGAATTAAAAATATGACTGCTAACGCTTGAAAAAATCTTAATTTGGTGAAAAGCGGATGGGAACTTTGGTGGTGAATCACAAGGAGCAAAATTTGACAAAATAGCAGTCGATATTTTGGAATATGATGAACACAATTCCCAATATAAAATTAATGACCAAAAAACACTAAAGAATCGTTTGATCGAAGCAATTGCCAACATTAAAGATGAAAATGATTTTGACAAAGATTTTAATAAAGTAATAGAAAATGGATTGAATAAATGAAGAAATGAAAATACTGATAATAAGAATGCTTGAAATAAAATTTATAGCAAAATTTGACATAAGTTAATTTTGGAACACATCTATCAAAATAATATTAACTCTAGCACTACATCCATTGATGAAGTAGATACAATATATAACAAAATTGACTATAAGATAAATAAACGTACAAACAAGGCTAATGAAGTAAGTTTAGAACATTGTCATCCTCAAAAGCCCAAAGAAGGCACTGAGTTTTTCAAAAACAACGAAGATAAAAAATATCTTCACTCAATTGGGAACACTTGCTTGCTAATGAAAAAAGTAAACTCAAGCTTGTCAAATCAACCATTCAATTCAAAAATAAATAAGTATCCTGTTGATAGTATTCATTATTCTCGAAATGCAATGAAATTTTCAAATGTAGAAATTCAGTCTATCGATTATCTAAATCAATCAAATGACAAAGACATTATAAAAAACATCAAAGACAGACAAGATAATATTATTAAAGCATTGCAAGAAATTTATAAAGGCGTTTAATAATACAGATATTAGATTGCCCTTAGTCTCTAAAAGTTAAGCAAAAACTGGCAAACGCCAGTTTTTTCTTCTTCCTTCTTCCTTTTATAGTTTTGAAACAAATTCGTGTGCTGCTTTAGTCATCGGAATTTGCAATGCTTCTTCTTTGGTTACCCATTTAGCTTCTTTGTGTTGTAATAACTTGATGTCACCCTTCACTTCAATTTCATAGAAGTTAACTTCTAGCTTCCCTAATTCGTGAACGTGTGAAATTTTTCTTAAAAACTTGTAATTTACAACATCAACATCTAATTCTTCTTTGATAATGCGTTTTAGTTGTTCTTCTTTATCTAGTCCAAAATCAAATTTTCCACCAGGCAACTCAAATAGGTGTGGATTGTGTTTGTGTTCTGGTCTTTTAAGCATCAAAAATTTGTTTTCCGAATTCTTAATTAATCCTGCTACTACTTCTAAAATCATACTTTTATTATAAATATTAAATGGCCTTGGAACTCAAAAATTTCTTAAAAAAGTTATAATTTTTTTATTAAGTGTGAAAGAAGGAAAAAATGGATAAATATTTTTTAATTGGTAACCATAAAATGAACTTAACATTCACTGAAGAAATTCAGTTCATGGTAAAGCTAGATGAATACTTTTCAAAGCGTAAAAAAAGTAATGGTGTATTCTTTGGAGTAGCTCCATCGTTGTGTAATTTAGCAGTTAAGACATTGCCAGGAGTGAGTCGTTCAGATATCAAGGTAGGAGCACAAAATATTTCTATGTTTGATAAGGGGGCTTACACCGGTGATATATCAGCTGCACAATTAAAAGATCTTGATTTGGACTTTGTAATTATTGGACACTCGGAAAGACGGCTATTTTTCGAAGACAACGGGCACAAAATTAACCGCCGTATTAAAAATGCATTGACTGTTGGATTACATGTCATTTTGTGTATTGGCGAAACCTTAGAAGAGTATGAAAACAACCAAACCTTAGACTCACTAATCAAACAACTAGATGAGGCATTAGAAGGAGTTAGTGACCTTAAAAATGTTATTGTTTCATATGAACCAATTTGAGCTATAGGAACAGGAAAAGTTGCTTCAAACGAACACCTTATTAAGGTTTATGATGTACTAGGTAAAAAACTACCAAACGTACGCTTTATGTATGGTGGTAGTGCTAAACCAGAAAACATTAAACACTTGCTAGAAATCCCTTACATAAGTGGTTTTTTAGTGGGTAAGGCATCATTGCAAGCTGAAAGCTTTTTTGAAATGCTAGAAATTATGGATAAAAACATTGAACTGTTAAACCAAAAATAGTTATCCAATTAAAACTAAAGCCAGTCTCTGAGTGAAACTGGCTTTTTTGTTAACCTAGAATGGCATCGGTAGTTTTGAAATTAGTTTTTGCAACAACATTAAGCTCTTCTTTGCCATAGATTTTGATAAATTCTTTACCAAACTCAATGATTTTGTTGCTTGCTCCAAATGGAAAAATTACTTTATATTTTTCATTTTGTTCTTGCATTGCTTTTAAAAAGAAATAACGTGCCAAAATTGAAGCAACTGCAACACTTAAATAATTATCTTCAGCTTTGGTTTCAAATAAAACTTCGTAATGCGGTTTTTGAAAATTTAAATTAGTTTTAGCTAATCTTGCTTCATAGCCAGCAATGCTGCGGAGAGTAGAAAATTGGTCAATAATGGCCGGCTTAGAGATTTTTTCTTGTAAAGCAACAATATTTTTGTAGTGATAAAGTAATTTAACTTCATTAACATTTAAAAATCGAGCAAGACTATTGTTTCCTTTTTGGGTTAAAGTTGTTTTTGTATAAAAAACCTTGTCAAGAATTTGACTAGCAATCTTGACTATTTTTTTATCTGATAATTTTTTAGAATCTTTAACACCTAAATTAATAATTTCTTCTTTTGCTTGGTCTGGCACATAAGCTGCTACAAAAATAATGGGGCTAAAATAATCTCCAACTCCGGTTTCATCGCAACCGATCAAATCTAAATTATTTTTCATCTTCGTAAAAGTGTGAAGCACTTACTAATTGTAATTTTTCTTTATCTAATTCTTTATGGAAGGCTTTGGCTTTTTTGATGTATTTTTCAGGATTGTTTAGGAACTTTTCAATAAAAATACCAACAGCTCCTTCTTTATTAGTTTGTTTCATTTTTTCACTTGCCAATGATTTTATGAATTGTTCGGCATTAGCAGGGGCTACTCCAATGTTACATGTTTCAAACATACTTGCATCATTGAATGAATCTCCAAAAGCAATAGTATCATCAATATCAATATCGTAGTAACGCATTAATAAACTAATTACTTTGGCTTTTGTTACTCCGATTGAAGTAATATCAACAACTGGAGTTAAACCTTCTCCTTTAGATCAAGAAGAAAATTCTCCTAAGTCTCCATATCTTTTCTTTAGATAACTTAATAGTTCAACAACATCAGTAGTTGGTTTAACATCAAAAACAATTCCTGTTGGTTTTAAAGGTAATTTAGTAAGTTCAATTTTTTCTTTAAATTTTGTTGCTGTATTGAAGTTGAAAACTCTTTCTAGAGCTTCATCGCGGTGCATTAATTGTACTCAGTCAGGTCCTTCAATAGCATAGTTAGAAATTTCTGCTTCAACCTTTTTATCACCTAAAATGTATAAAACTTCATTTAAATCTAAATAAGAAATAGTTGGGATAAAAAATGGGTCATTAGGATTATGAATGTGTGCTCCATTATAGTTTCCAACAATAGCATTAAGTCCTAAGCGATCATAAATTGGTTTTGTACTTCTTCAAGGACGTCCAGTGATGATTGAAACAACGTGTCCTTCATCAACTGCTCTTTTAATTTGTTCAACTGTTTTTGGGTGAATAGTTTGTTCAGCACTACTTGCTAACAAAGTACCATCCAAATCAATTGCGAATAGAAATTTTCTTTGCTTGTTTCTTCGATCCATATATCTCCTTATTAAAAATTATAACTTAACACACAAAAAAGCGAAAAAATACTCATATCGTGTACTTTTTTTACTTCTTCTTAAAGATTAAATAAACAATAACAGCAATGATTCCTACTACTGAAATACTAAGTCCAGCAATAATTAAAGCATTTCAAGGAGCTGTGCTTTTAGCAACAGTTTTAGTTTCTTCTTTAGTAGGAACGAGTGTTGTTTGGTTTTCTAAGTTAGTAATTATCGGCTCGGCATTATTTTTTTGAGTCTTTTGATTGTGATTTTGACTCATATTTTGAACAACAACTGGACTAGCAACAACAGTCAGGCCAGTCAAAGTTAAAAGTGATGTTAGTGCAAATATTTTGGCTAGTTTTTTCATATTTAAAATTATACAAAAAGCCCGAATCAATCGGACTTTTGTAATTATTTAATAGGTTGTCATTTTCAGTTTTTAACTTCGTCAATGTCTGTTCCTGTTTCACGAATATATTGGTTATGGTAAGCAATTTTTTGCGCCATTTCGTTTACAAAATCATTTGCTTTTTGATCATATACTGCTTTAGCTGCAGTAGCTGCGATGTCGAAACGATCCATTTTACTCATTACCCGAATATCAAATGTTGTGGTAATGTCTCCATTTTCACGATAACCATGAATGTGAAGATTGTGATTGTGACGTTTAAAGAAAATATCTCTAATTAAAGCTTCATATCCGTGGAAAGCAAAAACAATAGGTTTATCTTTAGTGAAGATTTTGTCAAATTCTTCGTCTGTTAGTCCACGTTCATCGATTTCTGGACTTCGCAGTTTTAATAAGTCAACAACATTAACAAAACGAATTTTTAAATCTTTGTATTGATTGTGTAACAAGTTAACTGCTGCTAGTGCTTCGATTGTAGGTTCCGTTCCAGATGAAACCATTACTAAATCAACATCTTTGTCAGTAGCAGTTGAAGCTCAATCAATAACTTTTAGTCCCTTGTCAACTAATTCTTGAGCTTCTTCAACACTAAAGAATTGGTCACGAACTTGTTTTGAAGCGACAATTAGGTTAATTACATTACGGTCTGAAAATGCTTTATCCATAACTGCTAATAATGTATTTGTATCAGCAGGTAAGTATTCACGAATGTATTTTGCTTGTTTGTCTGCTAAGTGCCCCAAAATTCCAGGATCTTGGTGAGTATAACCGTTGTGGTCTTGTTGGAAAGCAGTTGAAACAGCCATGATGTTTAATGAAGGATAATCATTTCTTCAGTGCACTTCATCAGCCTTTTTGATTCATTTCATGTGTTGAGTAATCATTGAGTCAACTACTCTTAGGAATGCTTCATAACTAGCAAAAACTCCGTGTCTTCCGGTTAATACATAACCTTCTAAAAATCCTTCAGCTTGGTGTTCTGAAAGTTGTGAATCAATAACTCTTCCTGAAGGTGCTAATCATTCATCTAGTTTTGGATTAATACTTTCTAATCATTGACGTTTAGTAACTTCGAAAACTTTACTTAAACGGTTTGATTTTGTTTCATCAGGTCCAAAAATACGGAAGTTTTCAGGGTTATTTGTAATCATTTTTGCTAAATAACCACCTAATTCAACCATATCTTGTGCTTTCATTTCACCTGGTTGTTTGAAATTTAAAGCAAATTCTTTTCAGTTAGGTAAATCTAATTTGACTGGTTTGATTCCTCCATTGGTGATAGGGTTTGTTGACATTCTCTTGTCACCTTTTGGAGAAATTTGACGGTATTCATCTTTGAATGTTCCGTTTTCGTCGAATAATTGGTCTGGGTTATAACTTCTCAATCAAGCTTCCAACTTATCTGCATGTGACATTTTGTCAGCTGCTACCGGAATAGGAACTTGGTGCGCTCTGAAGCTTCCTTCGATTTGAAGATTATCTCATTGTTCAGGTCCAGTAATTCCTTTTGGAATCCGAGCAATAAGAACTGGTCAATTTTGGCGAGTTGCGACTTGTGCACTTTTAGCACGTGCTTTTTGTTGAATTGCAAGAATTTTTTCAATTGCTTTATCCATTTTTGAAGCCATTAAAGCTTGTTGGTTTGAAGTATTATCAATTTTAACGAAGATAGGATCTCAACCTAATCCTTTAAAAAACATTTCTAGTTCTTTATCACTTTTACGTTCCAGAATTGTTGGGTTTGAAATTTTTCCACCATTTAAGTACAAAATTGGTAAAATTGCTCCATCTTTTACTGGGTTAATGAATGAATTTGAGAATCATCCAGCCATTAAAGGTCCAGTTTCAGCTTCTCCATCTCCAATGACTGTTGCAGCAATCACATTTGGATTATCTAAGATTGCTCCCATTGCATGGCTTAAAGCGTAACCTAATTCTCCACCTTCGTGAATTGAACCGGGAGTTTCAGGAGCGGCATGAGAAGCAATTCCGCCTGGGAATGAGAAAATTTTGAATAATTTTTGCATCCCTTTTTCATCTTGAGTAATTTCTGGAAATAGTTCTGAATAACTTCCATCTAAGTATGAGTTTGAAACCATAACTTGTCCACCATGTCCTGGTCCTTCGATGTAGAACATGTTTAAATCGTATTTATTAATCACACGATTTAAGTGGGCGTAAATGTAATTTTGTCCTGGGATAGTTCCTCAGTGCCCAATTGGATAAATCTTAACATCATCACTTGTTAAAGGTTTACGTAATAATGGATTGTTTCTTAAATACATTTGACCAGCAGAAATGTAAGTAGCCGCTCTAAATCAAGCGTCTAATTTGTCAAAGTATTCTTTGGTTGAAAATTTATCGTTTTTGAATTTCATTTTTCTCCTTCGTAATAATGTGTATATTGCTTATTTATTGTACCATTAAAAACCTTCAAAATGCAAGTGCTTGCAAAGAAAAAATGAGTAATTTTGTTTATCAATTTGAGTCTTTATGGCTGTTAAAAGTCACTGCAAGTGCTTAAAAAAGGTTTTAGGTTATAATTAAATATTATGTTTGAATTTATTGGTAATAGAATACAAAAATCAATTGAAAAAATGAATAAAAAAACTCGCATTGAGGAAGCTGATGTTTTAGAAATAATCCGTGAAGTAAAACTTTCATTACTTGAAGCTGACGTTAACTTAGAAGTTGTTAAAACTTTTACAAAAGAAGTGAAAACAAAAATTCTTGAAAGTGGAAAATTAGGTAATTTAGACACACAACAAACCGTAGTTAAAATCTTCCAAGAAGAATTAGTTCGAATTCTAGGTTCAAAAGCAACAGAAATCAAGATAAAATCACAACCTACCAAGATTATGATGATTGGGCTACAAGGTAGTGGGAAGACAACATCGACTGCCAAATTAGCAGCATTTTTAAGAAAGAAAAAAATCGCTTCTAAGCCATTATTAATAGGAGCGGATATTTATCGTCCGGCTGCTAGAGATCAATTACAATCTCTTGCAAAACAAATTGATGTTGATTTTTATACTGAAAAAGTTGATGACGCATTAGCGATTGTTAACAACGGATTACAACAAGCCAAACAAAACAGCAACGATTTAGTAATTGTCGATACAGCGGGACGTTTAGCAATTGATGAAAACTTAATGCAAGAGTTAAAAAATATCAAAAAGAATATTCACCCAGACTACATTTTCTTAGTAGTTGATGCAATGAGTGGGCAGGATGTTATTAATGTGGCCAAAATTTTTAATGATGAGTTGCAACTAAACGGAACAATTATTACTAAACTAGATTCTGATACTCGTGGTGGAGCTGCTCTTTCAATCACTCATCTTTTAAATGTTCCAATCATTTTCATCGGAACAGGAGAAAAAATTTCCGCTTTAGAAGCCTTTGATCCCCAAAGAATGGCAAAAAGAATTTTGGGAATGGGTGACATTGTTGGACTTATCGAACAGGCAGAAGAAAATATTGATGAATCAAAAGCTCGTAAATTAGGACAAAGATTTTTTAGTGGTCAATTTAGTTTAGAAGACTTAATGGAAACAATGGCACAAATCAAGAAATTAGGAAAAATGACTAAAATCTTGAAAATGATTCCTGGTTTAGGAAATAAAATTGACGAAGATCAAATTTCAAGAGCAGAAGAAAAATTCGACATTTACAAGATTTTAATGGACTCAATGACCAAAAAAGAACGTAAAAATCCTAAATTATTAAAAGATGCAAACCGCAAAGCAAGAATCTTGAGTGGTTCTGGTCGTAGCGCGCGTGAATACAATATGTTAATAACTGATTATGAGCGCATGGCAAAGCAAATGAAAGAGATGGCTTCGGGAAGAGGTCAAATGAATATGGCTCAATTGATGAAAAACGGTGGTTTCGGTTTCTAAGTAAAAATAACCCAAAAATTTTACCTAGAAGCACTTTTAGTTGTAAAAAGGATAAATAATGAAAAAAGAGTTTTATGAAGTGCATTATCGCTATCAATTAGTCCACTAGTGTTAGTTCCAACTGCATTAGTTTCTTGTGCTAATAACGCCCACGATAAACAAAGAATTGCTGATTTTAGTCAGCAAGTTTTTGACTCAAACTACATTAAAATTAAGCAATCGAATGAAAATCAAAACCTTTTAGATAATCTTGAAAGTCAAGTTAAAAAATCTCCATTCGAAAACTTAAGACTGTTTTTTAACATTAAAATTCTTGAAGTCAAAAATCAAAATTACAACTCTTTAGAAACTTTTAAACAACTAAAAAGTGACATTGATAACCTTTTTTCAACTGAAAATATTGCTACTTTTATTAAAGAATTTGAAACAAAAAATAATATCAATAAGAAAAATGATTTAGTAGTTCAAAACCTAATTAACGATAAATTTTCAAAAGAATACAACGATAACATTTCGTTACTTTTAAATCAAAAATCAAAATATCAAAATGATAATAATGTAACCAAAATTAGAATTAACAATCTAAAAGATACTTATGAAACAATACAAAAAGCAATTAATGATTTTTATACTAAATTAAACACTTTATATAGTGGTAATAGTGTTGTTTTTAAGCGTATTTTCAAACTGTTAAGTCAAAGATTTGATACCAAAATTAATACAATAATTGAAGAATACAAAACTTTTATTGACACAAATCCTAGTGTTTTAGTTAACCGTATTAATCGTTTAAGCATTGAGTTTGATAACTTAGTAAGTAAGTGACAAGCGTTACTAAATGGTAAGGATTTTATTGAAACTTATAATACTTATTATGCTAAGTTTTTAAATCCTGAATTAAAAGAATTTTACACTGTTTGAAAAAATAAATTAAATCAGGAAATCGAAAAAATTGCGTCTTGAAGTGACAGTGAATTAGAAAATAAATTAACCGTTTTGTTTACTTCAATGCGTGATTATGCTAATGATACCTGAATGGTATTTTCACAAGATAAAGCAGTTAATTTAGATAGTTACACTCACATTACTCCTTTCGTTGAAAAGGATTTGTCAAAATCACATAGTTATGAATTCGATATGGTGTATAACAGTATGCTATATAAAACAATTTGAAAATTATTCCGCACTTGAAAAATAAAATGAAAAGACTTAAATGAAGCACAAAAACAAGAAGTAAGACAATTATTTGAAAAACAGATTTCAATCGTAAAACACTTCGTTTCACAATTAATTTCTAAAGACTTTAATTTAGACCAGGTAGCATTAGTTTTGACTAGATTTTTAAGTGTCAAAGTGATTTACAATTCCGAAACTGGTGATAAATTTATTGATAGACGCACAATTTTTGATACCCCTATTGATACTACTGATTATGCTTATTTTAATTGTCAAGCATATAGCGAATTTATCTACATTGCTTTAGATATGCTAGGATACAAGAATTTAATGTTTTATGGAAATTACTATGAAATATCTAATAATGAAGATTTTCAACACGTCAATGCAGGACTAGTTTTGGACGGTACTGAAATGGTAATTGACGCAACTTTCTACGACAAAATTTATGATTGAAAAAATAGTTTTGACTTGGAAGAAAACTCAAAAGGATTAGAATATACTAATACTCATTATCTTATGACAAAAGCAAGTTATATGAATAAATATAACCTTTACTACGACAAAACCCCTATCGAAATTAAATACACTAACGACAATCTTCCATTTTAGTAAAAGAAAAGTAGACTCCAAAAAAGTCTACTTATTTTATTAATTAGTTATTTCCTTTATAGTACGATAGTGCTTGATTGACTCTTCGCAATAAGTCGCACATTGAAAGAAATGCTATCGCTTCTTTTTCTAGTCAGATTTGTGAATCAATTCTTATTATCTCACTTTGAAGTTGTAAAGCATTAGAAGCATATGTTCTTGGTGGACTTGTCTCGTGTCTCATTAATTCATAAATACCGTTTTCCACGTCTTTTTTAACTTTTTTATAAAGATTTCTAAGTGCTTCTTTTACGTTTTCAAGTCCTAATGCTGACAATTCCCTTTCAATATAATCATTTTTTCCGTTACCGCTAATATCCGCACCAGACATTGCTCCATAATTGTCTTGCGCAACTCCAATTGCATATAGCATTTCTTCTCGATTTTCATATCAAGGAGTGCTAAAAGGTACACTCACTTCAGTAGTCAAGTCAACTAAGTTTACTTGTTTATACACATTATCAATAGTTCACACAAGTTGTTTCATTTCTTGTTTTTCACTATTAGTTCTTTGTCTTGAAGTTAATTCTTTAACTTTTTTTAGTGTTTGCAATTTTTTAAGTTTTTCAAAATCTTCTTTTAAAAGGTTTCAATTTAACATATAGTTGTCAGGTTTAAGCGATCGCACAA
This sequence comes from Mycoplasma sp. 4044, assembly GCF_053851695.1. NCBI lineage: Bacteria > Bacillati > Mycoplasmatota > Mollicutes > Mycoplasmatales > Mycoplasmataceae > Mycoplasma > Mycoplasma sp. 4044. The sequence continues at coordinate 1,135 of NZ_JBSQBD010000002.1, read as the reverse complement.
TAGCAACCTTTGCTTTGTTTGTTAAGTCAATTTCACTGAATAAACTATCAAAATCCCTTTGTCCTTGTTCTAATTGTTTAAAGAATTCTTCATTAGGTACACTTCAAGAATAATACTCATTACCTTGAATATCAGGACGTTCTCAATTAATCACTTTGTCACCTTGTAAAAATTCTAGATATTGTTTTGAAAACACTAAAATGTTGTTAAACTTTTCAATAAATTTCTTTGCTTCACTGAACTTTTTTCAATCTTGATAATCAAGAATATATAAGTTCAATTCCTTGTTTTCTCCTTTTAGTCTATTAATTCCCTTAGTGTTTTCCGAAATTGTTGTATTTAATGTCTCAATTTGTTTTTTTAGTTCACTATTTTCTTCTCTTAATCTTTCTTCTTCTGTTTTATTATTAGTTAGTACATTAATTTGTTTTTGTTGTTCTTCAATAGTTTGGTCTTTTTGTCTAATCTCACTATCTTTTGCTTGAATAGTTGCTTCTAAACTTGCTTTTTGTTGTTTTAAACTTTGAATTTCGCGACTTAAAGTTGAAATTTGACTATCTTTTGAAGTGATTTGACTATTTAAACTATTAATAGTAGTTTGTTTTTGTCTAATATCATTATCTTTCGAAGACACTTGACTTCTTAAGTCACTAATCGTTCTTTCATTTTGTCTAATTTCACTTTCTTTTCTAGTTTTATCTCCTTGCACTTGTAAAAGAGTTCTTGTTGTCGTAGTCAATTGACTTTGTAAATTATCTCTTGCTGATTGTAATTCTTGTTTTTCTCTTTCAAGTTGACTAATACGTTGCTTATCTTCTTCTTTTGATTTTTGCTTTTCTTGTGCTAATTCACTTTCTAATTGACTAATACGTGTGTCTTTTTGTTTAATTTGTTCTTGTAAGTTCGACACTTGACTACTCAAGGAAACTTGTGATTTTTTCAGTGTATCTAACTCGCTAGTTAAACTACTAATCTTTGCTTCTAAGGTACTAATTTGTTCCTGCAATTGTGTCTTTTGAGTCTCTAAAGTTTGAATTTGTGTGTTCTTAGTTTCAACTTGTTTACTCAATTGTTGCTTTTGAGTTTCTAATTCTTGTTTTTGTGTACTTAAAGTTTGATTTTGTTTTTCAAAACT
>NZ_JBSQBD010000001.1:0-486511 GCF_053851695.1 Mycoplasma sp. 4044 | reverse complement strand
ATTAAAGAGTTTTTGGATATCAACTTTTGATTACTTTATTTTTTGGATTTTTACTAGTTTTTTAGTTTTGTTGTTGTCTTGTTTTTTGCTAAATGCTTCTATTTTTAGTTTTTAAGGGGTTTTAAGCAATTTTCTAGGTTAGGACATAGTAAACCTTGTCTTGATTGTAAAATGCTTGATACAAGCGAAATTAGATATATATTAGTTTTCATAATTCAACTTGAAAAATTTAGGGGAATTTTCACTTTTTTATTTCAAGTTTAGAAATTTTGATTAAAAATGCTGTTGTTATGGTATCGCGTATCAGTTATAGTAATATCTTTACATTAAGTTAAAAGAAACATTTAACTCTATTGTTATTAATTAGTTTTATTTTTGTAAGTTAGGAAAAATAAAAACATAATGTCGAAAGACAAATAAAAACAAGTATAGAAAGAAAAAATACAAGAATGAAAAAATAAAAGCGCTAAAAGCGCATAAATAAACGAATAGAAAAAGAAAAAGAAAAAATAAATTAATACACAACAATTTTTTCTCTTGGTTTATCTTGTATTTTTTTGTTTTGTTATTTTTTTTGACTTGATTAATTTTTGAGTTTGTTAATTGCAGTTTATTTTTAATTGTGATTGTTTTTTTGTAAAGTTTTTTTTGATAAGAAAAATTTTTTTGTGGTATAATAATGGTAACTAAGATAAGTGCGACTAATAACACATTACTTTGCCCCCTTAAATTCTCTTGTTCCCATAATTGCTTATTTTTTGGCTGTCTTTTTGATTTTTTAGCTTTTTGAAAACAAAAAGCAGCTTTTGCTGCCATTAGTTACTGATCAATGAAAGAATTCATCTTATTATTGAGTACCCGTTATTTGGTGAAAGGTGATTATCTAATTCTTGAACGTTGTCATTGATAAAAATTAATGAACTTTCATTCTCTTCTTTGTCTTTTATCTTATCTAAGCATTCTACAAACAACTCGTTTATTTTGTCTAATTTTAAAAACTCTCGCACAAAGAAAAGTTGTCTTTCCTTGTATGGTTTATACACATTTTTCTTTCACGCTCTTGAAAGAGTTATTTTTCCGTTTTCATTTTTGTACACTGCCTCTATATTTAGACCAAAATTCAGTATTTCTATAATAGATAGGTCGTCTAGATTAGTTTTATCCATTATTTCTGCGAACGACAAAGGGCGGATTGTGAGCATTTCTATTATTGAAATAAACAAATCAATATTAATATCTAGAGAAATATTTTTACTACTATATATTTCGTTAGAGTTTAAATTTGCATAAGTAGTATAAATATCGAACAAAGATAAATTTACATCTTCAAATGAATATCTTTTTGATTTAACTAGATTCACTGATGAGTAATCATTAATATCATTAAATTTATACTCATATAGATTGATTATCCTATTAACGTACACACAGAATACTAACCTAATTGGCTTTTTGACTTTTGTGGTTCAGAATCTATATGGATAATAAAGTTGTCTAATATTAAAATCTAACAATGGTATATTTTTGGCTTCTATTATTACAATCGATTCTTCGTTTTCAGCGCCAGCATCAATCTCACATTGTGCCTTAATTACCGATATTTTTGCCTTTTTATCATCGTTTGTGTTTACTACAAAATCAAAATTATTAGTTCACATTCTCCCATTAAACGTTTGTATGTTACCTGTCACGCCCAAAAAATCATCCAAAATTTTAGATATAAACAAAATATTTAACATTCGCGTTTCTGAGCTTATGTTATCAAGTTGCAAGGATTCATATTTGTCCAGTATTGTTCTGTCTATAATTGTGGGTTTTGTTACAATTGGCAATATGTTATTGTATAGTTTAAATTTTCCAAGTATGTAATGAGTTTTATCAACAGGTAAAATGTTTATCTGATTATCTTTAAATATTTTGGGCAATGACTTGTGAGTATCTCATTTTGCCATTAGTCGTGGTTCTTTGTATTCCTTGATTTGTTCAACAGTTATAAAATAGTAACCATGCCTTTCTATTTCGTTTAAAATGTCATACTTCTCGAATATTTTTTCTCAAGCTTCGCTTAAAGTTATTTTGTTAGTCATAGTTTCTTACTAAAACCTCATTAACATTTCCGCGTTTAGCGGCATCACTATTAATTGTTCTTTTAGCTGTAACAATTGTTATTTTGTAGTCTTTATATAACTCTTTTATAAATTCGTGTTCAGAGTTGGAAAGTAAAAATTTCACTCCTTTTTTGTTCAATTTGTCACATTCTTTCTTTAGTTCCACTTGCTGCTCCTTACTAAAACCATTTTCTGTGTAGCCGGTAAAAGAGGCAGAACTAGAAACTGGCATATAGGGAGGATCTAAATAAACAAAATCGTCCTTTTTTGCCTTTTTAAGCACTTCTTTATAATCACCTGACATAAAAATAATTTTGTTTTTGTTAAAATAATTAGACAAATTCCGTATAGCCTCTTCATTGACTATATTTGGATTTTTATATGCTCCATATGGGGTATTAAAAAAACCAGCCTGATTTACTCTAAATAGACCATTAAAACAAGTTTTGTTTAAGTAAATAAGTCTTGAAGCCTTTAATAAATCATTTCATTCTTTGTAATTAGGGTCTCTGTCCTGCGAACGAACAAGATAGAAATATTCTTTTGAATTTAACTTCTTGTGTTCTTTAAGAAGCTCAATTAATTCTTCAGGCTTATCCTTAACACATTTGTATGTTTTTATTAAACTTTCATTAAGATCATTGATTAACGCTTGTTTAGGCATTAATTCCAATAATACTGCGGCTCCCCCAATAAATGGCTCAATGTAATTATTGAACTTTTTAGGTACTAATCTTGAAATTTCAGGAAGAAGTTGTCTTTTACCTCCTACCCACTTTATGATTGGTTGTAATTTCTTGCTATTCATTTTTCAAATTTCCTTTTTAAATATTATATATTTAACTCCAAAATAACATCGGATTTGAAACAAAAAAAGCCCCTTTGGGCTTTCTGGTCAATTTCTTGATATGGTGCGCGAGGAGGGACTTGAACCCTCACGCCGTGAAGCACTAGTGCCTAAAACTAGCGTGTCTGCCAATTTCACCACTCGCGCAAATGGTGCCACCTATAGGACTCGAACCTACGACCTACTGATTACAAGTCAGTTGCTCTACCAACTGAGCTAAGGAGGCTTTTAATTTGCTTTAATATTATAACAATTTAAAGAACAAATTTTTAAAATTTTTTATTTTTCAGCAAGACACATATCGATGTGGGGAATATCATCTTCTAAATACTCAAAACCTACTGTTACAAAGCCACATTTTTCATATAGACCTAATGCATAAACTTGCGCCGATAGTCATATTTGTAACCCTTTTTGTTGTGCTACATTCTTTACAATTTGCACCACTTCAGACAGAAACTTTTGCATCAATCCCTGACGTCTATAACGTGGGTTAGTTATAACTCTACCTATTTTGTATTTTCCATCACTTTCAAAATATCTCAAATAACAAGCAATTTCATTTCCAATATAGTAAAAGGTATGGCTGGCAGTAGCATCAATTTCATCGATATCCTGATATAAACACTGCTGTTCTATCATAAAAACATTTTGACGCAAAGCAAAGATATGCATTGCTTCCAAACCTGTCATTTCACTAAGTTTTTTAATTTTGATATCCATAATACACAAATATAATAACAAAAAAGCAAATAAAAAAAGCACTTGTGTGCTTGGTGATTTAACATATGGTGGACGATGAGGGGCTCGAACCCACGACCCTCGCCTTGTAAGGGCGATGCTCTCCCAACTGAGCTAATCGTCCGATAAAAAATGGTGACCCTAGCGGGGCTCGAACCCGCGAATGCATGGATGAAAACCATGTGTGTTAACCGCTTCACCATAGGGCCAACTGGCGCCGACAACAGGGATTGAACCTGTGACCAATTGGTTAACAGCCAACTGCTCTACCGCTGAGCTATGTCGGCAACTTTTAAATTGCTTAATAATTATACATAAAAATAAATTTCTTTTCAAAAAATATTTTTATTGTTTGTTTGGCTGTTTCGCTTGAATATTATAACAAATTTTTTAAGTTTACTCAACAATTGGATTAGTTGGTCAGCAACTAAAGACAAAACAAAATACATAAAACATGTTATAATAGATATGCAAAATTTGGGTTGGTACTCAAGAGGCCGAAGAGGCGGTCCTGCTAAGACTGTAGGGGAAGCAATTCCCGCGGAGGTTCGAATCCTCTCCAGCCCGCCATTTTTTTTATAACTTTTTTGACCTAAAAGTAGACAAAAATGGCACAAAATTGTAAAATTTTACTTATGGATAAGCGTAAATTAAAGTTGGTTTGCTATTATATTTTGTTATTAATATTAATTCTAGGACTCTTTGGAGTCATATATTTAATAATTCAAAACAGCAACAATATTGCCTTAATTTCAACTCTTGCTGCTATCTATTTTCTAAATTTAATTTTTAATATCATTGTTTTTACTCAAGATCGGCCAAACGAAACAAGGCAAAGCTGAATTATTGTTTTTATCTCATTGCCTTTAATTGGACATATTCTTTATATTATCTTTGGACAAAAATATTCAAAAGTTTTGTCCTTTGAAGATTATGTAAAAGAAAGAAATTCATTTTTACAAAACAATAAAACATATGAATTGAATGAGTCCATCAACTGCGAAAAGTTACAAAAAATTGCCAAAATGAATGCTAAAAACATATATCCAGCTAAAATAATAACTTTTGATAATGGACATTTCTTTTTTCAAGAACTTTTTAACCAATTAAAAAAGGCTAAAAAATTCATCTTTTTAGAAACTTACATTATTAAGCCAGGAGAAATCTTTGAAGAACTGAAGCAAATTCTAATTTCAAAAGTTTCTGAAGGTTTAGAAGTCAAAATCATTGTTGACGATTTTGGTTCTTGAGACTTACCGCGTAGCACATTTAAAGAACTTGAAAATCTTGGAATAAAAATTGTTCGGTTTGAAAAAATCCCTTTTCCTTTTATTACTGGAAATGCCAACTATCGCAGTCACCGTAAATTTGTTATTATTGATGGCAATTATGTTTTTACAGGTGGATGTAATATTAGTGATGAATATGCTAACTTTTCAAAAAAATATGGAATTTGAAAAGACGCAAATATCAGCTTACAAGGACCAATAGTTGAGTATTACACAAGACTTTTTAGCTATGATTGATACAAACAATCGGGTAAAAAATTAGGCAATATTGAAAGCTATTTTTTGGCATCAAATAACGAACATAATGAATATGAAAATGCTATCACAACCATTGAAGACGGGCCAGCATGTGATTTTCCATTTATAGAGTCAACAATGATTAAAATGCTAAGCGAAGCGGACAAATCAATAAAATTATCGACACCGTACTTCATACCAAGTAAAAGACTTTCGATGGCGTTAAGTGATGCTTTAGCACAAGGAATTGATATTACTCTTTACATTCCTGGTCTGTGAGATAAGGCATATGTATATTTTGCAACTATTTCTTGTTTAAAACCTCTGATTAAACTAGGACTAAAAGTTAAATTAGTAAAAAATTGCTTTTTACACTCAAAAATTGCTTTAGTTGATGATGAATTAGCATATTTGGGAACTTTAAATCTTGACCATCGCAGTTTCTATACTCAATTTGAAGTGACCAATTTTTACAGTGGTGAAGCAACAAAAGATATAAAATATATTTTTGAAACTTACGATCGTTTACATGATGAAAAGCAACTTAAAAAGTTGTTGAACAAGAAAAACGGTTTGATAGCTAAGTACTTATTGAGAATTTTTAAACCAGTTTTATAGAGCACTTTTGGTGCTTTTTTGTTTAAAAGTGCTATCATTTTAAGTATATGCATCGTTAGCTCAGCTGGTAGAGCAGGAGACTCTTAATCTTCGGGTCACAGGTTCGAACCCTGTACGGTGTACCATATCATCATTTTGACCGCAAAAAAAATCAGACTTTTTTAGCAAGGTCTGATTTTTTATTCAAAAATATTTAGGTCCCTATCAATGATATTTACACCTTTTTTCAGTACTAATTCAATGAACTGGTATGCCATAATCATTGCCATAACGTCATTTTCACAGTATATTTTTAAATTATTGACTACTTCTTCTCATTTATTATCTTGAATTGTGTCAGCATAACGGCAGATAGCACATGTCATTGCCATTGTTCCGTTTTGTACTTCTAACTCACTATAAGGAGTAATCATTACAGGAAGTTGTAGTTTTGATTTAGTTATTAATTTTTCAATCTTTTTAATTGAAGAAAAACCTCTTAGCTGGTGGAAATAGATAGCATTTTTAGAGTAATTGAAAACATTTTCAAGATCTACACACAGTTCCTCACTTATAATTTTGTCAACCATTTTTTTCAATTCATCAATTTGCTCTTGTGAAATTGCTTTACCGCCTGTTTTTAAATTAGTTATTTCGTAAAGTTCAACCATTTCTCTTAAACGAGTATTTTCGTAAGATTTGTTAAAGACTACATACGCACAGGCATTAGGATCATAAATTGTTTTAATAAAATCCAAATATTGTGATAGTTCAAGATTTCTAGGATCTAAGACAACATTTTCCTTGCTTATTATTTGATTGTTTATTGTTTTAATTAGACTTACTTGGAAAACTATTTGTCGATATGGCAAAGCGTAATCAAAAATTGGATAAGGCATAGAAAAACCTTCGAAATCGTATCAAACAACCACTTTATCTTTTTGTCTCAATGGCTTAATTATATTTTCAACCACTTGCTCATTTAGTGTAGATTCTTTTCTTAAAATCTTGTTGAGAGCATTAGCTTGAGAAGTGGTTCTTTGCAATATATCATCATATGGCTGGTCGTGAAAAATTTTTTCGGCTATTTTAGATACAAATGAACCATGAATATGTGAAAAAGTTGGATATAGGGTGTTGAAGACAAGATTTGTTTTTGTCTTGTATTTTTTGCATCATTTGCTTGAATCATCCTTCTCACTTAGAACATAAGAAGTTTTTTCTTTTTTACTTCTTAACTCTTTAATTATTTTTATAAAGTATTCAACATCAGCACATCGTAAATCTTTTTTTACTTTTCCGTCATTTTCAAAAATTACTTTATCGAAAGAAAACTTTTTGCTGTCGTCTAACCAGGCAACGAATTCTTTTTGACTTTTCGTGCTTGCCACTTCACTTGCCAAGTAGAAATCTAAAGTATTTTTTTGAGTGTTGTTTGTGTCTTTATTAAAAACAAGAAGTCGATAACATGTCAAATTTTTGACACCAGAAAGTTTTGCTATCTGGCAATTTCAATAACCTTTCAAAAGATTGTCAAGTGAGCTTTTAGCTACTGGTTTTTTGTCTAACATTAAACCTGTTTTTTTGTTGTATGCAGCAGGTTTAGCCAAAGCATCTTTATACTCAAAAACTGGACCAATAATTACCTCTATTTCCGGGTCATCTAAATGCTTTTTAGTCAATTCAATTTTTTGTTCCAGTTTGGTTGAAAGAGGAATTATTACTGATTTGAAATTTTGAAAATATTTATTGATATACAAGTTGATAGATTTATTTACTAAATTAAAAACCTTGTTGTCAGCATGAGCGCGATACAAATCAAGACCAAATTTGTCTGAGTAGTTGAATTCTTCAGTAGTTTCAAAAAGACCTATGAAGTTAGCTCACTCTTTATTTTCATCATCGTCTTCTAATTCATCATCGTCTTCATCATAATAACTTGCATTTTGTACATTATGTTCTAATAAAAAATCTTCTTCAGTGTGTGTTAATCAGTACTCTGATGAAACATTGTATGTAAAATAGTCTTTATATTGAATGTATTTTTTATTTGTCACGAATTACAACCTTTCCATTTTCATATCACTTAAGCAGCAATTTTGCTCAGTCATTTTCATTACGACAGCGCAGATAGTCGACTTGATCAGCATCAATAACTGGATCATAATGTTCAGAAAAACCATTAATAGTTGTTTTTTTAAATCAGTTTATTACGTATTCTAAATCGTCACGTGCTTGCTTTTCGTCTAATGGGTATATATTGGCTAAAGCATGTCTTTTATTGACATCAACTTTATTTGGATCTTGATAGTCTTCTTCTTCTAAAAAGAGTGCAAAAATACCAAATTTTTCAGCTCCCATCAAGTAAGCATATAACTGAGCTTGCTTGATATAAGCGAGACTTGGACCATTTTTCTTTCATTCTTCCCATTTTTTAACACCAGCAGTTTTAATTTCAACTACTGTATTTTTTGACTCAATGAAACCATCAGGAATACCACCGACATATTTATTTTTGTCAGCAAAATAGTCATACTTGTACTCACGGGCATTAAATGTTTGCACTTCAACTTTCGCTTCTCTTGCTAATTTTGCAATTATTTTAGGTTCTAAAATAACCCCTGCATTAACATATTTAGGATCTAACATTGGCAACGCTAAACGACTTATATGGCAAAAGGCTTGAAAATGATTGTTAAAAACGTCAGTATTTAAAACCTTAGCTATTGATGAACCACCAATTTTTTTAAATCCCGCGAATGAACCTGGTTCATTTTTAAAAAGCATATTATGAAAAAAAGGTTCTAATATTACTATTCTTTTTTCTTCGTCAAGTGTGTAGTGGCGATCATTGTAGTATTTTCTTGGAAATGATGCCAAAAGCTTTTCTCTTAATTCTGTGGTTTCCATTATTATTCCTCTTCAAAACTAACACTTTCATATTTTTGTTGAATAGTTTCTCAAATGTGTGAAATGTCTGCTTTTGGGCTTTTTTCTCTTAGGCTTGTGATTTGTTTGATAGAAATGATTGCATCATAAATTGCTTTATAGTTTGTATGAGCATGACTTTCTCAATTATCATATTCTTCAAAAACTTTTTTGTCAATTTCTTCTTCTTTTAAATCTGGTAGGTAACAATGAATAATTTCGTGCAATAAGTTAAAGAAAATAAAACTTTCACGATTGTAAATGTCATTCAAGAAAATGTAACGTTTAGCACGTTTTTTAAGAGTAATACCTCTTATTTTTGCTCCTGTTATATATTTTTTTGTTACTAAAACTATCCCTTTGCTTGCTAGAAAATGTTTTAAAAGTTCGATCTTTTCACTAAAAGTTACGCTGCTTGACATAATGTTCAGCACTTTTTTTAGAGTTACTTTAAATTGACTATTTCTAAAGTTTCCAACTTCTAGGTTGTGATCAATACCCAATTCACAGAAACGAATTCAAACATATGTATTAGGCTTGTTGTAATATTTTTTAGATTCTGCCAAAATGTGTTTTTCCAAATATTCTTTGTAATTTTCTAATTTATTGACCCCATAAAATTCTTTTAATAACATCAATTTTCTTCAGTCTTCCATTTCTTCACGAATCTGAATGTTTTGCTTAATTAAAAGTTGTGGATTTTTGATTAGAAATTTTACTCCATAACTTTCTAGATGAATTTTTAGGTCATCCCCCATATCAAGACCTTGTTTACGGTTGCGATATAGTTGATAATGTCTTCAAAGTGAACCGTTAGGAAGTTGAAAAACAAATTCTAAACCTTCAATTATTCCTGTTGTTATCACATTGCTATCTTCATTTAAAAAACTATTAACATGTTTTAAACTCAAACCCAGTCGCAAAGCAAGTTCTTTTTGACTCATTTCGTTTTTATCAAGTAAGAATTTAATTTCATCACTAAAACTCTCGAACTGATCGATGTTTGGTATTTCTGACATTTATGCTCCTTTATTACATAGTAATAATTATATGCAACAAAAACAAAAAAGTATGATTTTGTTCATTTTTTTGACACAAAAAAGTTGTAAAAAGTAGATAAAAAAATGTCGAAAAGTTCGACATTTTCTGCAAAATCCATTTTTCTATTGTTGTGTTTTTTCTAAAAAAGACTGAATTGCCATTAAATTTTGACTGATAATATCAATTTTTATGTAACTATAGTTTTTGTTCATTCCATGTACGACGTCTTTATTTGCAAAAATATTAATTTGCTGCAAAATCATAAAAATGTATTTTTGCTTGAATTCATTTTTCTCTAATAAATAACGATAGTACTTGATTTTTTCAAGGGTTTTTTCAACTTGAAGATTCAAATAAATATCTGATTGTTTTGCAACTAATGCACCTATTGCGACTTTAAAAATCTTTTTAGTGACTTTTACTTTACTATGATGTGTTACAAGAAAAATAATCAAAACTAAAGGACTAGAAACAAGCGAAACAAAACCACCTGATGAAATTTCTTGATGATTATTACTCAATTTCAGTTGCAATTCAATTAAAAAGTCTAACAGTAAGAATAAAGCTAAGCAATAAATAGCTAAAATTGATAACTTTTCCAATACTCAGGTTGAAATGTTTTTACGTTTATCTTTAGTTGCAACTTCTAAAGTATCTTCGACCATTTCTAAAAACTTATCCAATTTGTTTAGATTAAAATGTTTTGCGTAAGGAGCAAAATCAAGTTTAAAGACGTTTAATCTTTCATTAACAATTTGGTTTAGAATAACATTTTCATTGTTATCTAATTTTTCATTTTTCAAAAAGGTACGAATAATTTCGGACAATTTGTGCATATGATTGATGAAAATAATCTGGATTATTTTTACTATCAGCAGTGAAACAAATGCCAATATACTTGCAGCCACAAAAATCCATAAATAATACATTTTATTAGGTTCTTGTTTTACAGCTAGATTATAAATACTGAAAAAAGGCAACGCAATGACACCAATAAATGTAGTCAGTAAAACAACTTCAAATAAAGCATAAAATGCATTTTTGAACTGTGGTTTGTTTCTTCTCGTGTTCGTATAAACAAAGGTTATTAAATTAATATTATCGTATAAAAGTCTCTTACATTCAGAGTGATTTTTGACACGAGAAATGTTTTTTTTAAATCTAAGAATTTTAAGTAATTTCATGATGTAATACCTTAAGAAATTTTAACAAAATAAAAGCAAGCTTATTATTGGCTTGCTTTTTTAGATAATTAGTCTTCTTCAACTTTAACTTTTCCACCACGTTTTTTGATGATTTCATCAGATAAGTTTTTAGGCATTTTTTCGTAGTGGTCAAATCACATTTGGTAGTTTCCACGTCCAGCTGTCATTGAACGCAAGTCGGTTGCATAACCAAACATTTCACTTAGTGGAATGAATGCTTTAATGATGTGAACTCCATCACTACGTGTTTCGTCTCCACGAACTTGTCCACGACGACGTGAAATATCTCCCATGATGTCTCCAAAGTAATCTTCAGGAACAGTAACAGCAACGTCCATGATTGGTTCTAGTAGAACAGTTCCTAATAATTCTTTTCCTTTGGTTAGTGATTTAGATGCAGCAATTTTGTAAGCTAATTCTGAAGAGTCGACTTCATGGTATGATCCATCAAATAGTGTTGCTTTAATGTCAATCATTGGGTATCCTGCAAGAATACCAATTTCCATTTTTTCAACAAGACCTTTTTGGATTGATTTGATGTATTCTTTTGGAATTTTTCCTCCAACAATTTTGTCAACAAATTCAAATCCACCATCTGGGTTAGGTTCATATTTAATTCATACGTGTCCGTATTGTCCTTTTCCTCCAGATTGTTTCTTGTGAATTCCTTCAACATCTGCTGTTTTAGTAATTGTTTCACGGTATGAAACTTGAGGTGCTCCAACGTTTACGTCTACTCCAAATTCTCTTCTTAGACGGTCAACAATGATATCTAGGTGCAATTCTCCCATTCCAGCGATAATTGTTTGTCCTGTTTCTTCATCAGTATATGTTCTGAAGGTTGGGTCTTCTGCTGAAAGTCTTTGCAATGATAGTGAAAGTTTTTCAGTAGCGGCTTTTGAAGCAGGTTCTAGAGCTTGAGAAATAACTGGTTCTGGGAATTCCATTTTTTCTAGAACAATGTCAGCTGATTTTTCAGCGATTAGAGTATCTCCAGTTGTTGTCGATTTTAGACCAACAGCAGCTGCAATGTCTCCTGTTCTAACTTCATTGATGTCTTCACGAGAGTTAGCATGCATTTGTAGAATACGGCTAATTCTTTCTTTTTGATCTTTTGTTGAGTTTTTAACGTAACTTCCTTTTTCTAGAACTCCGGCATAAACACGGAAGAAAGTTAAGTTTCCAACATAAGGGTCGTTCATAACTTTAAATGCTAGTGCTGCAAAAGGTTCATCATCTGAAGGGTGCACTGAAATTTCTTCATCCCCTAGGTGACCTTTGATTGCTGGAATATCTACTGGTGAAGGTAGATAATCAACAGCAGCATCAATCATTAATTTAACACCTTTGTTTTTGAAAGCGGTTCCACAAACTGCTGGGAAGAATTCTGATGTTAAGGTAGCTTTACGGATACCTTGTTTCAATCTTTCAGCACTAATTTCTTCTCCTTCTAGCGCCATCATCATTAATTCTTCATCGAAGTCACTAACAGCTTCAACTAATTCTTGACGCATGATTTGTGCTTCTTCAACTAGGTGTTCAGGAATAGCAATATCCTTCATGTTTTCTTCAGGTTGCCCATCGAATTCATAAGCACGCATTTCTACTAAGTCAACGATTCCATTGAATTGTGACTCTTCTCCAATGTTCAATTGGATTGCGTGACAGTTTCCGTTTAAACGACTTCTAACTGAGGCAACTGAATCTTTGAAACTTGCTCCAGCTTTATCCATTTTGTTAACGAAAACGATACGAGGAACTTTGTATGTTGTAGCTTGTCTTCATACTGTTTCAGTTTGAGGTTCAACCCCACTTTGAGCATCTAGAACAGCTACGGCACCATCAAGTACACGAAGTGAACGTTCTACTTCGACTGTAAAGTCAACGTGTCCTGGTGTATCAATGATGTTAATTCTTTTTCCTTTTCAGAAAGCTGTTGTAGCAGCTGATGTAATGGTAATTCCACGTTCTTGTTCTTGGATCATTCAGTCCATTTGGCTTTCCCCTTCGTGAGTTTCACCAATTTTGTGAATTTTTCCTGTGTGGAATAGAATACGTTCTGTTGTTGTTGTTTTTCCGGCATCAATGTGAGCCATGATTCCAATATTACGGTAGTCTTCTAAGCGAACTGATCTTCCCATAGTAACTTAACCTTAAAAAATTATCATCTAAAGTGAGCAAAGGCTTTGTTTGACTCTGCCATTTTGTGTGTGTCTTCACGTTTTTTGATTGATCCACCAACTTTGTTTGATGCATCAATAATTTCATTTGCTAAACGTAAATCCATTGTTTTTTCACTTCTTAGACGAGAATATTGGATTAATCAACGTAGTGCTAAAGTTTGTTTTCTACGTGCACTAACTTCAACTGGAACTTGGTAGTTACTTCCACCAATTCTACGTGATCTAATTTCTAATTGTGGAGTAATGTTTTCAATAGCTTGGTTGAAAACTTCCATTGGGTCTTTTTGAGTTTTTTCTTTAACAATTTCAAATGCAGAGTACAAGATATTTTCAGCGATTGATTTTTTACCATCAAGCATAATTCCATTAATTAATTTAGTAATTATTTTTGAGTTAAAAATTGGATCTGCTAAAACATCACGAACTGGCGCTTGGCGTTTTCTTGACATGATTTCTCCTTTTAATAAATGTAAGTATTAATATCTTATTTCAAAAATGTACTAAATTATTTTGCTGCTTTAGGTCTTTTAGCACCGTATCTTGAACGTCCTTGTTTACGGTTGTTAACTCCTGCTGTATCTTGTGTTCCACGAACGATTGTGTAACGAACTCCAGGTAGGTCTTTAACTTTTCCCCCTCTGATTAGTACTACAGAGTGTTCTTGTAGGTTGTGTCCTTCTCCTGGGATGTAGGCTGTAACTTCCATTCCGTTTGAAAGTCTTACCCGAGCATATTTACGTGTAGCTGAGTTAGGTTTTTTAGGTGTCATTGTCCCAACACGAGTACACACACCACGTTTGAATGGTGCCGGAATTTTCTTATCTTTTTTTAGTAAAGAGTTGTATGACAATAGCAATGCAGGTGCTTTTGGTTTAACAACTTTATCTTTACGACCATTAGTGATAAGTTGACTAATTGTTGGCATATCGTGTCCTTTCTATATGATTTTTGTTTTGATTGAAATTAAAAATATTCATAATTATACAACAACTTAACCGGTGTGCTAAAAAATTTTTTATTTTGTTTTGGGGCTAAATTAAAAGCAAACCAGACTAGCTAGTTTGCCTTAGAAATTAAAGATTGTTTTTAAGTTTAATTCAAGCATTAATACTAATTAATTTTAGTAATTCATGCACTCTTAATGCTTGTCTTTCGTTATTTACTAAAACGTTAATTTTTGTAAACGGTTCTGACGATAGTCACATAAATTCATTGGTATTAATGAAATAAAGATTAGCTTTTTGAATTTTTCTAGTTTGCGACGATCTTGGTTGCTCAGACACTAAATTTGCTTTTGATTGTTCAAAATCTTTCTTAGCACTAAATTTATTGTCAATTGCATTCATTCACGCGATTTGTTCTCTAATGCTTGGATCTTGTGTTGACGGCTCTATGTTTTGTTCGTCATCAACACTTGTTGGGTTAAATACATTTCCATAAAGTGTGTATTCAGAAACATAGTGTGGTAAATACTCTGCGACAAAATTGATGTCTAATACTGTTTTGTACTGTTCTAGAACAGATTTAGAACCTAGCAATCTATATTGATCTATTCTTTGACTAAGAGCTTTGTAAAGCATTGAATTTTTAGTTTTCAACCCTTCTTCATCTAAAGTAATTTCAACATATTCATTATTACCATATGCTCTTGTTAAGTCACCCTTCAATATTGAAGATCAATTTTTATTTTGGTAAAGTTCAGAACTGTACACTTTTCTATAAATTAATAACATTGATAGCGAAGTGGCCAGAATTATTCCAACTGAAACTACTGCTCACACACTATAAAGAATTAATAATGTTGAATTATGCTCCTTTTTGGTCAATTCAATTGCCAAGAACACAATTCCTGCTATGAAAATTGCTAATAATAATGCAAAAGCTATAACAGGAGAAACTCACATATTAAAGTTTTTCTTTAGTCCATATGTGTGTTTTATTCTTAATTTTTCACCTTGTACAGCTTGATAAATTTGCAAGCTTTTTTTAAAATACGACACAATTTTAAATGCCATTCAAGCAGAAATTATCAATGCTAAAACTACTACTAATTGTGCTAAATTGTTATTGTTTTCTTTAGTTGCTACTTCTTGAGTTGTATTAGCAGTTTCTTCACTTAAAAACAGCATTAGTTAGCCTCGCTTTTTGTTGTTTCTTTTTCAATGTAAATCATAGTAATTTTTGCTTTTAATTCTAGATCTGACAAATTTTCTGGTTCAAAAATATTTAAGCGGTGAGCCATTGTTAGCATTTGCTCACGTGTTAATGATTTTAATGAAGATCAATATTTTGAATCTTTCACTTGTGGGTATTTGTCAAAAATTTCTTTTTCTTTTTCATCCATTGTCACTGACTTATTATTTTCAGGAGCAACTGTGTGTGGTTCAGTGTTATTTTCAAATTGTGGTTGTTTAGATTCTCCGTTGTCTTGTGACGGTGCAAATGGGAAAAATGGGAATTGTCCATTTTGATTTTTCATTCCTTGCAACATAGTTTCTTGTAGTTCTTGTTGTTTTTGTCATAATTCATACATTTTGAATTGACGAATCACATTCAGACATTTTCTTCAGAAGAATATTCATCAAGCAACAAAGTAAATAATTTCGCAAATTGAAATAATGGCTACTCAGTCTTGTGATCCCAAAGTCTGTAAACGTGAATACATTGAGTACTGACTAAAGAAAATGAAACCTATAACTAGGATTGAATAGCTAATCATTGTTGGATTAAATTTGCCATAATCCTTATCTTTTAAAGCTCTAAAAAAGTTGATTACAAATATTGTTGATAGAGCTAAGGTAACTAATAAAAATACAGTTTGGTAAATAATAATTACATTTGCTTCTTGAACTGCAGTGGCAGTTATTCTACTTTGGTCAGCATCAGCATTCGCTTGTCTTAATAGACTATCAAAAGCAGTTATATAGAAATTTCTGCGAATGATTGAAATTACAAAGTTGGCAATGGTCGAAGCTAAGAAGAAGAATAGCAATATCCCAGTTCAAATGAATCAAGGTCTGAATTTTGCTTTTTCATCACGCATCAATTCTTCTTTGGTTGGTGGTTTCGGCATTAGTGGAAACATTTTACCCCCTATCAATTAATAAAATTATAGCACATTTAGCACTCTAAGGCTTAAATTGCTAAATTACTGATCATATCCTTTTAAGCGAATATCTTTATCCATTTTTCAAGGCATTTCAATTTCAAATTCCATGTAGTTGCCATTAGGATGAGTAAAGCTTATTTTGTAGGCATGTAATCTTTGTTTGAAATCATCTACATCCTTTCCATAAACAGGATCACCATAAACTGGGTGTCCTATGTAAGAAAGGTGAACTCTAATTTGGTGTGTTCTTCCAGTTTTTAGCTCACATTCAATAAGAGTTTTATCTTTATCTTTGATTTTCACATAGTCCAAAACAGTTACTTTTGTTTGTGCTTCTTTGGAATTAGTTTTGGTTACAGCCATTTTTTGGCGATTTTTAGGATCTCTTCCAATAGGTAAATCAATATTTGTGATTTTATTTTCAATAATTCCATCGACAATCGCAAGATAGCGGCGATTTATTTTGTGATCTTTTAGTTGTTTTGCTAAAAAACGGTGAGTTTCATTATCCTTAGCAACTAACAAAAGTCCACTTGTATCTTTATCTAAACGGTGTACAATCCCAAGGCGGTTTAAACCATTTTCATTACTCAAATTATTTTTGAAATGATACATTAAAGCATTAACTAAAGTATCTTTGTAATTTCCTGGTGCAGGGTGAGTTACCATCCCACTTTTTTTATTAATAACTAACAATTTGTCATCTTCATAAACAATATTGATCCCAATATTTTGGGGCTCAATTTTTACCTGTTTATCAATCAATTTTTCAATCTCAATTACTTGTCCTTCATTGACAATGAATTTATTTTTGTTCACTTTTTGACCATCGACGCTAACTGCCCCTTCATTGATTAAAGCTTGCGCATCGTTACGCGTAATTTCACTATTATTTGTAATGTATTTGTCTATTCTGTCGCTGTATTTAACTTCAATTTTTAACATTCTTCAATTATACAATTAGCAAGTTGATTTCTTTATAATTAAAAAGATTGAGTATGTATGAAATTGAAATAAAAAAATCTCGTTTTTTGGCATATGTTTATTCTGTTAGTAACGAAAACCAAATTCACAACTATTATGCACAACTGTATAAAGAACACAAACGTTGTCGTCACGTTTGTTATGCATATCGAATTAAAAACAATGATGGTTCAATGAGCGAAAAAGGTTTTGATGATGGCGAACCAAAAAACTCAGCAGGATTGCCTTTATTGAATTTATTACAGCTTAAAAATGTTGAAAACTTGGCAGTTTTTGTTGTTCGTTACTTTGGTGGAAAATTGTTGGGTCGCTCAAAATTGCCAGGAGCTTATATTAAAGCTGCCAAAGAAGAAATTGAAACTTTTTTAAACACACAAAAGTAATTAGAAAAATAGACAGGCAAGAACCTGTCTATTTCTCTACAATTAGCAGTTGCATTTTTCTTTGCAGCTACATTTTTGGTCAACTTTGCAATTGCATTGGGTTTCTTTGTTTTCACATTTGCATTTGCAAGCTGTTTTTTCTTTACAGCATGATCCCATATTAGCTCCTTAATTTGTTTTTTTATAAAACCATTATAGAACTAAAAAGTTAAAATTTTGCTATTTTTTTCAGTAAAAATTGAATTTTTTAGTTTTTCTGAAGAAAATCCTGACTTTTTGAACTCATCGTACGAAAGAAGTTGTTTTTGAATGTTGATGTTGTAATCAATTCCGAATCTTGTTTTAAGTTTTTCGTCGTTTACGAAAACAATCATTTCTTGTTTTGGACGATATTTAGCTAAGGTTTTAAGCTTGTTAATATCGTTTTGTAAGAAAACAACAAGGTATTTACTTTCATCGTTAAATAGTTCTAGAGCCATATCATAAGCTCATTTTTCAGATTCATCAGCATAGTTAAAGATTTTAGTAATGTAATTTTTGAATTTAGTAGGACAGTGTAAAATATCTTCATTTGCTGATTGATTTACTTTATGCATTACTTTCACTGCTTCTAATGGGAAGTTTCCACTTGCAGTTTCGCCACTTAACATTGTTGAATCTGCACCCAGTTCATTAGCTCAATAAATATCTGTTACTTCAGCTCTTGTAGGTAATGGATTTTTTTCCATTGAGTCTAGCATCTGAGTAGCAACAATAACTGGTTTTTTGGCTTTTAAACATTTTTTAATAATCATTTTTTCAACTCTAGGAACTTCGTAAAAAGGAATTTCTAATCCTAAGTCTCCACGTGCAACCATGATTGAATCACTGTGTTCAATTATTTCATCAATATTGTTAACTCCACTTTGAGACTCAATTTTTGAACAAATTTGAATATTATCTCCACCATGTTTGTGCATGTAATTTCTTAGTTCAATCAAGTTTT
The DNA here is from genome assembly GCF_053851695.1 of Mycoplasma sp. 4044. NCBI lineage: Bacteria > Bacillati > Mycoplasmatota > Mollicutes > Mycoplasmatales > Mycoplasmataceae > Mycoplasma > Mycoplasma sp. 4044. Next base: position 467,874 of record NZ_JBSQBD010000001.1, on the reverse strand, counting down.
CTTTATTATTAACAAAACTTGCAGCGATAATGTCAACACCATACTCAATACCAAATAAGACGTCATCACGATCTTTTTGTGACATAAATGGTAGTGAAAATTCAACTCCAGGAATGTTGATTCTCTTGTTAGTTTTTAGATTGTGGCTATTATTTGCTTTGACAAATACTGAACTATTTTCAATTTTAATTACTTTAGTTTGTAATTTACCATCATCTAATAGAACTGTGTCACCCACTTTTAAGTCTTTATGCATTTCATAAGAGACACAAACTCTTTGACTGTTTCCTACCATTTCTTTGTATTGACTAGGATCACACACAAGTTCCAATGTTTGATCTTTTTGAATAGGTTGAATATCATCTAACATTTTTCCTATTCTGATTTCAGGACCTTTAGTATCAAGCATTAAAGATACGTTGACTCCTAACTCATCACTTGCTTGACGAGCTAAATCAAATTTGTGTTTGTGGTCTTGTCCGCTTCCATGGCTAAAGTTTGCTCTGACACAAGTTATACCATTTGAAAGCAGCGATTTCATGGTTTCTAAATTATCACTTGAAGGGCCAATTGTGGCTACAATTTTGGTTTTTTGCATTGTCTTTAATTTCTCCTTATTTCATTCTTTTTGCTTAGTATTAAAATTTTACCCCATATATCATAATTGTGAAAAATGTGTAATAAAATTAAGGAGTACAAAGGAGATAAAATGCCTAAATTTAAACGTATATTTATGTTGGTAACTGATGGACTAGGAATTGGTCCTGAACCACGTCAAGAAGAATTTGGAGACAAGGGGGCTAACTCATTTTTACACGCCTCAGAAGTCTTACCTTACAAAATTCCTACATGATATAAACTAGGAATTACTGAAGTTGCAAAAATGGCAGGACACGTGCCAAGAAATAAAAAACCGCTAGCATATGTTGGAAGAATCCATGAACTTTCAAATGGAAAAGATACACTGACAGGACACTGAGAAATGATGGGAATTTTGACTAAAACCCCAAGTCCTCAGTTTCTTGAAAATGGATTTCCAAAAGAAATGCTAGAAGCGTTATCAAAAGCTTGAGATAATCGTAAGCTTATTGGTAACAGAGCAGAAAGTGGAACAGTAATTTTAAAAGAATTAGGTCAAAGATCAATGGAAACTGGAGAGATTATTGTTTATACATCAGCTGACTCAACATTGCAAATTTGTGGGCACGAAGAAGCATTAGGACTAGACAAACTAAATGAATATGCTAAAAAAGCAAGAGAAATTTGTTCATCTAGACCAGAATGAAATGTAGCAAGAGTTATCAGTCGCCCATACATCGGACAAAATGGTGACTTTACTCGTACATTTAACCGCCACGACTACGCTAACGTGCCACCGAAGAGAACTTTACTAGAGGATTTACAAGCAAAAGGTGTTGAAACTATTGGAGTTGGAAAAATTAAAGATATTTTTTCAGGAGTAGGAATCCAAACAATTTATGGACCTGCAAGTGACGATGAAAATATGGATATCGCTATCGACATTGCTTCTTCTGATTCGACTAATCAATTTGTTTTTGTCAACTTAGTTCAATTTGATAGCCACTACGGACACCGTCGTAATCCTATTGGATACAGTGAAAACATTTCACGTCTTGACATTAAACTAACAAAACTAATAAATGCAATGCGAGAAGATGACTTATTAATTATGACTTCAGACCATGGAAATGATCCTACTTGACCAGGAAGTGATCATACACGTGAAGCGTTACCATTGACAGTATTTTCGAAATCTTTCACAAAACCACATGCTTTCAAACAACCACTGATGGGTTTAGGAACAGCCGGAAACATTGTTGCTCGTAACTTTGATTGTCCATTACTAGAAACCGGTGAAGACATTTTTGACCAACTGATCTAATTTCCATAATGAAAGGCAAGAATTTCTTGTCTTTTTTTGTGTCTTGTTTAGAGTTATAAACTGGCCAAAAGCATAAAAAACTCCACATTAGTGGAGTAAAAAGAGTTTATTTGTTTTTTTGAATGTTTTTGCTATCTAGCTTTGCTCACTGGTTTTCAATTTTTCCTGACGCTCTTGTTCCAATTGTTTGATTCTTTCAATTTCTCTTTGCAATTTGTTTACCGGTTCTTTGACATTAGTTTCATTTATATCTTTTCCATCTAAGTGGTTTGCATTTTCAATGGCTTCAATTAATTCTTGTGTATATGGTGATCCATTTTGTCTTAGCTCTCATAATAAAGCGTCCGCTACTCAGAATCCTTCTTTATTTGCTCAATTTATAGCAGGCAAGGCATGGAAAAATTTGCTCTTGTACGATCAAATGAGTCCAGGGTTTCCATCTTCTCTTAGTTGTTCATTAGCCATAGGATTATATTTTGCTAACATTCATTTAACATCAGATACATAAGCTGCACCAGGATATTTATTCGCATAATATAAAATGGCATTAGCTTGTTTATTGTATGTATTCTTAGCAGAAACTATATTATTAATATTATTCAGCTTATTAGCTATGTCTTTTAATTCGCTTAAAGGCGTATTTGGATCATTTAGCTTTTCAGTATATTTAGATGACATATTATTTATAAATTCAGTCAGTTTAGGATCATTTGGGCCATCTATACTTGCAATAGTGTTTTTTAACGATAAACGATTGTTTAATCTTTGTTCTTCTTTTAGTTTAGAATTTGCAAAATTTTTAGCTTTTGCTGTTAGTACATCAACTTTTTCTTTTGAAGGCGAATCTGAGTTAATTAAGTAACTTGCTTCACTTATTGCTTGAGTCACTTCATTTCTAATATTTGCTAGATTTGTTTTTTCTGGTATATCTTGAGACGCAAAATCATTATTAACTTTTTTCAGTAACGAATTAGTTTCGCTTAATGTTGTTTCCAAATTAGTTTTTACTAGTGTAGCATTGTTTTTAATAAGTTCAATCTTAGCTGCTTCAAATTTCTCACTTAAATTTTGGTGTGATTCAAACATTGTTGCTGCTGAATTAGAGTTCTTAGCAGACTGAGTAGAATTTAGCTGATCTTTGAGTGCTTTTTGTGTTGTTGTTAAGTTTTGTTGTGCAGCGTTTTGTGATAATCAGCTGCTTACCTGAGTTTCTAGGTTAGTTATCTTATTTTTTAATATGTTCTTATTTTCATCTTCAAGATTATTTAGTCTTGCATCTGCATCACCTATTCACTGTTTAGCTTCACTTACATTGATATTTTCTTTACCAATTGCATCGTTTAACTCTTGCACCAAAGCATTAGCTTTTGACTTAATTTCTTGCATTGTCGAAGGTTGATTTGCGAAATTTTGTACTTTATTTGAGTAATATTTCATTCCTTCTTTAGCAATATTCAAGTTATATGCGTCCAAACGGTTTTCCAAATTTACTACTTGTGATGTATCTATTTGCGCTTCATTTATTAATTGTTTTGAATTTTCTGAAATTGAAGATACTTCAGTCAAGTAACCTTGTTGTTTCGCTTTTTCTACATATTTATTCAATGAAGCATTGTTCTCTACATTAATGCTTTCAATAATTTTTGCAAGTCTTACTCTCTTTAATTTAGCATCTAAATCTTCTGTTATTGTGTCAAAGTCATCTTTATTAAGTTCGTTCGAATTGCTTTTAACCTTTGCATCCGATAGGGCGCTGTTTAAGCTAGTTAGTGAAGATTTTAGAATACCAGAAGAATTAGAAGGACTATTTACTAAACGATTGTTTTCAACAGAATTTATGTTTAGTCACGCTTCAACATCGCTAATTTTTTGTTTTAGATTTATATTGGCATTCTCATTTTGAGCATTAGTATATGCATTTTTTAAATCTTGAAGTTTTTGTTTCAATTCTTCAGGAGAAGTTTTACTGCTTTCAATAGAATCTTTTGCTTCATCTAGCAATTTAGTCATTTCAGTCTTAGGATTTTGGTTACTTGAAGGGCTGTTGACAAAGTCTTCAATATCTTTTATTAGTTCTTTGCCTTTTTGCTTATCAATGTCGTGATCTAATTCTTTTATTTCCTCTTCCAACTTTTTAATTTCAGCATCGCTTATACTATCTTGTGAAGCCAATTTTTTAGCTTTGTCTGCTAATTCTTTCGCTTTTTGATTTAATTCTGCGTTATTTTCAGTCAGCTGGTTGATTTTTTCTAACTCTTTGTCAAGAATTTCTTTACTATTATCAACTTTTGCTTTGTTAAGACTTTGATCTAAATCATTTAATAACTTATCAATTTGATCTTTATCTAAATCTTCAAGTTTTGTACCATTTTGTACTTCTTTTATTTTTTCTTTTAGTTTTGTTTTATATTCTTCAGGAAGATTTTCTAATACTTTGTTTGTTTCTTCAATCTTGTCTTTTAAATTTAAGTCACTGTTAGTTTTTTGTGCATCATCAATGGCTTTATTAAGATCTTCGACTGCTTTTCCTAAGTCTTCCTGACTAATTTCGTTGTTTTCGATTTTTTGTTTTAAAGTACCTAATTTTTGACTTAGTTCTTTTTTTGCTTTTGGTTGATTTAGACTACTATTGCCATCAAGTAGTTGTTTAGCTTTTGCAATCAGATCATTACCTTTTTGTTGCTCTAAACTTTTGGCTAATTGTTGTTTTAATTTGTCAGTAGTTTCTTCAAGTTGTTTAACTGTTTCATCACTTATTTGTGACTCAGTGTTTAAATTTCTCACTTTTTCTAACAGCTTGTCATACTCGTCTTTTATTGCTTTGATTTTTGGATCATTATCATTATCTTTTAACTCATTGTTTACTTTTGACTGTAGATTATCCAGTTCATTCTTTTTGTTCTCAAGTTTTGCTTTGTTAAGTGCATCTTTTAATGCTTGAACCTGATTACTTAAATCACTAGCTTTTGAGTTTTGATTATTGAAATTGTTATCAAAATTTTTACTAATGTCTTTTAATTTGTCTTTTAGGTCAGTTATAAGTTTAGGATCAACACTAGAGCTATTCGCATCAATTCAGTCTAAAATGGTGTCTTTTTCAGTATTAAAGCCTTTAGCTTGTTGTGCTCTAGCACTAGCATTTTCTAGATTTTCAATAGCCTTGTTATATGTCAATGTAGTTGGGTTATTTAGATTTGAATTGTCTTCAATTACTTTGTCTAGGTATGCATTTAAATTTTCATCAGTGCTATTTTTTCTTAACTCTTTAACGCTAGTTAGGAGCTTATCATAGTTAGATTTTGCTAGTTGTTGCAAGTCTTTGACTTCGTTATTAGCATCTTCAACAGCTTGATTAATAGCATTGTTTAGTGTTGTTAATGCTTGCTTGTTCTTTGCATCAACTGTGTTTTGATCTTGCAAGGCTTTCTTCAGTTTTTCAATGTTTTCACTCAGTGCATTACTTGGTTTTTGCTTATTAAGTTCTTCCAAAAATTTAAGCGTTTCTTGAGCCTTATCTAGTGACTTTTCTAAATTATTTTTAGCTTCTTGTAACTCTTGGTTTTGAATGTTTTTAATTTCTTCGATTGCTTTATTAATTTTCTTGGTTATGTCTTCTAAATTACTTGTTGAACCGTCGCTTGCAACTGAATTATTTTTCAATATATCTTGTAATTTATTCTTTAGATTTGAGTCTGTATCAGAATTACTCAATGAATCAATAAGTTTGTTTGCATCACCAACAGCTTTTCGATGTTTCAAGCTTTCAAATTCTTTTTGAATTTTTTCAATCTCAGTGTTTAAATTGTTAGTAGCTTGTTTTTTATTTTCAGTAGTTGACGAGTTAACAAAATCACTATTATTTTTTTCGATAGCTTCTTGTAGTTTTTGTTTTAGTGAATGAGTATCAACGTCAGTGTTGTTAGATAATGACTCTAATAAATTTTGTGCTTGTTGTTGAGAAGCATCGTTTGCTTCTTTTGTTTGAGTATTTTCAATAATTTGATTGTTAATATCACTGATAATTTTGTCTAAATCTTTATTTTTTTCAATAATAGCCTTTAAATTATCATTGTCAGAAGCTGTATTTGACTCAATAGAGTTAGAATATTGTTCTTTTTGATTTTCATCTAATTTTTCAATCAATTCGCTTGCTTTTGATGATTTACTGCGTGATTGTTCTTTAGCAACTTCTTTATTTTGAGTCATTTGTGACTTAACATTGGACAATTTATCGTTTAATTCTTTAGTTAATTCCTGAATTTTGTCAGCATCATTATTTTCACTGGCTTTTGCTATGTCATTTTTATTTTTTGTTATGAAATCAGTTAGCTGTTGTTTTTCTTCTTCTGAAAGATTGTTTTGATTATCTTTTATGAAATTGTCAATTTCAGTCACTACTTTTGTGTTTTCTTCAATAGGTTGCAAAACTGCTTGCTTTTGTTTTTCTCTTAGCTCTGTTCTGTAGGCTAGATTCTCTTTTGCTTTGGCTAGTAAGTCTGTTAAATCATTGTTATCTTTTTCAATCTGACTTTGATTTGTATAACTATTCTTTGATTGGATTACTGATTCATATTTTTGATTCAATTCTTGGTATTCATTGTTAGAGTTATTTTCTGTTAAAAAGATTGCAACTTCTTGCAATGTTTTATCTAAATTTTTTGTGTTTAAAGCACTTGTTTTTTGATGCGAACGTGATGCTATCACATAAGCAACAGAACCTCCTATAACTAGTGTGCTTAGTATCGATAGGATGATTGCCATTTTTTTAGTTTTCTTCATTAAATTCCTTAGACTTTTAGAGATGATGTGTAAAAAAGTTTTTGAAGTATATCAAAAAAAAAAAAAAAAACAAATTGGTGCAAAAAAGTTGCAATATGACCTTCTTTTTGTCCTTTTTGTTCTCATAAATAAGTCTTTTTGTTTTTATTCTCGATTTTTTGCACAAACTTTTAAACGCAAAAGTCAAAAAAATCCTCAAAACAATAACTTTCAATTAATTTGAACAAGAAACTTTTAAAAAAAAAAAAAAAAACACTCAGTGCTGACTAACTAAATTCTTGTCAGTAGCATGAGTGATTTTGGTGCTAAATTAGTAAGTTGACAACCTTACCTTCATTATCTTTAACACTAATGATTTTAAAGTAGTCAATCAATAGTTCATAAACAACATTCATTTGCTCGTATAGTTTGTTACCAATGTTTGCTTGAACTCAGTCTAAACGGTCTAAGTCTGAGTGTCAAATGTTACCAGCAACTACCATATCTTCTCTTTTTATTCCTTCTGGTAGATCATAAACATCAACTATTGAACCATTTAATTTACTTTTTACTAGCTCAACGTTTTTTCCATCTTTAGTAATTCAAGCTTTCGGATTAGTTACTTGCGAATATCCATCAAAAGAACCATAATTTGATTTAATAGCGAAGTTTGTTGCTTCTATGTAAGCGACAGGGATAACTACTTCAGTACAAAACGGGGCATGATCAGATCAATCACCAGTCTGTCCTGGTTTATATTCACCTGCAGTGTAGTATGGGTGAATTTCTAATAGATAATCTGGTCTATTAGCGAGTAAGCTTTTTGCTCTTGAAATGGCATGTAATTGATCTCTAATTGTGCTATCTGTATTTGAGTAAAACATTTTAGCATCTGGTGAGTGAACATACAATACATCTCCACCGGCAACAGTATCAAGATTTATCATTCCAACGGAATTATCTTTCATACTATTTTTGTTGTTATCTGAACTACTTAAAAATTGTTTAACAAATGCATAAGAACCTAGTTTTCCTAATTCCTCAGCATCGACAAAAACAAAGTGCAATCTAACTCCTAAGTCTTCACGATTTTTTTCATCTGAGTAATATTTCAGAAGCGCTAAATTTACTGCAACTGAAGTTGCATTATCAGTCGCTCCTCAAGAACTCTTGTTAGGTCCTTGAGCTGTTGAGTCATAGTGTGAAGCAATATAGAAATCTTTTGGTTCAGTTCCTGCTTCAAAGTTTTTAGAACTTGGGTTAACTGTTACAATAAGATTTGTTCCAAGGTTGTTATATGTCTTTGAAGTGTGGAACAAGAAACCTTGTGAAACTAATCCATCTTTTTTCATTAAATCATGATATCTATTTCTTTGCTCTAAAGAGTTGTTGTAAACAATTCAAGTTTTGTCAGATAGTTGCGATTCACTTGTATCTTGACCTAATGTTCAAGTTGCAACTTCTTTGCTTGTTGATTCATCTTTAGAAACTGAAATTACGCTTTGATTTGGGTATGAAAATTCTGGAGTATGGTCAGTGTATCCTAGATTAATAACTTGTTGCTTGATGTATTCATAAGCGTGCAAACTACCATAGTTTTTATCTTCTTTTACATCAGCATCCAAAGGGTACAACCTTTTCAAGTTTTTATTTGTCAACTGCTCTTGATCAATTGCAAACGTTTCACTGTTGTAGTTTGTAATGTTGCTTTTGTTTCCAGCTCAACGTCCTTTAGTTTGTTCTAAAAGATCATTGAAAATTTTAGTTGTAACAAATTTATTGATATCAACACCATCCTTACTTTTTTCAATGTTTTGGCAAGACAGCATAACTGCTGAAAGTGGGCTTAAAATACTCGCAAGTGCCAAACCTGAAAGTATCATTTTATGTGTTTTTTTCATTTCTTCCTTACAAATTTTGTTTATTAGACAAACTTTTAAAAAGTGTCCTAATTAAATTATAAACAAGAGAAATAAAAAGTAAAGGAACAGGTCAAATTATGCCTGTTCCTGAGTACTTTTTTCAATTTTAGTGGTGTTTGGTTGATTTGTTTTGCGTGGTCTTCTCGTAGTTTTTGGTTTTTGGTTTTTCAACTCAATTTTTGTTGATGCTTTTGAGTCTTGAGTTTCTTGGTTAATAGCTAATTGCTTTTTGGTTCTCGGTTTAGTGGTTTCTAATTTCACTTTTTTTTCTAAACTTTTAGCTTTGACAGCAATTTTTTCTTCAACTCTTTTTTTACTACTTTGTTTTTTAGCGGGACTTTTCGTTTCTTTCATTACAGTTTCATCAGCTATTAAAATTGTTGAAATTACCACTACATTACGACGTTTTTCTTTGTAGAAGAATGGTTCCAAACGATCTTTTATCAACTGTTTAATTTCAGGCACAGTTCAGTCTTTTTTGTTTCTAATTGTGTATAAAACAGCACTGTGAACTAACCTTTTACTTTCTTCAATTAAATCAGCAGAGTTTTTAACATAGAAAGCTCCACGAGACACAACTCTTGGACGCCCTAAAATAATATTTTTTTCTTTATTAATAGCTAAAATCACATGCACAAATCCATTAGCTGCCAATTCCATTCTTTCTTTTAAAATTTGAGTGTTAACTTTTGAAACAACTTCACCATCAATAAACACAGGACCAGTATAAATGCGTTGGTCACTTAGTTTTAGTTCATGATTAACTAGTTCATAAACTTCACCCAATTTAGCAACTACAACATTTTCTGGCTTAACTCCACATTCAATAGCAGTGTGACCATGTACTACACTCATCCGATACTCGCCATGGTAAGGCATAAAGTATTTGGGTTTGACAATATTGAAAATGGTTTTATGTTCATCTTTGTAAGCATGTCCTGATGTATGTAGGTAACCATCTGGACCATTTTCTTTAATAATTGCTCCTAGTTTATATAAACGGTTGACCAAAAGCTCGATTTTTGAACGATTTCCAGGAATTGGTGAAGAAGAGAAAATAATTACATCACCATTTTTAATAGTAACTTGGGGGTGTTTTTGGTAAGACATTTTAGCAAGCCCTGCCATTTCTTCACCTTGTGATCCAGTTGTTAAAATCAACAATTCATTATCATCATATTTCGAAATATTCTTTTTATCGATAAAAACTTCATCAGGAGCATTTATATAACCTAAACGCCGTCCAATATCAATACCCTGAACCATTGAGCGTCCAAAAGCAACAACCTTTTTGTTCATTTTCGAACCTAATTCAATAATTGCTTTTATTCTTGTTAAGTTTGAAGCAAATGCAGTAACGATAATTTTTTTCTTTGCATTTAACATATGCTCTTCAATGTCTTTTAAAATGTCTTTTTCACTTGGTGAGTGATTTGGACGCATTGCATTTGTTGAGTCACTTAGTAAAATGTCTAGCCCTTCTGCACCCATTTTATGCAGCTTAGTGAAATCAGTTAAATTACCAATAGGTGTGTAATCAATTCTGAAATCTCCAGTACACATTATTGAACCATTTGGGGTAGTAAATCTTATTCCGAAAGCATCTGGAATTGAGTGTTGTGCTGTTCAAGTATCAACTTTGACATTGCCTATTTTGAATTCAAAATCTGCGGTAAGTTCAATGAATTCAACGTTTACTTTTAGTTTTAAATCTTTAAATTTTAGTTTTAAGTATTGAATAGCTATTCTTGGTGCAAAAATTCTTTTAACGTCTACTTGCTGTACTAAGTAAGGAACTCCCCCAATGTGATCTTCATGTCCATGGGTAATGAAAAGTCCTTGAACTTTTTTGTTGTTATCGTGTAAATATGTATAGTCAGGAATTGAACCCTTTATTCCTGTAGTGAAAGAATCATGGAATTTAATTCCTGAATCAAGAATGAAAATTACATCTTCATGTTCGATTGCTAAAGTGGATTTTCCAATCTCTTGCATTCCACCTAGCCCTCATAATTTAGTCGGTGTCATTTTTTTCTCCTAAATGTCCATTATTTTTGCGAATTTATAGTATTTTTCAAAATAAAAACTTATACAATTATAACTCAAAAGCATTTTTCTTCCCATAGTTTTTGCTTCTTTAAATCATTGTGGGATCTCTTGTAAGTTATCTTCAAACATTTAAAAGGAAATTTAGTAAAATTTTAAGTACATTTATATATAAAAAGGAAAATATATGTTAGAAGACTCCCAGCAGATTTTGGTAAATTTAGCAAATAGTACTAGTGTTACTACAAGTACTACTATTGCCACACCAATCCAAATCGTTTTATTTGTTATTTTGTTATTATTGTTGACTATTTCAGGGATTATTTCAGGAGCAGAAACTTCTTATACATCACTGAATTTAGCAAAAGTTAATATGTTAGTGGAAAAGAAAGTGCGTGGTGCAAAAATTATTCAAAAACACTATCATAAATTCAACCAAACATTGAGTACCTTGTTATTATTTAACAATGCTGTTAACATTGGTGCCTCAACACTAACCTCATTCATTTTAGGAATATGAATGGGGGCAGGTAATAACTTAATTCCAGTAATTTCTACTGCTGTTATGACCCCATTAATTGTCGTTTTTAGTGAAATAACACCAAAAATTGTTGCTAAATCACACCCTATTGGATACTTAAAAATATTCTGTTATTTCATTGAATTTTTATACATCATTTCTTATCCACTAACTTTCTTAATTTCTAAAATCGGTAAAAAAGCACTGATAACAAATTCAGAAGAAGAAATTAAATCTATTTTAGATATTGCCAGCGAGGAAGGGGTTTTAGAAACTAAAGAATCAATTCTTACTCAAAAAGCACTTGACTTGGATTCAACTAAAGTTTCGACTCACTACATCAGACTGAAAAACGTACAAACTATCAAATCAAGTGCTTCACTTGTTGATGCTTTTGAATTATTTGCAGAAACTCAGTATTCACGTTTACCAGTAGTTAAAAATGGTGAATTAATTGGAATTGTTCACTTAAAAGATATTTTCAATAAAAAAAGTGGAAAAGTAATTAATTATCTAAAAATGGTACCTAATGTTACTGCTAACATGTCGCTGTCAAGTGCGCTTGAAAAAATGCGTCTAAATAGAGCACAAATGGCCTTTGTTACTGCCAACAATTCATCAAGTGAAGTGATAGGAATCATCACAATAGAAGATATCTTGGAAGAATTAGTTGGAGAAATATATGATGAGTATGACAACGATGAAGACATTTATGAAATTTCTTTACAGCGTTCTCGAGCTAAAGCAAACATCACAATGAAACAATTATTCAAACAATTGGAAATTGACAACGAAATGTCGGATGATGAACTGAATCTTTCATTAGAACAGTGACTAGAAACAAAATTAGAACACAAGCTTAGAAAAAATGATAGATATGAATGAGAAGAATACGTAAGCTTCAAAGTATTGGAAACATCAAAGAGTGAAAAGAGTCCAGGATTGATAGAGGTGTACATTTTATAAAGTTGCAGCAGCAACTTTTTTATTGTTAAAATTATTACATGGATAATTTATTGAATGAGTATCAAATAGCACCTAAATATCAGGGAATTCTCAAACAATTCATCAATAAAAAGCAATTAGACAATATTGAATTTTTCTATCAAGGCTTTCATAATGTAACATTTAAAGCAATATTTAAAGGGCAAACAGTACAGTTAAGAATTCCTAGCAATGATTTTGTTAATTGAGAAAATGAAAACAAAGTTTTCAGTCAACTGGAAGACATTTTGTACTACAACGAAGGAATACTAATAAAAAAATGATATGAAGGTAAAACGCTAGACAAAGTAAGAGTAACAACTGAAATTCAACAAAAGGTAATTGAAAAAGTCAAACAATTTCACACCAAAAACATTGATGTTGCTACTTTTGACTGAGATGTGTATCACATTGAAGATCCTAAATATAAAAGATTGGTTAAAAAATATCAAGACCAAACACTTGTTACATCACATGGTGACCTTGCACTCAAAAATATTTTGCTAACAAACAACAATGAAATAGTGTTACTGGATTTTGAATGAGTGCGCAAATGTAATGAAGCTTTTGATGTACTAAGTTTGTATCAAAATGGTTTTGACAAAGAACTTTTAAAAGAAAGCTTTGGAATGAGTGAAGAATATTTCACTGATTTTGAGTATTTATGTGAACAGTTTAGATTCTATGCTTACAAACAAACATATGTTAACTTGTTACAAAACAATGCGAATTTAAAACAGATAAAAGGCGGACTAACAAACGAAAGTTATGTTCTAAATGATAAATTCATTCAGTTTAAAAAATACAACGAATACAATCATCTTAACAATCATATGATTTTTAACAATCAACCTTGAAACGCAAATGTTGTCTATGAAGATGACAAAATTGTAGTTCGTGATTTCATAAAAAATACCATCTTTGAAATTAGCAGTCCAACGATATTGAAAAAGATAGCCTTAGCTTTAAAACAAATGCATTACTCGAATATCAATGTTGAACATAATAATGTATCAGATAGGGTCGAAACTTGGTTTCACGAGTATCATTATCATCCCAAAATTGAAGAATTAGATGAAAACTTAAAGAAAAAATTATTAGAAAATTTTCATTTACTTGATAGCAATGTTGTAAGCCACAATGATCTAAATCCTTTAAACATTATTTATACAAAAGATGAAATAATAAAATTTATTGATTTAGAATATGTGTGTTTTAACACAAAATATTTCGACCTTGCATATTTTTCAAGCAACGCTTTTTTGACTGACAAACAAGAAAAATATTTACTGTCTTGTTATGAAGAAGTAACTGATTGAAGTGAATACTATCGATTGAAATGTTTAGTTAATTTCTACGGTTTATTGTGATCTCTTGATATCAATGACGAATTCAATTTGTGTGTTAATATCAACAATATAAATAAATATAAAGAATATTTAAAATAAAAATTGCAGACTACTCAGTCAATGGCTGAGTAGATTTTTATATTGTCTTAACGACTTGTAATTTTCCCAAAAAGAGTGTTTTATGCGTCAAACATTAAGTAAAACTGCATTTTTTATATAAAAAAAAGCAAGAGAAAATATTCTCTTGCAGATGTCAAATTGCTTTATTTTAGTGGAGTAAGAATTTTTTAACTATGTTATCAAAACGGTACAAGTAATCAATAATTGCTTCACCAAGTCCGTTTTGTTCAACTGATGATGTGTGAAAATGAGCAAGTTTTTTAATCTTACTATCACCATTCGCCATGGCATAAGAAAAACCACATAATGAAAGCATAGATACATCGTTTCCACTGTCGCCTACAGCCATAAAATCTTCAAATGAATGTTGCGTATAAATGGTGCTTTGTAAAAACTCAATACCACTAGCTTTTGAAACATTATTTGGTGTTACTTCTACTACAAAATTACCAACAACTACATCTTCAGAAATAGGTCTCAATAACTCAGCAATTTGGTTACGTTCTTTAGAACTTTCGGCTCAAATTTCAATTTTAACAATCTCTTCTAGCGATTCATCTTTATACTCTGAAATGATACTTTTTTGTTCTTTATTAGTAAAGTGAAAATCAGTAACATAATCAAGAAAATTATTATCCGATATATTCAAGTAATAATACTTGTTCGAGTTAAAAAAAGTTGTAGGTCACTTATTTTCTTTAATAACATTGATAATTCGTTTTACTTTATCAACATCTATGTATCTTTCATACACAAATTCTTGATTTTGAACATCAAAAATCTGCGCTCCGGATGAACATATTGCAAACCTTACTCCTAATTGTTGGCACACTTCTGCTACCCGTTCAAAATAAGGATTTCCTGTCGCCAGATTGAAGTCTCCTGGGTTAAGGTTTTCTTCCGAGCTATGAATTGCAAAATTAATATCTTGTTTTGTATCCTTACTTATTACAAAATCTTTGCCATATAAAGTTCCATCCATGTCGCTAAAAATAACTGGTTTGATAATTTTGCTCATTTTTACTCCTTACTAATTAGTTATTTTATAACATTATTTGTTGAAAAAAATGTGGCAAGTGCCACATTTAGATAATTTAATAAACTTGAGGGATTAGTTTTCTTCCTTAGGTTCATTGTTTTGGTTATTCATCATATTTTCCAAGTCTTCTGGTTTCATTCCACTTGCTTGCATTTGTTCTTGGAAGTGACGCATTTGTGTTTCAAATAAATCAATTTTTGATTTTAATTCTGCTCATTTTCCTGCTTCATATAAATCTTTTAATTCTTTTAGTTCTGCTTCTGCTTTGATTTTTTGATCACTATTTAATTTGTCACCTTGTTCTGCTAATGATTTTTCTAATTGATTAATCATTGATTCAGCACGGACTTTTGTTTCAACTTCTTCACGACGTTTTTGGTCAGCTTCACGATGTTCTTCAGCATCTTTAACCATTTTTTCAACTTCATCGTTTGATAATTGACTTGCATTTTGAATAGTAATAGTTTGTTCTTTATTAGTTTTCTTATCTTTAGCAGTAACAGTGGTAATTCCATTAACATCAATTGTAAAGCTTACTTCGATTTGTGGAACTCCACGAGGAGCTGGGTCAATACCCTCAAGATTAAATTGCCCTAAAATCTTGTTGTCATAAGCCATTTGTCTTTCACCTTGCACGATAACAATAGAAACAGCAGTTTGATTGTCTGATGCAGTTGAGAAAACTTGTGATTTTGTAACAGGAATTTTTGAGTTACGTGGGATTAAAGGAGCAACAATTCCACCTTCGGTTTCAATTCCTAAAGTTAGCGGAGTAACATCTAATAATAGAATGTCATCAATGTCTCCAGCTAGAACTCCACCTTGGATTGCTGCACCCATTGCAACAACTTCATCTGGGTTAACTGAATGATTAGGTTTTTTACCTAAAACTCTTTCAACTAATTCTTGCACAGCTGGCATTCTAGTTGAACCACCAACTAAAAGAACTTCATCAAGATCCTTGGCTTCAATTTTTGCTTCTTTTAGAGCATCTAAAATAGGTTTTTTTACTCTATCTAGTAGATCTTGAGTCATTTTTTCAAATTCTGATCTACTTAGTTCTAATTCAACGTTGATTGGCCCTTCTGATGTAACTGCTAAAAATGGTAATGAGATGTTAGCAACTAGTGATGCTGATAATGTGATTTTTGCTTTTTCAGCTTCTTCTTTCAAGCGGGCCATAGCCATTTTGTCATTTGAAGGATCATAGTTGTATTCTGATTTGATTTTTTCAACCATTCAATTAACAATTTTGTGGTCTCAATCGTCCCCCCCTAAGTGGTTGTCTCCTGATGTTGAAAGAACTTCAAATGTTCCTTCTTCCATTTCTAGAACACTAACGTCAAATGTTCCACCTCCAAGGTCGAATACTAAAACTTTTTGATTTTCTTGTTTATCTTTATCAAGACCGAAAGCTAAAGCTGCTGCAGTTGGTTCGTTAATGATACGGATAACGTCTAAACCAGCAATTTTTCCTGCGTTTTTAGTTGCTTCACGTTGTGCGTTGTCAAAGTATGCAGGAACAGTAATAATTGCTTTTTTAATTGTTTGTCCAGCTTTTTTTTCTGCATAGTCTTTAATGTAACTTAAAATCATTGCACTAATTTGTTCTGGTGTGTATTCTTTTCCATTTGCTTTTACTTTTTGACTTGTTCCCATTAATCTTTTAATAGAAGCAATTGCATTAGGGTTAGTTTCAAGTTGTCTTTTTGCCACTTCTCCTACAATAATTTCATCGTTTTTAAAACTTACTACTGAAGGTGTAGTTCTTTTTCCATTAGGATTTTCTAAAACTTTAGGTTGTTTGTTTTCAATAATTGCTGCAACTGAGTTTGTAGTTCCTAAGTCAATTCCTAAAATAATTTCTTTTGCCATAATAAACTCCTTAAATTTTTTGTTAATTCAATAAGCTAACTATATTTTACCATATTTTTAGCACTTGCAACATTAGAGTGCTAAATTTTCTTTTTTAAATTTTTAGGCAAGAAATTAACCTTGCCTAATGAATAGATGTTATTTTTGTACAACAACTAATGCTGGCTTGATAACTCTATCGTGTAGTTTGTAACCAATGCTTTTAACTGCGATGATTTTTTCTTTTTCCAGTCCCGCATCTTGAGTTTCAAAAACTTGTTGTGTATAAGGATCAAAATCAGTACCTACTTGTGGAATAATTTTACTAATTCCATAATTTTGCATTACATTTTCCACTTGCCCTAGCAGCATTGCAAAACCTTTCGTGTATGCTTGAACTTCAGGATTTTGACTATTTAATCCTGCTGAGGCCGCTTTTTCAATATTATCTAAAGGTAATAGAATATCTTCAACAAAGCCTTGAATAGCATATTTTTTATTTTCTGCCATTTCATTTTGCATATGATCATAATTTTTAGCTTTAAAAGCCGCTAATTCTTCACTAGCTTTTTGTTGAAATTCTTCTATTTTTCGTTTAAAATCTTCAACATTTTTTTCATTTATATTCTTTTGCTCTAAAACTTGCAAATTCGCCAAGGCTAATTCTTGATGTTTTTTTAATAAGGCTTGACGTAATTGTTCAATTTGCTCACGATCTTTTTTAGTGTATGAATTGGCTTTGTAAATTTTTTTTACAACTAATTTATATTTTGTTTCCTTGTTATCTTCTTCTGTTTTATAAATTTTATCTAACTTGATGTGCTTTGCTTCTCTTTGCAGTAATTCTTCAACTTTTTGGCCTAATTCATAAAAACCAAAAACAATTGTTTTGGTATGTTTTTCAATGTTTTTATCCTTAGTTGTTTCAACTTCAAACTCAACGTTAAGGGAGTCAAATTTTTCTAAAAGCAATTTTTCGTGTGATTTTTTGTGTATTTTTTGCTCTTTTTGTTTCATTTCCATATTATTTTTCCTTTTTATACATCAATAATTTTTCTACTAAGGTCATAGCCTCTATTGCTTCACCATAATTCATTCTATTTGAACCAACAATAGAAATTTCACGAATATTTTCGCTGTTGTTGAAATTAATTTTTTTTGATATAACACTTACGTTTTGGTCATTGATATTGAATTTAATTGAATTTTCTTCGTCTAAATCGCGTTCTAGTGCTTCTCATATTGAGTGATTTTCAATAAGATCAAAAATTTCAGTAATTTGTTCACGACTTATGTCACGTGAAAGGATAATTTGATTCTTGTTGTAAACACGCGATTTGATAGTTTCTTCAAATGTCAAGACTTCGCGAACAAATTGTTGCAGCAATTGCTCGTAATTTTTAACTTGCTCCGCTAAGATTGGTGCTAGTAATTTTGCTCTTTGATTTAGCTCAATTAAAGGTACATCTATTAAACGATCTTTGAATAAGCGCACCGCTACTCTAACATCATTAATGTCAATTAATTTGTTATCAAAATTAAATAATTTCGATTCCACTCTTCCTGTTGATGTTACTAGAACAATGATTGCACTACTTTCGCTCAAAACAGTTAACTGAATTGATTTCAAAACTTCGTTTGCATTGTTTGATACTGTTACTAAAGTAAGTCCTGCAAGCTCACTAATTGCATTTGCTGCTTGTTCGACAGTACAATTGATTGACAATCTTCTTTTTGCTAGTAAATCTTCTAAATGATCTTTGAAATATTTTTCTGGATTGTAGGCTAGAAACTTGGCGTAATATTCTAAACCTTCAGTTGAAGGAATTCTTCCACTCGATGTATGGTTTTTTGCTAAGAAATTGATTTGCTCCAACTTAGCCATGATATTTCTAATTGTTGCTGGCGATCAATCTAGAGAATATCTTTCACATAAAAATTTAGAACCTACCGGTTGACCAGTTTCAATGTAGGCTTCAACAATGTATTTGAAAATATTTTCTTCTGTTTCTTTTAACCTGTTCATATAACCTCTGAAAGTTATTATAACAAAAAATAGCACCATTTTAGCAGTCAAAATTGCTTAGTGCTAAATTATTAGTTGTTATAATTAAGGCATGAACAAACCAGAAATCAATGAAAAACTGATTGCTTACTTTGATAGTGAAATCAAACAAATTTCAAAAAGAATCAAATTTCAGAGTTTTTTTCAGTCTTTTTTTAACTTTTTAATAATTTTAATTAACTTAACAATTATTGCCATTTGTTCTTTTGCAATTTACAAAGGACAACAAATTCTTAAAACTAATAAAGCAGCTGAAGTTAATGTAACCATTTCAATTATTGTTGCTAGTTTCACAATTTTGATTTTCATTCTTGCTATAGTACAAAGTATTTACAAAACATATGCTAAAACTTATACATATAAAAAGATGTATGAGTCGATCGAGTTTATGAAAAACGTTTACATTTATGATGCTAACTTTGAACAAAAACAATATCAATACAACATTGAAGAAATAATGGCATTAGAAAAAAACAAAAGCAATGAAAAAGTTAAAAATATAGTTATTAAAACACTGAGGGGAGAAAAAGGTGAATAATTCTCTATTGATAAAAATAATCAAAGACTATGAAAGCAAAATGAAAAAAAGACTCATTATTTGAAGTTTTTGATTTGTTTCTTTAAATATTATTGTGCTTTTAGTTGCTTTAGTGCTGTCAATATTAAGTACTTTACAAATTTATTCAGGAAGTAAGCTGTTCGGTCCTAATTCTTGAAATGATTATTTGTTATACACTAATGCAATCACAGCAATCACCACTTTTTGTACTTCAATCATGTCATTTTTCGCCCTACGAGTAAAAATTTCTAAATATCAATCACGGATTGAAAAATTAAAAGTTCAATGAGTACTTTATGAACAAAAAATAGGTGAGTATTTTTCAAAAGATCGTGATTTGAAATTCTATAAAAATGTGTGTGATATTTGCAGTATGAGCTGGGAGATAAAATATGAAGAAGAAAAATAATAATGAAGATTGAATAGTTGAAAACCCACACAATAAAGACTTATCAGTTCTTAACAACAGCAAAACTAACTACTTAATTTACCGCAAAAAATACATCATTTCACGTCTTACTTACATTGTGATTTCACTAGTTATTATGATCATTTCTTCACTGCAAATTCTTCTAAACTTGTTTGCTATTCGTTGAAATGAAACACAACTTTTGAAAGATTTGTTTTTGGCAGTAGCAATTCTTAGTGCAATTGTAGCATTCATGCAATCAATTTTATTATTCTTTGACTTTAAAGGTTCAAAAGAAGTTGAAATGGCAAAACTAAGAAACTTGCAAAAACTAAAAGATGAGTACATTGCAAATCCCGAAAGTATCAAAGTTTCAAAAGTTGCTAATCAAATTTACGATATTTCTAAAAAAGACAACAATTAAAAATCAGCCTGTAAAATTTGGCTGATTTTTTTGTTAACTAAATAATGCTGTTTTGTAGCTTGGTCCATATTTCGCTATTAATTGTTGACGATAAGACGTTTTTTGATAAGGGTATTTTTGTTTATCAGTATTATCAATTAAATTGTAGGCTTCCACTCTTATATTGTCTTTAATAATTGGTTTTGTTACTGTCAGAGGTTGGATAAGTGTGCTTTTTAGTTCATACTTAGTGCCATCAGAACCAGTGTATGAAACAGGTTCAACCATGTTACCAAACACTAAGCCGATAGTCATTCCCTCACTATTAGTTACCATAGTTCCGCTGGTTCCACCCCTTGAACCTTTTAAGGCTTGGGTTTGATAATGAATTCCGTAATATCTTGCTCCGCCACGTCCATTGAATGAAGTTTTTTCACTGATAATGCGATTGTTAAGAGTACTTTTTACTTGAAAAAGTAGTTTGTTGGCAGGTTTCGAGTTAGAAAAATCAATATCTTCCAAGTTTTCGTCATCGATGTTGTAAATTTGCGAAACTAAATTCTTAGCCTTATTATCTAAAAAGAATCCATTTCAATAAACTGCATTTGGAATGGCGGTGTATTTAGTTCAAGAAGATAAATATTGTTTTGCATCTTCCGAAGCCTCATTTGCTCTTTGGATTGAAGTTATATTGTCTTTTGTGTATTGTCTGTTTAAAAAATTCGTATCAGCTATGCTTTGAACTGTTGCATAATCTAAGTTCATATATGGTGCTGATTCTTTACTAATATTTGTCAAAGTATGTTCTTGTCCATATTTTTTTAAACTATCAAATTCTTGCTTGGCATCAAGAATATGATTCAATAGTAAGACATTTAAAGATCTTTTATTATCCGAAAGTCAATTATCTAGAAATTCGTCAGTGTTAATGTTTCATTCAAGAACTGCAAAGTCAGCATAGTGATCAACATTGTCTGGATCAGGATACGATAGTGCTGATTTATCCATGAAGTTTCTTGCCATATAAAATATTTTTGGTCAAGCATTTTTAGCTAGTTGGTTTACTACTATTTTGCCAGTTGCTGGGTTTATGAAGTTTACACTTATACTTGTTATTGGTCTAGTTACATCAGGTTGTTTATACTCGTCAAAATCCCTATCTAATTGACTAAATAACAAAGCAACGTGATAATTAGTTGCAAGATATAAACGCCATTTGTTTTCGGCAATGTTTTTATAATCTAAAAGTCAAGTAGTTCCAACATTAGCAGTAATCTTGTTTGGATCTTTTGAAGGAGTGTAAATAGTGAATGAAAATGTACGATTAGCAATTGAATTTAAATAGTCTTGATTTGTTACTAACTGACTATTTTTTGACTCAGTAGTTGTTGAAAAAGATGTTAGTTGTGGGTTTTGACTATAGTATTTATCTTTGTCAAATGAGTAGTATTTAAATTCATTAAGCAACTTTTCATTACTTTGCTTTAAGTCATCATTATCTTTTTGAATATCTTCGACTGCTTTAGTCAGATCTTGATTCTGTTTTTGAATGTCCTGATAGTTTTGACTAAGAGTTTTTAATGAGTCTTGTAAAGAATTAAGCTGTTTTTCTAAAGAACTTATTTGTTCGTTGCGAGCAAGAATTTGACTATTTGTATCATTTAATTCTTTAATTTTTTGCTCTAGTTGTGTTTGTGCTGACTCTTTTTCAGTCTTTTCACTACTCAATGACTGAGTTAGTTGTTGAATTTGACTAAGTTGGTCTTGGCTCTGTTTATTTAGTTGTGTAATTATATCTTTGTTGTTATTTAGTTGCTGAGTTAATTGTTGGATATTTATTTCAAGCTCAGTTATTTTTTTCTTTTCAGCACTATTATCACAAGCACTCAACATAACTGGTGCAGTAATGGCAGGTAACAAAGCTAAAGGTGTCATAAAACTTCATAGTTTTCTCTTCATAATTACAAATATTATACTAGTGAAATGCAGGACAAAAAGAAAAAAAGCCCGAGGGCTTTAACTAATTAAAATAACGCATTTTTTGTTGATTTTTGAATTGCTTTTGCATTCAAATAATTAGATGTTGCAATCCAAATAAAATGAATGCGTAAACTGGAATTTCAATTAATGTTTTAAACATTATCGGAATCATAAAATAGAAATAGTAATCACCATACGCTCATTTTGAACTTCTTGCAAAGTAACGATTATAAAAAGTTATATATGCAAAAGGTCCTCATAACCATCTAAAAATAATAATTATTGTAAATACGATGATTAATATAACAAAGAAGTTTTGAAATGATTTTCTTTCACTCATAAATAAACAGAATATGGCGATTGCTCATATTGTTAAAATACACAAACTAGAAACAATCATAACTGTCTGAATACTTACTAATTTTGGTTTTTTAGCACTCATTCCACTTTGAATCAGTGAGTACTGGGTACTTATGAATACTACAAACAAAATTGTTAAAAGCAGTAAAGTACCAAATCCTGTTAGAAAAATAGTTTTTTTCGATAAGCTTCGCATTTTAAACATCAATCATGCCAAAATAGCAATCAAAGGTGGAATAATGGCATAAACTAACATATAAAAATGAATTCCGTAGATTAGTTGTGTGACAAGGTCACAGAAAAATGATAAAAATGCTCCTTTTATTGGTCCTAAAACTATTCCAAAAATAATAAATAAAGTGTAAGTAATAGAAATTTTAAAAGCACCAACAAAAGCGTATCTTTCAATTGACTCAATAATGAAGTAAAGAGCTAATAAAATTCCGAATACTGCTAAATCATAAACACTGAAAGTAAATTCTTTTTTCAGTCTACTAATGAATGTCTTTGTGACTAATCCTCCTGTAATCCTAATTCAATCAACGACAACAACATAGGCACAGTTGAGTAGTTATTTTTCTTTGCAGTTGAAGCAATGTCAATATGTAATAAATCTGCGTTTTCTTTGAATTGTTGTAAAAACATAGCAGCAGTACAACTTCCTGCATTTCCAGAGGGATCTGAATTATATAAATCGGCAATCTTTGATTTAGTTAATCCTTCTAAATACTCATCATCTAGAGGCAGTTGTCAAATCAGCTCACCAGCAACTTGGCTAGCATTTTCTAGCTTATCAAAAAGTTCTTGACTCGAAGAAAAAATTCCACTGTAGGTTTCTCCAACACAGTAACTTACTGCTCCAGTCAGTGTGGCAATATCAATAATTTGAGTTGCTTTTAAATTTCTTACAGCATAAGTAATTCCATCAGCTAAAACCAAACGACCTTCAGCATCAGTATTGTTAACTTCAACACTTAAACCATTCATTGAACGATACACTGTGTCAGGTGTTGATGCAAGTGAGCTTATTTTGTTATCAGTTAACATCAAAATAGCACTCATGTTTTTAGTTCCACCCAGTTTAGCTATTGCTCATAGACTGAAAGCGGCCACAACACTTCCTGTCATGTCATATTTCATTCCAGGCATTCCTTTTTTGGTTTTTACTTGGTAACCACCTGAGTCAAAGGTGATTCCTTTACCTACTAGAGCTAAACTTTCTTGTGAGTCTTTGTTTGGTTTATAAGTTATTGCTACTAATTTAGGTTCATAAGCAGAACCTGCGTTTACACTCAAGAATAAATTCATTCCCAATTGTTCAACTTCTTTTCTAGAAAGAACTTTTACTTCTATGTTTTTAAGCCCTTTAAATTTTTTAACAATTTCCTGTGCTAAAAATTCGCTGTTGGCAATGTTTGGTGCCATTGCTTGATAGTATCTTGCTTGGTTATGTGCTTCTGAAACAATCAGTGCTTTTTGATAAGCTTTGTCAAATGCTTCACTAGTCTCACTTATTAAAATCTTGTGATCAAATTTGTGTACTTTGTCATTGTTTTTTCAAGTAAATGAGTCAAACTTTGCATATTCCAGACCATAAGTTAGTCAGTAGAGAATTTGGTCTAATTGTTCAAATTTGTTGTTTTTAAAAGAATCTAGCTCAAAAGTGTATTCACGATTAGCATCTGTAACTAAATTTTTGGCAATTTGACTAAAGTCGCTGACATTTTTTAATTTATTTAAATCTAAATATAGTTTTGCTTGTTTTGTTACAACATCTTCTTCAACTTTTTTGTGCTTGTTTTTTGCTTTTGAAGAATAGTCGGCCTTTAGTAATCAAGCATTATTGTTTTGATTTTCTAATTTAGTCATTTTAACCTCTCAATTTTGCGAAATATGTTAGTGTTGCAACCAATTCACCTTGCGGAATTTGTTTTCTGTCAGCAGTTCCTGCCACGTCACAATGAATAAAATCAACATCGTCAACAAATTCTTTTAAAAACATTGCAGCTGTATTGCTATCACTTGGTGTGTCATTTGAACAGTTTAATAGATCAGCTACTTTTGATTCTTGATTATATTTATGAAAATCTTCATGTAAAGGCATTCTTCAAACTTTTTCTCTTGCAATTTGTGACGCTTGCGCAAAAAGCAATCAATTTTCATCACTAGTTGAATAAATTCCACTATAAACTGAACCTAAGGCTCTTACCATTGAACCAGTTAGAGTAGCCACATCTACAATCAAGTTTGCTTTTAAAACATCTTTTGCATAAGTATTACCATCTGCTAAAACCAAACGACCTTCAGCATCAGTATCAACTATTTCAACAGTTTTCTTAGACATTGAAACATACACGTTCTCAGGTAGTGAAGCATCACCATCTAATCTGTTATCTGTAATCATCATCACTGCACTGGCATTTACTTTTAGTTTTAGTTGTGCTATTGATTTTAAAGCATAAGCAGCAATTACACTTCCTGACATATCATATTTCATACCTTCCATGAAATATCCTTTAGTGTTAACTCCACCAGTGTCAAAAGTAATTCCTTTACCAACAAAAGCCATTCTTTGCGTCTTTTTAGTATTTCCTGTGTAATTAATTACTACAACTCTTGGTTCAAAAGTTGATCCGCGATTAACACTCAACATTAGACCCATTCCAAGATCTTCGATTTCTTTTCTTCCTAAAACTTGTACTTCAACATTTTCTAGATTTCTAAAATCCTCAACTATATAGTCAGCCAATCATTCACTATTACATACATTTGGCGGGGTGATTTGTAAGTCACGAGTTCTTGTTACATTTTCACTGATAATCAATAACTCTTTTACTAAAGAACGATATTTGGCATCACTCATAACCAATGTAGGATATTTGAAAGATTTGGTTTTTTCAGTTTTTACATTGTAAATATTTTCTTTAAAAAATGGATAACGTGTGTAAAAAGCAGTTAAAACGTCTTCATTTGATATTTTTTCATTCACAAAAGAGTCTAAGTCAATAGCATCAAATTCATAGTCAGAATTTATGATTTTATCGACCGCTTTTCTTAATTCAACATAATTCTTAATTTCATCTAAATAAACGTAATAATTTTTGTTGGCATTGTCGTAAGTTACTTTATCCTTGATGCGTGAAATAAATTCTGGAGCAGTGCCATTTTTATATACAGCCTGCAAAACTTTTTTGTTTTTAGGTAATTTATTAGTATAGTTTTTCAACATTTCAACCTCCTATAAAAGTGGAATTTTACGCATAATTGCTTGAGCTTCCGTTTCATCATCTCAAACACTTACTTGTACTTCTCCAATGTGGTGCTTTTCTAAAAGAAACATTGCTATTCTACTTTGACCAATACCTCCACCTACTGTAAGCGGTAAAGTTTTATCAATAATTTTGGCATGATAAGGACTGATTGCTTTAATTTCTTCTTTACTTAATTGATATTGTCGTTGTATTGATTCTGCATCTACTCTGATTCCCATACTACTCAATTCTAGTGCTTGATCGTTAGTTGCATCGTAGACTACAATATCACCATTTAATAATCAATTGTCGTAATCTTTTGCCCGTTTCGAGTGTGGTTGTTTGTCTGGCAAATCATACCCTATTTGACTAATAAACGCAGCCTTGTGTTTTTTAATAAATTCATATTCTCTTTGTCCTGGATCTAAATTTGGATAAAGGTTGTATAGTTGCTGAGAAGTGATAAATGTTATCTTTTTGGGTAATTTTTGTTCCAAAACCGGATATAAACGATTGATTGCTTTTTCAGTGTTTTTTAGACACTTGTAAATTGTTTCAACTACTTTTTTAAGGTACTTGATATTGTATTGATCTTCGCCAATAACTTTCTCTCAGTCTCATTGGTCGACATAAAATGAATGTAAGGAATCTAAAATTTCCTCTCTTCTGATTGCATTCATGTCAGTATAAATCCCTTCTCCAACATGAAAATCATAACGATTAAGAGCATGTCTCTTTCACTTTGCAAGTGAGTGAACAACTTCTAATTCGTATTCAAAATTTTTAGCAAAAAATGCTACTGCTTTTTCTCCATTTAATGTGTCGTTTAATCCACTATTTTTGGCTAAAAATAATGGAGCAGATACTCTTGTTAAATTTAGTTCTTTACGTAAGTTATGAGAAAAAATGTCTTTAAGTTTTTCGATAGCAAATTGTGTTTCTTTTATGTTTAGTTTATTCATAGAATAAATTTTAATGCAATCTCTTAAAACTTTTCGAAAAGAAAAAAATAACTGCATTATCGCAGTTACTTAGTAGATCAATCAATAGTTGTTTTGTTTAAACTAGTCAATATGTCATTACATTTTTTGAAAACATTAGAACCCAAAAAACCTCTATAAGCGCTTAATCCTGAAGGATGAGAAGTGAATAAGTAAAAATTGTCCTTGAGAATCAAATTGTTCTTGATTAAGAAATTTTTGGCGTAATTACCAAAAACTAAAAACACTAAATTTTTGTGTCTTTTACAAATTTCACTAAGAGTCTTGGCAGTAAAAATGTTTCAATTTCAGTCTTTGTGCGACAAAGCCTTACCAATTTCAGCAGTTAATGTTGTATTAAGCAAAAGAACTCCTTGATTGCGTCAATTTATTAGATTATTGGTCAAAAAGACTGAATCAGGATATGAATTTTTGATTTCTTTGAAAATATTATTTAATGAAGGTGGTCGTTTGTTACTGCTGGAACTGAAAGCTAAACCATCCGCAACCCCTTTGGTAAAATAAGGGTCCTGACCTAGTATTATGACTTTAAGATTTTTAAAATCCAAGTCAAAGCATTTAAAAATGTTGTTTTTTGATGGAGCTAGTTTTTCATCTTCAATTTGATTCAAATTATTTGCAATTTTGACAAAATATTCTTGCTTTTGCTCTTGCTCTAAAAAGTCATTGAAACTAAACGCTTTGTTTGACACGTTTTTTTCCCTCTATTTGATATTCAATTAAGTACAATCACTCATTGTTAATACTTATTTTCATAGGAGTAGAAACCTTTTTCTTAGTTGCTCGGAAAATTTTTATTCTCTTTCCATTTTCAACTATAAATGCTCCTGGTTGGTCATTAAAAGCTTTAATTTTTGCTAGCGCTTTATCAATAGAATCAGCTGGCAGAATTTCGGCTTCGTGATTTTCTATTTTTGGTGCTCAAGTAACTTTTGCTTCGTCTTGAACTACTGCTTCATTTGAACCTTGAATTAAATCATTCAGTCAATTATCAATATTCTTTGTTGTGTGATCAGCCATTTTTTCATAAAGCTCTAAAGCAGTGTCATTTTCTTCGATATCAAAGTAAACTTGTGCAATCATGTCACCAGCATCCATTGCTTTAGTCATATAAATTAGTGTTACTCCAGTTTGCTTATCTCCATTCAACAGCGCATGTTGAATAGGAGCTGCTCCACGATATTTCTCTAGCAATGAACCATGCACATTTATTGATGCTGTTTTCGCTAACTTAAGAACTTTTTCAGGAATATATTGTCCAAAAGCAGCAGTAATCAAAAAATCATAGTCCAACGAAGACAATTCATCATAAATTTCGCCAATTTTTTCAGGTTGGTATAACTTGATAGCGTTTTGTTTAGCAAGGCTTGCAGTTGATGTATCCAAAAGTTGTTTTTTTCTGTCAAATTGACGATTCGGTTGTGAAACGATTGCTACAACCTCATATTTTTCGTTATTAATAAAATGAGAAAAAATTTTGGCACTGAAATCAATAGTTCCAGCAAGGATAACTCTAGTTTTTTTCATGTCTTGAATTATACAAAAACCTTGTTGGCAACAGAAAATAAAAAGTGCCATTTGGGCACTTAAATATTATTCATGGTTAGGTAAATTTTTCAATTGTGGGAATAATAAAACTTCACGAATTGATTCATTTTCAGTTAGTAACATTACTAAGCGATCTATTCCAATTCCACATCCACCAGCAGGAGGCATTCCATATTCTAAAGCTTCGACAAAGTCTCAGTCAATTTCGTTAGCTTCGTCGTTTCCTGCTTCACGTTCTTCTAATTGTGATTCAAAACGTTCTAATTGGTCAATTGGGTCAGTTAGCTCAGTAAACATGTTAGCAAATTCTTTTTTGTTGATGAATAATTCTGCTCTTAATGTGAAACGTTCATCCTCAGGCATTTTAGCAGCTAAAGGTGAAATTTCAATTGGGTGTCCTCACACAAATGTTGGTTGAATTAATGTTTCTTCTACATATTTTTCAAACAATTCGTTAATTACGTGTCCTAATTTGAAATATTTTTCAACTTTAATTCCATGTTTTTTAGCAAGTTCAACAGCTTCTTGGTCATTTAGTTTTCTTACATCTAATCCTACTTTTTCACTCACAGCATCCACCATATTAATGCGTTTGAATGGTGCTTTAAATGAAATAGTTTGACCACCAAAATTTACTGTTTCAAATCCTAAAACGTTAGCCAAGTAATTGAAAAGTTGTTCACAACGTTCCATCATTCCTTCCATGTTCGAGTGTGCTTCATAGAATTCTATAGATGTAAATTCAGGATTGTGAGTTGTGTCAACTCCTTCATTTCTAAAAATACGACCTATTTCGTAAACTCTTTCTAGTCCACCTACTAAACATTTTTTAAGTGGTAATTCTGTTGCAATACGTAAATAAAAATCACTTGATAAAGCATTGTAGTATGTAGTGAAAGGTCTAGCAGCTGCTCCACCCAAAATTGGTTGAAGAACTGGTGTATCAACTTCCAAATAGCCGTTTGAGTCAAAGAAACGACGCACAGAAGCAATAATTTTTGAACGTAAAATGAATGTTCTTTTCGTATCTTTGTTAACTGTTAAATCAACATAACGACGACGGTATCTTTCTTCTTGATCAACTAATCCATGGAATTTGTCTGGCAATGGTCTTAGAGCTTTAGTTAGCAATTCAAACTTAGCAACCTTAACCATAATTTCATTAGTGTGAGTTTTTGAAACTAACCCTTCAGCATGTAAGATGTCTCCTAAATCAACTAATTTTAGAACTTCGTTTTGTACTTCAGATAGTGATTTTTTATCAATGTAAAGTTGCACTGTGTTTTCTCTATCTTGAAGCACCAAAAAAGGTCCACGCTTAGCAATTAAACGTCCGTTTACTGAAACTATTACGTTTTTTTGTTCTAGTTGTTCGCGATCGAATGAATCAAATTGTTCATGGATTTGTCCACAGTTGTGACTTGCTTTGATCGCTAAACTAAATGCTGGTTTATTTAGTTTTTGCAATTGTGCAATTTTTTCACGACGGACAAGTTCTTGTTCTGAAAATTTTCTTTCCATAATGTGTCTCCAATAGTCAAAAAAAATTAATTAAACATAAGTTTAAAAATATTTATGCTTAATATTTTATAAAAAAAGGCTCCAGAATTTACACAATTGCTTTCTTAAGATCATAAAGTAAACAAAAGAATATTCAAGAGACTGAAAAAAGACACAAAAATAACTTATTGTGAGACACGTAAATAATATTATTTGGCCTAAAATTTGCAATTGCTGTAAAATTGTTAATGTTATACATTAAATGGAGGTTTTATGTTAGAAGTACAAAATTTAAGCAAAATTTTCAGTGATAAAAAACTGTTTCAAAATGTTAATTTGAAGTTTTTACCCGGGAACACTTACGGAATAATTGGGGCAAATGGAGTCGGAAAAAGTACATTTCTAAAAATCCTAGCAGGACAAGAAGAACAAAGTAGCGGAGAAATTATTAAATCAAAAGGTTCTCGTCTTTCAGTATTGAGTCAAAATCAAAATGAGTTTGACGATTTTATTGTTACCGAAGTTGTTATTATGGGTAATCAAGATTTATACAAAATTCAAGAAGAGAAAAATGCCATTTATGCTAATCCTGAAGCTTCGATGGAAGATTATGAAAGAGCTAGCGTTTTGGAAGAAAAATTTGGTGAAATGGGTGGATGAAACGCTGAAAATGATGCCCAAACCTTACTATCTGGCTTAGGAATTGATAAAGAAAAATGAACCATGCCAATGGCTAAACTAAAAGCTAATGAAAAGGTTAAAGTATTGATTGCTAAGGCTTTATTTGGCAATCCAGACATTCTAATAATGGATGAACCTACTAACCACCTTGACTTAAAAACAATCAAATGATTAGAAAACTTTTTAATTGATTATGAAAACATAGTTATTGTTGTTAGCCACGATAGTGACTTTTTAGATGCTGTGTGTACTCACACAGTTGATATTGATTTTAATGAAGCTAGATTATTCACTGGTAACTATAGTTTTTGAAAACAATCAAGTCAATTGATCATGGAAATGCAAAAACAAGCTAATCTAAAAAAAGAAGAGCAAGCAGCTAAATTAAAAGAATTCATTGCTCGTTTTAGTGCTAATGCTTCAAAAAGTCGTCAAGCAACAAGCCGTAAGAAAGCTTTAGAAAAAATTGTCATTGACGAAATTAAACCTTCATCGCGTAAATATCCATTTATCAACTTCGATCTTAACCGTGCACCTGGTAAACAAATTTTAGAAGTTGAAAATTTAAGTTACATTAATGATAAGGGCGAAACACTTTTCCAAAATGTTTCATTTACCTTGAAACCTGGTGAAAAAATGGCAATCATCGGCGACGATGATATTGCTAAAACAAAATTACTAGAAATCATTATGGGACTTGAAAAACCAACTAGTGGTACAGTAAACTGGGGAATTACTATTACTCCTAACTACTTCCCGAACAACAACGAAAAATTTTTCCAAAACGATATGACTATTTTGGAGTGAATTAGTCAATGACCACTAAACAATTCGACACAAGAAACTAAGGATAATTCAGATCACCGTATGCGTGCTTACTTAGGAAGAATGCTATTTTCGAATGACTCAGTATTTAAAAAAGTAAAAGTAACATCTGGGGGAGAAAAAGCAAGATTAATGTTTTCAAAACTAATGTTAGAAGAAAGTAATTTCTTAGTTTTTGACCAACCTACTGACCACTTGGACTCAGAAAGCATTGACTCGCTTGTTGAAGCTATTCAAAAATATAAATCTGGAACTATTTTCACCACATACAACCGGGGGTTAGTTAAAGAAGCAGCTAATGTGATTTTAGAAGTTAAAAATAATGAAAGTTTCTTATTCTACGGAAACTTAGATGAATATGAAGAAGCAATGGGGTACTAACATGATTGACTGAGAATTGTTAAATAAATGAAAAAATAATTTCAAAAGCAACAAAAATTTGAATGTTTTGAGTCATTCGATAATCAAAAACGGAATTAATAACACAGTTTACAATAATGATGTTATTGCTCGTCATCCCCATGTTTTCAGTCACGAATTAAAGACTGGAGATATAACTAACCAAAAACAATCTGGAAGATGTTGAATTTTTGCTTCTTTGAATATGGCAAGGGTTCAAAGCATTGAAAAACTAAACATTGAAAACTTTGAATTTAGTGAAAACTACTTCAATTTTTGAGAAAAAGTAGAAAAAGCTAACACTTTCTTAACTAACATTGTGGCTTATGGTTTAGAACTGGATCTTAATGATCGCCTGATGCAAAGATTCTTACAAGATCCGGTTGGGGATGGTGGTTATTATGCTTGATGAGAGAGTTTGGTTCACAAATATGGAGCAGTTCCGAAACAAGTAATGCCAGAAACAATTAGTTCTGAAGCAACTGATAAAGTAAGTGAGTTATTGAATAATGTAGTCATTATGGCTGCTTTAAAAATGCGTCAAGAATATGCAAACAATAAAAAGGCTGATTTAGATAAAATTAGAATTCAAACTTTAGACCAAGTTTATAGTATTTGTGCTCAAGCTTTCGGAATTCCCCCTTATGAATTTGATTTTGAGTACTATGACAAAGATAAAAAATTTCATCGTCTAAAAGATATGACACCAATGAGTTTCTATGAAAAATTTCTTAAGGATGAATTGAGTCAAAAAATTACCCTTATTTCAGATCCGAGAGAAATTTATCCTTATGGAAAAATGATTGAGGCAAAATATTTCCGTACCGCTGTTGAAGGAAGTTTAAACAAAGCTCTAAATGTTCCAATTGAAGAATTGAAACTTGCAGCTAAAAAATCATTGCTAGCTAATAAAGCGGTTTGATTCGGGTGTGATGTTAGTCAAATGGCCGATAGAAAACTAGGAATTTTTGATTCTGAAATTTACAATTACGACGCAATGGGAATAAAAATTTCACAGTTAACAAAAGCGCAAAAATTTGCAACAGGACTGATTTCACTCAACCACGCAATGACTTTGACTGGTGTAGACATTGAAAATGACACAACCAAAAACTGAAAAGTAGAAAATTCTTGGGGCGGAGATCTTGCTAAAAAAGGAATTTTTTCAATGTCAGATAAGTGATTTGATGACTACGTTTTCGAAGTGATTGTAGATAAAGAATTTGTAAGCGAAAAATATTTGAAAGGATTAGAAGAGGATCCTATTATTGTCGAACCTTGAGATCCTCTAGCGTAATTATGAAAAAAGAAATAACTCAAGAATTACTAACAAAATTTGAAACCGATTTTGTTAAAAATAACTTTAATAAAACACTAACAAATGCTGTTACAAAAAACGGAATTAAAGAAGTAAGTTTCAATAATGAAGTAAAAATCAAACACAATCACGTGTTTTCAAGCGTTATTAATTCAGGGGCAGTAACGAATCAAAAACATTCAGGAAGATGCTGAATTTTTGCTTCAT
Organism: Mycoplasma sp. 4044; assembly: GCF_053851695.1. Lineage (NCBI taxonomy): Bacteria > Bacillati > Mycoplasmatota > Mollicutes > Mycoplasmatales > Mycoplasmataceae > Mycoplasma > Mycoplasma sp. 4044. The sequence continues at coordinate 434,873 of NZ_JBSQBD010000001.1, read as the reverse complement.
TAAATATGGAAAGAATTAATGCTGCTAAAAAGCTAAACATCGATGACATTGAATTTAGTCAAAGTTTCTTACTTTTTTATGACAAAATCGAAAAATCAAATACATTTTTACAAAACTTTATTGAATATGGTTTAGAGCTTGGCTTCAATGATACATTGTTTGTTAAACTAATGGATGGTCCGGCAGACGATGGTGGGTTCTGAGAATGATTCTTAGCTCTTATTAATAAATATGGAATTGTGCCAAAATCAGTAATGCCAGATGTATTTGAAGCCCAAAACACTGATACTTTAATGTTCGTTCTAAATTCAAAACTAAAACAAGCAGCAATGGAGTTAAGACAGGACTGACAAAAGAATCACGATGTTGAAAAACTCTATGAATTAAAAGAGAAAACAATGAGTGAAATTTACTCAATCTGCGCCATAAGTTTGGGTATTCCACCAAAAACTTTTGACTACAAATACTATGACAAGGACAAGAAATTTCAACAAATATTAAACACAACTCCAAAAGAATTCTTTGACTTGACTATTGGTGATTCGCTGAAAAACAAAGTGTGTCTTGTTAATGATCCACGTCCAGAGCACCCATACGGAAAAGTTTTAAGTTCAAAATACTTTAGAAGTGTTTATGAAGCCGTTGGAAACAACCAATTAAACGTACCAATTGAAGAATTAGTTAAAGCTACAAAATTATCAATTTTAGACAACATTAGTGTTCCATTTGCTTGTGACGTTTCAAAATTTCATGATCGTAAACTTGGGATTATGGATCAAGAGTTATACAAATTTGAAGATGTTGTAGCCAATATCTACACAACCAAAGCACAAAGACTAAATTATCATATGAGTCTTCCAACTCACTTAATGAATTTTGTTGGAGTTGATTTAGACGAAAATGGTAAAGTAATCAAATGAAAAGTTGAAAACTCATGAGGTGATGACATTGCTGATAAAGGTATGTTCAGTATGTCAAATGAGTGATTCAAAGAATGAAACTTCCAATGTGTAGTTGACAAAAAATATGTTGATCCTGAGTATCTAAAAGGTTTAGATGAAGAACCACACATGCTTGACATTAATGATCCGTTAGCATACTTACACTAAAAGAAATAAAAAGCCGACAATTGCTTTCTTAGTTAAAGCTGTCGGCTTATTTTTTGTATCTGATTTAATTTTTCATCTATTAATTTTTCAATGTCTTGAAATTGTTTACTATTGATCTGTTGCCAAAAACCATGGTTTATATTATCAAAAACAATAATTTCGACACCTTGTTCCTTAGCTACATTTTCAACATCGTCTTTTTGAATACAAGTGTCAATTGAACCGGTAATCAACATGTAATTGTGTACATTTTCATACAATTCTTTTATTTTGTTAGATGTGTATTTTTTGTTCATTAGCTGAGTACTTACTAAGTAAGCAAATTTATTGCTTGAACCTATCAAAGCTGAAGTTTTTTTCACTAAATTTTTAGTGATTTTTGTAAGTGATAAAGTATTCTTTTTGTCACTATTTTTATTTGCTTTTGCTAAGGATAGAAATGAGTTTGTAGATTTGAAAAAGTTTTTAGCTCATTCAGAAGTAAAGAAATTTGTTTTGTAATTGAAAGGTGAAGACAGAATTCCATATTTTGCTAAGTTATTTTCTAAGAGATATAAAGCAATGCATGCTCCCATTGAGTGACTCACAACCAAGCAATCCTCATAGCCAATTTTACGAACAAATTCAGCAACAATTTTTTGATTGTATTCAATAGTTATTTGATTGCAAGCAGTAGTGAACCCACACCCAGGCAAATCTAGCATAGCAATATCATAATCACGTTCAGTATCAATGAATGCTTTTCAAATATTTAATGAAGAATTAAAACCGTGCACAAATAAAACTTTTTTAGCACGGTTATTATTTTCTACATAGCAATGAACATTTTCATTGAGTATCTGAATATTTAGTCAGTTATTATTCTCCATAAATAGTTGTTAGAATTTCGTCAATGGTTAGTGTTCCAAACATTTCACTGAAATTATCAAATGATTCAAGAATTTTTCTTGTCACTTCTTTTTTATATTCGCTTCCAGTTAGTTGTTTTTCAACTTCATCATGATCTGTTAATGATAAGTAGTCACCTTCTAGACGAATGTGTTCAAAAACGTTTTCTTTTACTGAATATTTTACTTTTAAAATTCCACCATTTCATTTTGCTTCATTGATAACACTGAATGGGAATTGTTTTTTAAATACTCATTCATCTGAGTGACGATATTCTGCTAATTTAAGCATTTCTTGTTCGTATTTAGCAGGTAGATCTTCAACTTTAACATTATGTTTATGTTCGAAGAAGCTTACAAGTCTTGATACAAATTCTTTAACGTCAATTTTATTTGGTAATGTGTCAATAATATTTGTAACTCTTTGTCTTGCGCTTTTAATTCCTTTAGATTGCATTTTTAATTTCGAAGGAATTAAATAGTTTCCAACTTTTTCTAAATTAGCGTCGAAAAGTAATGTTCCATGGTGCACAATTTTGTCTTTGTAAATAAATTGTGAGTTTCCTGAAAATTTAAGTCCATCAATAACTAAATCGTTACGTCCTTTGAAATAAGCATTAACACCTAAAGATTTTAAAAATTCTAAAATTGGCTGTAAAAATTGTTCGTAACTTTGTCCGTTTTCGCGTTTTGTAATGAAACTAAAGTTAACATTTCCTAGATCATGATAAACAGCTCCACCACCACTTAAACGACGGTAAAGTTCAACATTATTTTTGTTTAATTCATCGATTTTAACTTCTTCATAGACATTTTGATTACGTCCAATAATAACTGCATTTTCATGTTGGTAAAAGTAAATAATATCTTCGGTATTAGAATCATCTTTAACTAACAACTCTTCCATTGTAAGAGTGTAAAAAGGTGAATATTTTTTAGCTAAATATATTTTCATGCTTGCTCCTTAAATGGTTTTTTCTAAAAAGATTCCAATTCCATTATCATCATTTGACTCAGTAACAAAAGTTGCTTGTTGTTTGATAACATCTCTTGCTTGCCCTAATGCTACTGAATAGTCACTGACCTCAAACATTGGTAAGTCGTTGTTTTCGTCACCAAAAACAACGGTTTCCGATTTTTTTACATAATTGTTATCAATCAAGTATTGTAAACCAGTACCTTTATCGATGTTTTTAGGAATTATATCTAAAATTGCTGAGTTAGATTGTAGTGGGTAGCAGTCTTGCAATTCATTTAGTTCTTTTTTAATTTCTTCAATACTTCCCAATACTTCATCACTGATGCAAATGATTTTGTAAATTTCATGGTCACTTAGTTTGAAAGTATTTAAGTCAATTTCTAAAACTTTGGCACGATATTCTTTTTCAACAGCATCATTAGTTTTTTTAATGAAATTTACTCATTTACTTTGCTCATTGAAGTGTTTGTAATAAATTGAATCCTGAGTATAAACTAAAATAGTTGATTTTTCTTTTCAAAGAATATTGAATGCTTTCGTTGCATCACTTAATGGAATTGCATGTTTAGAAATGAAAGACTTATTTTTTCAGTCATAAATTAGTGCTCCATTGCAGAAAGAGCAAGGAAAATCAGGCTCAATTTGATCCATAAATTTTAAAGATAGAAAAGGTGTTCTCCCTGTATTAAGTGAGAATTTTTTTCCGTGTTTTTTTAACTCCTTGATAGTATTTAATGTTCTAGGGTCAATTTGTTTTTCTTTCGTTAACAAAGTCCCATCTAGGTCAAAAATAAAATAATTTAGGTTTTTTGTATTCATAAAAAATATTTTATATTTTTCAGACACAAAAAATTAAAATTGTGCTTTTTTTGTTTTGTATGTTAATATTTATTAATATTAGATAAGCGCTATTTTAAGGAGGAAAATGGACTCAAAAGAATACTTTTCTAAAACTGATATTGCTAAAGGTTTAAACGATGCTGAAGTTGCTAAAAGTCGTGAACTCTTTGGTAAAAATAGTTTGAAAGAAGCAAAGAAAAAGCACTGACTTATTGTTTATTTGGAACAATTTAAAGATTTAATGGTTATTTTGTTACTTGTTGCTACCGTTATCGCCTTTGCACTTGCAATTTTCGAAGGGGTACACACAAAATGAAACTGACAAACCTCGCTAGTGGTTTCTTTTGTTGAACCATTCATCATTTTATTTGTTGTAATGACAAATGCAATAGTAGGAACAGTACAAGAAATAAAAAGTCAAAAAGCTGTTGAATCCTTAAAAAATATGTCTCCCTTGATGTCGAAAGTAATTCGAAACGGAATTTTACAAAACATTAAAGCCGAAGACATTGTTGTTGGTGATATTTTAATTATTGAATCCGGAGATATTGTTGGAGCTGATGGTTTGCTACTTGAAAGTACAAATCTAAGCTGTATTGAATCTTCTCTAACTGGAGAATCTACTGCAAGTCAAAAAGATGCAAAAGCTACTCGAGACTTGAACTTGCCAATCGCAGATCAAGATTTTAAAGTCTTCTCTTCTTCTGCTGTTGCAACAGGAAGAGGAGTAGTTCTAGTTACTGAAGTTGGTCAACAAACTCAAATCGGAAATATTTCTACTCTAATATCTGAACAAGAAAACTCATTAACTCCATTGCAAATCAAAATTAACAAACTAGGAAAAGTTTTTGGGTTTGGTGGAATTATATTGTTTGTAGTTTCATTCATTATGCAAATAATATTCCAAGCAGTTGGACACCAAGGTTTTGATAAAACTAGTTTTTGATCTTCAAGCCTAGTTAACTCAATTTCACTTGCTGTAGCTGCAATTCCTGAAGGATTAGTTGCCTTCACAACTATTATTCTTTCATTGAGTGTTCGCTCAATGGCAAAACGAAAAGCAATTGTAAAAAGTCTTATGGCAGTAGAAACACTTGGGTCAACTGCAGTTATATGTTCTGACAAAACAGGAACTTTGACTCAAAACAAAATGACTGTTGTAAGTTACTGAAACAATCAGTTCATGAGTGAGAATAATCAGAAAGATTTTCAAAAAACAGCAATTTTGTTTGCTTTATGTACTGATGCTAATGTTTTTTATGAAAACGATGAGCTAAAAGAAGTTGGAGATCCGACTGAAACTGCTTTACTTCACTCACTAAAAAAATTAAATAATCAAACAGTTGATCAAATTCGTTCTTTATACCCAAGAGTTAAATCATTCCCATTTGATAGCGATAGAAAATTAATGTCTACTATTAATGAAATCGACAATCAGAAAGTAATTATTGTAAAGGGAGCACCAGAACAAATTTTCAATGCTCTACAAGACAAGTCAAATCTAGATGAACTACACAAAATTAACGAACAATGAGCTAAACAAGGTTATCGTGTTCTAGCTTTAGGAATGCGTCCTTTAAATAAAAAAGAAGCTGAAAATATTGACTTACTATCAGAGCAAAGTATTGAAAATGATTTAATTTTTGGTGGAATGGTAGCAATGATTGACCCACCAAGAGAATCTTCAAAAGAAGCAATTGCTATCTGTAAAAAAGCTGGAATTAAACCAATTATGATTACTGGTGACAATTTAGTAACCTCAAAAGCAATTGCTCATGAACTAGGAATTTACCAAGAAGGTGACATCGCAGTTAATGGTGTACAACTTGAAAAAATGAGTGATGAAGAGCTTTTAAATGAAATTCAAAACATTTCGGTTTATGCTCGTGTTGCTCCAAAGGATAAAATTAGAATTGTTAAGATGTGACAACAAAAAGATCAAGTAGTTGCCATGACAGGAGACGGAGTTAATGATGCTCCTGCTTTAAAAGCCAGTGATATTGGTTGTGCAATGGGAATTACTGGTACTGAAGTTTCAAAAGAAGCTGCCGACTTGATCTTAGTAGATGATAACTTTGCAACTGTGGTTGAAGCTGTTAAAAATGGACGCTCAATTTACCAAAGAATTAAGAATGTCATTCAGTCTTTACTTATTACATCTGTTGCTGAAATTGTTTTAGTTTTCTTTGGACTAATCATTTTCCGCTTAGTTTTCAAAAATGAAATTAATAAATACAGTTCAGAAGTTGCTGGATGAGATTTCTTTGTTCTATCAGCTACTCAATTATTGTGAATTAACTTATTTACTCACGGTTTTCCAGGAATAGCACTTGGATTGCAAGAAAATAATGAAAATTATATGAACCGACGTCCATATTCAAAACATGAATCTATCTTTGCTCGTGGAATGGGTATTAATACAATCTGACAAGGAATTTTTATGGGTTCACTATCAGTCATAGGTTACTGATTAGGAGCTAGTTGAGCGCTAAAAAATGGTCATGGTTCAGAATTCGTAAATGCCGGTTCTACTGTAGCCTTCATCATTCTAGGAATTGGTGCAACATTTAATACATTGACACTAATGTCTAGAAAACCAATTATTTGCTTAAACCCATTAAAATACTGAAAAGCTTACAGTTCTGTTATCTTTTCAATTGGATTTTTACTGCTAGTAACATACGTATCAAACATTGCTGAAGTATTTAACTTAATGACTAACTTTGCTAAATATTCAATACTTAATGCCTACGCGTATGGTTTAGTAGCAATAATTATTCCAGTGTATGCAGTTCATAAAATTATTACCAATTTAGTGATAAGTTCAAGAATGAAAAAACACCAAATTACTAGTTTTGAACTTATCCAAAAACCTACTGGTTTTTTCAAAAAAGGTTTTAAAAAAGAATAAAATTTAAAGAAATAGATTGAAAAATCTATTTTTGTTTATTTTTTAGAAAGGACGGAAAATATGTGAAGAGTTTTTCGGGCAATGGAATTCAAATACAAGATGCTTGCCTTGTTGACTGTTTTCATGTCAATTGGACAAGTAATCATTTCAATTCTAGCGCCTAACTTCTTAGCACAACTTATAACACAAGTTGGACTTTATGAGGCCAATCAAAAATTAATGGAAACCAAACCAGTTTCGATTGATATTCTAAATATTATCCATATCTCATACAAAGATCCACAATCAGCTATGACTGGGATAACTATTATTTTTTTAGTTACTCTTTTTGTGGGACTAATTCTAGGAGTTTTGGCCAGTGTTTGTGCTAATGTTATCGCTGTTAAAACAGCGCAAAGACTGAGAGCAAATCTTTTTGCTCACATTCAGACACTGAATGCTAAAAAACTAACTCAAATTTCACAACCTCGCTTGTTAACTACTTTTACTAGTGACATAGCAAGAATTCAAGATGGAATTCTGACTTCATTGAGAACAATGATTCTAGGGCCTATTTTCTTTATTGGTGGTTTCATTTTGGCCTTAATGACTAATTTAAAATTCTCAATTTCGATGGCGATTTTAATTCCTTTACTTCTTTTAGTAACAGTTATTGTCGCAATTAAAGGTATTCCTTACTTTAAGAAGCAACAAACTGCATTAGATGCTATCAACTTAGAAAGTCAAGAAAACATTGGTGGAATCAAAGTTATTAAATCATTCAATCTTGAAAACAATCAAGAAAAAAAATATATTAAAGCTAATGATAATTGACTAAGTGTTTCAACTCGTGCCAACCTGATTCAAAGTATGGCAATCCCAGTTGTTTCACTGATTGTAAACTTGAGTACACTAGTTATCTTCGTTATTGCTGGTATCTTTGAAAGACCGGACTTAAGTGGATTACAAAGTAATGAAATTCAAGAAAAATTAGCTGAATATGCAAAATTCTTAACATCGATTAACGCCTTTATTGGATATCTATGGGTTGTTTCGAGCGGATTAATTATGTCAATCTTTGTTTCAGTCTTTTTCTTTAGAAGCCAAGTGTCAGCCTCACGGGTATGAAACATTATGGCAATGAAAAATAGTCTAAAACAAAATTTAGACTCAAAAGATGAAATTCAAGCAGGAACAATCAAATTTGACAATGTGTTCTTTAAATATTTCAAAGACTCACCAGAATATGTTTTAAGAAATATCAATCTTGAAATTCAAGCAGGACAAACTATTGGAATAATTGGACCTACCGGTTCAGGAAAAAGTTCAATTGCTAAGCTAATTACTCATGACTGAGATGTTACTGAAGGAAATTTACTTATCGACGGCATTGATATCACTGACTATAGTATTGCCAACGTTAACAAATCAATAAGTCACGTGTATCAAAAACCTTTCTTGTTATCAGGAACTATTCGTTCAAATATGCTTTTTGGAAATCCTGATGCAACTGAAGAAGAAATAGATCATGCTTTAAAAATCGCTGGAGCTTATGACTTTGTTTACTCATTTAATGACGGTCTAGACCACCCTGTGAGTCAAGGCTCAACTAACTTAAGTGGCGGACAAAGACAACGTATTTTTATTGCTCAAGCATTGCTGAAAAATCCAAAAATCATAATTTTTGATGACTCAACATCAGCACTTGATAATAAAACTGACAAGTTAGTTCGTCAAAACATTAAAAAATATTATCAAGATACTACTACAATCATCATCAGTCAAAAACTTTCTTCAATTATTGAATGTGACAAAATCGCAATTATTGAAGATGGACAAATCACAGCGTTTGACAATCATGAAAACTTATTAAAAACTAATAAATACTATCGTGAAGTGGCTGAAGCACAGTTAGGAGGAAATGATGCCTAGATATAATATGCATGCTGTTCCCTACAGAAAAATAAGCTACTGAAAAGAATTCAAAAAAATGATTAAGTACTTTGACAAAAATGAACTTAAAACAATTTCAATCTTTTTTGTTAGTTTACTTTCTGCTGCTGTCACTGTTCTTGCAAACTTTTTAGTAGGTAAACTTATAGATAAATTCTTTTTACCTAATAAAATTGCTGGTTTTGACCAAAACAAATTCATAATATTCCTAATATATCTAGCAATTTGTTACATATTAGGACAAGCATTCATTTTAATAATTAATTGATTCAGTGCCAAAATGGCTATGCGGGCTGCAGCACAAATGAGGCTACAATCCTATAAAAACTTAATGAAAATGCCATTAAGCTATTTTGAAACTAAAAATAGTGGACAATTAATGTCAACACTTACAAATGACATTGATAACGTTGCCATGGGATTAATGACCTTGATTTCACAAGCAATGATAACTATCAACTTTACTATTATTTGTTTAATAGCGATATTTGTAACAGCTCCTTTCATTGGACTATTTACGGTTGCTTTGATTCCAGTTCTTTACACTGCAATGTTTCTATTTATTAAATTTGCTATGCCTGCATTCCATCAACAACAAATCAGTATTTCAATGGTTAACGGATTTGTTGAAGAAATTATCAAGGGACAAAATATTATTACTTCTTTCAATCGCCAAGAAGAAATGATTAAACGTTTCAAAGTACACAACGATAATTTAGTTAAACCTGCAATGAAAGCCGGAATTTTGGGAGGAATTACATATCCTTACTCAAATCTGGCTGCTATGATTTTACGTTTAGCAGTAATCAGTCTTGCGGCATTTCTAATTATGAATAACAAATCTGGTGGTAATGGAGTTATGACACTTGGAGCATTATCAGCAGTTAATATCTATTTAGTAATTTTTACCAACCAATTTATTCAAGTAATGAACGTTTTCTCAACTATTCAAATGGCAGTTGCTTCTAGTTCTAGAATCAGTGAAATGATGGTTTTAAAACCAGAAATTGACAATTCGAAATTATTGACAATCACCGATATCAAAGGTGATATTAAATTTGAAAATGTTGATTTTTCATACACAAATGATCCGGAAAACTTACAACTTAAAAAAGCAAGTTTTTGAGCTAAGAAAGGGCAAAGCATTGCCATTGTGGGGCCTACCGGAGCAGGAAAAACTACAATTGTTAACTTGCTTTCGAAGTTCTACCAACCACTAGGTGGGAAAATCTTGGTTGACGATCGTGACTTAACACAATATAGTGAAGAATCATGAAGAGATAATATTTCTGTTGTTCTTCAAGATACATTCTTATTCAAAGGAACTATCAAAGAAAATCTTCGTTATGGAAACTTAAAAGCTACTGATGAAGAAATCCATGAAGCTGCTAAATTAGCACATGCTGATGAATTCATTCAAAAACTTGAACACGGATATGATACTGTAATTGATCAAAGCGGTTCAAACTTATCTCAAGGAGAAAGACAACTTATCGCTATTGCAAGAGCTATTTTAAGTAATAAGGACATCTTAATTCTTGATGAAGCAACAAGTAATGTCGATGTGCACACAGAGAAAAATATTCAAAAAGCAATGCTTAACTTGATGAAAGGAAAAACTTCATTCATCATTGCTCACCGTCTTTCAACAATAGTTAACTCTACATGTATATTGGTTGTCGATAAAGGGCAAATTGTAGAAAAAGGAAATCACCAAGAACTATTAGCATTGAAAGGTATGTATGAAAAAATGTACCATTCAAACTTTGAGGATAATGATTAATTAAAGATGCAAAAAGAATATAAATTATGATGTGAGTTTTATGGTAAAAATCGTAAAGCTCTTAGACAAATAAAAAAATACCAGTCAGCTGATGAAAACAGTGAATTTTATCAAGATATTAAAATAAACGAAGGAGTTTTCGTCGCTCAAACTGGTTATGGATACAATAAATTCAATGAAGCAACAATCAGGGGCTTAGCACACTCATATGCCAATTTCCTTAAATCTAAATATGATTCCACACAACCAATAAGAATTTTGCTAGCTTCTGATGGAAGTGATGCTCAATTCAGCCGCTTAATCAACGAGTTCGGTCAAGTCTTGATGGCTTCAAATATCAAGGTTTACTTATTTGAAAAATCTGCTCATGTTTCAAAAGACTTTGCCTTTTACGTGATGCAAAAAACAAAAGACTTGCATAATCTAGTTTTCTTCAGTGATTTTAGTCAGTCACACAAAACAAAAGCACTGTACTTCTTTGATGAAAAATTAAGACGTTTTTTTGACAAAGATATCAATGAACTTTACAATTACTACTTACAAAATGTAAACATCTTCTTAACACCAAGCCTTTTAGATGATTTCTTTTATCTAAAAGTAGACATGTTAATGGAAGAATATGTAAGTGAAATTCTTAAATTGCAAATTAGACCTTTTGACAAAAAAGAACTAAAAATCAAACTAGTAAATAATCCTGCTTCACAATTAGCTGTGCAAAAAATACTAGGTAAGATGGACTATAGTTATTCTTACTTGAAAACCAAAAAAACTCATAAAAATGCAACTCTAATTTTCAATAAAGATTTTTTAAAATTCAAAAAATCCAATTATAAGCATGATAACTTTTTGTTTGTTTTTAATCCTGAAATAAAAGTTTTAAATATTTATCAAAGGAGATTTTTACTCCTTTATAAGAAAATAAATCCTAATGACTTGATTATGGCTTATTTAGATTTTGTCGGAAGTCAAATGAAACAAAATCAAAAGAGTTTACGTTATAAAGAAATTTACATTAGTCCTTTTTTAAGAAACAATATCTATAAATTGGACGAAAAATATTATGGTAACATTCACAAAAAAATATTTTTAGATAAAAGAGATTTCTTATCGATTAGAGCACAGTATTTCATGAGCTTCGATGAAGATGGTGCAATGTATGTAAAAAAACCTTTAATGAATGAGAACAATGCTGTAATGTTCTTTGTTACTATGATTGAAATGCTTAACTATTTCAAAAGTCAAAATAAGAGCATTAAACAGGTTTTTAAAGAACAAAACAAACTATATAGTAATGAAATAGTGGACATTTTCAGAGTGCCCATTAATAGAAAGTTTGTAAAAGATTTTCTTGAAATATTAGTGCAACTTAAAAAAATTGCTAATCGTTATATTTTTAATCAAATACCTATGAAAGATTATCGTTCATATGAAAATCAATATGTGTATAAAGTAGTGTTTGATAATAGTGAATGACTAGGAATAAAATTTGACAAGAATGAAGACGAATTAGTATTCTATAATCAAGTTTTGAAAAATAAAAAAGATATTGCACAAACTAAAAAGTTCTTTAAGAAAGTAATTTCACTTTTAAACAAGAAAGATAAAAAAAATATTTCCGTTTCACTTTCTAAAGTACTGAGTTCGAAAAATGGCTAATAATGCCATTTTTTTTAATGTTTTTTAGTCACATTAGATAAAAAGTGAACTTTTACTGATTGTTAGCACTCAAGAAAATGTTTTTTTGTTAAAAAAGTAAAAAACTTCTATGGAAAATTTTCAAAGAATAAAAAAAAAAAAAAAAAAAACAAGGGCATTAAGTGTCCTTGTGAAGTGCCTAAATTATAGACTTGCCATGTGTTTTAGTGTTCTAACGAATTGAGAAACAAAACTTTGCTCGTTGTCGTATCAAGCAAAAACTTTGTATAATCTTTTTCCTTCATGTTCTACAAATGTAGTCAATTTTGAGTCGAAAACTGAACCATAAGTTGTTCCGATAATATCACTTGAAACTAGCTCGTCTTCTGTATATAGTAACGAATCTGAAGAAGCGTTTTTAATTGCTTGATTAATTTCTTCAACACTTGGTTGTTTTTCAAGTTCTACAGTTAGATCAATAATTGATCCAGTAATTGTTGGAACACGTAATGATGTACCATCTAATTTTCCACTTAGTGTAGGAATAACTTTTCCAATTGCTTTTGCAGCACCTGTTGTAGTAGGAACCATGTTTTGAGCTGCTGCACGAGCACGACGTAAGTCACGGTGAGGAGCATCTTGTAGATTTTGATCAGCTGTGTAAGCATGAACTGTTGTCATGAATCCTTTAACGATTCCGAATTCTTTTTCAAGTACATTCGCAACTGGTGCTAAACAGTTAGTTGTACATGAACCCGCTGAAACAATAACATCGTCTTTAGTTAAAATTTCTTCATTTACTGAGTAAACTACTGTTTTTACTGATTTTGAATTCTTTGCAGGGGCAGTAATTAGAACTTTTTTAGCTCCTGCTTGTAGATGTAGTGATGAACCTTCTTCAGTAACAAAACGTCCAGTCCCTTCGATAACAATGTCAACATTTAAGTCTTTTCAAGGTAATTGTGAAGGATCTTTTTCTGCAAAAACTGGGAATTTTTTACCATCAACAACAAGCATATTATCTTCTGCTTTAATGTCGTGTTTAAAAGCGCGGTGTGCTGTATCGTACTTTAATAGGTGTGCTAGTGTTGCTGCATCTGTTAAATCATTAATAGCAACAACTTCTAAATTTGGGTCATTATAGATTTCACGGAACACTAATCTTCCGATTCTTCCGAAACCATTTATAGCTATTTTTTTAGGTTGCATATTTCTCCTTATTATTTAACTTAATTATAAAAAAATTAACCCCTTATGTCAAATAAAAAATGTTCGTTTTGGGACATAAAAAATGGTTAAAAAGCTTTGTTTGAACGCTTTGGTTTAATAACCTTGAATCCGTTGTCGATTATTAGTTTCAAGTTGCGAATTATCTTGGAATTCTGTGTGTCTTCGACACTTGATTTTTTGGTTATTAGCGACAATTTTCCATCAAAATAATCATCCGAAGCAGTAATAAAAGTACTTTTTTCATAAGTTACACGGATTCTTAAAATGTAACTTATGAATGAGTTAACATATCAGTCTGGTTTTGAACCTGAGCCAAAATCACTAATGTATAAATTATCTACTTCGCTCAGTAAATCTGTCAGTGTTCTTCTTTCTTCATTGCTTGATTTTGAGTAAAAAAGATACAAATCGTTGTAGTCTAACAGTGCTACACTGTGTCCTTTGCTTGCCTCTTGATAAGCTAGAAATTTCAGAACTGTCAAAGAGCGAAAAATGTTGTAATCTACTAAATAAAGCGAATAAGCTGGTAAAGAATACTTTGGAGATACTACTTTTTTGAGTAAATCTAAGTCTTTTGTTCAATATGAATTAGTATCGCAAATAATCGATTCTAAATCGTCCATCATTCTTTTACCTTCACGCGAAGATTTTTTTAATTTTTTGTCAATTATTGAATCAAGGTCACGCTCTAAAGGGGTTATTGCGGTTAGTCAAAACTTGTCGCGCATTAAAGCACTTTTGTATCAACTTTCTTTTGAAAAATCACGATCAAGAGAATTGTTAGCGTTTAAAATCGGACTTCAATTTGGCAATTTATTATGCGTTTTAAAATAGCTATAATAATCGAAGAGAACTGTTTCACCGTTTTTGATTTGTCAGTCAGTCAGTTTAAGTTTTTTGATTACTTTTTTGATTATTTCACTATTAAAAACCTCTTGACGGTAAGCGTCAAGACAGCTTTTGCTATGCTGAGTATCAGAAACTGACAATTGAGATAAGTTTCTTACTTGTTTTAATTCAGACATAAATTAATCCTCAAAACCTAATTCTGCTCAGTTTAGAACTGATTCTTCTTTAAAGCTTTTTCTTACTAAATATTGTGTGTCAACTTGAGTATTAGTTGAAATTTTATATGAAAGTGCTCTTTGTAATTCGTTTTCAACATCAATATCTGACTTGATATTTTTATTTGCGTAATCACGAGCAATTTTTTCAATGTATTGGCAAACAATACTTTTATTAATTTTCATTGAATAATCAATGAATAAATTTATTGCATTAAAAGTAAAACCTAAGTCTGAAAGTTTTGAAACCATATTAATTTGCGAAGGACTAGGTTCTAAATTGGTTAAATGCTTGATGTAATCACGTGGCGACAATCTCTTTTCATTTTCTAAATCATCTAAATCAATTTGTTGGGTTGCACGAAGATCATGATTATTTGAAACAAAAACTCCTAGTTCTTCATTAGCAAAAACTTCAGTAAACTTTTTAGTTTTGTTAGCATAATCTGATCTTGAATAATTATTAATTGCGTTGTGTTTAAGAATTTTGTCAAATCTTTGTTGTCCGATTTTAGCGATTAATGATTTGCTAATAATGCTATTTGAAAATGTCTTCACATCCATTGGTTTACGAATTTCAATTAGCCCACTATTGTATAAATCTGATTCAAAATAATTAATTAAGCCAACAGCTTCTAATTTTTCTTTTGCTTGTATTAATTCTTGTGAACTTATATTTAATAAATAAGCAAGTTCTTTTTGACTAATACGAACTCTTGCTGATTGCAAAAGAGTTGCTTCATCAACTAAAGCACAATAAAAACTCGAAGCTTCAACACCAATAATAGGTAGATATAACAGCCTTACAATTTCAAAATCTTTTTGATCTACTACTAAATTTTTTTCAATGTAAAAACTGTCATATTTCATGATTTTGTCCTGCCTTTTTATATTAATATTGTTTTAACTTTTGACCCTTCATCGCTGAAGAGTAACAATATTTTAAAAAGCAGCAAAATAAATTTCCATAAGATTGTCAAAAAACCTTTTTGTAGTAACTTTTTTACACTTGATATTGACAACATTTTTCTCAAAAAAGCCCTTATTTAAAGTATCAATCACCGCTTTTTGAGATTTATTTACATTTCTTTTTTGTAAATTTTTTTGTCTATATTTTTCGTCCATTTCAATTCTGACTATTTTGTCAAAAAGTCCCACAAAATTTCCATTAGGAGAGTATAAATTTGGCACCTCTGCGAAGTCATAATAATTGAATTTTAAATGTTCTTCAATCAAGGGGTAAATAAGCTTTTCAACCTCATTTATAAAGTTTGGATCTTCAATAAGCCTTGCTCTCAAGGCATTTTTGTCAACCCCTTCATTATTTATGTATAAATTACCCCATTTTTCTTGCATTTTTTTATAACCTAAACCACCTTTTTTATAGAGATTTTTCACGTAAATATCAGCATTAAAAGTTCTAAAACCCTTCGCTTCCAGAATGTTGAGAATTGTCGTTTTTCCCACACCACTTTTTCCAATAATCGCGATCATTAGTTTGACTCCAAATCTTTCAGGCGGTGATAAATTTGTTTAAGTTCTAATTCTTCTAAAATTTCATGTGCTTTAGGAGAAATACGCAAGTCCAAAAATTCAGCCTCTAATTTTTTAAAATCAATTGGAACATCATCACGAAGCTGGGTAAGGAATTTGTTTTTGAAAACTAATTCTTTATCTTCAATGAATTTAGTTTTCATTTTGGCATCTAAATTTTCGATATTACTGTAAATGTTTTCAACTGATTCATATTTTTCTAACAGCTTACATGCAGTTTTAGGTCCTACACCTTTGATTCCTTTAATGTTATCGCTCGAATCACCAACTATTGCTTTGTAATCAGTGACTTGTCAAGGATTGAATCCATAAGTTTCATAAAAATTCTTATTATTTATAACAACTAAATCACGGTTTTTTGGCTTCAAAATTGCTACCGATTTGTCAATTAATTGATTTAAGTCCTGGTCTGCTGAAAAAATTAACACATAATTTTCGTTTTTTGTCTGGTTTGTAATTGTAGCAACAATATCATCAGCCTCAAAGCCTAAATATTCAAACGTAGGAATGTTAAGGTTGGTTAAAAGTTCTTTAATTAATACAAGCTGAGTGTAAAAATCTTCAGGAGCTTTTGGTCTTTGTCCTTTATATTCTGAATATTCTTCATGGCGAAAAGTTTTTCCATAGGCATCGAAACAAAAGTAAATGTGGTCAGGTTGATACAAATTGTTTAATTTAAAAACAGTATTGAAAAAGCCAACTAAAGCATTAGTTTTAATTCCTGTTGATGTTTCTAATCTTTGATTTGAATACAATGTTCCATAATATGACTTAAACATCAAATATGTCCCATCAACAACAATAATTCTTTTATTCTTCACGATGTTTCTCCTCTCATTTTCCAAGAACTCAATCACCATTCATTTTCTTTGTTAAAGTTGCATAAATGACTTTATTTTTAGCATTAACTATGTCAGATTCTTTTCAAATTCTTACATCAATTGTCGCACTAGAGTCTAATAATACAACATGAGTATACGGTTTATTGGTTTTAGTTATTTTTACTACTGCATCTTTGACATAAGCAGCGACAACATGTTGAGTTCCCCGATGAATGTCTATTATTTTACAATTTTTATTTTCATAACCAATAGTTGGACTAACATTATAGGTTCTTCCTAAATAAGTAATTTCATTAATCATTTCTTGGTCAATATCTTGCTTGTAGTGTAACAAGTTAATATTCCAATCGATTTTGTCCCAAAAGACTTTTTTGTTTCTGGCATCAAAGGCATTCGCAATTTCAAACTTTAACTCACTACTATTTTCTAGATTATTTAAAATCATTGTTTGATTGCCGAAATCTCTAAAAACTCCAGCTTTAACCAAAAGTTTGATTTTTTCTTCACCGATTCCTGCTTCTCTTAGACACAAAATGGCTTCCAATAAGTTTTTGAATTCGCCTCTTTCTTGTCTTTTTAGGATAATGTCGCGTTCAGTTACCTTACCTAAACCTTTAATCATGGCAAAAGGAAGATAAATGGCATTTTTTTCACGATCAATTACTGAAATGTTTGAACTATGATTTAAAGAAGGGCTATAAATTCTTATTCCTAAGTCTTGTGCTTCGAGACAATATTTATTCATATCCTCTAAGGAATTAATGCTTGAAGAGATAATAGCTGAGTAAAATTCCAGCGGAAAATGAGCTTTTAAATAAGCCATACGATAACTTATCAGTGAATAACTAACAGCATGAGATTTGTTAAAACCATATCCTGCAAATTTCTCAATATCTTTAAAAATGTCAAGTGCAAATTGTTCGCTATAGCCATTTTGGACTGATTTTTCTACAAAAATAGCTTTAAATTCTTCAAATTCTTCAATCTTTTTCTTTGAGATTGCTCTACGCAATAAATCTGCCTCAGCATAATCCATGTTTGAAATTTTTTGCACCAGTTGCAAAATTTGTTCTTGATAAATCATTATTCCGTAAGTAGAAGCCATAATTTCGTCATAAACTGGATCTTTTTTCTTGATAATTTCAAGACCATTTTTTCTTTTTGCATAAAGATCTATATATTGTGCAGTCCCTGGTCTGAAAAGTGAAATGATAGCCGCTATATCATTGAAATGATCAACCTTAACTTTCAATAATGTTGAACGCATACCAGGGCTTTCAAGTTGAAAAATTCCGGCAGTTCTTGCCTCCGAAAGAAGTTGGAATGTTTCTTTGTCATTAACATCAATTTTATTAATGTCAAAGTCAGGATTAATTTTTCAAACTTGCATCAAAATTTCATTAATGATTGTCAATGTTCTTAAACCTAAAATATCAATTTTCAGTAGTCCGAAATCTTCTAGATAATCCATTGAAAGTTGTGTTTGTAGGTGATCTTGACTATCAAGCATTACTGGTATTTTATTTACAACTTTGTCCTGGCTAATGACAATTCCAGCTGCGTGAGTACCACTTTGACGATAAAAACCTTGAATTTGACATGCTTCTTCATATGCTTCCATCAAGTCATTATTGCCTGTTTGATTGTTAATATATTTGTTAAGTTCAGTTCGAAAACTGAAGCTTTCGTCATAAGCTTCTTGCAATGTATTTGCTGTGGAAGGAATTTTTCTTGCTAATGAATCAATTTGTGGAATAGGGACTGAATAACTTCTTGCAACATCACGCATTGATGATTTAACTCCAAGTGTTGAGAAAGTTACAATAGTAGCAACATTTTCGGTTCCATATTTTCTAATTAAATAATCAATTAGTTCTTGTCTTTTATCATCTTGAACGTCTATATCAATATCGGGCAACGAAATTCTTTTTGGATTCAAAAAACGTTCAAAAAGTAAACCGTATTCAATGGGGTCCATTTGAGTTATATCCATTAAATATGAAATCAATGATCCAGCTGCCGAACCTCTTCCGGGTCCTGTTGAAATATTATTTTCTTTAGCTCATTTAATAAAATCTCAAATAATCAAAAAGTAGTCGCAATAACCTAATGATTCGATGACATCTAGTTCATATTTGATTCTGGCTTTGTATGTGTTGTAAAGTGATTGTTTACCTTTCAATTTTCAATCTATATTTTCAAGAATTATTTTCTTTAAATATTCAGTACTTGAAACATTGTCGGGATTTGGATAGACTGGCATTTTGAATTTACTGTGCTCAATTTTAACAACCAATTGTTTGGCAAGATTGTTAGTTTTCTCAATTAATTGAGCCATTCTTGGACTCGGATTTTCAAAACTTGTGTATATTCCGGTGGCTAATTTATTTTCGTGCTCTTGTGTTTTAATTCAATTTAAAGTTGAAAGGGTTTTAGATTCGAAACTGTCAAAACATCGGTTTTCATTAACTAATAAAAAATTGTTTTTGTCAAAATCGATATCAATTTTTTCTGCTAGATCCGCGGTTAGTCCAGTATAAAAATTTTCTTTTTTCAGTAAAACTGAGTTATTTGACACAAAAAAACCTTTAGTTGGGTGGTCAATAATGATAATGTTTTTAGCTTTTAGAATTTGTTCTAAACCTACTTTATGGTTTTTGAAAAAGTCAAAATTGATTGCAAATAATTCTTGCAATCCTAAAAAGTTTTTTGCCAATAAAATAAAACGATAAACAGTTGATTCGACTGTTACATCTAAATCAATCCCGTAAATTGTGTTAATACCTAATTTGTGAGCTTTAGTGCAAAAACTTGCATAACTTAGCATGTTGTTGTGTTCTGTTACTGCAACAGTATCCAATTCGTTTTCTTGAGCTCATTGAAGCAATTTGTCTAGTTCGATTGTTGATTCTAAAAAAGAAAAAGTTGTGTTCGTATGAAGATTAATTAGTTTCATTTAAAGTATTTTTGAACTTGAAAATCGATACTGTTTCAACTGCTTCTTGTTCAAGTTGGGCAAGTAATGGCAATTCTTGTTCCACTCTAAGAACGTCTTTTAGATGCGGTTTGGTCACTGGTTCTTTTGGTGCGAAAAGTTCGCAAGTTTCGCATGCTTTTTGATTACTAATTTCAAGTGTGTGAATTTCTTGAGCAATTTTAATTGTTTCCAGTTTATCAAAAGTTAGTAATGGGCGAAAAATAGGCATATTTGTTACTTCATTAATAACAGCCATGCTTTCCAATGTTTGACTAGCAACTTGAGCTATATTTTCTCCATTTGAAAGTGATAGGTAATTATATTTGTTGGCAATTTGTGAAGCAATACGATAGAAACTACGACGCATCAATGTAATTTTGTACTTTTGTTGGCTTATAAGTGCAATATAGTTCATTATTTTTGTGTAATTTACTTGAAATAAAGTTGCATGACTTTGGAATTTTGTGAGTTGTTGAATGATTTCTTCTACTTTACGTGTTGTATTTTCATCTGTGTGCGGCGGAGTAATAAAGTTTAAATAATCAACAACAAGACCACGTTTTTGTAACAAGTTGGCAGCAACAGGAGAATCAATCCCACCACTTATCAAGTGCAACGTTTTTCCAGTTATACCAACTGGCATTCCACCTCTTGTTTGATGTCAATTTGAAAAAACATAACAATTATCCCCTCTTAACTCAAGAAAAATAGTTAAATCAGGATTGTACATTGCTACTTTTTTATTTTCAGTGTTTTTTAACACAAAACCACCTATTTTTTGACTCACTTCACTTGAAGTTAATGGATAGTTTTTGTTTGAACGCTTGGTATCCACTTTGAAAGTTTCAAAGTTTTTGTCCTTTAACTCTTCTAAAACCGCTTGCTGAATAGATTCAAAATCGTTAGCAGTGATAGTTATAACACTATAGCTTGAAAGACCAAAAATATATGCTAGGTTTTCAATGTTTTTCTGGCTATATTCTAAATATCCCCTGTCAAACTTACAAACCACTTCACCTTCCATGATATTTTCTAAATTTTGACGTAACTTTTTAATAAAACTTTCTCTGTTTTTACCTTTTAGTGTTAATTCACCATAACGTAGTAAGATTTTCTTTTCCATTAATTTTCTCCTTTTGCTAAGAATTCTTTGATTGTTTCTAAAGCTTTAACATACTTTCCTGAATTGTTTTCAACTGTTGCAACGTTTAGCATTGCTGCAATATTTTCTTTATGAGATCGATATCTATTTAGGTGATTACTAATCACATAGAAAACATCATTAGCATCCTTTGTTACTAAATTTTCAACATCTAATCCATTAACCAGAAGTTCAAAAAGGTCTATTTCGTTTTTAAGTTGATCAAAATTCACTAAATTTTGTTCTAATGCATTCTGAATTCTATTTTGTTGTTTATAGACTGCTTCGAGATAAAAGTTACGCTGTGGATTCATTACTATTTCACTGCTTTGTCACTCGAATGATAATTGCATCACCTTTTTTTCTAAATCACTGAATGTATTTAAAATTTGTTTTAGTTGTTCTAATTCGTTATCAATTTCTAATAAAAGCCTGTCTGCTTGATCTAATTTCTTTAAAAATTCTTCTAGTCTTTTAAAACGAAGAGTAGAAGAAATTGTTTTATCAGACAGTAGAAAATCTATTGCTTCGTAGAAATTAGTTTTCATGATTTGATTTATTTTTTTGATTTTGGTGTGTGAGAAATTTGAATCTAACTTATAAACTTTTATATCTTCTTGTAGTGTGAAAAAACGTTTATTTAACTCTGATATCGTTTGGTTTATTTGTTCTAAACTAAAACTTTGTTCTTCGAAATAGTTACGTGCAGAATTTTCAAAATTAAGAATAGCTGAAAACTCTGACATGAGTAAGAAATTATCTTTTAGTAATGTTTGAATTCTTTCACGATTTGCTACATAATCTTGTTGACTAAAAAGCTTTTCTATCTCTTTATTTTTTGCTCTTATTGCATAAATTTTTTTTTCTAATTTTTGCTCCTGATACAATTTTTCAAATACATCGTAGTTTTGCATGATGTATGTTAATCTTCGCTCATCATATGTTCGAATCTTCATGTTGTAAAAATCTAAGCTTTTTTTACCTTCACCAACTATTAGACATAAGTTTTGAACTATAGAATTTAATTTTTCAAGTTTGAAATTATTTTGTTGTTCTACATTATTTAAATGCTTGTCTTCTGAAAAATATGAAACTTCTTTTTTTCATTTTTTAGCAAGTAATTCTAGTTCTGCCTTAAAAAGCGTAAGTTTATCGCTTTGTTGGACTATTATTGAAGAAATTTCTGAGTTAGCATACAGTACTTTTTGGTATCTTGTTAATACCAATTGCGTCTCTGATGTTTTTTCTTTTGTGTAGTGTGTCAGTCTTTTGCTTAAAACTTTTATTTCACGAATCATTTTTTTCAGTGCTTTTGATTCATCGTGAATTTTTTTGAAATTTTTTATTCTTTCTTTGAAAATCTTATTTGCATTCTTATTGATCAAAATTAAAACTTTTGTCATATTAAAAGAAATTTTGTCTTTAAGTGAAACAAACTGGTAGAAATTTCTTAAAAAGACTTCATAAGTTTTTTCATATTTTTGGCTGCTTTTTGAGTATGTTTCTAGCATTTCATTTGTCTTCGAGTGTTTAGCATTGATGTCACTAAGCCATTTTTTTTGCTTTTGAAAATATTGATTTAGATAAACCTGAAAGTAAAAATAAACATAAACAGCTATTGCCATAACAAGAGCTGCAAAAGATAAAATTAAAAGAAAAACTATAAAAATTTTTAACGTTGTCTGATTGTCCATACTCATTTTATTAAATTTTATAACAGCAAACAAGTTATAAAAGAAAAACGGGGAAATAATAGTAAATATAGTATTTAATTGATTTAAATAAATTAGTGTACAATATATAAAGCATTGATACAGCAATAAAACATTTATAAAACTGTTTTGAATTCGTGTAGATTTGAAAGTAAGTAAGCTGTCAAAACCGAAATCATTAAATAAAAAACATTTATAAAGAGTTTTTGTGTCCTTGCGGAAAGGATTAAAATATGTCAAGATTTAGAGGATCTTTATTTAAAAAATCACGTCGTTACGGATTTTCATTACTAGAAAACGATAAAGAATTTGCAAAAGGAAAACAAAGAAAATACGCTCCAGGACAACACGGACAAAAACGTGCAAAATTAACTGACTATGGACTACACTTATACGAAAAACAAAAAGTTCGTTACATGTATGGTCTAAATGAAAGACAATTCCACAATACTTTCGTTAAAGCTTCTAAAAAATCAGGGGTTACAGGAACAAATTTCCTACAAACTCTAGAATCACGTCTAGATAACTTAGTGTACCGTGCAGGATTTGCTAAAACAAGAGCACAAGCTCGTCAATTAGTAAATCACGGACACTTCACACTAGACGGACACAAGGCTGACATTCCTTCAATGTTAGTATCAGTAAATTCAGTTATTGAATTAAAAGAAAAATCAAGAAATAACTCAGAAATTAAAGAAGCTATGGAACAAAGAGCTGTTGCTGAATGAGTAAAAAGAGAAGACTTCAAAGCAACTTTCACTCGTTTACCTGAAAGAAATGAATTAAATAAAGACATTAACGAATCACTAATCGTTGAGTTCTACAACCGTTAATTATCAAAAAAGTTCAAGCCCTTGCGCCTGAACTTTTTTATTAACTATTTTTTGAAGTCAATAACTGCTCTTCCTAAGAACTCACCTTTTTCCAATTTTTCGAAAATATCAGCAACTTCTTCTAGGCTAACAGTTTTTGTAACTTCACTTTTTACTAATCCTCTTGCAGCATAATCAAGAGCTTCTTGCAGATCTTTTCTTGTTCCCACTATTGAACCCGCTAATTCTCTTTCAAATAATACAGTTCAGAAGACAGAAACAGGGAACTCATCTTTTCCTAAGTTGTCTTTAGCCGGAAGACCCACTAAAACTTGTCTTCCACCACGACGTAACATTTCCATTCCTTCGTAAGCAGCTTTTGTTGATACTGATGTGTTGATTACCGCATGAACTCCACCATCAGTAACTTCTAAAATTTCTTTTACTGCATTTACTTTCTTAGAGTTGAATGCATATTCAGCACCAGATTTTAATGCTAGTTCCACCTTGTCATCCGATAAGTCAATTCCAATAGGACGATATCCCATTGCTTTAGCATATTGAATTGCCATTTGGCCTAGTCCACCAACCCCGATAACTGCTACATATTCACCAGGTTTTAATTTTGCTTGTTTTACTGCTTTATATGTTGTAACACCAGCACAAACAACTGGAGCACCGGTGATGATATCTAGATTTGCAGGAACTTTTCCTACATAGTCTTCATGACCGATTGCATATTCAGCAAATGATCCATCTTTTGTATATGCAGACATATTTTGGTTAGGACATAGAGTTTCTTTACCTGTTAAACAGTATTCACAGTGTCCACATGCATCATGTAACCATGCTAAACAAACTCTGTCTCCTATTTTTAAGTGGGTGCATCCAGGACCCAATTTTGTTACAATACCAATTCCTTCATGTCCTGGAATTAGTGGATATTTTGGTTGTACTAATCAATCGAAATTAGCAGCATGTAAGTCAGTATGACAAATACCACTAGTTTCCATTTTAATTAAAACTTCTTTTTCTTTTGGTTCAGGAATATCAACTTCCTCAACACTTCATTGACGTGGTAAACGCACCACAAATGCTTTCATTTTTGCAGACATTTTTTTGCTTCCTTAAATGTTTTTTCTTTCACTTAAATTATATTAAATGCCTAAATTAAAGTCAAGAGGTATCAAAAAAAAGTACTCACAACAAGTACTTTTTTCTAAAACTTCTAACTGTTAGCGTTGGGTAAAAAACTTAAAAGAGCAATAAAGACCACAACAACAAATAAAGGTAATAAAATTGATAATATTAATTTCAAAGTTTGTTTTGGACTTTTCTTTGTGTTTACTTCTGATACATTGTTTGATGAATTCTTTTTCATAATGCTTATTATATTCTTTTTTAAAAATAGGTTCAAAATTACAATGTTTATTTAAAAGTAAGTAAAATTTAAAGTTATGAAAAAAGAGTCAAGTAATCACAAAAAAACTGAAATATATATCGATTTTGAGGCAATAACTAATCCTTTTGCTAAAATGATTGGTCTAAAAAGTGGAACTCCATATTGTTATACTTTGGGAATAAAAAATAATTTTAATGTGATAAAAACTCATACATTTGTAAGTGACTTCAAAAAATCTGATTATATGAAAGTAATGCGTGAAGCAATAATCAGAGATATTAACCGCATCGATAACACAATAAAAATGAGTGAAGTTATTTTTGTAGGTCACAACCCAGTGTTGGAAAAGAAAATAATTAAAGAACTTTTTCCTAACAATGAAGTAAAACCGCTCTTATCACATGCAACTGTATCGCTTGACTTAATAACTCACAAAGATTTTAATCAGCCATACTTTACCGAAGTAAGAAATGCGATTCTTTCAAATACTAAAAATAATGTTTTAGAAAATAAATTTGTCCATGATGGCTCACTAGCTAGCTTTGTGGGATGCTTGTTATTTTGTATGCAAAAACAAAGAAAAATCCCCTTTAAAAGATACAACCTGGAAATTAGTCGGCAAACAGTTCTAAAAGAATTAAAACAATATTCAAAAGATGATGTTTTAAAAATGTTCTGAATTGATGAACGCAGAGACGATATTGATGAAATGATAAAATTGTTGAATCATAAAAAAGAATTTTTAAAATTGTTGAATCAATTTCAGTTGGAAGACTCAATGACGATAAAGGAACTGAAAGAAAAAATTTGGGACATCTAGACAACAACTAAGCCAGTGTCAAAAACTGGCTTTTTTTGTTACAATACTTTAAGTATGGAGAAAATCACTAAGAGAAGAAATATTATTCGAAGACATTTTCCTGCTTCGAAACAAGATTGACTAAGATATTTAAAAAACACTCTACCAGTAGTCGTGGCAGAGTTAGTTTTTTCTTTAACCTCTTTTATTGATAATTTCATGGTTGCTCCAATCGAAAATGGAACAACAGCGCTTTCCTATGCTAATACGTGATCAGGAATAGTAACAACTATTTTCATTACCATTAATATGATTGTCGGAATGTTAGTAGGACAATTTTATGGAAGTAAACAATATTCAAAAATTAATCAAATAATGGCTTTAAGAATTTGAACCTATGTGTCAATTGGAGTAATTTTTGCAATCTGTGCTTGGTCGATGCCGGCTGAAATGATTCGGTTGATTGGAAGAGATGATGAACCTGCAGTTAACACCGGAGTAAGTTACATCCGCTTGATTGCTATTTGTTGAATATTGTTGGCAGTTGCTTGAAATACTAATGGACTTTTGAATGAGACAGGACACTCAAAATATGCTTTCTTTACTGCTTGTTTAAACTTGTCTATCAATGCAACAATTAATGCTATTTGTATCTATGGTTTTAAATTAGGAGCTTATTCCGCTGCTTATGGAACAATTGCTTCGGTCTTTATTTCAATCTTTTTGGATAATTTTTGAATGAGTAGGAAAAGAAAAGAGATTGTAATAAAAGTTAAAAACCTATTTAAAATAAGTCGCGAAATTACAGTTTTATTTTTTAAGAGAGGTTTTTCATTTGGTATTGCAATAGCGGGAATGATTGTTATTCCATTGCGAATGCCGATTTGAAACGATGGATTTATACCTGGCAGAGTAGGCGAAAAATGAATGAATATGAATGCTGCTGCTGTGCTTTCACTAACAGAAAGTATTTCCACTGTTTTTGGAGCGGTGACAGTCGCCTGCGGGGCTAATGTCAGTGTGTTTGTTGCATCAAATCTAGGAAAAAATGATTTTGATGAAGCAGATAAACATGCTCATGCCTTAAAAGGATTCCATGCTACAGCGGGTGCTTTATTTTCATTAATATTATTGATATTTGTATTTATTATTTATCAAACTGAAATGTTGTCTGGTGGAATAGCTGAAAAGATTCAAACACTATACAAAGATAAAGACTTTTCAACAATTCAAAATGATCTTCAAGGAAGTAAATTTTACTCATTATATGATTGAACTAACACAGATAAAGATGCATTAATCACAGCAATGAGTAACTATGCAAAAAATGTAAATAGTAATTTGATTTGTTGAACTTTATTGACAGTTGCTTTAGTTAATCCACTATGAGCTTGATTCTACACAACTAATGCACTAATAGCTAGTGGTGGGCGTTCAAACTTGAGTAGTTTAACTACTTTAGTAGCACAATGATCTCAATTCATTTTCTTAATTATTATTCGTTTTGCAATAGTGCCACACACAAACATTTCTATTGCTTGAGCATACTTTATTTTCTATTGTTGAGACCTAGTAAGGCTAGCAATTTACGAAGTCGTACAACACAGAAATGACTGAAAAAGAAATGTCAACCACGAAATTGAAAAAATTACAACTGTAAAACAAGTACAAAGTGAAAACTAGGTTGTCCTAGTTTTTTTATTGCTTTTTAAATCTCTCAAAAAAGCAATTTTTCTCCCATTTAAGCATTGAAAAATTAATTTTTTAACTTTTATATTCAATAGAATATAATTTTAGAATTATGGAAAATGACAAGATTATCATTAAAGGAGCAAGAGAAAATAACTTAAAAAATATTGATTTGGAAATTCCGAGAGGAAAATTAGTTGTTTTTACAGGACTTAGTGGTTCAGGAAAATCAAGCCTTGCTTTCAACACAATTTATGAAGAAGGAAGAAGAAGATATGTTGACTCACTTTCTTCATATGCACGTCAATTTTTAGGTAACACAAAACGTCCAAATGTTGATAGTATTGAAGGATTGAGTCCTTCGATCAGTATCGAGCAAAAAACTACTCACAATAACCCTCGTTCAATTGTTGGAACTGTTACAGAAATTTATGACTATCTAAGATTGTTATATGCAAGAATTGGAAAAGCTTATTGTCCTAAACATAATATCGAAATAAAGGCACAAAAATTAAAAGACATTATTGATGCAATTTTTCAACTACCGGAAAATACTAAATTATATATTCTCGCTCCTGTTGTACAAGGTGAAAAAGGAACTCATCAAGTACTGCTAGCAAAACTAAAAAAAGATGGTTTCGTGCGTGTCAAAATTAATGACGCAATTTTTAGTCTTGACGATGAAATAAAATTAGATAAAAATAAACGTTGAAATATTGATATAGTCATTGACCGTTTAACCTTGAAATATGACATGCGTCAAAGAATTTCTGAAGCAGTTGAAATTGCCTTAGGATACTCAAAAGGACTAGTCAATGTTCATGAAGTTGATGGTGCTACTCAACAATTTTCAATTTTCCATGCTTGTGAGTATGGTGATTTTGATATGCCTAAGATTGAACCTAAATTATTTTCATTCAACTCTCCATTTGGAATGTGTGAGGAATGTAAGGGTCTAGGTGTTAAACAATCAGTTGATGTCAACAAATTAATTCCTAATTTCAAACGAAGCATTCGTGGTGGTGGAATTAAATATTTTGAAAATACAGTCAACACAACGAATCTTGAGTGACAAGAATTTAAAGTACTGCTTGATCACTATGACATTAGTATTGACTTACCGCTAGAGAAAATCGAACAAGATAAAATGAGAATTTTATTGTATGGTTCAGATGAACCTTTAACTTATACACTGATTTCAGCTTCAGGAAATAAATATAATCGCAGTGGGTACATTGAAGGTATTGCAACAATGTTAGAACGTAAATATCTTGAAACCACTAGTGAAGATATTCGAGCCTGATATGGAAAATTTATGTCAGAAATTGTTTGTTCTTCTTGCAAGGGAGCTAGATTAAATCCTAAAGCTTTGGCAGTTAAATTAGGAAATCAAAATATTTATGAAGCTTGCAAAAATGACATAAACACCTTGCTTGAATTTATTAATAACTTAGAATTAGATGCAACCGAAAAGGAAATTGCTAACTTAATTCTTATTGAAATTAAACACCGTCTTGAGTTTTTGGTAAACGTTGGTTTAGACTACTTAACCCTAAATCGTAAGGCTGAAACATTGAGTGGGGGAGAAAGCCAAAGAATTCGTTTGGCCACACAAATTGGAGCAAATTTAACTGGAATTTTATATGTTTTAGACGAACCAAGCATTGGATTACATCAGGCTGATAATCGTAAGTTACTGAATTCACTAAGAAAAATGGTTGATATCGGTAACACTCTTGTTGTTGTAGAACACGATGAAGAAACAATTTTTGATGCCGATTATATTGTTGATATAGGACCTAAAGCTGGAGAAGAAGGTGGTTATGTTGTAGCTACTGGCTCAGTTGAAGACATTGCCAAAGCACCTGAGTCTATCACTGGTAAATATCTTTCTGGAGAATGAAAAATCGCAGTCCCAGAATCACGCCGCAGTGGAAATGGTAAAGTGTTAAAAATCAAAGGTGCATCAATGAATAACTTAAAGAAGGTTGATGTTGATATTCCTTTAGGTAAATTGGTCTGTGTTACTGGTGTTAGTGGTTCAGGGAAAAGTACTTTAGTAAATGAAGTTATAGTTAATGAATTAAATAAATACATAAATGAGTTCAATTATGAGTCTGAGATAGCAAAAATGAGTGGTTATGTCAATATCGACAAAATTATCCAAATAACACAAAGTCCGATCGGTCGTACACCGCGTTCTAACCCAGCTACTTATACTTCTGTTTTCGATGATATTCGTGATGTTTTTGCTAATGTTGAAGAGTCAAGATTCAGAGGATACACAAAAGGCCGTTTCAGTTTCAATGTTCCTGGTGGGCGTTGCGATAAATGTCAAGGGGACGGAGTAATTAAAATCGAAATGCACTTCTTGCCTGATGTTTATGTTGACTGTGATCACTGTGATGGAAAACGTTACAATCTGGAAACTTTAGAAATCAAATATCATGGCAAAAACATTAATGATGTACTAAATATGAGAATAAAAGAAGCTTATGGATTTTTTGCTGCTAAAAAGAAAATTCAAGACAAACTAAAAACACTAATGGATGTTGGTTTAGATTACATTCAGCTAGGTCAAAGTGCAACAACATTGAGTGGTGGAGAAGCCCAAAGGGTCAAACTTGCAACGTATTTACAAAAGAAACCCACAGGTAAAACATTGTATGTACTTGATGAACCAACTACTGGTCTTCATACTCACGATGTTAAAAAATTACTTTCAGTAATTAACCGCATTGTTGATAGTGGCGACAGTGTTTTAGTAATAGAACATAATTTAGATGTAGTTAAGTCTGCTGACCACATAATTGACTTAGGTCCAGGTGGCGGAAGATATGGTGGAAAAATAGTGGCTACTGGTACTCCAGAGCAAGTCAGCTTAGTAAACGGTTCGCTGACAGGTAAATACCTTGCTGAAATGTTGAAAAAATAACTCAATATTAAAGGTTATTTATTAAAATTTAAGATACATAAAGGAGGAATATGACAGCATATATCCCTGATGATCAAAGTACGGTCTTAAAATTAGGAGATCTTCGTCTTTATTCTTTTTTAATGATGCTAGGAATGTTTTGTGCTATTCTTACCGTCTATTGATTTTGAAAAAGAGAGAAATATAAATTTGACCTTTTCGTGTGAGTAGTAATAGTCACTTTACCTTCAGCTATCATTGGAGCGCGTTTATTCTTTATTTTCGAAAGAATTGCAGTCAAGGATTGAATAACACTTAAGCATTGGTACAAAATTTGAGAGGGTGGACTCTCAATTCAAGGGGGGGTTGTCACCGCTGCCATTGCTGACTTGATTTTTCTATCATTTTTCAGAAAACAAGTAGATTTACGCAAATGTCTTTCAATCATTTTGCCAACTGTCTTCATCGGTCAAGCAATTGGTAGATGAGGAAACTTCGCAAATCATGAAGTTTTTGGACAAATTGTAGGTGCTGACGATTGATCAATAGTTTGACTGCCAAACTTCATCAAATCTCACATGTATATAACTGACGGTGGTGAAACAGCATACCGTGCTCCATTGTTCTTGTATGAATCGATGGCAAACTTGCTAGGATATATTATTTTAGTTTGAGTTCTAAACAAATGAAATTGATTGAGACCAGGAACTACTGGTGGACTATACTGAATTTGATACGGTGTGGTTCGTTTATCAATGGAAAATTTACGTGCTGAAAGTTATACATTCTATAATGTTCTTTCGGTAATTTACATAGTTGTAGGTGTACTTCTTGTACTTGTATTTGAATTCACAACTAACAAACGATACACAATTTACAAAGTTAATCAGTATGGAACCAAATGAATTTACTTCATTGTTTGAGAAGATTCAGTTTCATTTACTATGCGCCGCCAAAAAGAAATTGAAAGAATCAATTTGCTAAAAAACAAAGAAAAATTGGAGGCGGTACATGAATAACAAGTATGATGTGGTTATTATTGGAGGAGGTCCTGCTGGACTAACTGCCGCAGTTTATACAACAAGAAGCAGTTTGAAAACTGTCTTTATTGAAAACAAAGTTCCTGGTGGAAAATTACCATTTCAATCAAAGATTGAAAATTGACCCGGAGAATTATTAATTCAAGGAGCTCAGTTAGCGACAAAAATGTTTCAACAAGCCCAAGAAAATGGTGCGGAATTTATTTATGGTGAAGTTGTTAAAATAGAAAACGATCCTAATGATAATTTTGCTAAAAAAGTGATTCTAAATGATGGACAAGTTATTGAAGCAAAAACGATAATTATTGCGACTGGAATGCAAAACAGAATCCCAAAAGAAATCAAAGGTATTGATTATTTTGGTGGTAAAGGTGTAAGTTACTGCGCTATTTGTGATGGGCCTAACTTTAAAAACCAACCTATTGGAATCATCGGTGGTGGAAACTCTGCCATTGAAGAAGGGGCATATGTTGCTTCTTTTGCATCTAAAGTTTATATTTTCGTAAGAGATGAAATTATTGCTGAGAAAAAACTAGTCGAAGAACTGGAAGCTAAAAATAACGTTGAAATTATTAAAAACTCTCAAATTCTTGAAATACTTCCTAATGAAAATGATAGTGTAGGAAGTGTTGTGGTTAAAATTGGTGAAGAAATAAAAACAATTAAATTGGCTGCGCTATTTCCATACATTGGATTCATTCCTTCGACAAGTTTTTTAAAGGATTTAAATATTTTAGCTCCTAATGGCTTCATTATAACCAATGAAAACATGGAAACAGCGGTTCCTAATATCTATGCAGCAGGAGACGTTAGAGTAAAAGACATACGTCAAATTACTACAGCTGTAAGCGACGGAACAATAGCTGCCAAGAATATTACTAACAAACTATAATTGACTGAAAAAGTACTCATTTTGGGTGCTTTTTTTTGTTACAAAAAAATTAGCACAAGGCTAATTTTAATCAAATAAACTAATATTATTGTTTTCGTCTAATTTGTCTAAAATATTTAAAGATTTTAGATTTTCTAAAATTCTAGAGTTGATTTGTGTTCTTTCTTGCAAATCTTCAACAGACAAGAATGGATTTTGATTACGAGCATTAATTATCGATTCTGCCACTGATTCTCCAAGTGAATCAACATTGATAAAAGGTGGAATCAAAGCTTTTTTGTCATAATCAATTACTCATTCTTTAGCAAGCGAACGTTCTAAGTCAACATTAAGAATCTTGTAACCACGAGCATATAATTCTTGACCGATTTCTAAGCCATCCAAATAATTTTGCTCTTTAGTAGTTGATTGTTTATTTCTAATTAGTGTGTTAATTTCTTCAATTCTTTGATCGATTGCTTCTTTAGAATCTGATAGTACCTTAATGTCATTTGATTCTGTTCTAGTAGTGAAATATGTTGCGTAGTATTCAAGTGGATAATAAATCTTAAATCAAGCAATTCTTCAGGCCATAATAACGTAGGCAGTAGCATGGGCTTTGGGGAACATGTACTTAATTTTTTGCAGTGATTCAATATATCAATCAGGTACATTATGATCTCTTAGAAGATTTTCTTCTTCAGGAGTCAATCCTTTACCTTTACGAACTTTTTCCATAATATCAAAGCTTTTTTTAGGATCTACTTGATGCAAGATTAAGGTGTTCATAATATCATCACGACAACAAACTAATTGCGATAGATCAAAATTGTATTTTTTAATCAATTCTTCAGCATTACCAGTTCAAACATCTGTGCCATGACTCAAACCAGAAAGAGAAATTAAATCGCTAAATTTTTTGGCTTTTGCACTTTTTAACATCCGGCGCACGAATTGAGTACCGAATTCTGGCAATCCTTTAGCTCCTGTTACCTCACCACCAATTTGATTTGGATCAATATTCAGTGACTCAGTTGTAGAAAATAACTTGATAACTTTTTCATCCGATTTAGGAATATTTTTAACATTTATTTTAGTTAATCTTTCTAGCATTCGAATAGCAGTCGGATCATCGTGTCCTAAAATATCAAGTTTCAGTAAGTTATCGTGAATAGAATGGAAATCAAAGTGAGTAGTTTTTCAATCACTGCTTTTATCATTAGCTGGATAGTTTATTGGAGTAAAATCTTCAACGTCATATTCTTTTGGAACAATGATAATTCCTCCAGGGTGCTGTCCTGTTGTACGTTTTACTCCCGTTGATTTTCCTGCTAAAAATTCAATGTAGGCGGTAGAAAATGAGCGTGATTGAGCATTGACTATTTCATCATATTTTTTAACAAAACCATACGCTGTTTTTGAAGCAATAGTTGAAATGGTACCAGCTCTAAAAGTGTGACTTTCTCCAAATAATTCACGAACATAGTTGTGAATGTATGCTTGATAGTCTCCAGAGAAGTTTAGATCAATGTCAGGAACCTTGTCAGCATTAAAACCTAGAAATGTTTCAAAAGGAATTGAGTGTCCGTCTTTTGTCAAAGGAATAGCACAGTTCGGACACAATTTATCTTTCAGATCTCAACCACTTGATAATTCAGGACTAGGATCGAACATTTCAAAAAACTTACATTGTGAACACAAGTAGTGTGGATTTAAGGGATTAACTTCTGAAATTCCAGATAAATTTGCAACAATAGAAGAACCTACTGAACCACGGCTTCCAACTAAGTAGCCTTCATCATTAGATTTTTTTACCAACTTATGACTTATTCAATAAATAACACTGTATCCATTTTCAGTGATTGGTTTAAGTTCTCTATCGATTCTTTTCGCAATGGCTTCAGGTAGTATTTCACCGTATCTTTCGTGGGCTGTTTTGTATACAAGTTCAGTCAATTTATTGGTACTATCATCAAAAATAGGTTTAAATAAATCTTTCTTGATTACTTCAATTTTTTCAATCTGGTTTGCTATTAAATGAGTGTTATAAATAACTATTTCTTTGATTAGTTTATCGTCATTTAGGAAACTAAATTCAGCCAGCATTTCTTCTGTTGTCTTGTAATCTAGAACCGGGTATGCCTTAGTGTTTTGATCTTTAAATGAGTACAATCAGTGTTTTTTACCACCAACACCATCCGCAAAAATATACACATGGTGAAGAATTTTTTCAATTTCTTCAGTATAACGAGCATCTGAAACCGCAACACAAGGTATATTATGTTTCTTTGCTAATTCAATAACCATTTTATAAGCAGTTTTTATTGCTTCCAGACTGTTTATATCACCTCGCGCTACACGATATTGCATTGTTGATAAGGGAGCGAATTCAATATAGTCATAACGAGTAATTTCTTTTTCTATATCTTCTGAACAACCAGTGAAAACTTTGTCTCAGAAATAAGAAAGATGAGTAGAAGTTCCTATCATTAAATCTTCACCTTTTTGTATATCTTCAAGAAATACTCTTAACCCATTGTGATAGTCTTCAGTACTTCCTTTAGATACAATTTGAAATAGTTTCTTCAATCCTTTTTGATTTTTTGCCAACAATCTTATTTCATAAGGAAATTTTTTTCGATAGAATTCAGGATCGATTTTTTGACGCAGCTGAGCTGATGTAGTAATTTCCAAATCTCGTGCTAGTTTACTTATCATTTTAATTCAAATTTCAGCCAATACTTTCGCATCTTGATCGGCTCTGTGGGCTGTTTCTTCATCATAAACAACATCGAATTTTTTTGCCACTACTCCTAATCTGAATTTGCTGTTTAGCGGAAATAAAATTCTGGCAACAAACATTGTGTCGATACCTTTAATATCTAGATATGGTAAATTTCAACGTTTAAATAGTTCTTTTGAGTGACTGATGTCAAAATTTGCATTGTGAGCTACTGCGATACCACTTGAAAGAATTTTGTGAATTCTGTGTGATGCTTCTTCCTGACTAATTCCATATGTTTCTAACATTTCGTTAGTAATGTTAGTAAGTTCAGTAGTAAATTTAGATATTGGTTTCGAAGGTTTAACAAAAAACTGAATTTTGTCAATAGTCTCGCCATTTTCGACTATCACTGCTCCAAACTCGATGATTTCATCAAATATCGGACTCAATCCGCTTGTTTCTAAGTCAAAAACAATGTATCTTTGAGTCGCTAAGTCAAAATCTTGGCTTGATAATACAGTTCCATTATCCTTGGTGATAGAAGATAAAGTTGCTCCATAAATAGGTTTTAATGAATCTATTTTTTTAGTAGCATTGAAAAAATCTGGAAAGGCCTGAACACAATCTATATCAGTTATTGCTAGTGCTTGATGCCCGTATCTTTGAGCTGCTTTGATATAATCAGAGGCTGACACAACTCCGTCTTGCGTTGACATATTTGAACGCAATGCAAGCTCAATTCTTTTTTCTGGAGCATTGTCAGTTTTATTATTTCACAGTGGTTCGATTTCGACAACAGAGTCGACACGAAGAATTTTTCTTTTTAAATACGGATCCATTTCTATTTTTCCTTTAATAGAAACGAAGGAATTTTCCTTTATCTCAATGTCTTTATTAATTATTTTGGCAGTAATAGCTTCAGAAAAATCACTAACCGTGAAGGTTTTTATTACAAAGTTATCACGAATTTTTCTTTCATCGATACCGAACACTTGACCTTTAATTTCAACGTTTTCAACATACTCAATATCAATATCCTTAATTGCTATTTGCTTGTATTCGCGTGGTGAAGATTTTCGAGGAACAAAAGCAGTTTTCTTTTGCTCGTTCTCGACCATTTTTTTGCTTTCTTCAATTTGTGCCGATGCTTCAGAAATGAGTCTTTCAATTTCTTTATTTGTATCTCTTGTTTCTTCTTTTTTAAGTGATAATTTAAGACTTATATTTTTGAATCCCCAACCAACTAAAAAAGCATTAATTGTATCTTTGTAGGCACTAAGAACATCAAGAGTTTTTTTGTAAGAACTGGTAATTGTTAAATATGTTCCATCTGATAATGAAACATTAGTTTCAGATATTTTAATTAATTCATTATAAAGGGGCTTGTTTTTCATCTCTGCTGCTAACAGAAGATAGTCAAAAATTAAGTGTGCATCCATTGAATTAAAACGCACTGAAAGCTTAAGATCTAAATTAGGAAAGCATTTGTTTAATGACTCATAAAAATAACGGAATTTTGAAAGAGTTATGTGGTGGTCAAAAACAATTTGCATC
Source organism: Mycoplasma sp. 4044 (assembly GCF_053851695.1). NCBI lineage: Bacteria > Bacillati > Mycoplasmatota > Mollicutes > Mycoplasmatales > Mycoplasmataceae > Mycoplasma > Mycoplasma sp. 4044. Next base: position 398,471 of record NZ_JBSQBD010000001.1, on the reverse strand, counting down.
TCAATCGCACCGGTTGCTTCACTATATTTAGCATACGGTACTGAAAATGAATTAAATTCATCATCGACTTTAATATTACATTTTAGACAAAGCTTTTTAAAAATCTCCATAATTACCTCTTTATAAATATGTGTAAATTAGCATTGAAGCAATGGTAAGAATTGACACACTATCAAATCTATCCATGATTCCACCGTGTCCTGGAATTAAATTACTGAAATCTTTAATTTTAAGACTTCTTTTGAAAGCGGAAAATAATAAGTCCGCATAGATTGTAATAGGAGCAAGAAACAAAACTCCAAAAGCAACTTGCAAATCACTTGTGTAGATTGTTGTGATGCTATTTTTGGCCACCATCCCTGGAAGACAAAATAACATATAGACTGCTAAACTACCCAGTAGAAACGCACACAACGCACCCTCTCATGTTTTTTTGGGACTCAATCTAGGAGCAAATTTTCTTTTAATGATCTTTTGTCCAAAAGCCATACCACCCAGCATTGCACTAGTATCGACAGAAACTGCCACTAATTCTATTGCTAATAAAATATAAATATTTTTGACATTAACAATGAATAGAATCTTGCTAAAAATTGGCACAATAAGCAGTACCAGCAAGGCAATAAGCCACTGTGATCATATGATTTTTTTTATATTTAAAAGCATGGCTAATAAAAAGGGGATAAAAGCAAAAATCAGGTCTGTAAAATATAACTTGTCACTAAACGAAATTGCCAAAAAGGCATAACGGTTCAATAAAATTTTGGAATCTATTGCTCAAAATGCTTGATTTTTTAGATTGGCAAAGATCTCATAAGGTAACAACATCATGAGTAAAATACCAGTCATAAGCAGTATTTTTGAGGCTAAATCGATATTAAAATGCTTAATAATTTCCCAGCTTGCTCAAAGTGCGAAGGCAATATAAAAACAAATGCCAATTATTCTTCCGACAAAATTGGCATAGTAAGTAATAAAAACAAAAGGTATTAGTATTAAAAATAAAATCGTGGCACTGAATGCTCTTTTTGTTAAATTTTTCATTTTATATAGTCATTAAATCTTTTTCTTTTTCTTCGCTCATTTTGTTAACAACTTCAACTTGCTTGTCAACATGTTTTTGCACTACATCAAGGTAATTTTTTTGCAAGTCTTCACTTAATTCTTTGTCAGCTTTGATTGCTTTGTTAACATCTTGACGGGCTTGACGAATTCCAACTCTTGCTTGCTCAGTTAGTTGGTTTAATTGTTTAACCATTTCTTTTCTTTTTTCAGTGGTCATTGCTGGGTATGAAAGACGAATTTGATTTCCTTCGTTTGAAACTGAAACTGGTAATTTGTAATCTTTGATCGCTTTTTCAATTTCTTTGATTGAACCCATATCGTATGGTTTTACTAATAGTTGCAATGCACTCGCAACTGAGATAGCTGCTATTTCATCTAGGTTCATAATAGAATCATAGTAATTAACTTTAACTTTGTTTACTAAATTAGGATTTGCTCTTCCTACGGCTACTTTTTGCATTTGAATTTCAAAATTATTGATTGCTTTTTGACATTCTTCTTCTAATTGCATTAAATAAAAATCTAATTCCATAGTTTGTCTCCTTATTAAAAATTATTTGTGCACTCTTGTTGAAACAATGTTGCCATCAATGGCTTTCAATAGTGAATCTTCCTCATTAATGTTAAAAATTAATAATTCAATATCGTTATCTTTAGCCATTGATACTGCAGTTTGATCCATTACTCTTAAATCTCTTGCAAGAATTTCGTCATATGTAATTTCATCAAATCTTTGGGCATTTGGGTTTAATTTAGGATCGCTATCATAAACTCCTTCGACATTGTTTTTACCCATTAAAATAGCTTCGGCTCCGATTTCTGAAGCAAATAAAGTTGAAGCTGTATCGGTAGTAAAGAATGGTCTACCTGTTCCACCGGCAAAGATTACTACTTCACCATCTTGTAGATATTTTTTAGCTCTCTCATTAACATACACTTCACACACTTTTGGATCCATTGTCAATGAATTAAGAACACGACATTGTAGACCTTGATTTTCGAAACCTGACTGTAGTGCTAAAGCATTCATGGTTGTTGCCAACATTCCGATGTAGTCAGCTCTTACCCGATTAATTCCGTTTTTTTCAGCACTGGTTCCTCTTCAAAAGTTTCCTCCACCCACAACAATTGCCACTTCAACATTTTTAGCAACTATTTTTTTAAGTTGTGAGGCAAATTTCTTAACTAGTTCATAGTCAATAGCAAGAGATTTAGACTTGTTTGCTAATCCTTCTCCTGATAATTTAATTAAAACTCTTTTATAAGCCATAGCCACCTTCCTAAATTTATTAAATAAATTTTAACATTTTAACTGACTAAAGTCAAAAAGCTATGGATTTTGTTCTAATTTTTTTGCAATTTCCAACAGTTTTTTCTTGCCTTTTTTCACTGCATCGAAAGCGCCAGAACGAGTCATTGCTAATTCCTCTGACATTTCACTAAATGAAAGATCTTCAATTAAGTGAAGATAGAGTGCTTGGCGTTGTGAAGTTGGCAAAAGTTGTTGATATTTTTCAAATAATTCAACTAAATATTCACGTTCTTCTAAGTCTTTATCATCAATTTTACTCATCACTTAACCCCATTGTCAGTGCGTAAATGAAATTATCTAAGTCAAATTCTTGTAAATCATCCACTTTTTCACCAAGTCCAATGAATTTTACATTGATACCCAGTTCATCTCTAATTGTTAAGACAATTCCACCTTTTGATGTTCCGTCCATTTTTGTTAAGACAATTCCAGTCAATGGAGTAACTTCACCGAATAATTTTGCTTGACTGATTCCATTTTGTCCTGTTGTTGCATCAATGGAAAGAAGTGTTTCTTGTGGAGCATTTTCGATTTTAGAACTTATTACTCTTTTGATTTTCGCTAGTTCATTCATAAGATTTGCTTTGTTTTGCAATCTTCCGGCAGTGTCTATCAATAAAACATCGTAGTGTCCTTCGAGAGCCTTATCACAAGCTCTAAACGCCACACTAGCTGGATCTGTTTCGTTTTCATTAGGTTTAACTATATCAACATTTACTCTTTGTGCTCATACTTCTAGTTGTTCTACAGCGGCTGCCCTAAATGTATCTCCTGCTGCAACTAAAACTTTATAACCTTCATTTTTCAACTTGTTAGCTATTTTGATGATGGAAGTTGTTTTTCCAGTTCCATTTACTCCAACCATTAAAATGACGTTCAAACGTCCTTTTTGAATATCTAAAGTTGTATCCACCACACTGTTTGCTGTGTAAATGGTAAATAATTTGTCAGCAATAATTTCTTTAATTAGCTTGATATCTTTAATATTTTCGTTTTTTACTTCTTTTTTGATTTCATGAACTATTATGTCAACCAGTTTCACACTGATGTCTGACATAATTAGAACTTCTTCTAACTCTTCAAAAAAGTCTTCATCAATTTCATTGTGTTGATTTTCAAGTGATTTAATCATTTCACTGAAAGATGTATTCGACCTACTTAATCCTGAGATGTATTTGTCAACTTTTTTCTTGTTTGACAGCTCTTTTTCTATTTCTTTTGCTTTTTTGTTTTTTATCTCTTCGTTAACTTTTTCTATTTCATCTTCTTTTGATTTAAAAATTCTGTCTTTTAATTTTTTGAAAAAACCCATATTTTACTCCATTAATCATAAGTAATTATATAAAAGCAAATGGCAAAGCCATTTACTTAAAAAATCAATTTTTCTTTTCTTGAAACAATATTGACAACAACTAAATCTGATAAAAATGCCAGTGTAAAACCTAAATTTATGTATCAATATCAATCATTTCTAACATTCAAAAAGATTGTCAAAAAGCATACGGCTAGGCATATTATTAGACCTGAAAATTTTTGTAAATATATTTGCTTTTTAAACGTAATTTCAATCTTCTTAACACTCGCAAAAAAGAACATTGAGTGGTATCAAGTATTTCCGTGTTTTAATAAAAACAGTACACAAGATGAGTACAAAATTATAATTAATCCAAGATTTGGTCCTGCACTCAAGAAATATTTTTTGACTCAATTAACACTATCAAGATGATGCGCTATAGGAAGTAAAACGGGCAATAAAAAAAGATTTAAAATAATCAAAACTCCTATTAGCTGCAAACAAAATCTTCTTTTCTTATTCATAATTCTTAATTATATATTCTTTGGTCTAAAAGCAAACCACAAGCAAACAAAAAGGATTTTAAAAAATTAAGAAATGTTATAAAATTTTTAAATTATGCAAAATCAAGAACAAATCACAAAAAAACCGAACAAAATTAGGTCATGAATTCTTAAAAAGACTGAAACTAGTTCATTAAAAGAATTATTTTGACCTCGTGATTTCGGCATGATTATGAAATTAACAACCCCTATTTTTATTCAAGTGTTTATTACCGTGATTGCAACACTAGTTGCTTCTTTAAGTATTAATTGATACAAAGAAATTTATCACTCTGACACTAATGATACAACTGGGACATATTTTTACATTGCTGCCAAGATTATTCTCGTTTTTAACCTGATCAATTTTATTCCCTCTTTGGTTACAAGTGGTGTATTAATAATTTGTTCTAATGTTATTGGTCAAGAAAGAAGAGAAGAATTACCAAAGATAATTTGAACTGGAGTAGTAGTCAATTTAATTATTTCACTTATATTCTTTGTTCTAATGTACTTTTTAGCTGGTGTATTGTTAAAAGCAATGGGTGCAAGAGATACAAAAGCAATTTATGATGTTAATGGTAGTGTGTTACACAAGAGTGAGTTAGTTTTTGCTACTCAATACTTACGTAATATGCTTTATTGACTGTTTGTTTACTCAGCAGCACAAGTTTTCGCTGCCGCACTGCAATCAATTAAGAAAAATAATATAGCTGTTATTGGTGCAATTACTGGTAATTTTGTTGGTATAGCATTTTTATACATGGTTCTATATATTCCAAAAAGTGGTGACACAATCATGTGAGCATCCGCATATTACGTACTTAGTGCCTTTATTCAATTGTGTATCAATTTTGCTTTTTGCTACTTTTTAATTTTGAAGAAATACCCTACTCCTATAAAACAACTATTTCAGTGAAAATACTGTTGAGACACGTTTAAATTAGGTACTCCTATTGCTTTGGAATATGGAGTGTGAACTATAAGTCAGTTCTTAGTTTCTAGTGCAATTAGTAATGGTGAACTAGGCGATAGATATGTAGCATTGTGAAGAGTTACTGTCGTTTTAAGTGGGTTCTTTTCTGCATTCAACACTGCTCTGGGTGCTGTTACTAATGTGTTAATAGGAGTTGAAATAGGTAGAAATGACTTAAAAAGAGCTTACAATCTTGGCTGACAATTATTTATGGTAGGTATCTATATAACCATTATTTCTGGAATAGTATTTTTAGCACTAACACATCCTTTCTTCATGCTTTACAAAGTCGATAAAGACGTTATCAAAACATTAGGATATGCTATTGTAGCACTAACACTTGCAAAAATCCTGGCTGACGTTGCTAATTTAACATTCTTAAGAGCATTATGAAGTGCTAGTGACATTTGAGTACCTATTCTTATTTCGATAGTAACTATGATGGCAGTACAAGTATCAATAGTTTATCTAATTATCAATGTCGGTTACAACAAAGGACAAGGGTCAATCAAAACAGCTAGTGAGTGCTTTATTTGAGTATTTGTTGGCCTAATTAGCGACCCATTATTAAGATCCTTTATCTATACTGTACGATGAACAAGAAAGACCTGACACAAGTATATTAAGCAATTCTAGTCTTACTTTGTTATAATATTTTTATAAATCTATGAAAAATGGTGCCCGTTACGGGCTTTTATTTTGGAGGTAAACAGATGTACGGAATTGTTTTTTACCTTGACAAAGAAAAACTAATTAAAGAATACAAAGGCGACTATCACCAAGGGTATGAAGAAATTCGTGCCTTGATGCGTAAATATGGTTTCCATTGATTATCAAACAGTTTTTACTTTAGTAAAACTCTTGATGTTTTAGCTAAAATTCATAAATTAGTTACACGTCTTCGTGATGTAGAATGATTCAAGAAATCATTGATCAGCTTCAATGTTTTCAAAATGGAAGATATGAGCGATTATACCGAGCTAATAAAGGATGATTTCACTCACAAAATTCCAATGGAATAAGAAAAACTTGGTTGTTTGAACCAAGTTTTTTTCATACTCATTATTTAATAGTGAAATTGTGATTGGTGTTTGTTTGCAATTCTGTTGTTAGTGCTTGTTTAAGTTCGGCATTGTTTACTGTTAAACTCACTGGTGATTGATATTCTTGACCGTGGTCATTATCAAATGCAGTGATATCCATTTCATTTACTGATTCAGGAAGTACAACTTCTTTTAGTTCTGGGTTATTTCCGAATGCATAACCTCTAATTTTTTGTACTCCATCAAGAGTTACGCTTTGTAAATTAGCACCGAAGAATGTACTATTTTCAATGATTTTTACTGAAGATGGAATTTTTACTGTGGTTAGTTTTGTGTTCTCGAAGGCCTCTGAACCAATTTGAGTTAAGCTCTCAGGAAGTTGGATATTTTCAATACTTGTTCCTTCAAATGCATTAGAACCGATTGATGATAGACTAGTTGCTTTTGAAAAATCGACATTTTTTAATGCACTGACATTATAGAAGGCTCTGTCACCAATTTTTTGTAATGAAGCTGGTAAGATAATATTTTCAATAACTGCTATTTTAACTTTAGAATTGTCAATAGTTCCATCTGCTTTTCTTTCTTCGCCATATGTTAGATTTGCTAAAGCAATGAAACTGAATCCTTGATTAGGAATTTCTTTAATGTCGGCTTGTGATAAATCTCAAGTTTTAGTTGAAGAATTATATTGATCTTGGTATTTTTGTCATTGTGTTACTGCAAAAGAGTCATTAACTACCTGCGCTGTTTGCCCACAACTTAAAGCTACAATTGGTAAAGATAAAACACTCAATGATAACACTGAAGTTAGTAATAATTTCTTTGTTAATTTCATAAAAACTATTATACCAAATACAAAACTTATATAATTTTTAATAAATTTGGAGGTTAGTATGGAAAAAGAAGATAAAAAATTTGAACTTGTTGCTGCCTATCAACCAACAGGTGACCAACCGCAAGCAATTGAGCGCTTGGTTGAAAATTTAAACAATGGAGTTCAAGACCAAGTATTGCTTGGGGTTACCGGATCGGGAAAAACTTTTACTATCGCTAACGTTATCGCTCGTGTTAATCGTCCGTGCTTAGTTTTGAGTCACAATAAGACATTAGCCAGTCAGTTATATAGTGAATTAAAAACATTTTTTCCAAACAATAGGGTGGAATATTTTATTTCATATTTTGATTACTACCGTCCTGAAGCATACATACCAAGTCGAGATATTTTTATTGACAAAACTTCAAAAAATAACAAAGAAATTGAAGCAATGAGACACAGAACAGTTAATGCTTTAAGCTTAAGAAGAGACACAATTGTTGTTGGGTCTGTTGCATCAATTTATGGCGCTTTCAATCCTAGTGAGTATCGTGAGTCATTTTTGCCAATTGAAGTTGGAATGAATTTTGATCGCCGTTTCTTCATGGTTAAACTTGTTCAAATGGGTTATTCAAGAAACCAATTAACACTCAACAGGGGTAATTTTTTACTCAAAGGAGACACATTTGAAATCGCTCCTTCTTGAACTGATGAATTCAATTTAAGAATAGAATTTTTTGATGATGAAATTGAAAAAATTGTCACCGTTGATCCTGTTAGCAGAATGGTATTAAAAAACATTCATGCTACTACCATTTTTCCTGCCACAGCCTACACTACTAAACCTGAAACAGTACAGAAAATAGTCAGTGAAATTAATGAAGAATTACAGCAAAGACTAAAAGAATTTGAACAGCAAGGTAAACTTCTTGAGTATCAAAGACTAAAAGAAAGAATCAATAATGACATGGATAGTTTGAGTGAATTCGGTTATGTTAGTGGGATTGAAAATTACTCAAGATACATTGATGGACGTGAGCCGGGACAAAAACCATACACATTATTAGATTATTTACCAAGTGATGCAATTATTTTTATTGACGAAAGTCACATTATGCTTCCACAATTACACGGAATGTTTAATGGAGATCGTTCTAGAAAACAAACTCTTGTTGAATATGGTTTTCGTTTGCCATCGGCACTAGATAATAGACCTTTGAAATTCCACGAATTTGAAGAATATCCTTTCCAAAAAGTTTATATTTCTGCTACACCAGGTGATTATGAAGTTGATAAGACAGAAGGTGAAGTTATTACCCAATTTATTCGCCCAACTGGATTGCTGGATCCTATCATCGAAATACGACCAACCGAAAATCAAATGGAAAATATTTTTGATGAACTTAAGAAACAAAAAGAAAATAATGATCGCACTCTAATTCTTACAACAACCAAGAGAAATGCTGAAGAATTGAATAAGTTTTTAGTTTCAAAGGGCGTAAAGGCTGCTTACATTCACTCAGAATTTAACACTTTTGAAAGAAATACAATTTTAAGGAAACTACGTAAAGGAATTTATGACGTTGTTATTGGAATTAATCTTTTACGTGAGGGAATTGACTTACCAGAAGTCAGTCTGATTTGTTTACTTGATGCAGATAAAAATGGTTTCATGCGTAATACAACAAGTTTGATTCAAATCGTTGGACGGGCAGCAAGAAATGATCATGGGAGAGTTATATTCTATGCTGACACAATGAGTAAAGCAATGGAAGAAACAATTCAAGACAACAAGGTAAAAAGAGAAATTCAGATCAAATATAATCAAAAACATAACATTGTTCCAAAAACTATTATTAAAGAAATTGTTGAACCAATCGAAAACGAAGAATTACTTGAAGAAGTTGAACAAATGGCACAAGAAGCGAAAAAATCAAAAGTTCCTGTTACTGAAAGAGAAAAACTTTTTGAAAAATTACGTCAGCAAATGCGTGAAGCTTCACAAGCACTTGATTTTGAAAGAGCTGCTAAATTAAGAGACATGATTTTAGAATTAGGTGGAGATTTAGAAAAATAGAAAGCTGTTGCAGCTTTCTATTTTTTGAACTCAATCTTTTTCGAATAAGAATATAAAACAACTGAACCTTCTTTTTGTTTAAGTTCTACTAACAATGTTGCTGTCTTGCTTTCATCATCAGTTTGAAGATTGTATGATGTTGAGTAAATATTTTTGTCATATGAATTTGTTTGTGGTTTAAAAGAAATAACACTTTGTTTCAATAGTGAACTAAAAACATTTTTAGTATCAATTGAGTCAATGAAATCTTGGTATTTTGAGTCTTCTTTGAGTGTAAAAAGCAGTGTTTTTGAGTCATTTTTGAATGACTGGATAGCTTGGCTTCTTTCTTCTTCACTCAAGCCTTTTTTAACAAAAGAACCTACCTGTGTTATGTCTTTTTGTCCTTCTACATACTCTCCAGCAGTGTGAATAATTTTGACTCTTAATTTAAATTGTTTTGTGCTGTTATTGAATACTGGATTTATTTCTATTGTGTGTCCTGATGAAAGTTTATTAACATTGAACAATGTTACATTGACTGATTTTGCAATTTCTTCATCTTTAAATACTTTTTTAATATCTTTGTTTACTTTTTTATATGTTTTTTCAAACAACGAACGAAATTCTTCAAAAGAAAGATTGTTGGTACTATTAACTTCAATTTTAAAACCTTTGAAAACTTCTTCTAATTGTGAAACATTTAAGTCATTTGTTTTGTTATCACAAGAAGTAACAATCATTGGTGTTGCAAGAAATGCTGTTAAAACTAACGAACCGAAAATAAATTTAAGACTTTTTCTCATACTTACACCATTATGTATTTAAGATTTTTTGCTTGTTCGTAAATGATATCACCGCCTTGCAATGACACTGAACCATTGTGAGTGTGGAATGATAATAAAATGATTGAAAAAACAATACTTAAACTAAACGAAATAAATGTTAGGTACACAACTTTGGGTTTGTCATTGCGTGCATGAATAAATTCAGGAATTAGTTCAAAGACTGAAGTAAAAACAATTACTGCTCCAGCTAGAGTTTGTAATGCTGGTAATAATCAACCAGATTTTAGAAATAAAGGACCACTATAAGCACCAATAAACATCACTGGAATGATTAATAACATTGTGTAGAAATTGTATAAAAGTGCTTTTCAACGAGTCTGTCCATATTGCAACTGTCTGTAATAAATGATTAGAGATTCAATTAAAATGTGAATATTAAAAGTAACTATCAATGATATGTTTGGGTTGGTATAGTCGTCACTAGTGAATTGAAAAACGCTATATCCTAAAACTATACCGTCGATAATTCTGTGACTCAATAGCATGAAAATTGCTACTCAAGCTGCTCTTGGGTTGTCTATATCAGTTAAAGAAATAAAGTGATCTGAGTGGTTGTGATCAGTGTGTGATTTATGAACTTCTTCTTTGCTTAATTTAACCATAGCAAATCTTCAGCCTATTACTAGACCCAAACCGACAAATGAGCTTATCCCCATAATTAAAGCCATGTAAAGTTGTTCTTTTGCTGAACTGCCGCCGGTTAGACTTTTTCCTTGATCGCTCGAGTGAAATCAAGTTTCTAATCCTGTTGATGATTCTTTCATAAATCCTAGTGCCCCTATCATTAAAAACATTCCGGCACTAAATGCATATAAATAAATCATCTTAGAGCTTTTTACATTTTTTTTGACTAGTCCAACTAAAAATGAAATAATCATTGGTCCTAATAGCAATATCAAAATGTAAAGAAGAAGGTTAACAAAAATTGTTAAACCATAATTATTGTTGAATGTTGACTGTGTAAAAAACATTTTTTATTTACCTTTCCTTATATTTTTTTTGTCAAATACAGTCTGAAAATTTCCTAATTTTTTATAACCAATGTACTTTTTATTTTGTAAAATTTAAGATATTGTTTAATTATATAGGAAAAATAACATGACAAAATCCAAAAAATGATTTATTGCCGCTTTACTGACCACCACTGTTCTAGCAAGTGTGTCAACTTTTGTAATTATTAAGGGTTTGAAGCAAGATTTTAGAGCTTCAGATTTTGACTCAAAAGTTGTGAGCCAAGAATTTTTGAAAAATTTCAATGACAAACAAGTCAAGATCTTTAACAACTATAAACCTTTCTTACATGACAACAAAACTGACAACTTGTTGCTTAATCGTTCTTACAATGTTCAGCAAACAAGAAAAAAGAGTATTAGTGATGCCGATGGTAACGAAATAAAAGTTGTTAACGAGGCATACATAACAAAACAAAAACAACCTTCAAGCTATATGGATATTAATAACTTTTTTACTCAGTACAACAAAGAAGATGTAAAAAATGTTACTAATTACGAGTCATGACTAAAAATTATTTTGCCTATCAAATACAATACTTACTATAATAGTGAAAATCTTGAAGTTTTTGCTGATATCCAAACAATAATTTTGAAAATCATAAGTGATCTTAATTCAAATTCATATTTTAATAGCGTGCTGTCAAAACAATTTATGAGTGGCATCTTTTATAAGTTTTCTTGAATTAGATCGCAAGCTTGAATAAAACAAGAATTACAAAAACAGTTTTTCAAAACCGTTTTACTTGCTTACTTGAATTTTTTCTATCTTGACATTAAGGATATCGAAATTGACTGAAAAAACACTGAAGATCAATTAGTAAGCTTCAGTATTTCAAAGGTTTACGACACAAATGGTAAAAATATATTAAGAGACGAAAATACTAAAAAAGTATTTTACATTCCAACATTTAGAGACTACAAAACTGATGCAATATTTGGGGTAGGACAAGATTTAGATGATTCCATGGATAATTTATTTAATGAATATTTAGTCAATCCTTTGCTAACATTTAACAAAAACATTTTTGGTTTTTATGACATTAATTACATTGTAAAATCTATTGATAGTCTAGAATTTTTCAGTGCTCGTTCATTTAATTATTGATTAAACAATTGAGGCGATCATTTCATTAATATTCCCGTTCCTGAATACAAAAAAAATGAAGATAAATCTTATCGCTTTGTTTCTAGTGAATTGACAAGTTACTATAACACTGACCAAATTCTTAAAATTAAAATCGAAGTAACAAAATTAGATGGTTCAAAAGTTTATTATTGATGATTAAGCAGTGCATTTGACGATCATGGTCACAAAATGAAAGGTTTAATCAAAAATCTAAAAACTCTTCAAGAGTTAAAACAATACACCCCAGATCTTAAGCTTGTGGATAGCACAGACTTGTATGAATATGATTTGCAAAATATCGCTAAAGTTCCTGACTTTGAAGGAATAAGTGTTGTGGATTTTGCAAATAGCTCTTTATTTAAGGCTATCGCAATCTATAGCGTACAACAAGCGCACACAATGAAACAAAACATAAATGACTTAAGTTGAGATGATGAAACTAAAATTGTCGAAACTTGACTAAACATAATCTCTTTACAGTATGCAATAGGAACTCAAAAAGGTGACATTCATACTGGAGTAAATCATTTAAAAGTTAAGAGTTTTGAAGAAAACAATAGAGACTATAAACTAGTAGTTCAATTTGTTGATAAAAATGGAATCGTCCTTTTAGAAAAAGAAATTAATTAGGAGTTAAGATGAAAATAAAGAAATTTTTAACACTATTTTCTTTAGTTCCCCTTGCTGCATTTATACCTGTTTTAGCAATGAGTTGTGACAATGAAAATTCAAAGGAAGATAAAACAGAAATAGTAAATCAATTGACTGAAAATTATCGCTTGTTGAGTGAAGATTTAACAAAAATCAGTCAAATAAATACAAAATATCGCACTCTTACACAAAAGTTTGTAGACTCATTCGATTCGTTAAGTAGAAGCATTGATGATCTCCAATTGACTGTAAAAGGTTCCGATTCAGATTTAATTCAAAAAGCAGACAATGTTAAAAGAAAATATTTTCTAAGAGTTAATCTTTCTGATAATGGTACAAAACTTGCTGAAATTAAATCAAGTGAAATGTTTTCAAAAATGTACTACGTAAATCAAGAATCTCAAAGCACGCTAGTATTGACTGAAGATAAAATAAATAGCTTACTTATTAATCAAAGTTCGTTTAAGCAAAACAATGAATTATCACAAGCACTATTGAATCTAAAGCTTTTATTTACAGCACAACAAAACAAACAAGATACAAGTGGATACTCATCAAGCGAAGAATCTCTAAAACGAATAAATGAATACGTAGAAACTAATATATTTGATGCAAATAAACTTAATACTCTTGGAGATTTAGATAATTTTGTAAATAACTCATCAAATATAAACAAATTCCATACACACGCTTATGTAAACTTAAGTATTGAAAATATTTACTGAATAGCAAGATTTAAAAATGACATAGCAAAAGATAACGTTATTGCAAAAATGAAGTTAGATATTAATTCGCTGTTAGAAGAAGTAAAAAACAAACTGGGCGAACATAAAGAAGTACTAGTAAAAGTTCAAACAATTGAAGCTCAACTTCAGGACCTAGAATCTAAAATCAATGACATTAACAACGTTTCACACGAAGACTTTCAAAAAGATGTTCAAAACATCAAGAATGATTTTTTAAACTCAAACCACTGACAAAAAATTAATGAACTTTTGGCAAAAATATAAAATTACTCAGTCCAAGGACTGAGTTTTTTGTTTTTTATCAAGAAACTTATATTCAGTTGTTGTACAAAGCCACTACTTGACTTTTATAATGCATTTGTCCAAGTCAACTCCACAAACATTTAAAAGATTTGAAAGTCTTATTATTTTATTGTTTGTGTCAGAATGTGTATTAATTCAAAACTTATCACTTATTTTATGTCACTTAGTTCCCGCTGCATAAGTTGCATTTGTTTGGTTTGCGAAATTCTTTACATCAACATCGGCTGCAAATGTTTCCAATTCATTTGGATACAAATTATATAGTTCCTTAGCTAAGAATTCAAACAATTTTGTTCAATTTTTAGTAAACTCATTACTTTTCAATACTCGATTATTTGATAAAGGAATTAGATACGAAATAGTTTTTTTCTGCTACAATCAATAGGTTTTTTAAGTGTAAAAGTGATTTCTTTTTGTTGTTCTTCATTTTGCACTAATAAATTTGTAATTGTTATATATTCAAAAATGCCAATGAAATTGTCATAAAGTCATAAGCATCTCTTCTCAATCATGCTACTATTTCATTCCTTAGCGTTTATAACAGATTCATGTATGGTGTAAAACTTCGATAGGTTCTTATCTCTTAAAATAACTTGTTTTTCTTGAAAAGGCTTATTGCTCATTTGTTGATTGTAACCAGTCAAGGTAAGATTTCCAATTCTATCCATTATAAAATTGTGATTCTTCACGTCACTTTCTGATAACGATTTAATTCATGCTTTTGATAGTCTTTGGGGCATTATGTGTTCAATTCAAATTTTGTCTGAATCCTCAATTTTTTCCTTTTTGTTTCTATTTTCTAAAAAGAATAAAAATCCTCTAGCTCATTTTTTTAATGATTGATTATTATAAAAATCTTCCTCTCTAAAAATCACTTGTATTTTGTCATTTGATGGCATTGAAAGTGAAAAACTAATATCATTTGTTTCTTTTAATAATGTTTGGAAAAAGTTCAAATCTGAGTGTAAATTTTTAGTGTTTTCAATCTTTTTAAATAAACTGGCAAAAGAAATTCTAATCTTTGAAGCGCTTGTTTTTATCAAGATATTTCTTGCTATTATTGATATGGTTCAATTTAAGATATCAATTACTTCATTTTCTGGTAATGCTTCAGGATGTAAGTTATGTTGTTTTAATATTTTTAGAATGAAAACATCTGCATAACTTCCTGGCAGTGTTTTATACATCTCAATTTTTTGTCTAATTTCTTTTGAGTTTATTCTTTGTTGATCAATCAAATCTTGATATGAATCTTGAAATTCACTAATTTGTTGCAAAACAGAATCAATGCTTCTCGTTTTTTCATATGTTCTGGCATTTCATTTTTGAAACGCTTCATATACTTCATGTTCGGAATAAATTCTGTCGTCGACATAAGTTAAAAAGTTTTTTAATAATTTATCAATTCCAACTGGGCATTTAGTTCACTCTAATCAATATTTTCTGAATTTTTCATCGTCATAACTCTTATTCATGAAAAGATAATTTTTAATTAAATCAACGTTTGTTAAATTAACTCCACGGGTATTGATGGTTTCATAAATTCTGTGTACTTGGTCAATATCATCTACATTTAAAACAATGAAATAAACATTGAAAAAGTTATCTAAAAATTCTTCAAATTCTTTTTTGCTTGATATCGAGTTTTTCAAGAGAAAGAGAATACTCTCATAATTTTGAGCAAACTGATTATAGTTACCAGACTGAGTCTTTTTGTCACAGCTTGCGAGTTTAGGAGTTTCTAAATAGTTATCAAACTTTATTTCTTTATACCACTCAAGACCACTGATGTCGCAGTTATATGATTTGCTTATCTTTTTGAGTGCCAAAAAAATAAGAAATAAAGTAATGATTCTTTGCTGTCCGTCAATTATTATTTTTTGCGATACTCTATCATAAACGGACATGCTTTGCTCAATAGTGATACCAATGAAAAGATTTCTATTTGTTTTTATATCAATAACTAATTGTCGACAATTCTTTTTATTTCAACAATAGTCTCTTTGATAGCTAGGAATTACAAGTTCTAGCTTATTTTCTTTATCTAGCATATCTTTGACTGAGCGTTTGAATGTATTTAAATTCTTATTTTTACTCATATCTAAATTATAGCAATACTCAACGTTGTCAAATTTGTGCAAAATAAAAGTGAGCTTTACTCACCTTTATCTTTAGTTTCTACTTTTACATAAGAATTAACAAGATCTGCACCGCATGCTTTCAAGATGTCACTAATAACATGGAGTTGATCAATTTGCCTTAAGTCTTGATCGACAATGAAATCATCACTCAAACGATAATATCTATTATGTTTAAACTCATGTAAATTGCGAGTGTTCCTGTATCTCCGTGTTGTACTTTTTTCCGCTAATTTGTGTAAGGTTTCTGGGTAATTTTCATATATTTTTTTGACTATGTCTTTGTAAAAAGTACGAGTGCTAGAGTATTGTCTATCATCTCTTCAAATTTTAGAATCATTGAAGGCAATTTGAGAATATGTTATTTTTGTGAAAGAACCTTTTTTAGGCACATCATTAAATCTAATGTAAATATGCGTTTTATCGATGTTATTGCTTTCATTCAAAACACTGCTATCAGCAGTAATTGAATTTAGGAAAATGTCTTTACTTTGTGTATTCACATCATCATTTGATAACAAGTTTTTATATTCTGGAATGTTTTCGTTCTGGGCTGAGAAACCAATGTTTTGATATGGAAACATTTCAATGAATTTAGTTGCCATTATTTGCGACCTTTCATTAATTTGATCTTTTGATCAAGTGTCACACTTAATTACGTACTCATTTATTAACAAGAATTTAGTTTTTTCTCGATTTTTAAGTATAGCTTTTTTAGACTCAAAATCTAGATTACCTAATTCTGTATTATGTCCTGTCAATGTCAAATTTCCAATTTTGTGTAAATATGATGAATACACATCGTTTGAACCAAAAAGATCAATTCAATTGCTACCTTTTGCATTTTGTGGTGCTATATGCTCAATTGATAAATTGCTTGAAAGCTCTGCAATTTCTTTTGATTTAGCTTTTTCTCATAAATAAAGAAATGATTTTACCAAGCTCTTTTTTATGTCTCTTGAGTAAAAATTATCATCTCTAAAACTTGTTCTTATTTCTTCATCACTAGCAAGTTGTACGTTTTCAAATGGGTGTAATTTCAAATAATCTTTAAAAGCATCATAAAATGTTGGGAAATTATTTTGCTTGTTGTGGTTCTCTACCTTTTGATATAGGCTTACAAAAGCTCAATTGATAACTGAAATACTAATGTTTTTAATTATTGCCCTTGCTATAAATGAATTAGTTCACTTAATAATATTTATTTCTGAAGACCGATTTTTATTTTCAACTTTTGAACCTAAAAGCTCAATAAGAAAACTATCAGCACTTGTTCCGGGTAATTTTAAATAAGTATCAAGTTCTTCTTTAATGAGCTTATCGTTACTTAAACTATTCGAGTAAAGATTCATCATTTTTTTGTGAAAACGATCTACTTCATTTCAAACTTTTTCTGCATTTGAAGGTTCATTTCCAACAACATCATTTGCTCAGTCTTTAAAATTTTTGTAAATTTCTGACTCATTAATTACGCTTTGTTTTTTGTACGAAACAAAAGTTCTTATAACTTTAGTCAAATCTATTTTTTGTTCTTCTCAACAAGGTCAGTAATCCAAGAATAAACTATCTGCTTTTTCAAGGTCTTTAATTAATGTCACAAGAAAATTTTTGACCAAATCAATTGATTTTAATTTCACTCCACTTGTGTTGATAGTTGAATAAATTTTGTGCACATCTTCTTCATCACCAACTGATCATGTAGCAAATTTTGCATTAAGTAAATTATCAACAAAAAGATCAAATTTCTCTTGAGTATCCAAAAAATCACTTAAGTATGTTTTTAAGCTAACGAAATTTTTGTAAAAAAGGTTTTCTTCTGTTTTTTTGATATTTTGTTTACTTTCTTGTTCATCAAATAATTCTTCTAGTTTCTCGAATAAAACTGAGTCCAACTTACTAACAAAATCTATTGAACGAACTTTTCTTGATTCAAGCGTGCTTTTGTCAATTTTTATCCGGTTTTCGCTTTTTGGTTGCTTTGGTTCGTATCTCAAAAGAGCTTGCCACAATAATCATAATGTTGTTATTCTTTGCTGACCGTCGATTAAAACATAACTCAGTTCGAAAGTTTTTTCTTTAAATATTTTTTGAAATATTAAAATTCCTAAAAATAAATTTTTATTATTAAATATGTCTAGAATTAAGGATTCTCACTGCGTCTTAGTTCAACAATATCTTCTTTGATAACGTGGGATTATAAATCTTTCAAAGCCTTTTATTTCTTTAGGATAAAGAATTTGTCCAAGAGTCTGAAGTATAATTACTGTTTCATTTGCGTTATAACTATCGATCATACTGATATTATAGCAGGTTTAACATTTCATAAAAAGTACTCGTTTCGAGTGCTTTTTTAGTATTTTTTACTCGAAAAGTACAACAAATCCCACTCGTTTTTACTGAAAAAATAAAGAAAAACTAAGGTATTAATATACCTTAGCTTCTGACTATTCTCCTGGGTTTTTAATGTCAATTTTTTTAATTAAACCGTTTTCTAAATAAATAACTTTGTGAGCCATTTTTGCTATATCCGGGTCGTGACTAACAATAATTATGGTTGAATTATATTTTTTATTGATGTTGGTTAAAATACCTTGGACAACCAAAGAAGTTTTTTCATCCAAAGCTCCTGTAGGTTCATCGGCTACTATTATTTCTGAGTTTTTTGCTAAAGCTCTAAGAATTGATACCCGTTGTTGTTGTCCTCCCGACATTTGCGAAGGATATTTGTACATACAATTTTCTAGATCGAAATCTACAAATAATTGTTTGATATCCATTCTTTTGCTTTTATCAGTTTGTAAATGAGCTCCTGTTTCAACGTTATCGTATGAATTTAAATTTTGTAATAAGTTATAGTCTTGGAAAATGAACGAAATGTTTTTACGACGAAATAAAGTCTGTTTAGCATCAGAAAGATAAGGAAGAGTTACATTATTAACAATTATTTGTCCTTCTGTCGGTCTATCTAAAGCACTTATTAAATTAAGTAAGGTACTTTTCCCAGAACCTGATTTACCAAAAAGAACTGTAATTTCTCCCCTTTTAATTTCGAAACTTACACCTTTTAAGACTTCTGTAACGTTTGTTCCTGACACATATGATTTACGCACATTTCTTACTTCAACAATGTTATCACCAGTGTTTTTTTCGTCTTTAAACTTATCTTTTGAACGTGGCGTATTGTTAGCTTTGATAATTTTGCGTAATTCTTGTTTTGAGACTTGATTTTCGTTATCAGTTTTATTTTTCTTACTTTTGTGCCCAAACATTATTTTCCTTTCAATAGATAAATAGGTTTAATTTTGTTTAATCCAATTCAAGCAAAGATTGATGTAACTGCAAAAACAACCAGTGCAAGAATAATACTTAAGAGAATAGTTGAGTAGTAAAGTGTCAATGGCAATACCATTTGACTCGTGGCAATCAAGAAGACCTGGAAACCAGCGATTAAGGCCAGTGTGACTGGAATCATTAATAGTGAAGCAATCAAGATAACAGGTATGTAATTGAAGAAGAAAAGATAAATTTTTTCTTTTGATGTATAACCTAAGATTGAAAATGTTGCAATGTTTCTTTCGTTTGCTGAAACCATTGAGTTAGTAATCATAATCAAGATAACTATTGACACAATGAAACTTATAACAACAAAGGCAACAGTGATACTTGTTATAGTTTTTGAAATCTCTTCGATAAATCCTGCCTCAATGTCTTTTGAGTTTACATTATTTGAAGCTGCATATAGAATGTCTTTTCCATAGATTGAATTTTCAGCGGCATAGAACTTGTTGATTGCATCAATCATATTCTTACGGAAGGCAGGGTTAGCAATAGGTTTTGATTCTAAGGTTTCATCTCCCCAAGTATGGTAGTTGTTTTTTCCGTTATAGTTTATGTCTTTTACTTCTTTTACATCAACATTCAAGAACTGAGCAAGCAATTGTTGTCAATCTTCATTTGCATTATTGATTGCATTGTATGACTCAATAGTTGCTTGAAACATAGGTTTTATTGTAGTTTGTCCGTCTGCATTTTGATATCCAACAAACAGTTTTTTGAAGAATGAAGTAACTGACTTATCACCAGCTGTATTGGCATTATAAGTCTGTATTGCTCCCCAATAACCACTTGAAGAATAAGTAGTTAATGAAGATGTTGTTTGATATGGCATAGGATCACTTGACAAAATACCGTTGAATGCTTCATAATGATCCGTATATCATTTTCTGTAATTTTGTTTAGTTTGTTCATCACTAGCACGAGCCTCAAGAGCATTTAATTCACTCATTCTAGCATTTTGGAAAGCAGTACTTAATTTGTCTAAACCAGTAATTTTGTCAACAATTTTTTTCGATGTAATGAATTCATTGTTGATGTAAGTGTTGTTAATTCCTACTACTCTGAAATGATATTTAGTTACAACTGGAGAATGCACTATTTGACTGACAAAACGATTAATATTGTTTGTAACTTGCATTTCAATGACTGAACCTATACTCAAGTTGTATTTATTTGCAGATAAGTTGTTAATGATGATTGGTAGAGTATTTTTGCTGAATTCTTCATCACTTACGTTGAAATCAAAATCAGTATTAATTAGTGATAAAAGATTTTTACCTTTTTGATTTTCTAAAGTAACGAATTTAGAATCATCTTTGTATCCATATACATTGATGTTTTGATTTCTAAATATTGTTTTAGCGTAAGAGTATTTTTCATTAGTATTATCGTTTCATAATACTCCGCCAAACGACATAAAGAAGTCGGTATATTTACCATTTCTGCTTGCATTTAGTAAAAAGTCACGGTATAAAACTCTAACCTTGTCCGTTTTGATAATAATTGCCTTTTTGTAAGTTTCTATTTCTTTGTCATATTCAATGAAGACGAATTTACCAATTTCATTTGAGTTTGAAGATAAATCTTGGTTTGTTCTTTGATACAAGAATCAAGAAACTTTTGGCGCATTATTATTTTCTGTAGCAGTTGCGTAAATTCCGTTTTCACCATACATATCATATGTTTTATAGAATTCATCAACATCAGTTATTCTCTTCTTAGTGTTTGCATTTCAAATAAATTGAGTCAGCATCATATCACTTGAAGCTTTTTTAAAGATTTGTACAACTCTTGCTTTTTGAGTTTCTGGCAATGAAGCATAAACAATGTCTCAAGGTGATAATTCTACTGAAGTGTCTAAAGCAATGTCTAAACTTGATTTAGTCAGCACTGAAGGAGCAAAAGGTTTGTTTACAACGTCAGTGTTAAATGTGTATCCAGGTTTAAAGAAGTAAGGAGAGTTGTAATCATTTTGATTCTTTTCAGTTGAAGAAGCACTAGCGCTCAAATCATCTGGCATGTATAATAGGTCTTCCAAATCATTCTTGTTATATAGAGCATAAGGTCCACCTTCAGTTGTTGGTGTTTCTAAGTCCATTTTGTAGGTGTAACTACGGTTTTGATATGTTCTATTAATTGATTTAGGAAAGACGTTAAAGCTTGAAAGACTGAACATCGTTATCAAGGCAGTAATTGCAAATGAAATAAATAATGAGAATAATTTTCAGAAGTTATTTAGTGTTAACATTGCCACAAAACGTGATTTAAGCGGTAATTTTCTGAATGAAACCGCAATTCTTTGAGCGATTGGACCAATTTGTAAATCACTCAATCCAGACATCATTTCAATCGGTTTAATTCTCATTGATAAGTATGTAATTAAGAAGATTAGTACTGATGTTGCGATGATAGGAATTGCTATTGTAACCAATAAAGTTCATCAGTTGAAACCAATGATTGTAGTTTGTAAGGTTCAGTATGAAGAGAATACTCTAAACGCTGCAGGTTGAGCAAAGTGACCTACTATGTAACCTGATAATCCACCAATAAATGTACTCAATCAACAGAAGCTCGAAAAGGCAAAAGCAATCTCTCTTGAGCGGTATCCTTGACTTCTTAAAATACCAATAACTTTGTTTCTAACATTAATATAGCGTCTAATAATGAAATAAACACTGATTGCTACTAATATGATCAAAATCATAATAGAGAACGTTTGCACAGCACCTATAGCAGTAATGATTGAATTAATCAATTTAATTCTTATACTACGTTCAGGGTTTAAAGGATCTAGCTCTTCTGCTAAGTATGATTTGTCAGAAATATTTGTTGAAATAGAACGAATGAAATTATTGAATTCTGATTTTAGAGTAGCCGCTTTTTTCTTATCACCATTTGTATCAACTAGTAAATATTTTTTAATAGCAAATGTAGGATAGGCACTAACTACCCGGTCAAATCCATTTTCATTAACATAAACTAGAGCTTGCTTCTTAGTGTCGACTTGTAAGTTTTCTTCGTTAATTACTGGGTACAAGTAGTCAGCAGAAATATCATCACCAATAATTACGTATTCAAGCGAGTTAATTACAATCTTGTATTTTGGATCTAGTTGTGAGACAAACTGAGCCATTAAAAATGGATTAGATAAGTATTTACTTAGATCGCCTTTGTATACTTCCTTGTTATTTTTTGTTAAGAAAGCATTGTTAACTTTTGCTAAATATGAAGCAGAATCTGAGTAAACAATTAAGTTATTAATAACAATATTTCCTGTGGCTGAGTAGAAAACATGACGGAAAATGTCATTAATATTAAGGCCAAAAATAACTGGATTATTGTTATTAAAACTACTGATTTTGGCGCTTATTCAGTTTAAGTATGAAACGTCAAGTTCAATGTTTTTATCTCCTTCAGATTCATTTGTTCCGGCATTTTTATCAATCGGAGCAAAGTATAAAGGTTCAAGCATCTTAGCAAGTTGATCAAGACTCATTGTTTCAATTGTGTTTGGTAAATTATCCAAGATGTATTTTAGATTTCCAACATTAGTTTTTTCAGTAATAGCTGATCATAGTAAAATTTGTGGAAAACTTAGAGCAATGTAAGGGTTTAAAATTGCACTGTTTAGACCAAAAATGCTTACTGTTTTTGATAATTTTGTAGCAGCTAACATATCGCGATAAAGAATGTCTAATTCATAATCGCTAACAACTAAAGGTTCTAATGTAGAAGCATTTGATTTTATAAAACTATTTAGAAACTCTTTTTGACTTTGAACAAAGAATGTAGGGAAAATAGTTGCAGAATTAATCAAGCTAAATTGTTGAACTAGTTGATAAATGTTATCACTTAATACTTGTTTGATAATTTGATTATTAGTTTGCAAATTAACTGGTAATTGTGCAATAAATTTATCAATTATGTTTGCATTAATTACTTGTTGAGTTGTGGCAAGATTGTCACTTAATCCATAGCTGATTTTTAGTTTAGTTGCATTATTGTTTTCATCCGCTCCTAATATTGAACCAAATGAAGGAATAGGGTTAGCAACCGCACCATAGTTTAGAACTATATTTTTTACGTCCTGGCTTTGTGCAAATTCAAATAAGTTTAAAAGAATTTTTTGTACATCAGTTAATGAAATTTCAGATCTTGAATTTCTTAATTGGTAGGCCAAACTAATTCATGGTGAAAACAGTACTAATTCCTGATTGATTGTTCCGTTTGTGTCACTAGCCATAAATTGTTTTAAAAGCGGACTAATGTTGTTGTAAAGAAGCTTAAAGTAACCGTCATAGACTGGATCTTGTGGGTTTAATAAAGCTGAACGATAAGCTAAGTCTCCAAAAGATTTAACTTGTTTGGTTACGTCATCTTTAAATGTTAAATTAACTTGATTGCTTGCTAAGCCGTAGTTTTGTAATTTTAGTTTTTTAACAAGATTAATATAGTTATCAAGTTTAACTACTACTTTAGCTAAATCATTAAAATCGGCACTTGAAACTTGTACGACTGAAGACAAGAAATTAGTTTCTTCGATTGTTAAGTCACTATTTCCTTGCGCGATTTTATTTCTTAATGCTGACATTTTGTCTAAATCATAAGCACCTATAGAATTGTCAACATAACTAGTTTTTGAATCTTTTTTGGCAAAAGCTAATAGACTAAATAGTCCTACATCAGTAATTGATATTTTATTTTTATCTTCGGCAGGAAGCTGTAAACCGATTAAGTCAATAGGTTTGTAGGTTGCGCTTGATAAGTTGAAAATTGTTGTTAGCGCTTCTTTAAATTGTTTGAATTTATTGACTGATTTAGTATTTGACTGTTCTGACACTTGACTAATTGAAGCAATGACAGAGGCTAAAAACTCGTTTTGTTTAATCGTTCTTGTGTAATTATTTTTGAAACTGATTGAACCAATTACCAATTCAATTTTGTGTAGGTTTTTTGCTAAGAAATAATTGAATGATTGAGTTAGGTTTTTCAGTGAAAATAAATCAATTAATTCGTTTAAACCTTCAGCAACATTGCTATAAGGTTCTTTTGAGCCGTCTTTGTAAGCATTAAATTTTTCAAACAGTGTTTTAATCGAGTTTCTGTTTGCGGTACTCAATTCTTTGTCTGCATCTACATAACTTTTGACAATTAGTTGATAAATACTATGTGGTTGTGACGGATTTAACAATGCGTTGAAATTTATCTGTGAAACCAAAGATTTCAGTGCTGTTTTTAGCTTTAATTCATCAAAACTTTGTAGCAAGAAGTTTAATTTTTCTTCATTTGAAAGGATTCAGTATTCAGAATTAGGGTTTGAATAAATTTTGTATGGATGTTGTTGATATCAATTGTGAACTAAGGTTGAAAACTTAATAAAGTCTAGTGAGCTAATCAATTGACTAACGCTACTTAACAGTGCTTCAAAATCTTTAATGTATCAAGTCAAGTCTCCAAGTCTAAAGTTCGGAATAATGTTACCTAACAATCCGTTAGTTGCACCAGTAAAATTACTGATTAAAGACTCAATTGAGTTCAATTGGTCACTCAAATATTGTCTTTTCTGTTCGTCCGTGGCTTGTTTTTGATACTCAGAACGAATGTAATTAATAATATTGTTAAAGATTGAATAAATGAAGGCATTTCCATTAGTATTTGCAACAGTCACACCATCAATATTCAGTGGCTGAGTTAAATTATATAGTCAGTCAAAAATAACAAGTTGCACAATTTGGTCGTTAGTTTTCCCTGTGGCAAGAAGGTTGTGAAATTTATTTTTTTCTACAGCTAGTTGTCCTGAGTAAAGAATTCTATCTAGTTGATTCTCAGTAATTATTTTTGATAACTGAGTAGATAAAACAGCATCTTTAATTTGTTTAATTAAAACTCCAATTGAGTTATTTTGAGTAATATCTTCAACAGCGTTTGAGTCAACTGACCCAACTAGTAACGGTAAAGATGTTGAGTTTTTATAAACACTGTCAATTTTTGCTCAACCATTGTCACCAATTTTTGCATTAATTGTTAAATTGTTCTTAATTAAAAAATCACTTAACTGTTCAATGGTTAATTCAGAAGACTGGTTTGAAAATAGTGCTTTTTGTCAAATCTCTTGACCATTTACATTTTTTAGTTCCAGAATAATGTATTTTGTTGCACCACTTTTTGAAGGTGCTTTTGTAATTCCATATTGCACATTAATAGTGTTTGTTTTTTCCGAAGTCAGTGTTACTATCTTTGCTGCTCTTTGATAAGGAATTTTAGTTTCTGGATAGTAGTCAGTGTAATTTTCAAACAACACATTAACGTCTAAATAAGCGGGATCTGGAGTATATCCACGATAAATGTATGTGATGATTGAAGATGCATAAATTGAAGGTAATTTGTAAATTCTATCTTTTTTAGATTCATCTTTTACCAATAAGTATTCATCTAAATTTTGAGGATTAATTGATGAGTTTAAAATTGAAGGATTTGATTGTTCATTAAACATTTTTCCAACATTTTGTTTAACTCCATCCACAACCATGTTACGATCACCGGTATTAATAAAGTGGAAAACTGTCTTTGTATTTTCTTCATCATTAATATTATCGACAGTGATAGTTTTTCTTAATCCAACATTTTCTAGGCCTGCCTTAGAAATAACCTCATCAATAATGCTGTTTTGAGCAATTTTGCTTGCTCCTGAACTTATGTTGTTTCTTTTTTGCTGCAAAATAGATGTGTCTGAAATATTCTTAAATCACTGATTTTTAGCAAGTGTGGTCCAGTTATCATCATAGCCTTCTATTTCGCGGATTGTGTCTTTCGTTAGAGAAGTAGGTTGATTATTTTTCGTTGCAAGTTTGATAGTAGTATCTTCTGGCGAAATGTTTTCTAAAACTGAGTTTCAAGAACCAAAAGGATTGCTACCTATTGATCTTCTCGTACTAATATTTTTTACTCAATAGCTAAATTCTTTAATATCTTTAGGAAGCTGTTTGTTATTTTGATTGTAAATTTGGCTTATGTAAGTTAAATATGTTCCGGTTCAATTTGATTTTGATTCTTGCTCGTTGTAGTCTCAATTTAGCTTGTAATTACGACGAATAAATTCAGTCTTCTTTTCAACTGTTTGAACTCAATCTGTTGGAATTGTATATTCATCATTACTTGAAAAAGTTTTCGTTGCATTTTTGTTGAATTCTAAAATTGTTAAATTATTGTCTAAAAAATAATTTGTTAAGCTGAAAGTATCATTTAACACAGCGTTAGGATTAATATCTCTTTTTGTTACATCATCTTTATTTTTAAAACTTAAATCTTTTGCACTACTAGTAAAGTATCAGCGACCATTATTTTCAACAAAACCTAATGATTTTAAAACATTGCTTCCACTAATAACTAGCACATTTTCAGTCAAGTCTCAAGTTTGATATTGTGATATATCGAAAGTAGCTTCTTGTGTAAAAGGATTAATAAATAAATCACCAGGGTTAACTAGATAGTCGTCTTTTTTAACATAGTCGTCACCGGAAGTGTTTATTACTCTGGCAATATCACTTAATTTAAAAGGTTTAATGAATTTGAATTGAGTATTTTTATCAATTGTTGTTTTGCTTTTTTGCAAGACATATTCGTTATCAACAACTTTGTATAAGTTAGCAACTTCGTTATCTAAAAATTTGATTTTGTTGTTTTCAAAATCAAAAACCACATTTCCGTTACCCCTTAAAGAATTTCAAAACCAGGTTTGAAAGCTTTCGGTATCAACATATGAACCTTTATCATTTGAGTTTTTAGTTAATTTTTCAAGTGGTAAGTAGTTCATATATTCAGTCGGGATGTTTAAATTACGTTCAACTGAATTGAAGCTTGTATTTTCTTCAGGAACATATATATCTGGTTGAGTGGTTGTATTACCATTATCATCAACTTGACTATATCCTTCATTAGGAGCAGTTCCTGAAGGGTTAACGTCTAAGTCAACAGTTAAATCTTGCTGTCTAGAAACTTGTGAGAAATTTTTAAGAGTAGTTGTATAACTTTTTTTAACGTCAAATAGAAGTGTAAAAATTCCACAAGTTATAAACATTAGAATTGTCAAACCTATGACTGTAATCTTGTTCTTAGAAAGTGATTTAAAAACCTCTTTTAACAAACGAATCATGTCTACCTCTTTTGGTGTTTATTATTAATAAATAATAATATTTTAGCAAAATTCAAAAAAATGCAAAAAAATAGAGTTTTTTGAAACTCTATCTAAAATTGTTATTTTTCTTTGCTAATGACTGCTCAAGGACGAGGATAAGACTCAGGGGCTGAATTTTTTTTATACACTTTCACCAAGTTGTTTTCACGGGTGTTTTCAAAGTAAAAAGTGTTGATTTCTGTGTTTATTTTCAGTGTTTTTATTATTTTTTCTGAATCTTGTAGTTCTTGATTAATATTTTTACTTTTAATAAAAACTTGTTGTGAACCTATTTTTCCTAACTGACAGCTTATTTCTAAAAGTTTCTTTAATTCTGTAACTGCGCGTGCTGTTACTAAATCAAAATATTCCTTTTTGTCTTTTACGTCTTCGGCGCGTTTGGTTATTATTTCAATATTTAGATTTAATTTCTGTGATACTTCCTTTAAAAACAAACATCGTTTTTGCATCGGCTCGATTACGCTCAATTTTACTTTATCTTTATTTACTATTAAGTAAGGTACACTAGGAAAACCAGCTCCTGCACCAATATCTGCAAGAGTATAAACTTTATTTTCAGATAAGTCGAAAGCTTTTTCAAGCAGTAAAATTGATTCAATCAAGCCTTCTTTGACTAGTCTTTCATCCGTGAAACCAGTTAAATTCATAACTTGATTTTTTTCTTCAATCATTTCATAATATTGATAAAGTTTATCAATTTGATCGTTGCTTAAGTTGGGTAAATAATTAAGAAAAATCTTCGAAGTTTCCTGTTTTGAAAGCATTATAAATTCCTGTTATTGATTTTCTTTCAATGTTTGATTTTATAACATGAGCCAATAAGAAACCAAGCGAAAGAATTTTGATTTTTTTGAATTTTTTTAAGTGTTCTGTTGCTAGCGAATTAGTGATGATAACTTCGCTAATAACATCATCATTTTCAAACATTTCAAAACCTTTTGAAAATATTCCGTGAGTAGCAGCAACTATAACTTGTTTTGCACCATTTTCTCTTAAAACATGGGCTGCTTTGATGATTGTTCCACCTGTATCAATAATGTCATCGATGATAACAACATTCTTGTTATTAACATCTCCTAAAACTCCCATTACTTCACTCACATTTGGAGCAGTTCTTCTTTTGTCAACAATTGCAATTTGCACATCATGAGAAATAATTTCTGACAACTGACGTGCGCGAACAGCACCACCATGATCAGGGCTAGTAACAGTAAATTTATGCTCGCGTTTTCTTAGTTCTTCAGCAAAAATTAATTGTCCTTTTAAATCATCTAGAGGAATATCAAAAAATCCTTGAATCGATGAGTTGTGCAAGTCAACAGTAATAAGTTTTGTGACTCCAGCAGTTTGTAATAAATCGGCCATTAACTTGGCACTGATTGGTTGTCTTCCGTCTACTTTTCTATCTTGACGTGCATAGCCATAGTAAGTCATAACAACATTAATAGTTTTTGCACTTGCTCTCTTTAGCGAGTCAATAAAAATCAAAATATCCATGTAGTTATCGTTAACTGGTGAACCAGTATTACAAATAACGTAAGTGTTTAAATTTCTTACTGTTATTTCACTAGAAATCATTCTTTCGCCATCGCTAAAGACAGTTTTTTTTGGCTTTTGAACCTCAATATTTAAAATTTGTCCAATTTCTTGAGCTAATTCTCAAGAATTATCCATACCAAAAATAATTGAATCTTTATATATTTTTTCCATTCTTGAACCTTAAGTAATTAATATTTATTTTAACTATTTAAATTTTAATATATTGCTTTGCATTTTCAATCTCTTGAGAGACAAAAAGTAAGTAAAAAGATACAAAAAATGCAGTCAATGACTGCTTTTGAAATATTACTCGAAGATTTTTTGAATCTCTTGTTCAGATAATAATTGAACTTTTCCCTGGCTGAAAATTGTGCCATTTTTTATAGCGATATAATGTTTGAAATATTTTTTAACAAGACTGATATCGTGCATTATTGCCACTATAGTTATATTTTGTTCGCTATGTAATTTTTGCAATTTTTCAACAAAAAGATCACTCATTTTTATATCTAAATTATTTGTCGGTTCATCAATTAAAAAAAGATCTTTTTTCTTTAAAAATAGCTTTGCTAGTTGCAGTCTTTGCTTTTGTCCGCCACTCAATTTAGCAATGGGCTCATATTTTTTGTCTGCTAAATTCAATTCTTCTAAAATTGAACTTATTTTATCAAACCTTTTAGCAGTAAGAAAACTGAAAAAGTACTCACGAGCAATACTTTTTAACACAGTATCATTCTCAATCAGAATATTTTCTTGTGAAAAATAAGCAATATTTTTTAGCATGTTTTTGCGTTGCTTTTTAGTCATTTTATAAATTGAAATATTTTCAAATTCTATATCTCCACTTACTGACTTTAATTCTTTGAAAATAGCATTTAAAAAAGTGCTTTTTCCTGCTCCTGAAGGTCCAATAATTGCTAAAAAATCACTTTTTTGAATTTCTGTATTTATGTTGTGGAGTTGTGCTGACTTTGAACTAGTATAAGATCCTGAAAAATTAATAAATTTAATCACGTTATTTAATTCCATATTTTCTAATTATACAAGCAATAAAAAATGCCGCCTAAGCGACACATCATTTCATGAATTTTAATTAAGCTGTAAGTCCATATTTTTTCAATGTTCTTGCAGTTTTTGCAGTAACACGATATGTTTTCTTTTGCCCATTTTCTAAGACAGTAACTTTTTGTAAGTTTAGATCAAATCTTCTTTTTGTAGCGTTTAGAGCGTGTGATCTTTTGTTACCGCTTAGAGCTTTTTTACCGGTTAATTGATCTTTTCCTGGCATTTAAAACTCCTTTACGTATAGATTATTCGAATAATATGTATTATTTTAACACAAAAAGGAGCTTGTTTTTGTTTTTGAGTCTTTAGGAAGCTTGTTAGGTTATACCTAACAGAAAAAAGGAGGTGTGGTATAATTCTCAAATATGAAAACAGTAGACATCAAAGAACAAATCACTGGAATTGTATCAAGAGTTGTAGGAGTTATAGGCTTTTCGTCGCTTAATTTTGATGAACCTGCAACTACATTAGAAAATGATTTTGACAAAGGAATTGAAATCAATATTAACGAAAATCAAGTAAGCATCAAAATTGCTTTGATAATTCTTTCAAGCGTTAGTGTAAAAGGACTAGCGGATGAAATTAGTCAAAGAATTATCTATCGATTAGAAAAACAAAAAATGAGCTTGCAAAATTTGAATATTTTTATTAGAGGTATTGAATAATGAAGACTATTAACGGAAAAGATTGAAAGTATGCAGTTATATCCGCGGCAAACAATTTAAGTAACAATAAAAACCAAGTAGACGCATTGAATGTTTTCCCTGTTCCTGATGGAGACACTGGAACCAACATGAATGCAACAATCCAAGAAGCGCGAAACGCTTTGATGCAAATAGATGATAGTCAGTGTCAAGAACTTAGTTACGTTGCTAACTTAGTTGCACAAAATATGCTTATGGGTGCTAGAGGAAACTCGGGAGTTATTCTTTCACAAATATTTAGAGGTTTTGCTAACGAATTTAAAAATAAAAAACAAGCCACAGCATCAGAAGTTGTTCAAGCATTTAAATCAGCAAAAGAAACAGCATACAAAGCTGTTTTAAAACCTGTTGAAGGAACAATTTTGACAGTTATTCGTGAAACTAGCGAACAACTTGCTAAAAATGTTTTGGCTTCGGCCGAAATTTCTAATGTCTTTAGCAAAGCTTATGAATACGCTCGTCAAAGTTGTGATAAAACCCCTGAACTATTACCAATTTTAAAAGAAGTTGGAGTTGTTGACTCAGGAGGAGAAGGTCTAGTTAAGATTTTTGAAGGTATTTCAGCATACTTATCTGGAAATCCTGTTGAAGAGAAAGAAAGCACTGACAGCATTAATAAATTTATCAATGACAATGAAGTTTTTGATGGTGAATTTGGTTACTGTACTGAATTTATTGTTGAATTACAAAAACCACACAGTTTCGATAAAAATTACTTGGTTAAAAAATTAGAAAAACATGGAAATTCAATTGTTGTCGTTCAAGATGACTCATATTTAAAAGTCCACGTTCATGCAATTAAACCTGGAAATATTTTAAATTCAGTGCAATCATTGGGTGAGTTTATTAAAATCAAGATTGAAAACATGACTCAACAAGCAAACAAGTCAAAAGAAAATGCTGAAAAAGCCAAAAAAACAACTGAAGATAATGAAAAAATCCAAGTTAAATGTGGATTAATTTCATGCAACTCTGGTGAAGGTATTACAAATTTAATCAAAGAATACGGAGCACACATTGTAATTGAAGGAGGACAAACTAACAACCCTTCAATCCAAGATATTCTTAAAGCAATAGAAAAAATTCATGCTAAAACTGTCTTCATTCTTCCAAATAATTCAAACATCATTCTTTCAGCACAACAAGCTTCGCAAATTAGTGGTAAGAAAAATATTGTTATTATTCCAACTAAAAACCAAATGGAAGGACTTGCTGCTGCCTTAAACTTTAATGAAGATTCTAGTGCTAAAGATAATGAAGAAAATATGAAAGATGCAGTTCGTTCAGTAAAAACCGCTGAAGTTACTTATGCTGTAAAAGACACTAAATTGAATGGTGTTAAGATTAAAAAAGGTTCATATCTTGCAATTTCAAAGGGCAAAGTAGTTTCAACTCATAAAACGCATAATCAAGCTGCTATTAGTCTTTTTGACTCAATGATTGATGATGATAGCGAAATTGTTAACATTTTCTACGGTCAGGAAGCAAGTGAAGCTGACGCACAAGAATTAAAAAATTACATTCAAACTAATTATGAAATCGAAGTTGAAATCAATGCTGGTGGACAGGCACTTTACCCTTACTACATTAGTGTTGAATAATAAATATGAAAAAAATAGTTTTTGATATTTTAAACAATGATAATGGAAGTTTAGAAGCTTTGAAAGCAGCAAATTCTTTTGCTAATGCGAATCCGCAATTTAAATTAGTTCTATTTGGTGATGAAACAGTTTTGAAACAATTAAACAAACCTTTAGCAACAAACATTGAGTTTCATCACTCGCCAATCTTGTTAGAAAAAAGTGATAACCTTCGCGATGTTATTAAAAAGCCTTCATCAATGTTGGATGCCATTAATTACTTAAATAACAGTGATGCACAAGCATTGTTAAGCAGCGGGGATTCCGGTTCGTATTTGGCAATGGCTATGCTAAAAATCAAGAGGCTTCCTAATGTTTCTAGACCCGCTTTTATGCCAATGATACCAAAAGCAATTGACGGGCACTGATTGTTGCTTGATGTTGGTGCAAATTTAGACACAAAACCTGAATATTTGACTCAGTGAGCAAGTGTATCCTCTGAATTTAGTAAAGTACTTTTTAACAACAATAAAGTTCGTGTAGGAATATTGAACATTGGTTCTGAAGACTATAAAGGACCACAATGGGCTAAAGAAGCAAATCAACAAATTAAAACGCTCGAAAAATTAAATTATGAATATGTTGGTTTCGTGGAACCAAAAGATTTATTCAAAGATATTTGTGATGTTGTTATAGTTGATGGTTACGCAGGAAACATGGTTTTGAAAACTATGGAAACAAGTTTTTTAACATTTGGAAGATTGCTAAAAAAAGAAATTACAAAAAACTTTTTCACTAAAATTGGTGCTTTAATTTTGCGTAAACCGTTTTACAAAATCAAAGAAAAATTTGATTATCGGAACGTTGGTTCAGCCTTCATTGTTGGTCTTGATAAGATAGTTTTAAAGTCACACGGAGCGAGTGATGAAAAAGCTTTTTTGGGTGCTTTAAATCAAATTAAATTAGCCTTGGAAAATGACGTGGTAAATAAAATTAAACAAACCATGGAGCAAAATGAATAATTGAACTTTTGAAGAATTTAAAACTAAGGTATCAAATTTGTTGAGTAATTTTGATATTGATGCTAATAAAGTCAAAAATTGAGACAATTTCGTAATATCTTTTACTCATAGCACTTTTGCAAATGAAAATCAATTAAAGCAATCATATGAATACCACGAGTTTTTGGGCGATGCAGTATTACAACTAAAAGTTACTGAGTATATATTCAATCATTTTCAGAGTTTGACTGAAGGAAAAGCAACAACACTTAGAGCTGCCACAGTCAAAACTAATTTCATTGCCGAAATAAGTCACGAGTTAAAATTGTTTGATTTATTGCGTGTCTCAAAAGGAGCAACAGGATTAAAAGATTCTAAGAAAGCTAATGCTGACCTTTTTGAGTCTTTGATCGCTGCAATTTACTTAGAAATCGGATTTGATGGTGTAGAAAAAGTTTTACAAAAAACTATTTATCCTGCTCTTGATAAATTAGTTAAAAAAGAAAATAAAGATCCTAAGTCACTTTTTCAAGAATATATGCAATCTGCTGAGAAAACTATTCACTATGAAACTCTTGCCAATGAGAATGGTTTTATTTCGAAAGTTTTTTGCAATAAAACTGTCTATGGAACGGGTGAAGGTAAGAGTAAAAAAGAAGCTGAAGAAAATGCTGCTCTTCACGCTTTAGAAAGTTTAGGAGTTTAATATGAAATTAATCGAAGTACAAGCACATGGATTTAAATCTTTTGCTGATCGTGTAACTCTAAAATTTGACGGAGGAATTGTTGCTATTGTTGGGCCAAATGGTTCAGGAAAAAGTAATATTAATGATGCTATTCGTTGAGTTCTTGGAGAAACTAGCTCAAAAGCATTACGTGGTGACACAATGAGTGATGTTATTTTTGCTGGTTCTGAGAGTCAAGAACCAATGGAAAGAGCAGAAGTTATTTTAACTTTTGACAACAGTGATAGAGCAGTAAATATTCCACACGATGTCTTCACTATTAGCCGTGTTCTTAACCGTGGAAAAGGTTCAAACGAGTACTACATCAATGGCGAACTAGCAAGGATGAAAGATATTAAAGAGATTGCAATGCAATCTGGTATTTCTAAATCTTCACTGGCTATTATTAGCCAGGGAACTATTAGCGATGTTGCTGAAGCTACTCCTGAAAGACGAAGAGAATTCTTTGAAGAAGCGGCTGGAACAAGCATGTATAAAACAAGAAAAAAAGAAGCACTAAGTAAGCTTCAAAAGACTGAGGAATCACTGAATGTTATTGCAGCTAAAGTTCAAGAATTAGATAAGCAACTTACTCCACTAAAAAGACAAGCTTCAAAAGCTGAAGAATACATTGAAAAAAGCAACCAATTGAAAGATGTAGAAATCAGTCTTTTAGTTCACGAAATTGACCAAGCACAAAACAAAAATTCAAAAATTCAAAATGAAAATGGGGCAGGTGAAGAAGTTCTTAAACAATTGAGTGACGAAATTAAAGCTTTAGAAAATGAAGCAACAGTTGTCTCAAAAGAAAGAACCAATGTTGATTCCGAAGTTGAAAAATTGCGTTCAGAAATTGAAGAAATCAGTGAACAAATTGTTAATCTAAAACTTCGTGATGCAGGCACAAAACAACAACAAGAATGAATTCTTCAAGGAAAAATTAATGTTTCAAAAGAAGAAGAAATTTCAACACTAAAAGCAAGAATTGAAGAACTTCATGCTAGAATTATCAGCTTTAAACAATTAGAAAAAGATTACAAAGAAAAGTCACAAACAGAATCTTCACAAGCACTTAAATTTAGTGAAAACATATATGAAGTAAAAAACAAAAGATCTGTTGTTTACAAGCAAAGAAGTGATGTGCAAGCAAGAATTAGCAACCTTAAAGATATGAAAGATAATGGTCTAAACTTTGCTCGTGCAACAAAATTAATCTTAGACCACTCACATTTATTTAAAGGTTTCAAAGGAACAGTTGCTCAGCTGTTAGAAGTTCCATCTCAATATGCAACAGCTGTTGAAGTGGTTTTAGCTAATGCACTTCAAAACATTGTTGTTACTGATGACAAAACAGCTGTTGAAGCAATTGAATTCTTGAAGAAAAACAAAGGTGGAAGAACATCATTTATCCCCCTTGCTTCAATTAGTGAAAGAAGTATTCGTGAAGACCATATAAGAGTTGCAAAAACACACCCTGGATTTGTGGGAGTTCTTGCGGATTTTATTAACACTAAACCTGAATTTGATAAATTAAAACGCTTTCTAATGGGACACATCATCCTTGCTAATAACATTGATGAAGCAACAAAAATTTCACAACTTCTTGAAAAAAGATACATGATTGTTACTCTTGAAGGAGATATCATTCGTATTGGTGGGGTTATTACTGGAGGACAAGCACCACAAACTAACAACGTTTTCCAATTAGATGAAAATATCAAAAAACTTGAAGACTTACTACCAAATATCGAAGAAGAAATTACGCGTTTCGAGACTGAAGTACAAGAATTAGAATTACAGTACAACAAACATACTAGTGCTGCTCGCGAATTAATGATTGAAGCAGTCAAAATCAATGAAAACGTGTTAAAAGACACAAAAGAATTTGATGAATTAACAGTTCGTTATGAAGCGCTCACAAAAGAGAAAATACAACTGAATGAAAATATCAATTTCGTTGAGTCAATAGAAATTTTAGCTAGTCAAAAAAGTGCAAAAGAAGCACTTTTAGAAACTACAAAGCAGCACCAAAATGCTGTTAATGCACGTTTAAATCTAATTATTGATAAGAAAACAAAATTAGACAGCAAATATCGTTTTGAAAGTGAACAATTTAACCGTGTTTCGATTGAAAAAACAAGAAACGAAGCAATTATTCAACAAGCTGCAAGACGTTTAAGTGAACAATATTCTTTAACATTTGAAGTTGCTAAAGAAGAATACTACAACCCAGAAATTGACTATTCAGTATCTAAGAAAATTGTTCTTCAACTACAACAAGAAATCAAAGAGCTAGGTAATGTTAACCTTCAAGCAACCGAGCAAGTAAAAGAAGTTCAAGAACGTTATGACATTCACAAGAAAACTGAAGATGAACTAACTGAAGCAGTAAACAAAATTAATCAAGCTATTGACGAAATGGACAAAATGATCATTGCTAAGATTAAGAACACCGTCAACTTGGTCAATAATGAGTTCAAGTAT
The DNA here is from genome assembly GCF_053851695.1 of Mycoplasma sp. 4044. NCBI lineage: Bacteria > Bacillati > Mycoplasmatota > Mollicutes > Mycoplasmatales > Mycoplasmataceae > Mycoplasma > Mycoplasma sp. 4044. The sequence goes on along the minus strand of NZ_JBSQBD010000001.1, from coordinate 361,913 downwards.
GTTTTTAACAAGATGTTTGGTGGGGGTATGGCTGAAATTCGTTTTACTGAACCCGATAACCTTCTAGATTCAGGCTTAGACATCATTGCTCAACCACCAGGAAAATCAATCAAAAATTTAAAACTATTTTCAGGGGGGGAAAAAGCACTAATTGCAATTTCTCTATTATTCTCTATCCTTAAAGCTAAACCGCTGCCACTATGTATTTTGGATGAGGTTGAAGCTGCTCTTGATGAAGCTAACGTTATTCGTTTTGCTGAATTCTTGCACAAACTGAAAGCAGATACTCAATTTATAGTTATTACTCACCGTCAAGGAACAATGGAAAGAGTAGATAGACTGTATGGAGCAACAATGCAAAACCGTGGAATTACTACATTCTTGTCGGTGGCTTTAGAAAAAGCGAAAGAATTAGTTGATGAAGAAAGGAAATAATAATGTCAAAATACGATGCCAATAAACTTAAAATTGACTTCTATGAAGAAATAAACAAAGAGTGAATGGAAAAAACTCAAATCAAGCCTGATCGTACATCTGCCGGTTCATTTGTTGACATCTACGACAAAGTTGAAGAACAGCTAAAAGAGTTATTTTTTAACTGAAAAAATGACGAAAAATCAGTTCCAAATGACTCTAAAATTCAAAATTTTGTTAAGTTTTTTAAAATGTCTTTAGATTGAAACAAGCGTCAAGAACTAGGAATAAAGCCAATCTTACCTTTACTTGCTGAAATTGAAAAATTGCACTCATTTGAAGATGTTTTTGAGAATTATCGTTCACTTGTTCTAAAAGGATTGTATGTTCCGGTTGAATTTGATGTAGAAGCAGATTTCAAAAATTCGAAAAAACAAGTTCTGTTTGTTTTTCCAAACAGCTTGATTTTAGGTTCAACTAAACCTTATCAAGAAGAAGAGAGAAAAACTAAACTATTAGATGCGTATGAAAAAATGGCTATTAAATTGCTTGCTTTTGTTGGCAAAAGCGAACAAGATGCAAAACAAATGGTACAAAAAGCCTTTGCTTTCGACAAAACTTTATTACCTTTATCAATAGAGCCTGAATACGCAGCTGTTTACACTAATTTTTACAATCCAACCACACTTGAAGAGCTTAAAACTAAATCTTCAAAAGTTAATTTAGCTCAGTTAATTGAACAAACAATTAACAAAAAACCTGAAATGGTTGTTGTTGGATATCCTAAGTTTGTAAATGAAATTGATACATTGTTATCTGATGATAATTTTGAAAATTACAAAGCAAGATTATACATCGCAACATTGGTAAGTTACTCAGCTTATCTTTCTGATGAATTAAGAATTATTGCTGGTGAATTCAGAAGAGCATTTACCGGTTCAAAAGAAGCTGAAAGTCAAGAAAGAATTGCATTACTAAGTTCTTTATCATTCTTCAAAATGCCAGTAGGAACTTACTATGGTTTGCATTTCTTTGGTCCTGAAGCCAAAGCTGACGTTGAGCACTTAACAAAAAGCATGATTGAAATTTACAAAAAACGTCTAGCAAAAAACACTTGATTGTCAAAAGATACAATCAATATGGCACTAAAAAAATTAGATACTATGGAAGTGTCAATTGGGTATCCTGATGAAATTGAATCTTACTATGATTTAATGAAAACTAAAACATATGAAGAGGGTTCAAACTTACTGGAAAACGTTTTAAATTTTGTTGAACTTAAAACAGCATGAGTATTAAATAATGTAGATAAAGATTCAAACAACAAACTATGATCAATGTCTCCTAGCGAAGTTAATGCTTATTTCAGTCCGACTCAAAACAAAATTGTTTTTCCAGCCGCTATTTTACAAGCTCCTTTCTATTCACTAGAACAAACTAGTTCACAAAATTTTGGTGGAATTGGTGTTGTTATTGCTCACGAAATTAGCCATGCTTTTGATAATAATGGTGCAAATTTCGACGAAAACGGAAACATGGTAAATTGATGAACTGATGAAGATAGAAAAAACTTTGAACAAAAGGCACAGGGAATCATTGCTCAATTTGATGGTGTTGAAACTTTTGCAGGTAAATGTAATGGAAAACTAGTTGTCAGTGAAAACATTGCTGATAATGGTGGAGTTGCTTGTGCATATGAAGCAGCTAAATTAGAAAAAGATTTTAATGCTAAAGAGTTTATGATTAATTATGCAACTATTTGAAGAGCAAAATATTTACTAGAAACTGCTAAAAACTTGCTTCAAACCGATGTTCATGCTCCTACAAAATTAAGAGCAAATATACAACTTGCAAACATGGATGATTTTTACAAAGAATTCGATATTACTGAAGACGATCCAATGTATATGTCTCCAGAAAAAAGAGTCAACATTTGATAATTAGCGAAATAGCCTTTAGGGGCTATTTTTCTTTATGAGCAAAAAAATTTCACAAAAAATTAAAATTGTGTATAATTATTAAAGCAATAGAAATGGGAGGGTAGCGAAGCGGCCAAACGCGGGTGGCTGTAACCCACTTCCTTACGGTTCGGGGGTTCGAATCCCTCCCCTCCCACCATAAATTGCCCTTTAGCCAAGCGGAAAGGCAGCGGTTTTTGGTACCGCCATGCGTTAGTTCGAATCTAACAAGGGCAGCCATATCATTAACGTGATCGACACTCTCAAATGAGAGTGTTTTTTATTGCTTAATTTCTCAAAAGAAAAATAAAAAAATCACTCATAATGAGTGATAATTCTATCTTTCGACAATTAGAAAATCTTCTTTACTTGTATCAAGTTTAGCTTCTAAACCAACAGGTAAAATGCTTAGTGGCATTGTGTGTCCAAAATCTAAATTGGCAATAACAGGAATGTTTTTCAACACATCAATGTTGTCGATAATTTCTTTGATTTCCTCAAGACTCAGTTTTGAACCGTTTTGCATTCTTCCAATCATTAAACCTTTAACATTTTTAAATCATTTTGATTGTGTTAATGATACTAACATTCTTTCAAATTCATCATAAGAATATGCTGAAACTGATTCAGTGAAGAAAATCATATCATCATTTAAATCGGGTCAGTATTCCGTGTCTCTTATTAAGGCAATGGTTGATAAGTTACCACCAAATAATTTTCCCTGCGCTGTTCCTGGATTAATAACAAATCTTTTCGTGTTTTGTTCAAAAACTCTGTTCTCTTGATCTAAAAATCACATATCGTCACTTCATTTATCTGACTCTTTCATTTTGAATGGCTCGTCAGTTTCTAAAAACATTTCTTTAAATTGTTGTTTAATGAACCCTGAATTTTGAATCATTGCAAAACTACTAAAATGAGGACCGTAGAAGTTAATGTTTTGAGTTTTAGCATAAATTGACACAATTAAGGCAGTAATGTCACTGAATCCACACAAAGGTTTTGGATTATTTTTTATCAAACTTCAGTCCAAGTAAGGCAGTAATTGATTAGAATTGAACCCACCTATAACTGTTAAAATCAATTTAACATTTTTGTCTTGATAGGCTTCGTGAATGTCATTAACTCTGCTTTCTATAGATGATGAAAAACGTCTTCCGTTTTCATAAACATTTTTACCAAAAGTTACTTTGAAGCCCATTTCTTCTAGTGCTTTTATAGCAAGGTCAGTATTAGGTTTACCTATTAAATTAAGATTTCTTGAAGGGGCAATTACTCTGATTTCGTCGCCTTTATTTAAATTTCAGTACTTATTCATATTTACCTCTCTTCAATTTTATTATTTTTACAAAAGAGTGGCTTTTTTTAGTGAACATAATTTTTAATTTTTGTCAGTAGCTTATGTCATAGCTAATAGTGTTAATTCTTCAAATTATAATTTCACTCAAAATATTGATTGCAAAAATGGCTGCCGTTGCTATTCACATAATTGCTGCTGCTTTAGATAAATGAGTTCCTCTTTCATTTAAAAGATTAGAAATCTTGTAACCCATTATCATATTCTGACCAACTATTGCACTGTAGGTAATAATATTTCTAAAAGCGTTTTCAAAGTAGAATAAGCTTAAACTAACTAAATCTTTTTTGACACTAGGCAAGACATATCTGAAATAAATTTTTGATTTTGACCAGCCTTGCATTTTTAAATTAGCAATAATCTCCTCATCGACATTGTCAATCATTTCCGCAAATTGTTTAGTGAATGAGCCCATCGAACATATTCCTAAAATGAAAATGATAAGTGTTGTTGCATCGTTGATAATAGGTTTAAAAATAAAGAAAATAATGATTTCTGGAATGAGTCTTAGTGATGCAATGAAAAACTTTGAGCAATAAACTGAGCCTGATTTCGAAAGTCTTGTTGTTGCAAAAGGTGCTAGCGCAAAAGAAAGAATGAGTGTTATTGTCAATGTCATCACTGCTAACATTAAGCTCTGTACTAACATCCCAAAATTACTTTCAAAAAAGTTTGGCTCTAAAACGTTTTCGAAAATATTTCAGTCAGGAGTAAAAATGTTTTTTAAAAAGTTAGAAAGTGTTGCTGAAGCAGTCATTTTCTGTAAGTTGATTGTAGCAAAAGATCATACAGCAATAGCTATACTGAAAATAAAAATCAGTGTTTTTATCAGTAATCTTCAGTCTCATTGCTTTGCTAATTGATTGTAATTGGGTGTTTTAATGTCTCTGGATTTAACTTCAAAAACATGTTTTTTAAGTACTAAATTAATTGCCTCTAATGCAATAACTACTAACAGCAGGATGCCTAATGGGATACCTAACTGACTCATGTTTTGCGTTAATTCGGTGCTGTGATAAATCAATTGACCAATCCCAGGAGCACCTAAAGCCGCAAGCAATGATGCTCAACGCATGTTAGATTCAAAACTATATAAATAAAGAGACATGAACCTGTTAAATAATCTTGGCATAACTTCACTACAGTATGCTTTAATGTGGCTTTTTCCTTGTCGGCGAGCAATGTAATAAGGGGTTTTATCTAAGTTATCAATAGCTTCAATAAAATATTTGTGTAATCACAGCCAGCTAAATCATAAAAATATTAATATCAAGGCTAATTTGCTATAAAAAGAAAGATTAAAAAGGGTTATAAAAACAATTTCTGGAATACTTCTTAAAAATAAAACAAAGTAGCGAGCAAAGAATGAGACATATTTGTTGTTGTAATTTTTAGAACTTAACGAAGCAGAAATGATTGCTGCAACAAAACCTATGAATGTTCCGGCGAGTGCATATTGTAGGGTTGTTCCTAAATATTTAAAAGTTAACTTGACCAAATTTTGGTCAAAACCATTTAAGTCAGAAACATTTGAAAAGGTGAAAATTTTCTTCACATTTTCTCGGAATACAGAAAAACTATTGTAATTTAATGAGTAATTATTGAGTGAAAAAAGAAAGATAATAAATGCAAGAGCAATAAAAATGGCAATGTGAATTCAAAGTGGACGAATTTTTTTTGTGGTTTTGGCTTTTGGTGATTCTACATAGTAAAAAAATAATCGATAGACAAATTTTAAGTAGTTTTGTTTACTAGTTGTTTCATTTCGCTTAGACTGATGTTGGCTGTTGAGTCTCATAGAACTAGTTTTCCTTTTTGTAAAACAATAAGTTTAGTGAAATATTTTTTTACCATACTCAAATCATGAATATTCACCAGAATTGTAGTTTTATTTTTTTGATTGATTTCTTTTAGCATTGTTAAGACTTCATTAGATGTAGCGTTATCCAAACTAGATGTCGGTTCATCAGCAAGAATTAATTTTGCATGTTGAATTAAAAGTTTTGCAATTTCAACTCTTTGTTGTTGCCCTCCACTTAGATCACTAACACGATAGAATGCTTTATCAAGAATATCTAATTTATCTAAAGTTGAAAATATTTCAACCTTTTGCTTTCTTGATAATAAATTAAAAAAAGCCATGAAGGGATTTTTAAAATCCACAGCTGACTTTTTTACATTATTAAAAACAGTGTCTGTGTTTATCAAGTTTGCTTTCTGTGTCAAAAAACCAATACTTTTAATGAAGCTTTTTAGTTGTTTTTTAGAGAAAGAATTAAATGAGTTGCCGTTGATGAAAATGTCTCCTTCAGTAATTTGTACTGCTTTGACAAATGCTTTGAATAGAGTACTTTTACCAACACCAGAGTGACCGATTATTGCTATCATTTCGCCTTCATCGATACTGAAGTTTAAGTTTTGCAATATTGTTTGATTAGTATTTTGATACTTTAAGCTAACATTCTGGAACTCGATAAACTTGTTGTTTTTACTCATAACTTTTTACAGATGGCATGTCAGTGATTGTCTTAGTTGGATCGCTGGCTGCTAAATAAATATCAAATAATTTTTTATACAAGTCTGAATTCTTTGGATTCATGAAGTAGTTGTATCCTGTGAAGACTCCTAGTGTATTTTCTTCACCTTTGATTGAAGAAAGTGCTTTAGCAATTAGTTTTGCTTGTACTGGATTCAAGTTCTTTCTTCCTAAAATGATGTCATATGGAGCTGCCTCAGTCAATGTTAAAACACGAATTTTAGCATTAGCATCACTTGGTTTAAATTTAGAACCATCTGATTTTGTTCAGTTGAATGAACCTTCATCATCAAAAGCAATATTAAATCCATTTTTACCTAGTAAATCACTTGCATCACCTTGTTTAACTTTGTTGCTTTCTTTCAGTGTCAGAATTGTTTTGTTTACTTCTTCTGTAGTTTTACCAAAGTGTTTTGCAAGCAAGGCTACTTGGAATCTATATTTTCCAGCACTTTTTGTTTTTCCGACTACCAGACCATAACTCATAAATTTGTTAAAGTCTTTTGTGTCTCAAGCATCTTTAATTGCTTTTAATTGGGCATCATCTCCACTCATTAAGATTGCACCACGGTAGTAGAAAGTGAAGTCAGTTTTTGATTTGTCGTAGAAAATGCTGTAAACCGAACCATTTCATTTGTACTTAGGATTATTAGCATCTCAAGTGTAATATTCACCTAGATCACTATTAGCTAATTGAATTTGGTTTTCGTTTTCAGCTTGAATTCTTAGTGGGTCAGATTCAGAACCATCAGTATATCTTGCAGTATTATCACCAATTGTTCATGAGAATTTTCATGTTGCTGTTTGCCCCACCACAGGCAAGGTGTTTGTGTCAATATTGCTTTTATCTGATAGTGAATCTGCAAATTTAGCATAAGAAGCAACAAAAATGTCAGCATTTGCCTTGTTTGCTTTCAAGTCATCAATCCCCACTTCACCTTGAGAAACTTTGAATTTCACGTCTGGAAACTGTTTTGTTTCCTCATCAGCATTTTTTAACTTGTTAAATTCTTCTGTCAATTTTGAAACATAAGTTTTTTCTGCTTCTGTTCCTTGCCATCCATCGTTAATTCAACTGACATTGATAGTAATGTCTTTGTCTCATTTGTCAATTTCAGTGTTGTCACACGCAGCTGAAACGGCACTAATTCCAGCTGTTGAAGCAGCTAAAGGTAGTAGAGAAAAAATGGCCTTTTTGAATTTTGTCATTTTGCATTCCTTTAAAAATATTGATAAAAAAATTTACCTTTTCTCAAACAAGTTTTGCTAACAAGGAAATAAAAAACTCCCGTTGATAACAGGAGTGCAATACTTGTATAAAATTGAGAAACAAGCTACGCAGGTATTATCCTGATCAGCTATAGGTATAATCTCAGCCCTTTCGAGCACCCTTGTTTACTTAAATTATAATAAAAAGAAAATCTTTTTTGATTATATTGTTTGTAGCTAGAACAAAAGAAGGTAATTCTGTGTCTTTTTTCCAGTCTTTAGTGCTCTTTTGTCATTTTTACTATTTGCTCATAGATTTCTTGTCCTGAGTCTAAAAAGGCCGCGTGACCTGCACCTTTTAGAATTGTTAGTTCTTTATTTTGTTGGTAAGCAACTAAAGAAATTTCATATATGTTAGTAAAGTAATCTTTATCACCACTTACTATTTTGTAATTATCAACGCCAGCAAAAAGATTGAAATAGTTATTATATGTGTAGTCTAGATTTAACATTTGGTTTTCTATCATTCATCCAAATTTTTTGTAGCGAGTTTGATCTTTATCAACCACACTAGTAGCATACATATTTGCACTTCTTTTCATTTGTTCCTGATATTTGTGACTCAGTAATAGATAGGATTCTATTGCATCTTCTGTTGTTTTAGGGATTAAAAATTTCAATCCGAACTCTTTTCTTGCTTTGGTTAGAACATAATGTGCTGGAGCAACTAATAATCCATATTTAGCATGTGTGTGTTTTAAACAATATAACGTACTCAAACAACCTAGCGAGTGTCCAACAATGTATAGTTCTTTGTCTGTTAAAACTTCTTTTATAAATGTCTTGGCTACTTCGAAATAGTGTTCTAAAGTCAAAGGCCGAGTGTTTCAACTACTTTTACCACATCCAGGCATATCTAAAGCAACAATATTGAAATCACGATTAGGAATTCTTTCAATTGAACGCATGATATTCAATGAATCGCCAAATCCGTGAATAAAAAAAACATAAGGTTTTGTGTCATCAATTTCAATGAAATAATTTATTTCTTCGTTACAAATATTGATTGTTTTATTCATAAAAATTCCTTTACTTACAATGTTTTAATTATTATAATTTTTTATATGGAAAACAATAAAAAAATTATTTTAACAATAATTGATGGACTAGGAATAAGAAAGGAAAAGCAAGGTAACGCTTTTGCTTTAGCTAAGCATCCTACTTTTGATAAATTACTAAGTGAGTATCCTAATTCGATCTTGCAAGCATCAGGAAAATTTGTTGGTTTGCCGGAAGGGCAAATTGGTAATAGTGAAGTAGGACATTTAAATATCGGTGCCGGGCGTATTGTCTACACAGGACTTTCTTTAATTAATAATCAAATAGAAACAGGAGAATTTAAAAATAATTCAGTCTTTTTGGATGTCATTGAATCAGTTAAAAAGACACAAAAAACACTGCATTTGATTGGTATGTTGAGTAATGGTGGAGTTCACTCACTTGACACACATTTGTTTGAATTAATGAAACTAGTACACCAAAAAGGTTTAAAAAACGTGTCTATTCATATTTTTGGAGATGGTCGTGACACAAAACCTCAGTCAATAAAAAATTCACTTGACACACTAATAAAATTAAGTAATCAATTTGGTTATCCAATAAGTTCAATTAGTGGCCGTTTTTATGCAATGGATCGTGACAAAATGTTTGATCGCAACCAAAAGGCTTTTGATGCTTTAGTGGGTGAATGCAGTAATGCTTATGATGATGTAAATAGCTACATTCAGCAACAATATAGTAAAAATATTTATGATGAATTTTTTATTCCTGCACAAAACAGAAATGGAAAGTTCATACGTGATTCAGATTCAATAATTTTCTTTAACTTTAGACCAGATAGAGCAAGACAATTAACACATATGTTTATTGGTTCAGATCTTTACAATTACACTCCAAAGAATGCAGTAAAAATTGACAATTTTGTATCGATGATGAAATATGAAGGTTTGAATACTCAAATTGCATTTGAAGAAATGATAGTAAATTCTCCTTTAGGTGAAGTTTTAGCTAAGAACAAAATACAACAATTAAGACTAGCAGAAACTCAAAAATATGCACACGTTACTTTCTTTTTTGATGGTGGAAAAGACGTTGAATACCCACTAGAACAAAGAATTTTGGTTCCTTCATTAAAAGTGGAATCTTATGCTAATGCCCCACAAATGTCAGCTAAAGAAATTACAGATCAATTGTTGGAAAATGTAGAAAATACTGATTTTGTGATTATGAATTATGCTAATCCTGATATGGTAGGACACACAGGGAACTTACAATCCACAATCAAAGCAATAGAAATTTTAGATACTCAATTTGCTAGAATTTTGGATTACGTTGAAAACAATAAAAATATCACTTGATTTATAACTGCAGATCATGGAAATGCTGAACTAACTGAAGACGAAAACAATAAACCAGCTACAAAGCACACTACTTTTCCTGTCATGTTTGTTACAAGTGACAAAAATATAAATCTTGGTAATGGATCACTATGCGATGTTGCTCCAACAATATTAAATTATTTAAATATAAAAGTTCCGATTGAGATGATGGGTAGAAATCTTATCAATTGCGAAAAGGAAGAAAAAAAATAATGAATTATAATCTTATAACACTTTATGCTTTGGGTTGCATACTCATAATTCAAGGAATAAATTTTTATAAGCTACCAACCTGAAGAATGTTAGATTTATCAAAACGAAAAAGTTTTTGAGTTAGCAAACAAATAGCAAAAGCAAGCCTTATGAAGTTTTTATTGTTTACTTTTCTACTTTTAATCTTAGAAATTCCTTTTGTTTATTGAACTATTAAATTCTTTAATTCTGAAGAAAGCGAAATCTTAACAAATACTTTATTGATAATTTATATTTTGCTGTTTCCTTTACTCTGGTTTATTGTCTTGTTTATTTTTTTAAGAATGAACAGACTTATAAACAGAAATCACGTAATATCGAAAATAAATATCAATAATGTTAGAGATTTGAATGAAAAAATTTTAAACAAAGAAAATCCTAGTCTACCTTTTCTATTTAGAACAAATTGATCGTGAGGAAAAAAACAAAAGACAATACAGTTAACAATGAACAATTTGCATTTTTCCATTCACTCACAACAAACAAAAGCCAAATTGTCAATTAGAACTTTCGACTTTTTTGTTTTAGTTTTCTATCAGCTAAATTATTATGAATGAAAAAGCGAGATAACAGCCCAGGAAAAACTAGAATTCCTTCTTTCTGTTTGTTATTCAAAATTAGAGGATGAGCAAAAAAACAAATTCTTAGAAATCTGTAATTTGTATTTCAAGTAAAATTCAGATCAAAAAGCATTTAGAAATCAATTGTGTCTAAATGCTTTTTTATTAACCAAATGGGGTTACGTAAATCTTTTTTATACAAGTTATTATTAAACTTACACTGCAAAAAAAAAAAAAAAATCAGACACTTGCATAAGCGGCGGTGTCTAATTTAATAAAATTATTTGACTGTTTTTTGAGCTATTTTTATAAAGTGCTGTGTGTAAAGTTTCAATCTCGCCTTATATGTTTGAACGTTAGGATTTGTTTGTCAAATTTCATTTGCTGAAACAATTTCTTTTTCAAAAACTTGGTCTAAAAATTTAGTAAAAATTTCTTTATTGTCATCAGTTTGATTTTCTATTTCTTGACGATCTCTTTGCGCTAATTCGACATTTATACACATGTAATATGGTCTAATCTCAAATTGTTTCGATTGAACGTCTTGTTCATAAAACACTATGCATCCACTTGGTTCATTTTCAGCCAATGAGTTTAAAAATGATCTCATTAACTCTACAACTAATTGCGAACCTATGTAGTTGTTTTCTTCTTTTTTAAAGTCTCAGTCATTGTCGGGATAAATGGTTTTATCAAAAATTTCACTACCACTTACAAAGAAAAATGAAGGATCAATGTAAAAATTGGTAAAGTTTTCTTTATCGTACTGGCTAGCATTAGGCACAAATTCTTCAAGAGTTGTTCACTCAGGTTTTTTGTCAAATGCGTCTTTTCGATACAACTGAGTTCACACTGCGATCTCCGGGTTTTTATAAAGCAATACAAAATGATGTGGTTTATTAAATAATGGAATTAAGGCTTTGTTTATAAAAAACATATTGCTCCTTTTAAATAAAAAACCACAAGACACAACACTTCTCGATATGGCTGCTATGTTTCCATCCTGACCAGGTTACAAGGTTATCATTCTCATGGCTTTATAATTATACCACAACCAACATACAAACTGTTTCACATGGACTTTTGTCACTATTTTTAATGTTATACTCTACCAGTAAAAAAGTACTCAAAATGAGTATTATTTGAGTCGGAAAATAAAAAAAGTATCACGCGATTATTTGTGATACTTAATGTTGTTTGTTATAGCAAAAGAACGATAAATTTGTTCAATTGCCATTACTCTAAAAAGTTGATGTGGAAAGGTCATAGGAGAAAAGTTTATTTTCTTGTCAAAATAGCTCTCATCCACTCCATTCGAGCCGCCTATTATGTAGGTTATATTATCTTTCGATGTTACTATTTTTGCAAACTCCTCAGAACTATATTGTTTGCCTTGTAAACTAAAGTAATATATCTCACTATTCTTGGGAATTTTTACCAAGATTGCTTCAGTCTCTTTTTTAATTTTCAATTCAATATTATCTTCTTTAACTTCTTTTATTTCAATCAAGTTAACAGTTGTAAAAAATTTTAACTTTTTTAAATAAGAGTCATAAAGTTTTTGAAAATCTCCAGTTAAAGAACCTACACAAATCAAATTAAGCTTCATTTTTCTTTCTCTTTTGGTCCATGTGGAACATTAACATTTGAATATCTGCTGGATTAATTCCACTTATTCTTGATGCTTGACCAATGGTTGTTGGTCTTACCCTTGATAATTTTTCCTTTGCTTCGTATGCCAAGTTTTCAACTTTAAAATAATCTATATCTTCAGGTATTTTTAATTCTTCCAGACGTTTCATTTTTGCTGCTTGAGTTTGTTGTTTTTCAATATATCCAAACAAACGCACATTGACAGTTAATTCGTTGATATAAGGGAAATTTCCAACAACATCATAAGGATCAACTTCTGGACGTGCCAATAGTTTTAAATGGCTAAGTCCATGTTCAACATTGTATTTTTTACCTAGTTCTGAAGTTGAACCTACAAACGTATTTTTAAGTTCTTGAATTTTATTCTCGATAAGCTGATATTTATTAACTATTTCTTTATATCTTTGTTCTGAAATCATTGAGTTTTCATAAGCGTATTTTGATAATCTTTGATCAACATTATCATTTCTTAGTAACAAGCGATACTCAGCACGAGAAGTTAACATACGGTAAGGTTCAGCTGTCCCCTTTGTGACCAAGTCATCAATAAGTACTCCAATGTATGAATCTGAACGATCCAGATATAAAGGTTCACGATTTTGAATGTAGTTAGCAGCATTTATTCCAGCTATTAGACCTTGCGCTGCTGCTTCTTCATAACCGCTAGTTCCATTAGGTTGGCCAGCACTAAAAAATCCTTGTATTAGTTTAGTCTCAAGATTTCTTTTTAGATCTAAAGGGTTAATTGCATCATATTCAATGGCATACCCATATTTTTGCACTCTAGCATCTTTTAGACCAGGTATTGTTCTAATCATTCTATCTTGTACATCAACTGGCATAGATGTTGAAAGTCCATTAATATACATAATGTCACCGCGATTAGTTTCGGGTTCGAAAAAGATGTGGTGTCCAATTTTTTCCGGAAAACGAACAATCTTATCTTCAAATGAAGGACAATATCTTGGTCCCGTTCCAACAATAAGTCCTGAATACATACTTGATTTGTCTAAATTTTCCAAAACGATTTTTTTTGTTTCCTCAGTAGTATGTGTCATCCAACAAGATGTTTGCTTGTCTAACTTGATTCCACTTCTTGTTGAAAAACTTAATTCATTTTCTTCTAATTGTTCTTCTTCCACTTGACTAAAATCAATCGAATCTGTGTAAATACGACAAGGAGTTCCAGTTTTTAATCTTTGAATTCTGAAACCATATTTTGCTAAATTTTGACTCAAGTTAACATCAGTTCTTTGTCCGTCAGGACCTGATTGTTTAACATCATCTCCTTGCAAGATTCGACTATTCATGTAAACACCAGTAGTCATAACAGCAACGTTTGCATAAAGAGCACCATGTTCTTGAGTTATTACACCTTTTAAAACACCATTGTCAACTACTAAGTCAGTTACTAAATCTTCAAACAAGGTTATATTAGGTTGATTTTGAATATCTTCTAAAATGATTTGGCAGTATTTATCTTTGTCAATTTGTGCCCGTAAGCTTCATACAGCAGGACCTTTTGATGTGTTAAGCATTTTGATTTGTATCATTGCCATATCAGCAAAATACCCTTGCATTCCTCCAAGGGCATCGATTTCTCTTGTTATTATTCCTTTTGCTGAACCACCAATTGAAGGATTACAAGGCATCATTGCCAATTTTGTTCTATCTAAAGAAATTAAAGCAACTTTTAGATTGCGTTTTGCCAACGCATAAGTTGCTTCAATTCCTGCATGACCGCCACCAATAACGATGGCATCAAACTTGTTATTCATTTTCTTTTTTGATTTCTGCCAAAATCTTTTCGATTCTTTGTGCTTTAGGTTCCACTGTATCTAAAGAAAAAATTAACTGTGGAACTTTGTAATATTTTCAACTTTGAGCTACGACACTTCTTATAAAAGGTGTCATTGCTTGCAATTTTTCATAGTATCTTTCTTTGTCTTTGAACAAAGTCACATACACTTTTGCATGTTGATCATCATTAGATAATACCACATCATTGATTGCAACATTTGTCACATCAAAGTCTTTAAGTTCTAGTAGAGCATTACTTACCAATTGAGTTAGCAATGACTCTTTTCTTTCGTGTTGTATTTTATTCATCTTCAACTAATACGTCCTCGTAAAATTTTAATGTATCATCTACTTTAATCATATCAAAATCTTTGATATGGGTACCGAATTCAAACCCATTATCAACGGTTTTTACATCATTTTTTTCTTTTTTCAGTGAGTCAATTACACCTTTATAAACAACTTTATTATTTCTAATTACTTCGACTTTTGAATTTGCTTTTACTTGCCCTGATAATACTTTGCATCCTGCTATGTTTCCAACTTTTGAGTAGTAGAAAATTTGTAAAATAATTGCTTCAGCAATTTGTTTTTCTTCATAGACAGGTTCTTTTAACCCTTTTAGTTTTGCTTCCAATTCATCAACAATCTTGTAAATAACATTATGTAATTTAACTTCTACACCTTTTTGATCTGCAAGAGATTTAACGCTTTCATTAATCGACACATTGAAACCATAAATAATTCCGTTACATGTTGAAGCAAGTGTTACGTCAGCTTTTGTTACATCCCCGTTTGATGCTTGGATAATATTTAAAGTTGCTTCATCATTTCCTAGTTTTGAAAGAGCGCTTTTAATTGCTTCAGCCACCCCTTGAACGTCAGTTTTAATAATTACGTTAACGATTTTTTTGTCACCATCAGCAACAACAATATTTTTTTCGCTTAATTCTTTTTGCTTATCTAAAAAAGCTTTTTCTTCAGCTAGTTTTTTAGCATATTTTTCGTCGCTCAGTCCAACAAATTTGTCCCCAGCTGAAGGGTTTTTGTTTAGTCCAGTAATAACACAAGGCATACCAGGGGTTGCTTTTTGAATTTCATTTCCTTCGCTGTCTGTCATTGAACGAATTTTTCCATATTGTGAACCAGCAACAATAAAATCACGAGTTAACAATGTACCATTTTCAACGATAACTGTTGCAACCACTCCCTTACCTTTATCTAAACGCGATTCAACTATTGTTCCAATTGCTTCACGGTCGAAATCAGCTTTTAATTCCAACATTTCGCTTAAAACAAAAATAGCATCAAACAATTCGTTAATTCCTTTACCCTGAAGAGCAGAACCATACACAAATTGAACATCTCCTCCTCATTCTTCAGAAACAACATCATTTTCAGAAAGTTGTGCTTTAACTTTTTCACCATCAGCATTTGGCTTATCCATCTTGTTAACAAAAACAATCATTGGAACTCCAGCAGCTTTTGAGTGTGCTATCGCTTCTTTTGTCTGTGGTTTTACCCCATCGTCTGCAGCAACAACTAAAACTACAATATCTGTAACTTTAGCACCCCTTGAACGCATCTCAGTAAATGCTTCATGTCCTGGTGTGTCAAGGAAAGTGATTTTTGAATTGTTGTGTGTTACTTGGTATGCTCCAGTGTGTTGAGTAATTCCCCCAAATTCAGTTGAGATAACATTTGAGTTTCTAATTTTGTCAATCAGTGTGGTTTTCCCATGGTCAACGTGCCCCATTATTGTAACAACCGGTGGGCGTTGTGTAAGTTTAGCCCCTTCATGACTAATAACCAATGAGTCAACAACATTTTGGGCGTTAACATTTTCACTTTTGACAAAGTCATAGTCAAATTCTAAACATAGTTCAGCAATTTCTTCTTCAGTTAATGATGTGTTCAGCGTTTTAGCAATACCCTTTTTGAAAAAGTGCATAATAACATCATTTGGTTTGATTGATATTGACTGACTAAAGTCCGAAATAGTCATTGGTCCAGTAAAGTAAAAAACACCATCTTGCAACTTTATTTCAGCGTTTTTTAAATGACTTTTTACGTCTTCTAAATTTGATTTTCTTTTTGTTTTGCAAGCCATATTTTCACCTCTTCTTCTAGTTGTTTATAAATTTCTTGTTGAATGTTCATTCTAAAGGCGCGATTTAGGTATTTACGACTAAACATTGTATTAATAGTTTGTTCGTCGTTTAAACAATATCCTCCTCGACCTCCTAATTTATGTTCAGGATCAAAATGAAACGTATTATCTTTAAATTTGGCAAATCTTAACATTGAGTTTGCACTATATACTTTATTGTCAACGCAATTTTTGCGTAAAACTGTGTCTTTTTTCAATGTTAATCTCAGTCCTCGTCGTCTCAGTTAATGTTTTCAAGACCACTAGCTAAATCTTTGTCAACTTTAAAGTCTTTCATTTTGGTTTTGGTAATTTTTTCATAATCTTCAGAAGGTTGTTGTTTTTGTTTTGAGTAAACATCACTATCTTCTTTTTCATCTAGCACCATTGATTCTTCTTCATTTTGCATTTCATCTAGATAGTTTTTAATCATGTCGTCGCTAATGAAATCTGTGTTAGCATTCATTTCCATCAATGCTTTCTCAAAGTCATCATTTTGGTAGCTGTCCATTTCTGAGTGGAATTGAGCAATTTCAGACTCTCACATTTTGTCAATGTTGAAGTTTTCGAATTTTCTTTGTGATTTTTTTTGAACAGAAGCTTTAGTAGGAACACTAACTTTCAATCTGTGTCCTCTTTCAAGTTGTTCAACTTCTTCTTGTGTAATGTTCCCGTTTCACTCAAAATGAATTCCATTTTCAATAGCTATACTCTGTGAAATAACATTGATTTTTGACTTAGTTAATTCAACAGCCAAAATAACATTGTTTCCTTTTCTTCCGATTGCAAGGGTGTGTTGGCGATCTGGAACAATTACATCAAAAGCTTGCATTGTTTCAGTATCAAGTGATTCATTTCTAACAACATCAATAACTCTTGCTGGTGTCAAAGAATTAATGATGTATTTTTTAATGTCAGAACTTCAAGCAACGATTTCGACTTTTTCACCATTAAGTTTTGATTCAATACTTTGAACTCTATTTCCATCTGGTCCAATCATTGTTCCTACCGGATCAATGCTTGCATCTTGACCTTCGGCCACACGCACTGAAATTTTCGATCTAATTCCGTATGTTCTAGCAATGTCCACGATTTCAACAATTCCTTGTGATAGTTCAGGAATTTCTTCACGTAGAATTTTTTCTAGGATTGCTCTTTCAGAACCAGAGATGATTACTTGTGCGTTCTTAGACTCTTCTAAAACATCAATAATTACAACATCCATAATAGTTCCTACTGGAACGTTGTGAATGTAATTTCCTGATTTAGGCATGAACGCTTCAGTCCCATCTTCCAAAACAAATAAGTAAGATTTGGATGTCTTGGTTTCCAATCTTGCTTTGATGATTTCACCAATTTTTGGGAAGTATTTACGATATACTGCTTGTTTTTCTCATTCGCGAATGCTTTGTAAAAATAGTGAACGAATTTGAGTATAAGTTTTTCCTGAAAAACGGTCAAAGTCAACTTCTTGACTCATAATATCATCAACTTGTGCATTCGGATTGATTAAACGAGCTTCAGACAGTGGAATTTCACAACTTGGTTCATAACCTTCTTCATCTTCACTCAAGTGACTTTTATCAACATTTGGAACAACGTATTTTGTGTGGTTGATTAACTTAAATTCTTTATTTTTTTGGTCGAAAATAAATTCAAGTTCTGCATCTGCATCAAAATTCTTTTCAAAAATCTTGGTAATACAGTCTTTTACCATTTCTTGAATTTCAGATTCAGGAATGTTTTTAATATTTGACAAATCCGATAATTTTGTATAAAAATTGTTTGACATAAGGTCTCCTATTTTTTAATATCTATAAACTTTTCAATGTTTGTAATGTTAGTTTTATCGATAAGAATTTTTTGCATTCTTCCTTTGTTATTTTTAATTGCTAATAATTGCATTTCTTTAATTTCAACTAATTTTACGACTATTTTATACTCATTAAGGTATGGCTTTGACAATGACAAAACTATTTTTTGGTCAATGTATTTTTCTAGGTCATCTTTTGTAATAGTTAAATTATTTCCGCTTGAAAAAATATCTAAAACAAAAGATTCTGAGTCAAAAGCATCAACAAAAGTATTGATTTGTGCACTTATTTCTTGAACCTGCTCAAAATCCGACACATTCAGCTCAATGTTTAGCACTTTTTGGCCTTCACGATTTTCTCAATATACTTTACTTATTACATTGACAAATTCTTGTTTTAATTTTTCTATCATTACCGCTCCTTAAAAGTGTAAAAAGGCCTGCCATTGCTGGCAGCCCTTTAAAAAATATTTTCAAAATTAGGCTCTATTATTATAACAAATTTAATTATGACTTTTTGCCAAAGGTTTCTTTCATCTGTCTATTAACATGAAAATCATTTGAATTCCATAAATTACTAGTGATGCTGATTGTCACACTGTAGCTATAACAATAGGTAAAATTGACTTGTTTTCAACTTGTAAAATGTGTATTTTTGAAGCTCAGAAAATGATTCAAAAAACGTTATTGAAAACAAAAAGCATGATCATATAAATACTTACACCACCAAAATCTCTATTTTTGAAGCTAAGAATAAGTTGTGGCATGAAAGCAAAGGTTGTAAACACTGGTACGATGGCACCTAGAATTGTTGAAACTGCTGTGTTTTTGATTGTAACATCAATTTTGTTAATTCTTTCATCGTTTAGAACACACAAGATAGTTATTGCGATTGAAGCTAAAACAAAAACTCCTAGAATTGTTGAAACATTAAACAACTTTGCTTTTGAATGTTTTTTCGACCCACTATGGTCGTATTGATAATAATATAAATAAAAAACTGTGAATGAATAAATAATGATTGAAATTAAGTTTGCTACAGCAGTCTGTAAAAGTGATCCTGGTAAAAATGTACCAAGAACTACTCAAGCAAATAAACCGAAATAAAAGATTCAAAATGAAACAAAACTAACATTTCCGGTTCTTTTCTCTTTTAAAAGTTTGATTAATTGGGGAACTCCTAATAAGACTGTAACAACTGCTGCAAATCAACCAAATACTTCACCGGCATTTATTAAGTGTTGATTTGTTGTCATACATAAAATTTTAACTTATTTTGGTTAAAAAACAACTTATTGAGTGTATATTTTAAAATAACAATATGAACTCAAAGGATAGAAAATGAAGATAGAAAAAAGTGCTGGTACATTGTGTGTTTTCTTGGCTAAAAAACCTAAGATTCTACTAGTCAAAAACAAAAATAAGTCCTGAGGATTTCCGAAAGGACATCTAGAAGGTAGTGAAAAAGCTTATCAAGCAGCAACAAGAGAAACTAAAGAAGAGGCAAATATTGATGCTAAATTAATAGAAAAATTCGCGATCAGCCAATACAACCTTCAACCAGATATTATGAAATTTGTGTACTGATTTGTAGCTACCAGCAACAGCAATAAAGCAAAAAGAAATCCAACTGAATCTTTGGCTGCTAAGTTTGTTTCTTTTAAAAAAGCCAAAAAAATGTTGACACACGAAACAGATAGAAAACATCTTCAAAATTTTGTTTCTTTGTTTGAAAATCAACGAATTGAATGAAATAAAAAAAGCGATATTGAATCGCTTCTTTGGGATTGAGAGACAAATTAGTCTTTTTGCAATCTAATCAAGGCATTAATGTAAATCTCTAAATCTTGTTTCATTTCGTCATATGTGAAGACTTCGTTTGGTGCATGCATTAGCTCCATTTTAGTAGTAGCACCAAAAGCAACACAATTTTCAAATGTTCTTGCATAAGTGCCGCCACCAATCGCTATTGGTTCTGCGCCTTTATCATCTGTTAAGTCGCGATAAGTTTGAATTAGTGTTTGAATTAATCAAGAATCTTTAGGAATATATTTTGCATTTTTATATCCGACCATTTTAAATTCACATTGATAATTATTTTTGTCTAAAAATTCAAGCAAGTCTTTTTGCACTTGATCAGCTTTGATAGTAGCGGGTACACGCATGTCAAAACCGATTGAAACATGGCCATTGGAAGTTCTTAAAAAAGCAGGATTTGATGTCAAAAGCCCGCTGTCATCTTGATAATTTTGAAAAATGTTCGACATTGAAAAATCACTATTTTGGAAGTTGTTGAACATGAATTTAAAAAAATCGTTTTTTAGAGCTTGTGATTCGTTTTTAACTATTGCTTTAACGAATTTTAATATTGCATTGTCGCCCGCATAAGGAGTAGAACCATGTCCTGCCACACCCTTGACAATTAGCTCAGTATCACTTTTTAAAATAACATCCTTTTTGTCGAAATAATTAGCAATTTCTTTTGCTCTATTTGAATGTAGTTTTAAGGCGTCAGGAATTTGGTTGTAAACCTCACCTGCTTCAAGTACAAAATCATCATATTGGCTAAAAATTAAGTCATAATCAAAAATAAGCTTTTCAGCAAAAATAATAGGTCATTCACCATCTGGGGTATAACCTAGATCTGGTGCGCCAAAATCTTGTAAATAAAATTTCATGCTTTCCATTGTTGTTTCTTCACTCAGTCCAAAAATCACTCGTATTGAGTACTTTTTGTTCACCAAGTTGTTATCAAGTAAGTATTTTAGAGTATACAAAGTGATAATTGTTGGCCCTTTGTCATCTAAAGTTCCTCTTCCGAATATTTCATTTTCTTTTATTAGTGGTTTAAAGGCTTCACTTTCTCATTGACTATTGTCACCACTTGGAACAACATCAAGGTGACATAGGATACCAATTAAAGTTTCACCATTACCAATTTGTGCATAACCATAACGATTTTTACTATCTTTGTGGGTTTGAAAACCAAAAGATTTTGATAAATTTAAAACATAATCTAAGACTTTATCAACTTCTTTACCAAAAGGGTATTGACTAGTTAAATCAGACGCTGAAATCGAAGGGATGGCGCACACGTTTGCAATGTGTTGCACCATTTCTTTGAATTCTTTTTCTGTTTGTTTGTAACGCATTATTTTGTTCATATCTAGACCTTTCTATCTATGTTGTTATAATTTTATTACAATTTGTAATAAAGGAGTTGACATGAAATACTTTGATGTCCATACACACCCATTTTTAGAATATTATGAGGATCCAGAGCAAGTAATTTCTTCGTGATTTAAAGAAAATATGAAATTAATGTTTTTTGTAGGAGTAGATGAACCTAGTTCAAAAGAAGTTGTGAAAATGATAGAAAAATTTGACAATCTTTGAGGCATAATCGGCATTCATCCAAACGAGTCACATGGTGCAATTGATGGTGAAATTATCGAAAAACTTTTAACTAAAAAAATTATTGGAATTGGTGAAATCGGTCTAGATTATCACTATGACAACACTCCATCAAAAGAAATACAGTTAGAGTCTTTAAAAAGTCAGGTTGAAGTTGCGAGAAAACACAATTTGGTTGTTATGTTACACATCCGCGATGCTATGGAAGATGCCATCCAATTTGTGTCCCAAGAGCAATATAAGGATTTAACTTTTGTGTTTCATTCGTACAGTGGAAATGCAGAAGAAACAGAAAAATTATTGAGACTAAACAATGTATATTTTTCAATTTCTGGAGTAGTAACTTTCAAAAATGCCAAGTCACTACAAGAAGCAGTAAAAATGATACCAATAGACAGAATTTTTACTGAAACTGACACACCTTATCTTGCACCAACTCCAATGCGCGGTAAAGATAACATTAGTCCTTACGTTATGTATACAACTAAATTTATAGCTGCTATGAAAAATGTGAGTGAAACCACCTTACTAAAACAAATTGAAGAAAATATAGAGAAAGTTTTTAAAGTACATGCAAGTTAAAGCAAAAAAATCATTAGGGCAAAATTTTTTAATTGATAACAACATAATCCAAAAAATAGTAAATGCTGCTGATCTTAAAGATAAACAAGTCATAGAAATTGGTCCAGGTCAAGGTGCAATTACTGAATTAATTGTAAAAAAGGCAGCAAGGTTGACTGCTTTTGAAATTGACAAGGACATGATAGAAATTCTACAAAACAAAATAAATGATGATAACTTTATTCTCAAACATGAAGATTTTTTAAAAGCTAATCTTGAACAAATAGGAAACAATAATATCCTGGTTGCCAACATCCCTTATTACATAACTTCTGATATTTTGTTTAAAGTTTTCGAGAATGTTGAAAAATTCGAAAAAGCAATTATTATGATGCAAAAAGACGTGGCATTAAGGATCACTGCAAATCCAGGTTCAAGTGAGTATTCAAAACTTAGTGTTTGCTGTCAATATCTATCAAAGGTAACAAAACTTTTTGATGTCTCACCCACTTGTTTTATTCCTGCACCAAAAGTTTTTTCGAGTGTCGTGGAATTTGATTTCAATAAAATTGACTGAGAAAAGACTGAACCATTTTTCGATTTTGTTAAAAAATCGTTTGCTTTTAGAAGAAAAACACTTCTTAACAACTTAATGATTTATTATGATAAAAACAAAATAATTGCAGCGATAGAGAAAAATAATTACAAATTGACAGTTCGCCCACAAGAAATTAACGTGTCAGATTATGAATCTCTATACCTAGAGTTAACTAAAAAAGAGACTAGCTAAAACATAATAGCTGGCCTCTTTTTTTTAGTTTTTAATTAAGTTCTTTAAGTATTCCTTGTACATCAATTGATACTTTGTCTTTGTTTGCTTCAATAAACAAGTTTACTAGTGAAGGGTAGTCGATAAATGGATTTCTAATTGCGTTCCCATTAACTTCGTATGTTGCATTATTTCTGTCTACATCAAATTTATCAACTGGATCAGACTTAGATCATTTAACCATTAATTTTAAATAATCTTCAGTAAAGAATGGGTAAACATTGTCTTCTCTAAATACCTTAATTCCATTTTTTTCTTTGTCAACTGTTTTAGCTAATTTACTGTATGAAACCACTGTATATAGGTAAATTCTAGCAATGTCACCTTTGAAAGCATCAATGGGTTCGAAGACTGTGTTACCATTTTTATCTTTTCCTAATTTAGATCCATTTCTAAAAGTTTTGATAACTGTAACAACTTCACCATAAGGATAGTTTGCTCTGTCTTTATTTACTTCAATATCTGTAGGTCAAACCATGTTGAAATCATAGACTAGTGGGGCTTGTCTATTGAATCATGATTGTGGAATTGTGTGCTCACGATTAAATCCTAAACCTTCACTACCGCCAGTACTGTGATCTTTGAAATTTAGTGGGTATTCATAAGGGTCTGAACCTGTTGGGTTTTCTGAATAAATATCTAATAATGTATTATCTTTTTCATAATACTTGTCAACAAAAATCTTTGCAACCTTGTCTCAAGTAACAACTTGGCTTATAGTCTTGTTCGCAGGTAAATTTTTAGTCTTTTCTTCCTGTAAAGTGATTAATGCGTTTAGAAGGCTTTCGCCACTTTTATCTTTTAGTGAGTCGTAATAGTCACTTGCAGCATATGTTGGTTTAAGACCTTGAGTTAAAAAAGAATCCATTTCTACTTTTGGAGTAGTTTCGGGATTTTTAACTGGAGTTTTATCAGTCTCTGGATTTTTATTAACACATGAAATTGTAACAGCGGGCACTAAAGCAGTTAGTGAAGTCAATGCTAATGAACTAATAAAAACTTTGAATTTATTTACTTTTTTCATATCATCCTTAAACAAAATTTAGTATGTACCTTTCAAAATAAGGGCACTATTTAATTATATAGAGCAGTGTGTGAAAATCAACAAAAAAATGAGTAAAAACTACTCATTTTGTGTGCTTTTTCAGTCTTCTATTATTTGACGTCTATTGCTGTTCCTTTATTTTCAAATTTAATACCTTCTGCATTGGTGAAAATCTTTGCCAACTCAGGATAATCGATGAAAGGATTTCTAGTTGTGTTAGTAACATCATAAGTTCTTTGGTTTCTAATGACGTCAAACTTGTCAACAGGATCCATAGCAGCTCATCTAGTCATCATTTCTAGATAATCTTTTTGGAAGAAAGGGAACTGGTCAGTGAATACACTAGCACCGTAACCGTTTGTTTTATTTAGTGAACTATATGAAACTACTGCATAGAAATAGATTCTTGCAATATCACCTTTAAAAGCATCAATAGGTTCAAAAACTGTTCTTCCTTTACTGTCTTTTCCAAATTTAGTTCCATTTTTTGATATATATTTAACGTCTTTTACTTCACCATAAATGAAATTGCTTCTCATAGCATTTAGGTATGTATCTGAAGGTCATACTTGTTGATAATCTGCTGCTAACTTATTTGACTCACCGAATCACGATTTAGGAATTGTGTGTTCTCTATTTCATCCACCAGCTTCACCTTTAGACCCAACTCCACTACTTAATACATACTTGTATGCATCTGCCCCTGTTGGATTTTCTGAATAAATATCAATTATCGACTTGTCGTCATCAAACATTGTGTCACTGAAAATTTTTGCCAAATTTGGTCTTGTAATGGCTTTTTTTCAAATAGTATTAGGCATTTTATCTCTAATAATATCACTTTGCAATTTTATTAAGTTGCTTACTAAATTTTGTCCTGCTAATCCATTTAATGATTTATAGTACTCATCTTTATTGTTATAGACTAAGGTACCACCTAGTAATGAAGGTTTATTTTCAACAGAAAGGCCGTTTTCGGTGTTTGTGTTTTCTTCAGTTGGTAATGTGTTATTTGTATCTTCTTCCTTAGATTCTTCTTTAGGATATGCATACTCAGGCAGATTTGTTAAATCAAATGTTGATTTTAACACTTTTTCACCAATTAAAGGTTTTTGTTTTCTTCCATTATATTGAGCTGCTTTGTATTCAAGAGTAGCAATATTACCTTCTAGTGTATAGTCAATTGTTGCTTTTGGGGAATTCTTTTTACCAATAGAATCAATTGCGTTAGCAATTTGATATTTTGTATCTTTTGGTTTATTTACAAATTCAAGAACTCCATATTTTTCTTTTGAATTATTTCAGTCAGGTTGTTCATTTTGAGGAATAGCTAAAATTACTTGTGCTACGTAATCATAACGAAGTGTGTAGCCTTCTTTTAGTGCTTTAACAAAATATTCTTTTTTGTCTTTAATGATTCTTAAACCGTCTTCTTCTAGACTTTTTTGATAATCAAAGAAGTTATCAATTGCCATTAATTGTTTTGGAGTTTCTTTTGTTTCATCCTTATTTTCTTCTTCATTTACAACTGGTTTTTCAGGTTGTGGTTTTTCTTGTTCATTGCTTGTTTTGGTTTCTAAATTGAAAGTAGTTGTTCATTGTTTAGGACTAACTTGTGCAATTTGGTTTTTAGCATCATAAAGCACGACTTTGTAAGTTAATATCAATTTGTTATCTTTTATTTCATATTTAATGATGCTGTTTGGTTTTCCGTTGCTCTGTAATGGAGAATCGCTATTTACATACTGAATATTAGTAACACTTGGTTTTTTGTTCAGTGTTAAATATGTTTTATTTTCTTTTCTTCAATCAACTCATCCATTAGGAGCGAACACTATTCTTTGTTCTTTAAAATCGTAACGTAGGGCAGCATGTTCATTACTTTGAAGTCCTTGAATTAATTCTTGTTTTGTTTCTTCATTAACGAATTCGAAAACGTTATTTAAGTCTTCTTTTTGATATTCTTCAAATCCTGCATGAATTACTTCATTTTTATCATTGTCTGGTTGGGGAACTGGTTGAGGTTGTTTAGGTTCTTCGGGTTTTGTTTCCGGTTTTACAACATTGTCGCTTTCACTTAAAACGAAACTGTTCGAAATTTCAATGTTAGATAAAATTAATTTATCTTTGTGTTGCAAAGCGATAGTGAATTTGATTGTTAAGACATTTTCATTGATAACTGCACCAATGTTGTCAGTCAATTTTTCAGCAGTTGAATCAGTTCCAACTATTTTAACATCTTTAAAAAGATCTACATATAATGGATTTACAATCAAAACCTTATTGGTTTCTTCTTGTTCATCAGTCAATGTATCATTTTCATTGTCCTTGTAATAAATTGATTGTGTTTTTGAGTTGTAGTGTAATTTTTTTTCTTGATTTACTTTTTGAATCAATAGCTTTTCTTTATTTTCTTCTATTTGGAAAGCCTTAGTGTTTAGCAATATTTCCTCAAGTGATTTTAACGCTATATCAATATCGTCTTCTGTTATGTAATCCAGTAGATTAATAGGAGTTGTGTAAATTTCCACTGAAACTGTATTGTTTAAATTGTTTTTTGCTCGATATTTAAAGGTTACAGTTTTTGTATCAACATCGAAGTCGTACAAGATTTTGTTACTATCGTCCGTCGAGCTGATGATTGTGAAATTTGAATTTGAAGGTAGTAGCTCAGATTTTAGAGAAATAGATAATATTGATTGATTATTATCTACGAAGTCAATTGTGTGTGTTTGTGGATTATATATAGCTTGTTTGTTTCTACTTAAAGCTTCAGTGAATGATTTAATATCCTCTTTCTTTAATTTAAAAGCATTATTTAATTTGCTTCTTCATTCCTCAAAGGCTTGAGTATTATTGGTATCATTGTCGTTAGACTGTCCTGGCTTTGGAGTTGGGTTTGCAATTTCATTATTACATTGAGCCGCAACAAAAGGCATAGCTAATGTTGAAGTTCCCAACAATACACCTAAGATTTTAAAAAGCCTAGTTTTGCTCGTTTTTTTCATTTTCTCTTTCCTTTTTTTAATAAAAAAATAACGGCAAAAATGCCGTCATTAGTGGGTTTGGATTATTAAAAACACAATGGCACACTTGGCCACGAAGGTTCTGCAATTTACAAACTTTTGTGTGTTTTTTTCTTTCATTTCCATAAAAATTATAATCCAAAGGATTTACTTTCTCAAGTGAAAAGTTTTTAACTTTGGATTGGGATTATAACCCCTTCCTGCCTTTGCTATCAACTCTTCATTCAATTTTGTTGCATCCGCACTGAAATTTACTCATATTTTAAGTAGTGAAGCACCCACTCCGTACCCGTCCACTGGAGCGTTTTGAGACTCAAATTCAGCAATCTTTTGAACATTAAATCCACTTGAAACATATATTTTTACGTGCTGTCCATTGTTTTTATCCAAGGCTTCACGAAGTCTTTTAATTTGGTTAACAGTTACTCCATATTCTTGCTCGTTATCTTGAAACATTTTATCTTTCATATTTTTTGACGTGTCGACACGTACTGCAAATAATTTTTTGCCAAATACTTTTAAGACCTTTAGACTATCAGTTATAACATCATTGTGAAAATCCACAAGAGCAACTAAATTATCATTTGGATAAAGTTCAGTATAGTACTGACAAGCTTTTACTAAATCACCCTTAGACATTTGAATTAAAGCATGTGGCATTGATCCAAACACTTTTGATTTTTTTGATACCGCGCTTGCTTTTGTTGCATGGTTATATATTCCACCTATTTCTATAGCTTTAGCATCTGAGCGAATATTACGGTAGTGATCTGCTCTGTCGGCCATAGAAATTACTAATTTTTCTCCTGCTGCTTTTTTAACTCGATAAGCATTAGTTGCAATTGAGCTTTGTCTAGCTAAAATTCCATCGATAATTCCTTCATAAAGTCCGAATTCATGATAAGGTCCAATCAGTTCTAGGACAACTTCCTTACTTTGTAGATGGCTTCCTTCGGGCAAATATTTGATTGCATAATTATTAATATTTGTATGTTTTTTAAGCAAATTTAGAACTTCTGTCATTCCACACAGGATTACATCGTCTTCCCTTTGAAAAAATTGCAAAGTTACAATTTGGTTATTATAAAAAGTCTTTGAAATGTTTGCTGTCTTTGAAAAATAAATGGCTGTTTTGTCTTCGAGTTTCATTTTTTTATCTTCCTAAGTAATTTATGAAAAGACCCCCTTCAAATTTGGGATCTTTTATTTTTAATAATGAGTTTGATTTGTATTAAGCAGTTGTTGTAGATTCTGTAGTTGCTGGTGCTGTTTCTGAAGGTGTTGTAGTGGCTGCTTCTGATGAAGGCTGTGATTCAGTGGTTTGTGGTTTGTAAGCACTTAAATCGATTGTTACTGAATATTCAGTTTGACCAATTTCTGGAGCAGCGTTCGGAATGAATTTAGCACCTTTAAATTTTAGTGTTAACTTGCTGTCTGTAAATTCATATGTTATTTGAGATGAGATAGCTGTTTGGTTTCTTTTATTAGTGTAGGTTGGATCTGTAGGGTTAGCAAGTTGAACATTTTGATTTAGATTTACTGATGAGTCTTCGGGTAAAACTAATACAGCATTAGCACTCGCTTCGGTTTTTCAAACAGGCGTATCACCATCTGATCAAATAATTGATCTTGAGTTTCTTTCATATCAAAGTTTTTTGTTTGCATTTAGTTTTTCATATAGTGTTTTTCCAGCAGCTTCGTCTTTAACTTTATATCCTTTTTCTGATACATATTTACCATATTCCTCTGCAGTTGCAATATTTTCTACTGTCGGAGTTTCAACCGGAGTAGCGGGAGTATTTGAACCTTCTGCTGGAGTTGCTGGTGTGGTTGCATCAGTGGATGGTGTTGCTGGAGTAGGTGTTTCAGGAGTTGGATTGGCTGGTGTTTCAGATTTTTTAGGATCTTCAGTTGTGTTATTGCATTGAGCTGCAATAGCAGGAACTGATAATAGTGATACTGATGCTATGGCAACAGTTGAAATCAAACTTCAAAATTTTTTAGTTTTTTTCATTTAGACTTTTTTCTCCTTGTGTTTGAATGAAGAATGACAATTCTCCATAATTAAATTATATTATATTTGCCAT
Source organism: Mycoplasma sp. 4044 (assembly GCF_053851695.1). Taxonomy (NCBI): domain Bacteria; kingdom Bacillati; phylum Mycoplasmatota; class Mollicutes; order Mycoplasmatales; family Mycoplasmataceae; genus Mycoplasma; species Mycoplasma sp. 4044. Next base: position 332,812 of record NZ_JBSQBD010000001.1, on the reverse strand, counting down.
TTTAGTCAAAAAAGTGTGTTATTATGAGTGCTTTTTCAGTAAAAAAACGCCCCAAATTGGGCGTTAAATACAACTAAATGGTGAATGTTAGCGAGTAACTGTTTTGTGAAGCTTCTGGATTAGACTCAGAACTCAATGCTTTAAATGATACTGTTAATTGACTGTTTGCAGCATCATAAGTTGATGAAAGATAATAGTTAGGAACTTTCTTTTTCTTTCCATTTATAGGTCTGGAATCATTTGCTAAAACATATCCTGACTGGTTTTGTTTTTCTGATTTTAGTGACAGTAGAACGTTAGCTTTTTCTGCCTTTTTAGCAGTAGGTTTATCGCCTTCTGTGAAATATAGTGTTTGGGCATCGGGATCGTAGTGGATACTTGTTCCTTTTTCTTTTGCTAATAATTCTTTCGCTTGGTTAAGTTTTTCAGTATCACTTGTTAGGGTGAAATCTTCACTTGTTAATGATCTAGCTCAAGTTTCGTAAGCTTGTTCATTTAAAGGAGTTTCAGTTTCAGGTGTAGTTGAAGAACCTGAAGAAGAATCATTATCTTCTGTATTAGATGAATCTTGTCCTAAATTAAATGTAAATGTATAAACTTCATCAGAAACATTGTGAGGGCCTTGTTTTCCTTTGTATTCTAATGCTTTGAATTTAATAGTTAGTACGTTGTTGGCCACTTCAGTTTCAAGTTTTCCATTAGCTTCTGTTGTGCCTTGCTCTGAATCTGGAGAAGCAAGTTGGTAACTTGTATTTGTTGGTTTATTAACTAGCTCAAAGATGGTATTTCTTGTATCAAATTTTTTACCAGTTTTGTTAACGATTGTTCCTGAACGGTAGTAGTAATATAAGTCTAATTTATTGTCTTTGATTGCTTTTTTCAGTGCATCTAACTTACCATCTTTTAATTTAAGAGCATTAGTTTTTAGACTGTTTTTAAAATCATCAAATGTGTTTATCTCAATATTTTGATTTTCATTTCCTTCATTTGAAGGTTGTGTGGTGTTTGTATCTGAAGCTGGAGTTTCAGAAGATGAGGCAAGGTTGATTTCGTATGTAGTTTTTTGTTCTGAAACTTTAGGTTCTCTATCACCTGGCAACATAAACATTGTTGTGTAGTGAATTGTTAATTTAGCGGCTTGTTGATCGTATTCATAAGTTATAAACTTGTTTGGAGAATATGTTACTTCACCAGTTTCTTTATTTGTTTTCTTAGTGTACTGTTTTGCACCGCCATTAACAACTAGATATCTATCATTAGCTGGATCTAGTTTAGTTTTTAGTTCAAGAACTGTATTGTCTGTTGCAAGAGTTCCACTATTTGGATTGTCTTTTTTGCCTACAATGAAAATACTTTGAGTGTTTTCGTTGTAGAATAATTTGCCTTCTTTTTGAAGTTCAGAAATTAAAAAATCTTTTTTGTTTTCGATCACTTGGAATCCGTTTGTAGCTCCTACAGCTCAAGTGTCGAATTCATTTGTGTCAATAGGTAGTGAAATTTTAATTCTTAAAGGTTCTTGACTCTCATCTTTATATTCTGTTCCTTCATTTTGAATATATGCATGGAATAGAATGGTTAACTCTTTAGTTTCATCATTGTATTCAGTGTTTAATCATTTGTTATCAGTATCTGAATCGTTTTTGATTAAAACATTTTCAGGAAGAGCTGTTAATAAGTTAACAACATTATTTTTATCTAAAGTTGTTTGTTTTGGAGTTTTAGATGAAGATCAAGCAATTGTATTACTTGCTGCATTTAAGAAGAAGTGATATTTACGTTTTATTGCACTAGTTAGCTTTTCTTGATTAGTAATCTCAGTCTTGAAATTATCCTTATTTGAATATCAAGAAACAAAATTTCTTCATGTTTCACTTGCTTTAAATTGTTGTTCTGGATTTGGTGCTGGTTGAGGATTATTTGCATCAGGGTTTTCAGTGTTTGAACCTTGATTATCAGTATCGTTGTGTGTTGGCGGTGTTGGATTTTCAGTGTTATTATCAGTATTCGGTTGTTCTTGTTGCTCTAAGTTAACTTGAATTGTAATTGGTTGTTCAAGCTCTGCTTTGTATAGTTTATTTTCGTGTGAAATGTATGGGTAGAAAGTAATTGATACAGTCTTATTAGATTCATCATAGCTGAATGTAAGACTATCTTTTGTTTCGTCATTTGGATTTCTTAGTACAGTGTTTTCTGGGAATGTAGTTTCAAAAACAAATGATTTATTCTTAGTTCTTGTTGCTTGTGAGGGTGACACACTTGTTGATCATGAAATACTATTTTTACCACTTGTGTCTTTAGAATCGTTAAAGAATAGATTTCCTTTTGTTAGTCTTGTTTCAAGCTTTTTGTCTTTATCTTGAACTTTCACTTTGAAGTTTTCTAGATTTTGATATCAAGTTTTGAAATCATTTCATTCTTGACTTTGTTTAAAGTCTTGTTGTGAAGGTGGTGTAACTGGCTCTTCATGAACTTGTGGCAAGACCACACTTGCTTCAATTGGTTGTTCAAGCTCTGCCTTGTATTTTTTATCTCCGTCTTTAATATAAGGGTAGAATTTTAGAACTAATTTTCTTGTCTCTTGATCATAGGTGTAATCCATCAAATCACTATTTTCGTCATTAGCATTTCTTAAGACTACATTGTCTAATAGTGGAGTTACAAAAGAGAAAGTTTTATTCTTTTCTCTAGTTTGTTCAGTTGGATTAAGTTTTGTAGATCAAGAAATTGTGTTGTTTGAATCATTGAACAACAAGTGTCTTTTTTGTTTCAATCTTGATTCTAATTTATTGTCAGGATCATTGATTTGAAGATTGAAGTTTTCAGTATTTGAATATCAGTTAACAAAGTTAGTTCATGCTTCACTTTGTTTAAAAATTTGCTCTTCAGTCAATGGGGGTTTTTTCATGAACAAGAGCCCTGGTATTTGAATCGAAGTTTGGTATGTTTTTTGGCTGACTAAAGGTGTTTGCAAGGTTTTGTAAACATATGCTTCTTTATATTTAATAGTTATTGTTTCAGTTTCGGTATCAATTGAGTAATTCAATTTAACATTTGGTAAATTAAAACTACTTACCGGTGTTTCATCATTAACTAAGATTAATTTGTCACTAATAGCTGAGTCTAACGTAAACATCGGAGCATTTGAATTTGAAGCAAAATATTGATCGTTAGGAGATCAAAATACTGTTCGATTAGTTGTGTTGAAATATAGGCTTATACCTTCAGCAAAAACTTTATTTAAAATTGTTGGATTGTTTAGTGCTAGTTTCAATTTCTCATTTGCATCAGTCAGGATTTTTTCAAATTCTTGAGTGTATTTTTGTGTGTCTAGTGCTGCTTTTTTAAGATCTTTTTTGCTTACTTCACGAATTTGTGTTTTCTTTACTAAAACAGATTCAGTACTACGGTTTTCTTCACTTAAAAGTGGTGAAGTTGCTTTGATATCACTTGGCAACTGACTCACAAGATTTTGTGCTTCAATAACGTTAGAAACTGAAGTTTTTGAAAAATTATATTCTCCGTTACCATCTAAAACCGCAACTTTAAATAGAAATGTTATGTTGTTATCATCGGTAATTTTCGCTTTAATTTCATGATTGATTTGTTTAACACCATCAACGTCGATAATTGGTAAAAAGTGATTAGCTAAATCAATTTCATCAGTTAATAAACTAGTTTTTTCGCTGTTTATACTAAGAACAATATTATTGTCATTTAGCTCATTAACTAGCAATTCTTTATTAGCAAAATAAACTGCTTGCTTTTCTTTATTTCAGAAAAATCTTTTTCCTTCGCTAATTGCGTCTGTCAAATTCTTAGTTGAAGATGAGTTATTTAAAACAAGACTGTTTTGTAGATCTTTGGCAAGTATTTGTGCTTTATTTATTGCTCCTGTATTAGTGCTTAAAGCTGGTAGGAATTTAATACTTACTGGCTGATTATTTATTCCTGTTTCGGGGTCAATTTTCTTAGTTTTATTTACTTCTAAAACTATAAAAGGCGTAGCAATAATTGCAATACTTGCAACAAGTCCTGCCAAGGCTAAAAGCTTTGTCTTTTTGGTTTTTTTCATTTTGTCTTTCCTTAGTTCTTTCTTCTTAAATGTTTTATCAATTTAATTATAAATTAAATTAAAAAGCAGCCCATTAAAAAGGCTGCCTTAAGTTTAAGTAAAAAAAGATAATAAAAAAAGCGACGCCCTATTTTCCCTTGCAGGTATCGTCGGCGCTGAAGGGCTTAACTGCTGAGTTCGGAATGGGTTCAGGTGGACACCTTCGCTTTGGTCGCTATGAATATATTGTAGCACAATAAAAAGTATTTTGATAAAAATTTTTAATCTAATAAAGAACGATTTTTTCTTCTTTGTTCTTCATCATATTGTTTCTTTGCTTTAAGTTGTTTAGTTGCTAATTTTCTATTTAGTAAAACCACTGGTGGAATTGTTAAAAATAAGATAGCAACAACTAGTAAACGGACAAATCATAAGTCATTTAGCCCGCTTGTGACTGTAAATGAGAGCATAACTAATGAAAGGGGAACAAAAAAGTTATACGCTTCAAATCCGAATCAACGAAATACTTTAATAAATAAAAAGGCAAGAAACATCAATAATGCTCAGGTTCCTAGAGTAATTAGTGTTAGATGTCATCAAGTAAAGTTTTTTGAATAAGCTTCGTAAACAGTAGGAACATCTTTACCTAAAACAAAATACATAATAATGGCAGGTATAACAATGAATACCATACCAAAAAGAGCAATTCTCGCATGGTAAGAAAGGCCTAAAATTTTGGCTACACGATAAGATTCAATTTTTTTAGACATTTTATTTTAATTCTCTTTTTAATTTAGTCAAGTGATTTAGCAATTCTTCTTGTGAGTAAGTTGTAGTTTCTTGTGAACCATAAGCACGCAAGCTGACAGTTTTTTGCTCTTTTTCGTTTTGTCCTAAAATAGCAACATATTTTGCTTTTGACATTTGCGCTTCACGAATTTTCTTTTGCATTCTTTCGTTTCTTGCATCTAATTCAACATTAAAATCGTTCAATAATAATAATTCATAAACTTCACGAGCATAATCCATTTGGTCATCACTAATAGGGACAATAACCACTTGTTTTGGACTCAATCAGAAAGGTAAAACTCCTTTAGTTTGTTCTAAAAGAATAGCCACAAATCTTTCGTAAGTACCAATTAATCCTCTGTGAATTAAAACAGGAGTAACTAAATTTTGATTTTCGTCGACATATTGCATTTCAAAACGGTTTGGTAGTAAGAAGTCTAATTGAAGAGTCGACATAGTAATGATTCTTCCAAGAGCTGTTTTAATTTGAATATCAACTTTTGGTCCATAAAATGCAGCTTCTCCTTCAAATTCTTTATATTCAACATTCAACTCTTGCAAAACTTCACGTAAATCATCTTCAGCTTTGTTTCACATTTCGTCGTTATCAAAGAATTTTTTCTTGTTTTTAGGATCTCTTAAACTTAGTGAGATGTGATCAACTTCAATATTGAAATCCTTTAGTGCTTGTAAAATCATTTTGTATAAATGTTTAAACTCGTCTTTGATTTGGTCAGGACGAACAAAAATGTGTCCTTCAGTCAAATCCATTCCTCTAACTCTTTCAAGACCAGTTAAAGCACCACTTTTTTCATAACGATATAAACGTGATTGTTCACTGTAACGCATAGGTAGGTCACGATATGAACGTCTTGTCATATTAAAAAGCATAATATGGTGCGGACAAGTCATTGGACGTCCAATTAATTGTTCATTATCCATCTTAATAGGTTTGAACATTGTGTCTTTATAGTGAGCTCAGTGTCCTGAAATTTCATACAATTTCTTTTCGCCAAAGTGCGGGGTTAAAACTTCTCTAAAACCATAAAGTTTGTCTAGTTTTAAAACATAATCACGAATTGCATTGTGGATTTTCATTCCATCTTCAAGTCAGATCGGAAAACCTTGACCGCATAGAGGATTTAGTGTGAAAATATTTAATTCTTTACCTATTTTACGGTGGTCTCTTTCTTTTCTTTCTTTAAGAATTTCAAGGTATTGCATTAGTTCGTTTTTTGTAGGTCAACTTGTTCCATACACACGAGTTAGCATTTTGTTTTTTGAGTCTCCTCTTCAGTAAGCGCCTGCTAGTGAAAGAAGTTTAAAGTGTTTAATCTCCTTTGTTGAATGAACATGGCCTCCAGCACACAAGTCAACAAACAAGGTTTCATTTGTTTTGGTGTTTTTCAGCGCATAAAAAGTGATTTTACGTTTCTTTTTACTGAATTCATTAAACAATTCTTGCTTATATGGTTGATTTGAAAGATCATATTCATCTTTACTTACTTCAACCATTTCATAGTCTTGTTTTGCTAATTCTTGCATTAACTTTTCAATCTTAGTTAAATCCTCTTCAACTAGTGGTTGTTCGAAATCGAAATCATAATAAAAACCATCTTCAATTGAAGGTCCGATTGCTAGTTTTGTGTTAGGGTATAGTTTCAAAATTGCAGCTGCTAATAAGTGGCTGGTGGTGTGATTTAATTTTGATTTGTAATCATTTTTGTCATTCATTTTAGAACCCCATTTTTGTCATTAATTCATTAAGTGTTTCTTGTGCTACAGGACGAGCTTTTTGTGCTCCTTCTTGCGTTACTTTTTCTACATCACGTAGTGCTTGTTGGAAATTATTTTGGATTTTTGTTAGTAAATTTTTAACTTCTAGAGCAACCGCTTCTTTGAATTCTTTATAGTTTTTGTCCTTAAAGAATTCTTCTGCTTCTTGTAGAGTTATTGATTTTAAACTTGCATAAATATTTAGTAGATTTGTCACTCCAGGTTTTTGTTCTGAAGCATAAACTTTGTTTTCTGAATCTGTCACTGCTTTGAGAACTTTTTTGTAGGCTTGTTCCGGATCTTCAAGTAAGTAAATTGTTCCTTTTGAGCTTTTTTCACTCTTCGACATTTTCTTAGTTGGATCTTGTAAATCCTTAATTCTTGACCCCACTTTAGGAACGAAGGCATCAGGAATCTTAAGATTAGTTTTGTATTTGTTATTAATTCTTTTAGCAAGTGTTCTTGTTAGTTCGATGTGTTGAGTTTGATCTTCACCGACAGGAACGGCATCAACATTATAAAGAAGAATGTCTCCGGCCATTAAAGTTGGATACATCAGCAATCCAGTTGGAATTGTTTCAGTCCCATTACTCAATTTGACTGCTTTTTGAGCTTTATCTTTAAATTGAGTCATTCTGTTTAACTCACCCAGTGACGTTTCAGTACATAGCAGCCACTGAATCATGGCATGCTCTAGAATATCACTTTGGTAAAAAATTACTGATTTATTTGGATCTAAACCACAAGCCAAGTATAAAGCAACAACTTCTTGACGGCTTTTTGCTAATTCTTTGGCGTTGTTATCACCCATTGTTAAGGCATGTAAATCAGCAACAAAATAATAAGTTTGATAATCGTTTTGCAAGTCAATAAAATTTTTTAAAGCTCCAATGTAATTACCTAAAGTAAGCTCTCCTGTCGGCTTTATTCCACTAATTATTTTTTTCATAAAAATCCTTTGTAAATAATATTTTATATTATATTACATTTGAAAGCATTCAAAAGCACACATAGATAGAGACCAAAACTTGATTTAAATTAAATATTAATATTTAAAATGAAGCCCAAGCGTTAAATTGTTATAATTTCTTATATTTAAGCACTTTGGGGTTAAGTATGAATAAAAATAAAATTAAATATTACACATTAATTATTTGCACGCTAGGTTTAATAAAACTCAAATGAAAGAAATATCGTCAACAAGAAGTTAAAGATCGCTTGTCAACTACTGAAAAAATAGATTTTTCAATTAATGATCTTATTTTGTTTTTGGGTGGTGAGAAGAATATTTTAAATGTCGAAACATCAAACAAAAAGATTAAGATTGGTTTTAAAGTTCGCCAAGATATAGATATTGAAAAAATAAAAAAATTAGATGGAATTTCAGGTGTTGTAGCAACATCATCCTCTATAAGTTTAGTTACCGGGAATAACGCTGCTTATATTAAAAAATTAATTATGGAAAGGGTTGAAAATGTCAAATAAACACAATTACGATTTTTTGCTTACAAACCTTTTAGACATCAACAATAACGACTCTTCACTTTATTGTCAAGTTGACAATGAAAGATTTTTTGATATCTTCAAAATGAATGGTGAAAAAACTTTCGAAAAGATTTGTTCAAGAGCTGATTTTGAAATTTTATTTAATGAGTTCGGGCACAGAGATTTAATTCGTAAAGTTCAAAATGCACAAACAGTTGAAGAAATTACTGACTCGTTTAAAGAATTTAATATTCCCTTACCTGAAAATGCCAATTCATTACTGAATGGTGATTTTGAATTTGCGAAAAAAGAGTTAGTTGTCAATTTAGAAAATCGTTATCAAAAATCAATTACTAAGTGAAAAAAAATCCTTAAAAAAGCACAAGACATCAATATTGAAACAAACATCTGACCTTTGCATGTTGGATTTTTCTTTGTTGGAGTAAGAACTGAGAAAAAAGACATTTTTGCACCCTTGTTCTTCAAAGAAGTAACAATTGAAATTAAAAACTCACAAGTTTATTTAAAGAGTGCTTCGGAAATTAAAATTAACTCAAAACTTGTGGCTTTCTTGCAACAATTTGGATATTCGTTAGACACAAGTTCGTACGATTTTACTAAGAAAACCATTTATGATGTTTACAACGATTTCAGAAATTCTTGAAATAAAGTTTTCAAAATTCCTGAAAAATTTAAAGATACTATTCCAAAAATTTCTGTTGATGAATTAGATCGTAACATTGTTTTCCATGAAGGATTGATTCTAGGATTTTTCAATGTGTCAAGTGGTTACTTATGAAACCAAATGAAGAAAATTATTGAAAACGATGAGCTTGACGAAATCTTGGCAACTAAATTTAACAAAAACGAATATCGTGAAAAAATCGATGATGTTATTTTTAATAAAAACTTCAAGTTTTACAAAATTCAGAAAACAAACTTTTCACAAGACTGTGCAACCGTTAGTGCTCTATACCAAGATACAATAATTTGAGGTCCTCCAGGTACAGGGAAAAGTCAAACCATCACAAACATCATTGCTAATATTCTAGCTCGTGACAGAAGTGCTTTAGTTGTCAGTCAAAAAAGAGCAGCCCTCGAAGTGTTGAGAACAAGACTTAAAGAATTGTCTATTTTTTGTATTTTCTTGCTAAATGACAAAAATATGAAACTTGATCAGTTTTATGATCCTTTAAACGACTTTTTAAACAAAATTGAGAACTTTAACTCAAATGCAAGTGAGCCATACATTGAAATTCTTACTCAGGAAGAAAAAAGATATGTTGACTATGCAAAAGAAATTCGTTCAATTCCAGATTATGAAAAAGTAGTTAATGTATATTCAGGGATGGCTAACGCCGAGATTAACGAACAAACCTTAGAGGATCTTAAAAAATTAGACCCTTATCTAAATTACAGCTTCAAATCTGACACCACTGATTACAATGAAATTGTTAAAAAACTATATGAAGTAAACAATAATAAGAAGCAAAATAAACTGCTTTCACTGATTAATATGTATCCAAAAAACATTAAGGATGCTGCTATGGTTTTAGCTTCAAATCCTAACTTACTTAAAATTAATATTAATCGTGTAGTAAAAAACATTCAAAGTGTTGATATTGATGCGTTAAAAAAGATTGATTTCTTCTACAAAATTCAGTTGCGTAACAAAACTCTTGAAGTTAACACATCGAAAGTTTTAGCAAAAATGTTAATTGAAAAAATCGTTGCTAAAATGTCTAACTTTACAAAAGAAGAAGAAAAAGAATATCGTGATTTTGCTTTAAGTGTAAGAAGTGCTAACTTAAAACCTTACAAGTTTTTCCACAAGCACAAAAACATGATCAAAAAGTTATTCCCGGTTATTGTTGCAACTCCTGATACTGATTTGTCAATGTGAACCAAAAACGAAATCGACTATGCTATTTTGGATGAGTCTAGTCAAATTTTTCTTGAAAAAGGATTGCCAATTCTTTATCTTGCAAAACGTAAGGTGTTTGCGGGAGATGACAAACAAATGCAACCCACCAAATGATTTAGTGCTTCATACACAGTTGAAGATGATGAAGATTTAGGAAGTATTGAAAGTTTATTAGATTACGCTATTGCTAGAGGAGTTTTCAAAATTCTTTTAGACAAAAACTATCGTTCAAAAAGAGCTTCTTTGATGACCTTTAGTTCGAAAATTTTCTATGATTCAAAATTGGATGTTGTTGATGATTACAAAATTGATAATGATGAACAAACAATTGAAGTTATTCAAACTGATGGATTTTGAGACAACTCATTGAACCAAAAAGAAGCAAATATCGCTATTCAAAAAGTAAGGGAAAATCTAGATAAATACAAAAAAATTATTCTGCTTGTTTTCAACGTTAAGCAACAAGAATACATCTTTAACAAAATTTTCTCTGATTTTCCAGAACTAGAAAGAGCTTTACAAGATGAGCGTTTGAGTTTAAAAAACATTGAAAATATCCAGGGTGATGAAGCAGACTTAGTAATTATTAGTGTTGTTTATGATGCTAACACAAACCTTTCATCAACTTATGTTGCTCGTCCTGGCGGAAAAAACGCCTTGAACGTTGCAATATCAAGAGCTAAAGAAAAAATGATTGTTATTAAATCTATTTATGCTGATGACATTAAGTTAAATGAATACTCATCTAAAGACTTGATTACCTTGCGTGAATGATTGAGATTTTTAGATTTAAGTGAAGCAAAAAAGAAAAATTACATTGAAATGGATAAAAAAGAAGATTGAACTCAAACTTCGGTTATTGATGTTAATTTGGATTTATTAAATGAAGTATATAAAACACTGAATCCACTAGTTCGTGAGTGACCTACATTGCAACTATATTTAGATTATTCAATTGGAACAAAAAAAATAGATTTAGCTATTGTTGATAATGACACAAATAGAATAATTCAAGGTTTTGTTATCGACAATTACTCATACGGTGGGAATGAAAAGGCTTATTTAAAATTCTATGATCAACTAAAATTCTTAGAATCAAAAAATTATCCAATTGTTTTAATTCATGAGATTGAATGAAAAGTAAACAAAGACATTTTTATCACAAAAGCCAGAGAAGCAATCAATAACTACTTTAAAACTCTAAAAGAAAAAGAAAAGAAAATAGACACAACAAAGACTGAAAATAGTGATCTAATCGAACAACAAAATGCATATTTTGACACAAATAAGACTGAAGATATTTTAGTTGAAGATCAAAACGAGATTGAAATTCAAAACGAAGAGTTCGCTAAGATTCAGAGTCAAGAAACAGAAACACACAATATATTTGATGAACAAAGTGAAGAGTCTAATTCAAACAGTAGCGGACAGGAGTTTTCTTTAAATCCGTTTGATGATGAAGAAGGTGGGTTAAATGTTTAAAAGAAACAATGAGCCTGAATTAGGTTTTGAAAAGAAAGAAAGTTTTTTCAAAAGATATCGCAAATTTATTCTTTGAGGAACTTTGGGAATTTGCATTATTGCAGTTGGTACATCAGCAATAGTTTTAAGAGCAAACGGCAATGAATGGAGACTTTATTCATACAAAAATAAAATTTATGATGAAAAAGAAATCAAAACTTTTTATGTAGATGTCACACCTAAAGAAAATGTAGGTCAGATTTCAGCAAAAGATTTTGTTGCACAATTCAGTAAAACAAAAAAATTCGACAATAAAACGTTAAATGAATATTTTGATGTAAAACTTGCCGACCCAAAAATGGACTATGACATATTTAATTTAAGAATTAATGATTCAACAAATTCAGTGATTTTCACGGTCGGGGCAAATAATAAATTTTTTGATATTGAGCTAAAAGGTTTTGAACAAAGTGAACCAACTTTTATTAGTGATGAAAAGGCAAATTCATTCAAATTTAGTGCTGTATTTGATTTAAAAAATGAAACTTTGCAAGATGTCGTCAAGAGAATTAATGGAATTCAAAACATGGAAGAAAAAGCTAATGCTTTTGTTAGCTCATTTAAAACATCGTTCTCACGAAGTGTGTCTTTCTACATTAATGGCGACATAAAGATTGAAGCAAATAACAAAATTGTTGTACCTTTAGTTTTTTGAACCATCGAATATTCAAGAAACATTGGGGCTTATATTCAAATAAATTCAAATACCATCTCCAAAGAATTAAGTTGAACGAATGAGCAAAAAAGCTAAAAAATTTAATTGAAAATTCTTCTGAGTTTTATTTGCTGTAGGAGCATTGATAGTTGTTGTTCCAATAATAACCACTGTTTCAATTATTTCTATTTCTTCTAAAAATAAAAAAGAAAAACAAACTAAAATAGAAAAACTGCTCTTACAAGCTCAGGAGATCCAGGAAAAATATCTTGCAAAACTTAACACAACAAACAATTTCCCTGTAGAGTTTTTGTCAAAATTACAATTAAGTATTGAAAGAGCTGAGAAAGGACTAAAAGACTCCAATTTGAGTGAGCAAGAATTCAAAAGCCTTGTTTTAGATTTGGAAAACTCAATTCGCAATGCTAGTGCTGTTTTAAACTTGCAAAATTTTAATAAATAGATTTACTTATCAAACAAAAAACACCCTGGTTTTCGGGTGTTACATAAATTGCACCTCTACACTCCAGAAATACTGGGGTGTTTTTAATTCTTGCTTATTGTTTACATGTGGTTTTTTGCAGCAGGGTTTTAATTTCCTCAATTATTTGTTTAAACTCTAAATTCTTAGTAAAGCTATATAAGTCCTTATACAAATTTCACTTAGAGTGAATGTCATGGTTGGTTTCGATCTCTTCTAAAATAATTTGTCATGAATCAAGCAAGTTAGCTTTTTGCCTTTTTATACAAACATCTTTGAGAGTTAAAAATAACTTTTTCAAATCTATTTCCTCTTCTTTTAATTTTCACAAAATATGCAGATCGTAAAAATCTTTCATTCTTGTATTAAAAATTCCATGATATAAAAGTGTTTGGAGTTTTTCAGCCAAAATCATTTCTACTGTGTATGAATTAATAGTAATTGCTTTGTTTTCTATTATACTTTTATATTCAAAATCTATCGCTCTTTCAAGTAAAACATCATTAATTACTATATCAAAGACTATTTTGTTAGTTATTTTTCCTAAAGTGAATTTTAATTTAACTTCGTATCCAAGAAAAATGTTATGAAATTTGGTTTTCTTTATTTCTTCCAACTCTATTTTTACACTATCATTTAAGCTAATTTTCAGTATCTCTAATAGCATTACTTCCAATTCTTTAAGTCCTAGTTTTTTTCCAATAACTGTTGCATCCAAGTCTTTCGTTGTTCTTCTATCTATACCAGTTATTGAAGATATTATTAACCCACCTTTAATAACAAATTTCTTTTTATGAGAACTTTTAGCTAATCTTTCAAGGAACCTTTCTATGAAAAAAATATAAAATAACTCGTCGTTTCTAAGGTTGAACTTTTTTGCAAGATTTTTTAGCCTATCTTTAACAGAACTTTCGTTATACATTTAAAAATGTTAGTACTCTCTTTACTTTGTTTAAAATATTCATTTTCTCTGCATATGTCAGAAGTTTGGTTAAATTTTTATTTTTGTTCTGAAAATACTTTGAAATAGCACGAGCAAAAATCTCAGGATCAATATTTTTTTGTCATTTAATTACATCGCAAATAGTTCTTTCAACGTCATAACAAGGAACCGCATCACCAAAAATGGTTTTTTTTGTTGACATACCTAATTCAAAAATCTCTTTTTTTACATAATGAACGTCAACATTTCCGTGCTTTTTGATTATATGTTTTGCATTATAGCCTTGCATGACTGTAATGTCATATCTTAAAGGTTCTCTTAGTGATAAATCATGAAAACTAAGCGCGGTAGCGTGAGAAAAAATAATGTTATTGTTCAATGAAATTTCTTTATAAACACTAAAAGGTAAATCTTTTTCTTTGTAAATACCTTTTTTAATTCTTTCTACAATACCTTTTTTTTCTAAATATCTAATTTTTCGTTGGCTTATATTCAAGCTTTTTAAATCATTAGAATTAACGAAGTTATTCTCGTTTAAAAAATTAAATAGTTTTTCCATATGTTATCCCTAATAAATTCATAGTCTGGTTAATTCACTGAGTGTACTTTCGATTTTTAAAAATTTCGCTGTTTTATGCAAAAGATTGGAATCGAATTTTGTACTCATAAAGTAGTCTTCAATTATTGAAGCAAAAAAAATACTTCCATTTTTAAATTTTGCTTTAACTAAATCACAAAATGTTCTCTCTCAGTTATAAAACTTAATTTTCACATTATCAGAAATCTCTTTTTCGATGATTCCAAAATCGAAAATTTCTTTTTTTACATAATGAACTTTGACATTTTTATATTTTTTTGTAATGTGAATAACATTGTAACCTTGCGGAACAGTAATTTCAAATACACGAACTGGATCTTCATTTTTAAGGAGATTGACGGCTGATGAGTGTGAGAAAATGATGTTATTACTTTTTGAGGCAGTCTTATAAAAATCTAATTTTTTTGTCAGTCTTGTTTTCATAATTTTGTCACTTTCACTCTTTAAAAAACAAAAGTTAAAGAGTTTTTTAGATATTTAAATTTTAAATTAATAAATTTATTTTTATTGTTTTTTGCGTAACAAACTGTCTCTTATATGTAAAAATCAACCCAATTTGTAAGAATTATTAAGCATATAATGATTTTTGTACTAAACAATTTTCGTGTATAAGTAAAAATAAGATAACTGATAAATGTGTTTTAAAAAGACTGAATTTTGAATTGTAAAATTGTTTTTAAATATGTTTATTTTAAAGTTTAACTTTTGGTAAATATTAATGTTTATGTGTTTTTATTTCATTTCTAAATTTCACCCATTATAAGTGTTATGGGTAAAATTTTAAGGTTATTTTCTTTTACTTAAAACTCAAAAAAATGCCAATAATTCAGTCTTTTTACTTGTTTTTTTTACTTAAAAAGTCTTTTAATTTTTTTGTTTTTTTCGTCCTTTAAAATTTCAAAAAACTTGTAATTTTACCTTCTGAAATTAAATATAATATTGATGCAAAATTATTACACAAGAAGGAAGAATATATGAAAAAGCTCGATATTTTAAATGCGGTAGCAACCCCATTACAAATTAATCCACTTATACAAGATCCTATATCTGCAGTAACAATTACTAATAATGCTATCAATAACAAAGAAGATATCAATTTAGTTAAACAAGATGATAAAATTACAAGATTTATTGAAAAAATTAAAAGTGACAGCTATATAACTGATGTACTAAACGAACAAAGAAGCAACAAAAAAATAACAAATAAAAGTTTGTCAAAAATTGTTTCACATGTAAAAAGCATACTTTCTAATGAAGGTATAGAAATTCAAACTATTTCAGCTTCGGAAGAAAAAAATATGCTTAGCAAAGTAAAAAAATCAATAGATTCCATGCTCGCTAATATAAACAATGCTTCTACTCGAAAACCATCGAAAGATTTGCAAGTAAAAGATTCCGTAATTATAGATAAAGAAAAAGGGTATTCAATAAATTTCGATAGCAGTGATATAGGTCAAAATTCTAAAGACATACATTTAAAGCTTATTGAAATAAACACAAAATTAAAATATTTGGTTTCTCAAAAAGATGCTTTGAGCAATTTGAATCAAGGTTTAATTAAAGCCTCAATCGCTATTAAAACGGCCGCAGCTGTTGCTGCCGGAATCTCCGTCGCATCCTTTGTTGGTTCTTTTTTATTTCCCCCGCTAGCAGCTGTTGCTACTACTGCAGGATGGTTTGCAGGGATTTGCGGTGCAATTTCTCTTGGTATCGACATTGCCGTGAGCAAGAGAATGAACAATATTAATAACATTATCAAATTGGCTGAAGAACAAAGTTCGTCGCTTAAAAATGGAGTAGCATCCTTAATACTTGGAAATGTTTTAAACAAATCTATTTTTGAAAAAATTAGCAACTTAGCTTCTTTATCTAACATTGAAATTGCACAAATAGGAACAAAAATAGGATCACTAGCACTTTCTACCATTTCTTTTGGACTTGATATTAAAGATGTTGTAAGTGAATTTCAAAAATTCTATGAAATAAATAGTTTAGTAAGTGAAATTAGAAATGAAATACAAAACTTGAATAAAATAAGTAAGAATTATCTAGACAATGTTAGATGGGTTGTTATAGATGAAACCAAACAGTACGGTAATTATTCAGAAGAAGGTTATGGTGGTAAGAATTTAGTTATTAAAAACATAAAAACTGGAGAAATTTTCAATGTAAATGATTTAATAAATAAATCACAGTTCGAACTTAGATTGATGGGTCTACAAAAAGTTAATGATAGTATCAAAGGTTGATATGTGAGAACAATAAAGAATAATACCAAAATTGATAATCTTGGTTAATTAACAACTTAAATAAAGCGGGCAGAACTAATAATTCCTATCTCGCTTTTTTTATATGTTAATGTCTATTAGGGCAATTGCCTTTATGCATTTTGCAATTTTACTTTGTAAGAAGCACAAAATAAACATTAAATCAGGTTTTTTGTATCAATAAATTTTGTTGTAATTCCGTTTTTTTTTTTTTTTTTTTGTTTTTGTTAGCTTGTTACGCGTGTTTTTATTTTATTTTGTAAACATAAAAAATCACTGAAACTTAGTTATTTGAATATGCTTGTATTTTTTGGTTACAACATTTTTGTTTTATGTTTTCTTTCATTATTACTTTATTATTATTAATTATTCACAAATGAGTATTTACATTTTTTAAATATATCTACAACTGAGACTTAACCAAGGCTACATGATAGAGTTATATTTTATTGCAACATTTTGATATTAATCACTTTTCGAGTATTTCAATACTTTTAAATCGACATTTATTAAATGATATACATTAGTGATTAATAAACGTCTCTTTAACATTCTAGATGTTAAGTTTTTTTTTTTTTTTTGTTACACTAATATTTCAAATGTATAGTTTATACCCAATCACATAAGAAAGAGATTATATGAAAAACATAAATTATGATTTGACTTTAAGTTCAAAACGAAATCTTTTGCCAGAGATCTTTTGTATAGAACTTGCTGTTTTTGGTTGTATTTTGCTTTTTGCACCTTTATTGTTACTTATCAGTAAATTTTTTCGAAAAAACAAATGAATTTCGAAGAGTGAGTATATTTCTGCTATAAGTCTTGTAATTTTTAATACTGTTCTTTTGTTTGTCTCATCTATATTAATGATTGTTTTTCATGAGCAATTGAAAAAAACAATTTTCATAGGTAATGTAAGTTGCTTTAATTTTGCTTGTATTTTTTTTCCTTTTTATGTTGTTAGTCTTCTTCTTTGGATTCCTATTTTACTTCAAATTAGATATTTAATAAAAAACGGACAAATTTATAAGTGTTTCGATAAAAATAAAATTTTGAATATGGATTTCAAAAAATATTTATCCTTATTTGTTAAAGATGAATATTTGAAAAAGATAGAGCATAAATTTAGTAAGTGAGCACGTTATTACACAAATTGAGAAAGAATCAATCTAAATTTTGGTTTGTATAGACGAGTATGTTCGTCAATTTCAATTTATGCCTATAGAGTATTGAGTTTTGTTAACAAAACAAAAATATGAAAATTAGATCTTAACGGACAAGAAAAAGCAAAAATTTTAATTTCCTTTGCTTGCAATTTCTTGGACGAAGCATATATTGAACGTTTTTTTGCTTTCCTTGATAGTCAAGTAAGTAAATCAAGAAAAAAAATAAACCAAGATAAAAAAGAATAAATCCTTTCCTTGGTTTATTGAGTTATTTTTTTAGATAGTGTGACAACAATTTCAATGTGGTGAGTTTGCGGAAACATATCGAAAGGTTGTACAAACTCAATATCATAATAATCTTTCAATTTAACCAAATCTCTCACTAATGTATGAACATTACAACTGATGTATCCAATTTTTGAGGGGTTTGTTTTTGTTATATAGTCTATAACTTCCTGACTTAATCCAGCTCGTGGTGGATCAAGTGTGATTACGTTGAAATCTGATAATTTAAGATTATTGATTACTTTTGAAGCATCGCCCAGAATAAATTCAATGTTGTTTAGTTTGTTTGTTTTCATAGCTTCGTTAGCATTAACGATCGCTTGTTTAATATTTTCGATACCATAAACTTTATTGACTTTTTTAGATATAAATGAAGTTATTGTTCCAACACCACAATACATGTCAATAACTTTGTCACCTTCTTGTAGATTGAGTTTATTAATCATTTTTTTATACATCAAAACAGCTTGTTGAGTATTTACTTGGAAGAATGAGTGTGGGTATATATTGAATTCGAAATTTTCTAACTTTTGTGTCAAAAAATCAGTTCCTATCAGTGTTTTTAGATCGGTTCCAACAAGATTGTCTTTGTTTTTTGTGTCTTCTATGCCGCTAACGATTGAAACAACATTTAACCAGTCATTCGTAATTTTTTGTATGAAATCTTGTGGCAATTCTTTCTTTATTTTATTGACAAAGACGATTTGTAGAAAATTCTCTATATCTGAACTTCGTGCAACAATTCTACTAATATTTGTTAATTTATATTTTTTAATTAGCGGATTTAAATATTGCAAAAATTTATTTATTGGTTCACTTGCTAAATCAAATGATGTTTGTTTTATGAATTCATGGCTATTCTTTTTATAAAAACCTAACTCAAAATCTTTAACAAATACAACTATTTTGTTTCTATAGTTTCACTCTTTATCACTTGCCTGAATTTTATTGATATCAGTAAAATCTAACTGTCTTTTGAATAGATATTCAACTATTGATTGCTTGAAATTTAATTGATCTTGGTAATCTAAAATTGCAAGCGGTGCTACACCACTTGTAACTAGATTTTTGTTGTTAATTTCTATTCTTTTAGGATTAGCTTTTATTAATCTGACTACTGAAGCAAAAGCAAAACGAGAATTAGCTTTAGTAATTTGAATGTCCGCCACTTCGTCTTCTAGCATCCCGAAAACAAAAATAGCATAATTTTCTGTCCGATACACACCTAAACCTTCATAACTGAACTCTGTTGTGTGTATATTTGTGAGCATTTCATTTATTTTATACATTATTTACCTAAGCAAAAGTTTGAAAATATTGAGTCAAGCAAATCACTTTCTTTACCTTTTCCAATAATGCTTGAAACTGCTTTTCATGCTTCAGTCAAATCAACAACAATAACTTCAGTACCAAAACCTTGTTCAAGAGCATCTAAAGCGTCGGAAAGATTATTTTTAGCGCTTTTAATCAACGAAAGTTGACGTGTATTATAGATTAGATCAGGGTTATTGAAATCAATGTTCGCAAATTGCTTCTTGATTAAATCCAAAAGCGACTCTATTTCGTTGTTTTTAGCCGAAATAAGAGCTTGATTAGGTTTGTGAGATATTTTATTAGTTGTTATTAAATCTGTTTTATTTAAGGCTTGTAAATAAATTTTCTCTTTGGCAAGTTGTTTAATTTGTTCGTCAATTTCATTTCATTTTTCTTTTTGGTCAACAACGTGAATAACAAGATCACTTTTTTCAATAGTTTGCTTTGCTTTTTGAATACCAATTTTTTCCACTATGTCTTCAGTGTCTCTAATACCCGCAGTGTCAATAAGATTAAACAAAACTCCGTCTAATTGAAATTGTGCCTCAATCGCATCCCGAGTAGTTCCTGCTATCTCAGTTACTATCGCTTTTTCTTCTTGTAATAAACAATTAAGCAGTGAAGATTTCCCGGCATTCGGTCTTCCTACAATAGCAACTTTTATCCCTTCATAAACCTTCTGTGCATCAGAGCTAACTTTTATTAATTCGTCTATACCTTTGATTAAAGATTTAATTTTTGGTAAAAGAGTTTCATTTGTTAAAACTTCAATATCTGTTATTTCTGGGTAGTCAATATTAACTTCACAATTTCCAATTAAATACTCGATTTCATTCAAAAAAGCAGTTATTTTGTTTGAAAGCCTATTATCAAACTTATTAACACTCATTTTAACTTGTTTTTCGCTTTTTGCATGAATCAAATCATTTATAGCCTCTGCTTTAATTAAGTCGATTTTGCCATTTAAATATGCTCTTCTGCTGAATTCACCAGGATCCGCAATTCTTGCACCATGTCTTAAAATTAATTCCAAAATCATATTTGAAACCACAACTCCACCGTGAGCATTAATTTCCACAGTATCTTCGCCTATATAGTTTTGTGTTCCGGGGAATCATGCTACTAAAACTTCATCTATTTTTTGATTGCCATCAAATATTGATCCAAAAGTTATTTCCTTATTTTTACCTTCTTTACCTCTAAAAATTTTTTTAATAATATTTATTGCTTCAGGACCGCAAATTCTAATAATAGAAACAGCTTGATTAATTTTTCCTGAACTAATTGCAGCTATTGTATCTCACATAATAAATAAATTTTAAATTATTTAATGTTTATTTTAAGTTTAGTTTTTTGATTTTTCTTTGATTTTGTTTGTTTTCTAGTTTTATTTACTTAATAATATTTATATACTCTGTTTTAAACCCGCAAAACTCAAAAAGAGTCTTGTGTAAAGATATTTTTTATAAAAAAGTACTGTCAAAAAAATGTTTGTAACTAAGAGTTATTGACATTGAGTAAAAATATAGTTATTTTTTTATAATTTAGGACATGAATTGAATTAAAAGCTCTAAAACACAATTAATAAATATTGAAAGTGGTAAATGGAAGAAATTCTTTTACCTTCGTTCAACAAAAATGGGTAGCATTTTAAGACTTTTATTGCTGCCTTTTGCATATTTGTCAGTGTTTTCTATTTTTTATGCCATTTTTGTCATTACAAAAGAAAATTATTTAATTAAAATCAATTATTCGTTTGTTCCAGAATGAATTAAAGTGTTGGAAACTTTATCTAAATTTCTTTTAGAATTGTTTCCTTTAACAATAACAATCAGTATTGCAATGTTCTACTCTAAAAAGTTTGTCTTAGCAACATTTAGCTCAATAATAATATGAGTTGTATTTTGTTTTAGTCAAACGCTTTTTATACATAAAACATCAACAGACGGAATTTATCAAGTATTGTGATACAAAAATATAAATTCGTCTTATATTAATAATTTTTTAGGAATTAGTGAAATAAAAGGATTTTCGTTTAATTTTATTGACGCTATTTTGACAGGTTACTTAATTGGATTTTGTTTAAACAAAACCGAAAAACACAAAACCTTTAAGTACATAAATTTCAATCGTGTTGTAATGTATTTTGCTCCAATGCTTGTTTTTGTTCTAATTTTTATTCATCTATTATTTATGGGTTTTTTTGCAACAAGTCTTTCATCGCTAAAGAATAACGGGCTTAGCACAAAAACATCAGCTTCTTTTGTTGTGGGATTATTAGAGCAAATTTTGATACCGTTCGGAATGAATAAATCACTTGTGAGTGATTTCACTACAGTTAATTTTGATCTCAATCAACAAGTATGAGTAATAATTAACAATCAGCCACAACAAGTTATTGATTCTTCTACTAAAAACATTGAAACATACAAAACATTACTTAATTCCAATTTAGATTTTGCAACAACAAAAGAACAACTGTTCAATATGTTGAATAGCAATTTAAATAAAAAAGAGTTAATAACAACTTTAGATAATTCATTTTTATTTAATATAAATCAGTTCAATCACAATTCATCTGCCTGATGAAAAAACCAGTCAAATTCAGTATATTTTATTGATCCTAGCACTCAGCAAGCATTCAATTTAATGTTCGGTAAGTTCAATGTAGCCACTTTATTAAATTCATTATTCGTCATTCCATTTTTAGGAATCGTAATGATTTTATTAGCCGACAAAGATCAAAGAATTTTCACAACTCAAGTTGTAATTGCTTCAGTTCTTGGTTCATTTTTCATAGGTACTGAATACACAATAACACTAATTGTTTTAATGTCAAGCCCACTAATGTACATTGCTATTTTCTATTTGATTTCACCAATAATGCAATTAATAATAGCTAGAATTGGCTTGAGTGCAGAAACAAGTAATTATGGCTTCTTTGAATATATCAATATAGCAGCTAGAACACAGAATCAAACAGGAATTGCATTTATATTTATCTTTGCGTTAGTAATTGGTTTATTAATAGCAATAGGATTTTACTTCTTTGCTTTGAAAACAAAGCCTTTTACACCAGGAATGGGTAATTGTAAGTCAATGGATGTATCAATCATCTTCGAATCAAGAAATTTCAAACAAAAACACCCCATTAATCTTGAAGACTCAATACCGACTCAAGAATTTTGAATAAATAACATATCTAACACTGAAAAAGACACACAAAAATACAATTTAGAAAAATCCAACTATAGCGAAACCCAAGTCATGACTGGAGTTTATAACATTGAAAATAAAGAAGTAATTGAGCTAAATTTTGATAACAAAGAAAGAAAAACAGAATTTTTCATTTCTTCTCCAGTTGCGGGTAAAGTTGCTCAATTGAATGCAAACACTTGAGAGTTTAGTTTATCTAAATTTGGCAACAAAATGAACAGCCCAATATCAGGAATGGTGGAATCGTTCAATAATGTAACAAACGAAATAACGATAAAAAATGATAATTTCACAATAAAAATGCAAATTTTGTTTAAAGGTGATTTGAATAAATACACAATTTTTAAACAAATTCCCAACTCTTTTGTTCATCAAGGAAACAAACTTCTTGAATTTAGCTTTGAAAAAAATATTTTTGCTCGCAAATCTTTAAGAATTTTGCTTTCGATTGAAAGTAAAAATAACCAAAAAATAATTAGTCACCATAGTAAAAAATTTAGTGATGTAAATCAAGACACTCTCCTATTCTCAGTGGAGGAATTTAGTTAATGGCAGTAGCAATAATTGCAGAATACAACCCCTTTCATAATGGCCACATTTATCAATTAAAAAAAGCTAAAGAACTATTTCCTAATGATGAAATAGTTATAATATTGAGTTCCAACTATACACAAAGAGGCGATTTTAATGTTATGGATTTTGAACAAAGAAAGACATACGCATTAAAATATGGTGCTAGTAAAGTTATTGCTCTAGACTTTGATTCTTCAACCCAAGCAGCACACATTTTTGCTCATGGAGCAGTAAAATTAATAGCTCAGAATAACATTGACAAATTGTTTTTTGGTAGCGAAACAGATAATATTGAATCATTTTATAAAGCTGCCAGAACTTTAAAAAACAACAAAGAACAATATAATACAAACGTTAAATTTTGACTCAAACAAGGTTATTCATTTGTAAGGGCATCTGCTGAAGCGTTAAAAGAAATAAATGGAGAAAACTTTGTGCTACCCAACGATATTTTAGGTTTAGAGTACGTTAAACAGATAGTAGAAAATAACTATAAAATCGAAGCATTTTGTATGAAAAGGACCATAGGTTTTCATTCTTTAGAAACGAAAGAAAATTTTGCCAGTGCTTCAAAAATAAGAGAGATGATTTTTGATAAAAACGAAAATTATAAAAAATACACTCCTGTTGTTTTTTATGAAGAACCAGACAGATTGAAAAATCATTTTAGCTCAATCAGACAAAAAATAATAGACACAGATCCAAAAATACTTGCTGAATACAAATTAGTAAGTGAAGGCATTGAAAATTTACTCAAAAAACACTCAAATATTACTGATTTCGATGCTTTTGTTGATGCTTGCACAAGTAGACGCTACACAAAAACTAGAATTCAAAGAATTCTTTTATATATTTTTTTAGATATCAAAAAATAGAAAGCACAGAGAAAGCCATTTGTGCTTTTTTTGTTTGAAAAAACAAAACAAAAACACTCAAAACGAGTGTTAATAAATTATCTTTTTCTTTAATTTGTCCATTATTTCTAAAAGTGCTTTAGCAATAGGTTTTTCCCTAGAAGAGTGTCCTGCTTGTTCAATTATTTGTAGGTCTACAAATTTCAATTGTTTTGCTAATTCATAAGCTCCAGAAAGACGACAATCAACATCATATCTTCCATGAACAATAGTTGTTGGTATCAGTCTAATTCGGTGCATATTTTTTAAAATTTGGTTTTCTTCTATAAAGCAATTGTTAGCAAAATAATGAGTTTCCATTAGTGAAAAATTTATGGTATCTTGAACTCTAGCGATGTCTCTTCTTTCTGGAACGAGAGTAACAAGACCACTTTCTCAATCTGCTCATTTTTTTGCAGCTACGAAAGATTTACGCATGTCAGGAAGTTTGATTTTTTCATAGTAGAAACTAATTAGAGTTTTTACATCGGTTGTTTCGGCAAAACGAGTAAAAATTTCATAATCACGAGGGAAGAAATTACTTGCTCCATTTGCACCATACAATCACTCTAAATCACTTTGACGACCTAAAAATATTCCCCTTAACACCATTTCTATTACTTTATCAGGATGAGCCTGAGCATATAAAAGACTCAAGGTTGTACCTCAAGAACCACCAAACAGAATTCATTTTTCAATTTGCAAATGCTGTCTAATTTGTTCCATGTCATTTATTAAATCTTGAGTTGTGTTGTTTTCTATTTTAGCTGCTGGTAAACTTTTACCACAACCACGCTGATCAAAAAGAATAACACGATAATATTTAGGATCAAAATATTTGCAATCATCACGACTAGTGCCGCCACCTGGACCACCGTGAACAAAAATTACTGGTATACCATTCTTTTTGCCAGAAACCTGATAGTTAACTGTATGTCCATCAATTTCTAGCTGGTATTCTTCAAATTCGTTGTGTTCATAAAACATTATAATTTTTTCGAAACTCCTATTGAAATTGAGTCTATTCCAGCGTGAATCATTGTTGAAGAAGAAGCTAAACGAGTGAAAACAGGCACAACTGAATACTTAGCTAATGTTTCATTAGCAAAATCTATTAATTGTCCGTCCCCGGTTTGCAATATTCAAAAATCATAAAATTGAATATTTTTTTCACCACCAATGAATTCAATTAGTTTTTCTACTACTTTTACAACAGCCGATTTGTGAGTTTTCTTTACTCCATCAACAGTAACTCCATCTTGATTTTTAAGTAAAGGAACCAGCTTTAGAGAAGTCATTAAAATCTTTTTAGCTCCCTTTAATCTTCCACCTTTAATAAATGGATCTAATGAAGCAGGAACAATGAAATTTAACGAGCTTTCGTTATATTCTTTTAAAAACTTAATAACTTCAGCATCCGATTTGCCATTTTCAAGCATGCTTTTTGCTCTTTGTGCCATTCATAAATATTGCTCGCCATTAAAATTATTGTCAAAAATAATAAATTTTGATTTGTTAATATCGGCAGCAATCGTTTGAAGATAACCACATTCACTTGATAAATTACTATTAATAGGAAGAATTACAACTTTATCATACTTAGAGTCTAATTCTTTCATCAAATTTTCCATATATAAGAAAGGTGGAAGTGAAGTTTTAGCTTCTTTTTTTTCTCTTAATTTCAAAAGAACTTCAACCTTGTCAATCTCTATACCTTCTAAATAATTATTATTGTTAATATTTATTTGAAGTGGTAAAAATTCAAAACCATATTCTTTTAATTCGTCTTTTGTGTACCCCGAATACGAGTCTAATACTACTCCTATTTTAGTCATTAGTTATCCTTTCTGTTAGCAAAACGTCCTTGTTCACTTTTAGTATTTTTGCTAAAAATTTGTCTTTATTAAAATCCTCAATTACAACCTTAATGTTACGTTTCTTAGCATATTCCAAAAAGCTCATGAATTTTAGAAAAATGTTATTGTCATTAAACATGTTAGTCATTTTCTTAGAAATGAAAACATATTCAGGTGGATAGTTACTGATCATTGAGTAAAAAGTTGTGTTAATTTCAACAAAACCTCAATACGTTTCAATGTTACGTTGTTTAAATTCATTCATTCTTTTAATGACTTGTTCTGATAATTCTTCACTTTCTAAAAAACAAATTAGTTTCTGTTTTGTAGGTTCTATTAAAGGAATTGTACTATCCCTTAAGAAAACATATTCACTATCTTTGAAGGAAACGAACTTAACTTTGTCAAAATTATCCTCATCAAGTGGAAAAGTATTATTGTAGTAATTTGTCTTTAATGATGATGTATTAAGAATTAAACTACTGTAGTTATCTAAACTTTGCAACTCAGAATCAATTTTCATTGCAACAGTTTGATTTTGTGTGTCTATAACTAAATGTTTATCTTCTATTATTAGTTTCTTTTCAACAAGAGCCTGCGTTTTCTTGTAAGCTGAAGTAAATTCATAAATAACATTTTCGTCAAAATCTTGCACTTTTACTTGATAAAAATTGTCGTGCTTTGCTCCTAATAGAGTTAAGTAGTCCAATAGAATTTGACCACTCAATAGACTGCAGTCAAAGTGTGCATCAACAAAAACAACTGTTTGGCACTTCTTTTGATTTACTAAATCTTGCATTTTAGCAACAAAATACTTGTGTACCTTTTTGCTAACTACTTGACTTTTAGGAACAACACTTAGTACAATTGCATTATATTGTCTATAAAAAACATAGTTTATGTTGTGAAATTTAGCCAGTCTTTTGTATATTGAGTTCAGTACATTCGCTCTTTGTGAGTACTGGTGCTCGCTTAGCAAAACAACAAAATTGAGCGATTTGTTCATTTCCATAAACTCAAATGGCTTACGTAAAAAGAAAATATTAGTTTTGTGGCTTTTAGAAACTTTTTTTCAAGCAATAACACCTACAGTTTTTGATTTTGTTGCTAACTTTTCAATCATTAAACGACATTGATATTTTTCTTTGTCTGTGACATTTTTAAGATTTAAAACAATATCAATATTTTTGTTGTTGTCTAAAAAGTTTGCAAGTGAATTCACACATAAGCGAGCACTCTCTGTAACAAAACTTTTACTAAAATCCTCAAATGATATTCAATATCCGCGGGTTAAGTTTTTATTATGAAAAATTCTAGTTTTATTTTTCTTATTAACTTCTGAAGCTAAAAGTTTTACCCTGTTTTCTTCAAAGTCAAATGTAAAAGAAACAGTGGCATTATTGTTGACAATAAACTTGTAATAACAAAAGTAAATGATAATTCCAAGTGCTGCCAAACAAATAATTAGTACCACAATTAAATAACCAAAATTCATGATTAATCTTCTTTTTTGCGGATAGATGGGTGAGTTTTGTTTAGTGTTTTAATTCCGTCACCCTGGAATTTAACATGTATTACATCACCTTGCACTTGAAGAACTTTTCCTTCTCCAAATTTAGAGTGAATGATTGAGTCACCTTCAATAAGATTATTTGTATCTTCGGTTTCACTTTTCGCAAACATTGAGGCAATATGAATACCTCTTTTTCCACCTTTTACACCCGCTTCACTAATAAAACGACTTTCTTGTCCATTTCTTGCTGCTGAAAAGCTTAAGAACAATTTCTTTTTAGCTCGTGTAAAAGCAACATAAGCCAGACGTCTTTCTTCTTCTAGTGCTTCAATCTGTTCTGAAGATAGTTTATTAAACAATAAACCTTTTTTCTTTGTGGAGTCATTGTTTTTAACATTAAGAGCACGCGCATTAGGAAAGACTCCTTCAGCTAAACCAGCAACAAAAACGTAGTCAAATTCTAATCCTTTAGCATTGTGTACTGTCATTAAAGCAACAGAACTTAAAGGATCTCCACCAGGCTTTTCATTACCTAAAATAACAACTTCTTGTAAGTAGTCGGTTAATTCTTTGTTTTTGTTTTGTTCTTCTCATGCGTCAATAGCATTAATTAAAGCATTGAAGTTTTCTTCTTTTGCTTCCAGTGTTTCAGGTTGTACCTTTAACGATTCAAAGTATTTTAATTCGTCGTACATTAATTTTCTAAGAATTAGTGTAGGTTTTTGTTTGTGTTTAAAAATTTGAGTTCTTGCTCATCTAACTTTATTAACAACATCAGCAAGACCTTTCATTGTTTTCATATTAATTTTCAGTGTTTCGTAAATTTCTTTAATATGTTCTTCAATAGCCGTAAACATTAAAACATCTTTTTGCAGTGAAAAATCATAAAGTTTACGTACTGTTTCCTTACCAACCGCTCTAGCAGGCTTGTTAATAACTCTTTGTAAAGATAAATCATCAGGAGCATAAATTAGTTGAAGGTAGGCTAGGGCATCTTTAACCTCTTCACGTTCATAGAATCTTTGTGTACCAACAACATAGTGATTAGTGTTGTCATTGATTAAAGAACCTTCAATTGCACGTGAGTAAGAATTTGCACGATAAATGATAGCAATATTCTTAAGTTGCACACGGTTTTTCTTTAGTTCATTGATTTTCATTGATATTCAACGCGCTTCATCTTCATCGCTGAAACCACAATTGAATTCAATGTCTTCACCTTCTTCATTGTCGGTGTAAAGTTTTTTCTTAATTCTTAATGAGTTGTATGAAATTAAGTTATTAGCAGCATTAAGAATCTTTTTAGTTGAACGATAATTTTTTTCTAACAATATAGTTGTAACGTTTGGAAAATCCTTTTCGAAGTTAATAATGATATTAATATCAGCATTTCTTCAAGAATAAATAGTTTGGTCAGGATCTCCAACTATTGTAATATCACCTTTTTTAGCTAAAACTTTTACAATACCATACTGAACGTGGCTTGTATCCTGGAACTCATCAACTAAGACATAATCAAATTTAGATTCTCATTTGTGACGAGTAGCTTCATATTTAGGATTATGGAATAGATCATGTACATAGACTAGCAAATCATCAAAATCTAAAGCTTTACTTCTCTTTAGATATTCAACGTATTCTTTATAAATTGTTGGTCTTAAATCATTTTTATCTTCTGCATTTTCAAGACTATGTTTTGGTTTTCTTAGTGAGACTTTTTCTTTAGAAATATAAGAAAGCACAGAATCATAAGTGTAATCTTCATTAGTTATATCGAGTTTGTCATAGACTAATTTTAAAATTTGCCTTTGCTCAGGGTCATCAATTATCTTAAAATCATTCGGTATACCCATTACATGGATATCACTTCTTAAAATTTTGGCACATAAACTATGGAAAGTAGAAACGTGTGGATGTTCTTCACTCGAGCCGATAATCCGCACAACTCTATCCAGCATTTCATCTGCTGCCTTTTTAGTAAAAGTAACGGCCAAAATTTTTGACGGAACAATTTCTTTTTCTTTAATTAAGTAGGCTACTTTGGTAGTTAAAACTTTAGTTTTACCACTACCTGCCCCAGCAATTAATCTCAGTGGTCCTTGGGTGTGTTTTACTGCTTCTAGCTGCTTTTCATTAAGCATAGTCAAATCGAGATGTTCTGTACTCATTCAAAACCTCCTAGTCTTAAAATTGAATGTCTATGTCAGGTAAGGGTCTGCTTTTTGGCTTTACAGACTTTTGATCTCAACTACTAATTCTTTCAGTAGTGTATTTGTTTTTGTAAACTGTGTATGTTTGCGATAGTGAGTCATTTCATCCTATTTTGTTAGGTTTAGCAACCGAAAGAATGAACATAACTTCAATCAATAATGCTAATGATGTTAGTGATAAAGGAAAGGTGACGAAAGCTCTAGTTATCGGTGGTAGTTCAGTTAAATGTTTTCTTTGGAATGCTACTTGTTCAAAACTTTCTGGACTTATTAAAATCATTCAAGCCAACATTATGATTATTCAAAAAATTGCTCCGAATGATTGTCTTGACAGTAAAGCAAGAAAAAGATTTTGTTTTTTCTTTTTTGGAATGATTTTGACTCTAAAAATTCACATTATCACTGTTTGACCTTTAGTTAAGAATGGAATTAATATTCATCAGCTAAAAATAAAGATTATTATTAAACTTAGTCAAACGTAATACAAGTAATTTTGTCTAAAACTAACATTGTTTTTGTCTGGACTTATCATTGCGAAAGTTATTGCGAATAAGAAGATTAAGAAAACAAATAGATCTGAGAATGTTATGGTGAATCTAATTCAAAAACCAACTTTTTTATTGGTTGTTACTATTTCATTTTGTGCCATTAGTAAATTTTGTGAAAAATATCAGATCAGTATTTTTCGTCAACAAGTTTAGGATCGATTAAAGCAGATCATTTGTATCAAGCAAAGTAACGATTTTGTGTTAAGTCAGGATTTGAACCATAAATAGCAACCAACTCTTTTGCTAGTACATCTTTAATGTTTTGTGTTTTCAATGTTTTTCCTAGAACAATGAACATTTTTCATTGTTTTATGAAACCAATGTATCCTGCTAGAAAAAGTTGATAGTGAATAATGTGTAGCAAGTTCAAAGCATCTTTTAAATCATCACTTGCTTCTTTTGTTTGGTTCAAAATTTGTTTTCATTCAAGATTGATTGATTTAACATTCAAGTTAGTAAGTTGGTAGTTTCAATCTCTAACTTCAATGCTTGATGTGTAAAAATATGTTGCTGCTTTTAAAAAAGCGTTAACTGTAATATCGATTGAGTATTGTTTGTTTGTAGATTTTAATGTTTTATTGTTTTCGTAGATACTTAATGCAAGTTTGTTAGAAAAAACTTTATTGAAGACAATAGGAGAAGTAACTATCAATGGTTCTCAATTCTCCTTTAAATTAATAGTTTTTTCTTCAAACGGTTTTGTGGGTGCATCATGGCGCACTAGACCTCGATAAACCGCTTTGAACTCAATGATGTCTGCTTGTTGTGATTTCTTGATTGCCTTTGTTACTCTTGTAACGAAGTCTTCATCCAATTCAGTGTTTGAAAACAAAATGTAAGAATAAGGTTTATCACTTTGTTTTAAAGCTTCATAAATGACTGAATTTAAAGGTTGATGCTTTGAGTTAATAACTAACTTTATTTTGTTTGCATCAAAGTTTTTTAGAGCTTCATTAATCGCTACCAAGTGTTCATCTGTTGGTTTATCAATAACGATTGAAACTGAAAAGTTCCGCGAATTTTGTTTATAAACTTGTTTCAAGATTTCATGAACTGAATTGTCTGGGTTGTAAATAGGAATAATTATTTCTAACATAAAACCTACATCTTCAAGTTTCCAGTTGTTCTTGGGTAAGGGATAACATCGCGAATATTAGACATTCCAGTTACATACATTACTAATCTTTCGAAACCAATTCCAAAACCTGCAGATTGAGCATCACCGAATCTACGCAAATCTAAATATCATTGCAATGGTTCAATATTCATATTTAGTTCATTCATTCTATTTAACAATTTGTTGTAATTTGTTTCCCTTTGTGATCCACCAACTAATTCACCAATTCCTGGAACTAGCAAGTCAAAAGCAGCCACTGTTTCGTTGTCTGGGTTTTGATACATGTAAAATGCTTTGATTTGTTTTGGGTAGTTTATAACTGCCACAGGCCCACCAATAATTTCTGAAGAAAGAAATTTTTCATGCTCTGAAGCTAAGTCAGTACCGAAAGCAAAGTTTTGCTCTTCAAATTTTTCTTTGTTTTGTTCAAGAATTTTTAAAGCTTCACGATATTCAAGTTTTGTTAATTTAGTATTAATGAATTTATCCAATGTGTCAAGAAGATCAGCTTTAACATTTTTAGTCAAGAATTCAAACTCAGCAGGATGTTTTGCAATTGTTTTTTTGATAACTGTTTTTAATAAATCGTCAGCGAGATCAATGATTTTATTTAAATCATAGAAAGCACATTCAGGTTCAATCATTCAGAATTCAGCGGCATGACGTGATGTGTGTGACATTTCAGCTCTAAATGTAGGAGCGAACGTATAAACATTCTTATACCCTAGGGCATAAGATTCAGCATGCAATTGTCCAGTTACTCCCAGAGTTGCTTTTTGCTTGAAAAACATGTCTTCATTCTCGTCGTCAACAACAAAAAGTTCCCCAGCACCTTCTCCATCATTCGAAGTGATAATGGGACTATTTACATAAACAAAGTCATGATTTTTAAAGTAATCGTGTACTTCTTGAGCTAGTGTTGAACGGATTAACATAACAGTTTTAAGTAGATTTGTTCTGTGTCTTAAGTGTGGAACTTCTCTTAAAAAATCTAATGTTGTTTCTTTCTTTTGAATTGGATAGTCTTCATCAACGTTAGCAAGCAATTTAAAAGAATCAGCTTTAAGTTCGACAGGTTGTTTTGCTTGTGGTGTTAGAACTAATGTTCCACTTACCTCAATAGCAGCCCCACTTCTTGCTGATTCAACTTCATCTAGATTAACATTTTGTTCGTTTAGTACAATTTGTAAGTTTTGCACTGTGCTTCCATCATTAATTTCGATAAATCTTATTTTTTTATTTCCTCTATTTGTTGCCACCCATGCTTTAACTGCAAAGTGTTTACCATCATGTTGTTGGAGTGAATCATATAATTTTTTTATTGTCATCTTTTATCCTTTAACCATTAAATAAATATATTAATATTTATAATTTTACCAAAATATAGTTACAAAAGCCTCTTGTAGTGAGTGTGGAATGAAAAAAAACACGGAAAATCCGTGTTATTGTCCTACCGGTAAGTCGGTTACATTTTTATTTGGTCCGACACTATCATTTCATTTTGAAATATGATAATTCAATCAAAAACCATTTTGTTTTACAAATTGCTCTCATTGGCAAAATAATTTTGGAGCAACGTCGCCTAAAGT
The DNA here is from genome assembly GCF_053851695.1 of Mycoplasma sp. 4044. Classification (NCBI taxonomy): domain Bacteria; kingdom Bacillati; phylum Mycoplasmatota; class Mollicutes; order Mycoplasmatales; family Mycoplasmataceae; genus Mycoplasma; species Mycoplasma sp. 4044. Next base: position 300,042 of record NZ_JBSQBD010000001.1, on the reverse strand, counting down.
GTTGGTGTGGTATATAAACTGGTGATAGAAATGTTGAAACTGAGTATACAAGATTTGTTTATCTTCACTAAAACGATAAATAAAGAATGGAACTTCGACTGAAGGTTGTCCATTTTTTTCAGTCAGTCAAAGTCTTATAAAGAAGTTTTGATTAATTTTTGCTGCAAAAACTCCACTGGCATCAGAATCAACATTTTCAATTGGAACAATACTTTCCACTTCAGGTCATTTTGAACGATAAGTCAAACTCACATATTTAGAAGGATTTTGTATGATGTCTTTTTGTGCGCTTGAATATTCCACTGAAGGCTTAAAGTTATATAACTTAGGAATTTGCTCAAATTGACTATCAACACCTGAGAATGCAAAATCGAAATGATTTAAATGTGTTAAGTATCAGTATCATTTGTCACTTAAAAGTTGAGAAATTTCAGTTTCCAAATTACTCATTTTCAAGTTATTTGCTTCAGTGTTTTCACTGAAAAGAGACTGATATTCAGTAATTTTTTTATTTAAATCACTAATTCATTCCTGACTAACTTTTTGACTTTCTTTAAAAGTGTTGATTTCAGCATCACCCTTATTAGCAAATACGAAATTTTTCAAGAAACTATCAATGTTAACGTTACTATTTTCATCAACTTTTTTGATTGGTGCAGGAATAGGATTTTCATCAACAAACTTGATTGAACAAGACACACTAGCAAACGAAATGGTAGTTAAAGACAATAAAGAAAGCAAAGAAAGTATAAAGAATTTTTTATTTCTTAGCATAATAGCTTTCCACTTGACTGAAATAGAATTGTTCCAAATCGTCTAAAGGATTAAAATTGCCTGAGTAAACAATATTTCCCTTGTCAATAATGGTTACATAATTAGTGAAACGATTAACTTCATGAAGTTCATGTGTAGAAATAAATATTGAACGATTCTGGGCAACGAAACCATTAAGAATATTAAATAACTCACGACGAGATTCTGGATCCAAGTTAGCGGCAGGTTCATCCATTATCATCAATTGCGGTTGACTAATCAAACATTGAGCAAGCAGTGCTTTTCTTTTTTCACCACTCGAAAAATTGATTGGTTTTTTGTTTGCAAATGACTTAATGTTTAGTTTTTCAATAATTTCTTCAGTACGTTTTTTTGCTTCATTTTTACTCAAACCACTCAATAAACCAAAAGAATAAATGTATTTTGTTAAATTCAATTCTTTAGGGAAGTTTGGGTTTTCCGGCATGTAGGCAATTTTAGCTTTTGCTTCGGCTTGTGTATTTTTTAGTCCGCCAATAAGAATTTGTCCTTCATAGTTAGCATAAGCGCCAACAATTGATTTAATAGTTGTTGTTTTTCCAGAACCGTTTGAACCAATAAAAACGTGAAATTTACCAGGTAAAATATCAAAGTTCAATTCTTTAATAGCGTAATTTTGCTTGTCATAACTTTTTGAAAGTGATTTAACTTCAATAATTTTTTCCATTATCTAAAATCCTTTCTACGTTGCGCTCAAATAGTAATTAATGTTAAGAAAACAATTAATATCACTCACACAGGAATTACTGCGGACGCAGGAACTATATTTGCTTTTCTTTGAATTAAATATACATTATTTATGTGTGAAAAAAGATTCATATTTGAGTCTTTTGTTAGTTGGTAACGAGCAACTTTTTGATTGGTTTTATCACTATCATTTTCTGGTTGTAAGACAGTCAGGATAGGCATAAATGAGCTATATCCTCCAACAAAATAATTTCTTGTCTCGTATTCATTCATATAAACTTTGAATTTATATTGCTGTGGTTTTTTTTCGTTATCCTGAGTGTTGTAATTTAAAACGACTGATTTGTATAAAGAACTTTGGTTGAAGTTATAAAACAGATTATAGTATGCTACCACATATAGATAAATTTGTTTTTCATGATTTAAAACAGAAGAATCGAATCATTTTGCAATTTGGTTTAATTCTAAATATTTATTCATCAATTGATAAATTTTGTCATTAAATTCATCAACGGTTAATTGCTTATTGAAATCATTTTTGAAATCGTTTTTGAATTCATTTTGATAAATAGAACTATGCAAGAGAGAAGAAATAATGTTTCATTTAAGCCTTCCAACAAAGTTTTCGATATTTGAAAATCCAAAACTATCTTGTGCTAATTTTTCGTTAGTATCAGCTTTTTCTCAAGCGTAAATAATTTCATTAGTAGGTCATTTTTGTTGAGCATAGTCAATGTCGTCATTGATCAGTGGTGCTGTAGGAACTAGTGACACAATGTTTTTTTGCTCTTGACTCATTTGTTGACTATTAATTAGTTGATAACTATATTTCAAATCATTGTTGTTTGAATAGTTAATGATGTTATCTAAAAATTTGGACTTATTGTTTTGTAATGTATTAATTAAATCCGTTCCGTTTTGTGTCATCATTGTTGACATTTGGTAAGGAATATTTAATCAGGCAAGACTTTGAGCGATTGCAGCATTATCTTTCACTTGATTGAATAAAGTATTCAATTTTTGTTCTGGAGATGTTGAATAAGTTGACTCATTAGAAGGTTTTATACCTCCTTTAATGTCTCTTGGTTGTCTATCAACAATGTAAAAACTGTCATCGTTTTTGTTAGTTGCAAAAGAATATACATTTAAATCGTTGTAATTATTATTTAATTGCTTAGCCATTGATTTAATAGCAGGCTCAGCAAAGTAAGAACTGAATGTTCCTAGTAAAAATAATGGTACAAAAACAGTAGAAGCCAATGTTGAAGCTAGTCTTCTTGAAGAACGTGTACAAATCAGTGCTGTTATTAAACCAAAGAAGCAAAATCCGAAAAGACTTGTGACAAACGAACCACCTACTAAGTATTTATAGTAAGTAGTGTATTGACTTGCAACAGGACTTAATCCTATAACAAATGCAAGTAACACTAACAAGGCGTTTAATAAACTAAAGGCAAAGAAAATTAAAATTTTTACATTTACCATACTATGTCTACTTACTGGTTTCGAAGTGACAATTAATTCCATTCCGTCTGTTTCAATACTTTTAAAAATATTAATAGCTAAAAGATTAGAAAACACAACTGTGTTGACTAAAGATAAAACAATCGGTGCGATCATAAACATTTGCAATTGATACAAATTGTTGGCTGCAAGACACATAAAACTTAGTCCAAGAGTTAATGCAAAACCCAAAATCGGCATCAACAATGTCGATTTCTTATTTATCAAGTAGTAAAGTAAGAACTTTAAAAAGTTTGTTTTTAAATTGATATTAGTCATTTTTATCTCCTTGAACTATAAAATCTGCAAATATTCATGAAACATATGAACCAAATTTATCTTCTACTTTTGCTAACTCAAAATCCGGATTTCATCCTGAATCAGGAATGTCTAAGCTAATAAAATCATTTTTTGCTACCAAGTCTCTTGAAATATCAATAATGTATGGTAAAACTTCAGAAGCTGAGTAGTCTTTTACCTCTTTGTTGAATGTTCTTTGAAAACTTCTGAAAGCATTATCGGGAGCAAAAGTTACAGTTTTCAGTCTTGAAGGTGTGTTATTTGTTCATTTTTGCTCTTTAACAATATTTAACTTTAAAAAAGTGTCATTGGGATATTTGAATAAAAACAATTGCGTCGAAAACTGATAATTATCACCTTCTTTAGGAGTAGGTTGGTCACTCCATAGTCCACTTTTAAGCGGAAACTTTTCACTAGCATAATCAATTATCTGGTTTGAATTCATTTGTCAAGTGATAGGAAGTGAATTGCGATAAGTTGCTCTGAAATTAGTGCTGTCTGATGTTTTAGCAAACTGATAACCAACAGCAGTAAAGCAATTTACACGATAAAGAAGATACAGTCAGTTTTGTCTTTTGAATTCATCTCATTCATCACTGTATTTTGTAAATATCAAAGGATTGTATCGATTAGGTCGTCAAAAATCAATTTTTCTAATTGAAACTATTGCTGCATTTGTTTGCAAACGAGCAAAAGAATAATTAGCATAAATTTTTTCCATTTCTTTATCAAGTTTCTTGATATTTTTTTCTAACAATTGTGAATCAATATATTCTTGCTTTTGCTCGTCTAATTCTTCCTGACTTTGTTCATCCCAAAAATCTTTTTTATAAACTTCATCTAAGACACTTTGGACAGCATTTTGATTCAAAAATGCTTTAACATCAAGGTTAAGATTATTTTTAATAACTGGATTTTCTTGTTCAGTTGTAACACAAGACACAAGACTTAGCGGCGTTAAAATACTCAGCGAAACAGGTAAAAATAGTTTTCATTTTTTAAACATTGTTTAACCTCTTAATGTCATAAGGAACTATATCGATGTCTTTGATTGAATCATTTTTTGTTAAATTTACAACAACATCAAAAGCATCATCCATTGAAATTTCTGCATCTTTATCATCTTTTTTAAATTTGTATATTCTTGGTTCCAACATAATTGCTCCAGTATTGCGATAGACATACATTGCTTGATACGTATCGTCACTGAATTTAAGCATGATTCAATAACTATTTTTATCTTTGTTGTATTGGTATTTCAAATCTACCAATTTGTTAGAAACACCAGTAATTTGAAGGGCTTCATTAGGATAAACCACAGCAAAATCTTGCGGATTGTTGTATGCAAAACTTGGAGCTTGATGTAAGTCACCAACAAAAGTGAAATCACTTCTTCATTTGAGCGCTAAATATCAGTTTTCTCGTAAAAGTTGATAGAAAAATTCTTGACTTGTTTTAATGTCAGGAATTCTCACCAATGTGGAGCTAAGGTTTTGATAAGAAATATCTTCTCCTTTTATATAGTAAAAAGTTTGTCCGTTAAAATAAAGCATCGCTTCACGCACATTTTTAATATAAAAGTTGTCCACTTCTAGTTCTTGCATTCTTGCAAGAAAAGAAGCTTTTTGCAAGTTGGCTTCATCTTGAGTTTTGTCATTTTCAATTGGATCATAAACTAATGAAAGAAGTTCATCCATCTTTGCATTTTTGAACTCTTCCTGATTGTTATTTTCTTCATTTTTTGTGTCATTATGAGTACTTTTTTCACTTTTAAGCTGGTTACAACTCAAAGGGATTCAAGGTGTAATTGAAACAACCGAAACAAACGATGAAAAAGCCAAGATTTTTTTAATTTTCGCTGACATTTTTCTCCTTTGATATATGGCAATTATATATAAAAATCTCAATAATTACAAAAAAAATTAACTCAAAGGTAATAATTTTTTGTGCTTTTATAAAAAAAGAAAACAAAAATTATGTCTTTTTGTTTCCATTTCTTTTGCTTAAAATAAAACCAAGCTATGCTTGGCTATTGTTTTTAAGGGACTAGTTAAACTTGATATCTACTAAGATAGGAGCATGGTCACTAACATCACGGATTAATTCTAGATCAGTTGGATTTGGTTTATCTTTTTTATATCTTTTATAATTCTGAACACTTTCCTGTCTATTTCATAAACTATGCCCGCTTGCATCTTCTTTAAAAGCATTAATAATATCTATTTTGTATGGGTAGTTTTGTCCATAATAAACATTTTTTGTTCCAGTGTCAATAATCGCTCATTTGTCATAAGGCTCAGAATAAGCTTTAACTTTGTTTGAAAGAGATGTTTTGTAATATTCAAGATTAGTTTCAAAATCAACATAACCTAGAGCATATTTTTCACTTTCAATTGCCGAATTGTTTTTTGCCTTAATGTTTGTATCACCACCGAAAATAATGTCGCAGTTATATTGTGTCTTAAGTTCAACCAAAATTTGTGCTAAGGCCTTAGCTTCTTTTATTTCTTGGCTACCTTGTCCCGAATATTCACTTGATTTTGTCTCGCCGTTTTTCGTATTAACATCAGGAGCATCAAAATGACCAAAAATTGAAACAAACTTGTAATCTGATTTTGTTACAAATTCAAATTGCACATAGTAAAGTGGTCTTGCATAAATTTCTTTACCTTTAAATCCTGAATTAAGAACCTTAACTTTATCTTTACGATATAAAACAGCAATCTGTTCTCTAGAATTTTCGAATTCTTTGCGATATGAAGCTACATTGAGTGGACTGATAACATATTGTCAAGTTTCTTCTTGATTGTTTTGGTTAAGAAGTTTCACCAAGTTTTTAACACTTGTTTCCTGTCCTCAGTTAATCTCTTCCAATCCAATAACGTCAGCCTGTGAACTCAAAATAGTAGTTGCTATGTTAATCATTTTGTTTGAGTTATAGGCAGTGTTAGAACCACCGAAATTTAGAACATTTCAGCTCATAAGACGCAAGTCAGAAGTTTTTTCTAAGCTCACTGATGTATTTAAAACTACTTTTTCTTTTTGATTTGCAAAGTAGTATCCCACTCCCCCACCACCAGCTGCTAGCACGATTAAAGCTGTTAGTAGTGAAACTAAAGTTTTTGGTTTTTTTGATTTAGTATTTCTAGATTTAGAATTTTGTTTTTTAGCCATTATTTACTCCAAGTTTAGTAATAAAACAATTTTAATGAAAAAGCTTTATTTTTGAGTGTTTTTTTGATTAGAAAATATTGTCCTATTTTAAAGTATTTTTTGTGATAAAATATTAATGCAATTTTTAATTGCCTCTAGCAAGTGGGAGATTTCTATGTAAATCATTTGCACCACATATTTCGAAAGGAAACATACAATGGCTAAGGAATTAGTTAGAATTGCTAAATTGCAATTCAATGCTGGTCAAGCTAAACCGGGTCCTGCTTTAGCTGGATTAGGAATTGTTATGCCTGAATTTACAAAACAATTCAACGACGCTACAAGAGATCGTGGAAGTGAGCCAGTTCCAGTTAAAATTTGAGTTTACAAAGACAAATCATTTGATTTTAAAACATATACATCACCTGCATCATACAAATTAAAAGAAGCTGCAAAAATCAAATCTGGTTCTTCAAATTCAAGAACTACAAAAGTTGCAACTATTTCAGTTGACCAACTAAAGGCTATCGCAGAATACAAACTTCCTGACCTAAATACAGATTGCCTAAAATCAGCAATGAGAACAATTGCTGGTACTGCTAAAAACATGGGTATTGTTGTTGAAGGATACGATGAAAGTGAAGGATGCAACTAATGAAAAAAGTTTCTAAGAATCTAGCTAAAGCACGTGCATTAGTAGATAAAAATGCTGTTTATTCACTAGAAGAAGCTATTGAATTAGCTAAAAAATCTTCATATGCAAAATTTGATGCTTCAATCGATTTAGCAATCAAATTAAACATTGATACTCGTAAAGCAGATCAACAACTACGTGGAGCAGTTGTGTTACCACATGGAACAGGAAAAGTTGTAAGAGTTTTAGTTGCTACAGATGATGCAACAGCTCAACAACAAGCTAAAGAAGCGGGAGCAGATTTTGTTTATTCAGGAGCAGAATTAGCTGAAGTTTTAAATCAAGACAAATATGACTTTGACATCATTGTTGCCGACCCTAAAATGATGGTTGTTTTAGGAAAATACGGAAAAAAACTTGGGCCTAAAGGTCTAATGCCTAACCCTAAAACAGGAACAGTTACTGTAACACCAGGAAAAGCTGTTGAAGAAATCAAAAAAGGGAAAGCAAACTACCGTGCTGAAAAAGGTGGAATTATTCACTCACTTATCGGTAAAAAATCAATGTCTACAGAACACCTTGTAGAAAACGCTCAAACTTTAATCCAAACAATCAAAAGATTAAAACCAGCTGCAGTTAAAGGGACATACATGCTAAACCTAACAGTTTCAGCAACAATGGGACCAGCAGTTAAAATTAAAATTGATTAATATATGCTAGCGAGAATATCAGTCTGCGGACTGGTATTTTTTTTATAACTTGTAACTAACAGCAACAAAAAAAACAAAAAAAACAAAAAAAACAAGACCTTCGCCTTGTTTAAAAATCAAAATTTAACAACTTATTCTTCGTCTGTGCCGACTTCATCAATTCCAGAGGGAGATACTAATACGTGTGAGCTGTTTGGTATCTCAACACTCGGTAAAAACTTTTCAAATTTACCAACATTTTCGATGTTTTTAAATACAGTAGAACTTTTACCCACTGCTTTTGTAAGTGTGTCTACTGATCTTTGACCCCATTTTTTTGCGTCTTCGATGTCAGTTAGAAGTGCTGTAACGCTCTTTTTCAAAGTTTTAGCTTGCTTTACAAGTTCTAACGAGTTGTATGAGTAAGCAGCAACTTCGTTAATTGTTTTAATTGTATTAATGATAGCAACTAAAGTTGTTGGTCCACAAACCACAATATTATTTTCTCTTGCTAAACTTACTAAAATGTTATTTGTGGTAAATCAAGCATATAAACCTTCAGAAGGCAAGAACATAATAGCAAAATCTATAGATGTTTCAATTTGATCAACATATCTTTTAATGTCTTTAATATTGTTTTTGATTGCACTTGTTAAATTTTTACTTGCAGTTTCAACCTTGCTTTTATTCCCTTCTTCCAAAGCACTTGTTAAATCTTTTCATTTTTGTAGCGGGAACTTAGCATCCAAAAACAAGTTTCTTGATTCACCGTTCACATCAAAAACTTTGATTGAAAAATCAGGCTTGTAAGTTTTTTCTTCATTTGTTTCTGAATCAGTAACAACAAATTGTTTTTGTATTTCTACTAAAGAATCAGTTTTTCCAAATGACTCTTCAATTAAATCTTGAGCAAATTTTTCACCAAATGCCCCAAACGATTTTACATTACTAAATATTTTTTCTACGTTTTTAACAGAATCTTGCACTGTTTCAAATTTGGTTAAGTTTTTAGAAAGCTCGCTCATTGTGTTTGTTACATTTGCAAAATGTTCTTTCAATTTAGCAGTCATTTCGTTTTCAAAACGTTTTTTGAAAGCATCTTCAATTTCAGTAAGTTTTGTGTCGATTTTTACGTCTAAACCTTCAAATTTAGTGTTTAATGCTTCACTGAAGTCCAATACAAACTTATTTGTGATATTTGTATTGTTGTTAACACCTTCTTTTAAAATCTTATCTAATGCTTCATGATTTGCTTGTGCTTTTGTTTCTCACGACTCAACAGCGCTTGAAAACTTTTTGTCATAATTATTAATAAAGTTTTCAATTTTTGGATTTAATTCTTCTTTGAAATTCTTTATTTCTTTTTCAATGTTTTCTACACTGTTTTTAAAGTCAGCTTTAAGAGTGACAAGATCGTTTTCAAATAATTTGAAATCACTTCTAAATTCTTGTAACAATTTATTTGTTTCATCATTTAATTTATTCGTTTTTTCAATTATTTCCCTTGTTTCCTTATTTGAATCTTTTCATTTTTTTAATTTTATAAATGCATATATTCCCGCCCCAATTGCCATCAATAAAATAATGATGACAAAAGTTAAAATCAATAATTCTACAGCCATTATTTAATTACCTCTTTTTTCATGTATGGTACCAATACTTTAGGAACTGTTATGCTTCCATCTTCATTTTGGCAGTTTTCTAATATTGCAGCAACTACTCTGTCGATTGCTAATCCACTTCCATTAATTGTGTTGGCATATTGAATTTTGCCGTCCAAGTCACGATATCTCATCATTGCTCTACGAGCTTGAAAATCAAAGAAAACAGATATTGATGATGTTTCGCGATATCTTTGTTCACTAGGAATTCAAAGTTCTAAGTCAATAGTTTTAGCACTACTGAACCCAATGTCTCCTGTACATAAACTTAATTCACGATAAGGAATTTCTAAAAGCTCCAAAATTCTTTTTGCATCTTCAACTGTTTCAAAAAAGTCTTGCATTACATTTTCATTGTTCGAAAGTTTTACCAGTTCAACCTTGTGAAATTCATGTTGGCGAATCAAACCACGAGTATCTTTTCCGCCACTCCCCGCTTCAGAACGAAAACACTTAGTATATGCTACAAATTTTTTGGTTTTGCTTAAATCTAAAATTTCACTATTGTAATAGTTTGTAACTGGAACTTCTGCTGTTGGAATAAGTCATAAATCCTCATTTTCCAATTTGTATAGGTCTTCTTTGAATTTAGGTAATTGTCCGGTTCCAAAAAGCATTTTTGAGTTAACCAAGTGTGCTGGCATAATTTCTTCATACCCATTAGCAATGTGTGTGTCAAGCATGAACGATGCTAGTGCACGAACTAATTTTGCCCCATCTTTTTTGTATGTGACAAATCTTGATTCTGCCAGTTTGACTGCTCTTTCAAAATCAACAATATCTAAATCTTTAGCAATTTCATAGTGAGGTTTTACACCTTTAACCAAACCTCTTCCTAAGCTCGCATGTTCATTGATAACTACGTTGTCATTTTCGTCAGCCCCAACAGGAACACTTTCGTGTGGGACATTAGGAATTTGACTTGCTAAGTTTAGTACATCTTGGTTTAATTTTTCTAGTTCAACGTTGTGTTTTTCAATTTCTTCTTTAATTTCATTTACTTTTTGAATCAACTCAGAAGCATCTTGTTTATTTCTTTTTTTGATACCTATTTCTTCACTCAAATTGTTGCGTTGAGACTGAAGATTTTCAACAACATGTGTTGCTGCATTTCTTTGTTTTGTCAAAGTTATCAAATTATCAACAACTTCAACATTGAAACCTCTCTTTTTCAGTCCCTCTTTTGCTATATTTTCATTATTTAATAATCATTTTAAATCTAACATTTTTTACCGCCTTAAATAATTATTTAAATTATACAACAGCACAAAAAAATGACAACTGCTAGTTTTTTCAATAATTTTTTGACATTTTCGCAAACAAAAAAAGCAATTTTTCAGTCTTTCTTTGTGTAAAAATGTTTTTTTTTTTTTTTTATCTAAGCCCTCTAACAAATTTTATAAATTTGTAGTATACTTTTAAAAATATTTTGTATTTTTCAAAATGTTTTAACAATAGATTTTCAAACATTTATTTTCCAAGGAGTAAATATGAACTCAACAGATAACATGCAAGCTGTCGAACAAAAACCAGCTAAAGCAAAAAAAGAAAAAAAACCGATGACCAAGGGACAAAAAATTTGACTAGCAATCGCTATCATACTAACACTACTTTTACTTTTGATTTTGTGTGTAGAGATAGCTTATCTAGCAGATTTTATTCGTTTCAATAACACAGATGCAAACGGTTTACTTTTAACTAAGGCACAAAGAGTTAATGGAATTTTTGGATTCTTCAAAAATAACTAGAAATCATAAATACTAAAACACAAAGGAGATTTATGGCTAAAAGAAATAACAAAAAATTAAATGCTTCAATTTTTCTTGGAACAACTCTAGCAGCGGCTGCAGGACTTGCAACTGCCTTAGCTCTTGTTCATGAGTCAGATTCAAAAAATGAAAACTTCGTAAAAGATAAAAATATTTATCAAGCATTACAACAACAAGTAGTTGACACAAAAAAACAATTAGCAGATAACAAAAATCTAGATGCAAATAATGTTGACAACATCAATGATCTTGTAAAAAGAGCTGAAGAATTAATTAAGCAAAAGAATTCTGATATAAACACAATGTATCAGTTGAAAAATGAATTAGTTGATAAAGTTGCAAAAGCTCAATTTGAGTCAGTGGTAAAAGACACTAATGCCACAACAGACCAAGTTGATGCTGCTCTAAATAACCTAAGTAACTTAATCAAAGATAAAGAGCTAAAAGTACTTGTTAAACCACTTTACGAAAAAGTTAAGGCTGATAGTGACTCATTTGATTTCACTAAATTTTATTCAAACTTTGATGGAATGGTGAATAGTAGCAACAAGTCAACTTGAGATCTTGAAAAAGAATTTTATCACCTAATTGAAAACAACATTTATGACAATTCATTCTTAAAAAATTCAACTGACAAAGCAAATGTTTTTTCAGCTATCGACACAATTAGAACAAACTTAAATGCCGAAAACTTAACTAAAGATTATTTACAAACCTTAAATAGCATTTTTGCTAATGTTTTAAATACAGCAGCAACTAACATTGATGAATCAATGCAGTCTTTAAGCACAGCAAATCTAGAAAGTATCAACACAAAATTAAACTCTCTAATTGACGAAATTAATGCTTCACAACTACAAAAAGATTCAAAAGATAAATTTATCAAAGAAGTTTCCGATTTCAAAGAAGCAATCCTAAATTCTTACGCTTTAGTTCCAGCAAACAATTTAAGTGCTCAAAGCGATGTTAGTGATTTTATTAATACGGAATTTTCAAAAATTAGTGCCAACTTCTTAACAGATGAAGAACTAAAAAAATCAGCTCAAACTTTACAAAACAGCTATCAAGAAAACAAAGATAACTACGGAATTTTTAGCTCACAAGTTGAAAAATTAATTACTTCAGTTGACACAAGTTCTGTGAATGTAGAAACATATATCAAGATGCTAGACGATAGTTTCTTGATTTCAACTGCTAACCGTTACAGCCAAAAATTAAAACAATTACTTACAAATGCAAAAGACAATCACTCAATTAGTAGTGATGATTTCGATAAATACATTAACAATGAATTACTAACTCAAAATGTTGAAAATCTAGGCGAATTCGTTAAAAAATTATCAGATTTATACAATTCATTAGCCACATCAATTTCTTACAATGAACAATTAATTAATCAATTAGAAGTACTTGAAAAACAAGTAAAAGTTTCTTATCAAAATTTAAAATATACAAAATTGGATTCAGAAAATCAAACTAGAATTCAAAACCTTAAAGATAAATTGTCTAAATACCTTGCACAAAGTCACACCATCAATGAAAATGAAAAAGCATTGGCTGAACTAACCGAAGAAGAAAGACAAATTAACAAAGAGGAACTTAAAGGTTGAGTCACAACCTTGAGTAAATTAAAAGATTCAATTGTTGATGAAACTGAAAAACAAAACGTTCAAAACTGACTTGATAAATGACAACTAAATGATGTCTTTTTAGTTGCTACCCTGTACGATGGTTCAACTCGTCAAGAATTACAACAAGATATTGCTTGAGCTCAGGACGTTTATATTTACCAAAGAGTAAAAATTAAAAAAGACGATGTTCAAAGTTATGCTGATGTAACAAAAGAAAAAGTTGTGGATGTTTTTGGTGAAAAATGAAGCAAAGGAAAAGAAATCTTACTTACTCAAATTAGCACTTTAAGAAACGATGCTGATCGTGTAGACTCAGATAAAACTTTAAGTGTTGAGCAAAAAGAAGAACAATTGCAAAAAATCTACCAAGAAATTAAGGCTATCAATGATAATGCTGAGAATTTCCACAAACTTGACACTATTTACCCAGTAGCACAAAACACAATTTCAAATCTACCTGAAAGTTTAAAGATTGAGCTAGGCGAAGAAATTAAAAACATTGAAAAATTGCTAAGCAGAGCAAAAGAAGATTTTGACAATCCACAAAATTCAGATCCTGTTGATACATACGAAAGATTGCAAAGAGCAATCGAAGATTTCAACGAAAAGAAAAAACAATTTGATGTTAATAGTATTTACAAACCTACTCTACAAGCAATTAAAGATGCTTTTGAGCCAACTCGTTACTCAAGTGAACCAACTGCAATCGAAAAAACTTTCTTAGATAAATTGGAAGCTTTAAAGACAGCTTATTTAGCAACTGAAAATACTGATGAACGTGAAGAAATCAAAAACCAAATGTTGACAATGCAAAAATCTGCTCCACAAGCAGCAAATTTAGAACTTGCTTTGCAAGCCTTGCAATCAACATACAATAGCTCAGCTTCTTCTGTAAATAAAAATGGTGAAAACTATCCAGAGTTAAAACAAGCATACAACAAAGCACAAGAGCTATTGCAAACATACAGTAATGGTGCTGATTTCAATAAAGACAATATTAATGAAGCTAGCGAATACAACCAAATTCAAGCTCAAATTGATGAAGCAAATAAAAACTTACAAATTCAAGTTGCTTTGGCAGAATTGAAAAATGAAGCAGCAAATCTTGCAAAAAGTTTGTATACTGGAGACAACAAAAACTTAGAACCTTATGCTTCAGTAAATAATTCAATCCAAGCTCTTTTAGATCAAAAAGATCAACTTTTAGCAAATCCTGATGCTACTGTGGAACAAATTCAAGAGATGACTGAAAAACTAGCAAGACAACAAAAACTTGCTAATAAACTTAACGATGCTTTAAGTCGTTTAGACGCAATCGATAAAGAAACTAATCCAGTTGCTTGACAAAAATTTGCTGACACCATCAATGAATCACTTGTTAATGATGGTGACAATGCGTTACAAATCCAAGAAAAAATTAATAATCTAAATGAAGAGCTTTCAAAATCAAATAGTTACATAGAAGCTGAAAACGCAATTAACCAACTAAAAAGTGTTTACAATGATGCGGAGAAAAATAAGGCTATCTATTCAGCTCCTGCAAATGAACTTGAACAAAAAATTAACAAGTTGAGTGAAAGCTTAAACAATGAACCAATTACAATTTCTGAATTAAAGAACTTAAAAGTTGAAGCAGTTAAAGAATTAAGAAAACGCAATAGCGAAAAAGATCAAATCACTAGTGATTTTGCCAAAGCTAAAAGTGATATTGAAGCTAAATATAACGATTTAGTAAACGACGCCAAGGCAAAAGACGTTGTCAATGGTTCAGAAGCAGTAGTGCCTAAACTAAATGCTTTATATGAGCAATATCAACAACTAAAAGATGCTGATAGTACCACCCAACAACAACTAGACGATATTTATAATCAAATGAATTATCAATATCAAAATGATTTATTTGATTTCCAAAAACAATTAGCTCAACAAAAACTTGATGAACTAAGCCAAAGCCCTTACTCAGAAAGTCCTTTAGCACAAGAAACAAAACAAAAATTACAAGAATATTTAAATTCTATTGATAACCATGTACAAAGTCTTCAAGTAGGAGATGAAAAAGAAATCGCTAATGAAACTGAAAGATTAAAAAACTTAGTTTCTTTAGTTGATACGCAAAAGAAAGTCTTCGACAGAATCAAGGACCTAAAAGATAATCCACCTGCTGATGTAACTATTACTCCTGATTATCTAGAACAATCGATTCGTGATAACACTCCTTCAGCTGCTGACAATACAACAACTGAGCAACTAAAAACTGAAAAACAAAATCTTGAAAACGCTTTAATTGACTCATTGTCATTAGAACAAGCTAAAAGACAAGAAGCACAAAAGATCAATACTGCTAAAAAAGATTTCGATAACTCGATTAACTTAAGTGAAACCGATCAGGACTACAAGGATGCTATTGATGCCTTATTTGATCAACTTTCACAAGAAAATACAGATGCTAATACAACTGCAGATGTAAAAGTTGTTGACACAAAATTAAATGATCTTGTTGGACGTTTAGAAAAAACTCGTTCACTAGCTAAAGTAGTTAAGAAAGCAAGTGATTTAATCACCAACACTGGAACTCAAAATCTAAGTCAAGCCGAACAAGAAGCGGTTCAAAAGCTACAACAAAAAATAGCAGAAGCTAAGACAAAATATGGTTCAGATAGTGCAACAGAAGCAGATGTTTTTGAACTTTCAGAACAAATTAATGAACTATTAGATAAATTACGTAGTTCAACCAACTTGCGTCAAAAATATGCTTCAGTTAAAGAAAAATTAGCAACAATTACTTACCCACAAGGAAGTAATAATTTTGGTACACCAGATGCCAAAAAACAAGAAGTTCAAAACTACATTGACCAATTGTTTAAACAGTCAGAAGCATCTGACACAACAAATGAAGAAGTAACAAGAATAACCCTTGAAATGAACAAATTGAGCAATTTATTTGATAAACAAATCGAAAAAATTGCAGTGCAATCAAGTATTAAAGACGAAATCTTGTATCAAACAAACAAATTTGATATTGATACAACCAACATGGCTGATGCCATTTTAAGAAGTGTTCCTAAATATGCGCTATCAGGACAAAAATTACAGGAATCAAATATTAATGACTTGGCAAGTGATTTAGATGATATGTTTGTTTCTTTAAATGAGATTTATCAAACAAGAAAAGAAGTTGCAAACGTTATCATCAACACACCAAACGAAAACTTGATTGATAAAACCAAAGCAGCATTGAAACAGGAATCATCAGAAGATGTTGAAGCAAAATATCAAGACTTGCAAACTGCTATGGTAAATTACTTCACCAGTCAATTAGAACAAACAAAATCAATCAACTTTGTAAATCCTGCTGTTGTCCCACAACAAAACAACTTTGACAATGTTATTAATAAATTGTTAGATGTTAAAAAATCTTCTAACAATGCTTTTGGTGTGCTAAGTTTATACAAAGATATTGCTGACAGCATTGCTAAAGCACAAGAAGAAATAACAAATGTAGAGTCGAATGATGATATTAAAAACAATCCAAAAATTGTTGAACAATTGAAAGTACTAAAAGGAGATGCTAGTGCAAATCCTGCTGTAAAAGGTCTAATCGAAAAAGGTAAAGAAACATATGCTAAAGATTTTGTTGATCTAAACCTAAGAACAAGAAACACTGAAATTTTAAATGCTATTGCAAAATTAAAACTTATCGCAGCATATGCAACTGCATTAAATCAGCTAAATACCAATAATTCATTATCAGAAGAAGAAAAGACACCAATTAGAGACATTCTAGAAAACATTTTTACATTGTTAGCTAACGATAGCACTTTAGAAAATGAAGAAGGTTACAACTCTCTAAGACAAAAATACATTGAGAGTTCAGGACCTTATTCATATACAACAGCAATCAATGCTACAACCCAACTAAAAAGTATTATTGCTGATGCTCAAAATTGATACAACCAAAAAGATGTAAATGCACAAACTCCAGCAATTCAAGGTTTATTTACAGAATTAGGAACTGCTATTGAAAAAGCAAAAGCAAATACAACCAAAACAATTGCTACTGCTAAGAGTGAAAACACTCAAAATATGACAACTGATCAAGCGATTGCTTTATTAAATTCAAACAAAGAAGAAAACATTAATAAAATAAGTGATTCATTTGATGGATTAATTGCTAAATTAAAGAAAACAAAAGAATCAGAAGCACGTAATTTGTATGATGAATCAAAATCATTATTCAGCTTTATGACACTTCAAGGAATAGAAACACTTGATAGCATTTCTAATGATCCATTCAGTTCAATGAATAATGTTCAAATTCAAGACACTGACAAATTTAATGCTATTTCTGAAAACTTTAATGAAGCAACTACAAAATATCAACAAAATCTTTCATGACTGTATGAAAGTTCATGATCTAGAATCTATTGAGAACACAAATGACTAAAACAATTCATTGACAGTATTAATAATGCAGGAACAGCAAATACTGCTCAAGATTGACAAAACTTGCAAAAATCACAAGTTCTGGAATCAATGAATATGACTGAACAAGATTTAGAAAGTTTCAACACATATCTAAACAGCTTTAGCTTTGATTTAGAACAAAAACCGGATGAAACTCACACAGCAAAAGGAACAGACTTATTTGCCAATTACCGTTCAAATATTATTAACAACTATGTGCCTGTTCAAAAAGCACTAGAATCACAAATCAAAAACTTATGATCTAAGTTTGTTATAACCACCCCGCCTTTATTAGCTCAATATAATGACTTTGCTAATGAAATTAAGTCACACTTGTCAGATGATTCAAACTCAACATACTTTACTCAAGTTCTAAAAAATATCGATAGATATTCAGAAATCGAAAATCTTATTGCTGCTTTTGCAAATTCAGACACAAGTTCGTCAGAAACTGCATGGGCTAACTATCAAAACTCTCCATTTGCATTTTCGAAATACAAATTTACTTTTGATAAAGCAACTGTCAAAGAAGATCGAAGTGATGCAAACAATAAAGTAAATGAATCAATGAATGGTTGAATTACAACAGTGGCTAATATTTGAAAAAGACATGAAAAATTCAACAACATGGTTTATGGAACTTCTTCAAATGAAGATGTGTCATTGAAGAATATTTTTGCAAACTATATAGATGCCCGGGTTGATTTACGTGTATTTTTAGAGAACATTGCAGGAAGAGAATTCACTGCTAAGTTGTATAGTTTGGAAGATAATGCTCCAAGTAATGCTCCTTTCCTAGATGCTACAACTTCGTACAAGGGAATTGCATTTTCTTCGCTTAATATTAAAAACTCATTGTTGCAATCATGAAACAAAAATCAAACTAACATTTCAAGTGTTGTCAATAACGTTGAAAAGGCTTATAAAATGACAAACAACTTGTGAAAATGAATGCATGACAAATCGAATTTGGATTTATTCTTTCAAGCAATAAGAGAAAATTTTATCAGTAGACAAGTTTCGTTGTATCCTGCCCAATCTAACACTCTTGCTGAAACTGTTATTCAAAAACTAAATGAGATTCCTGTAGCAAGTGATACCTTTACAAAAGATGGAAAAGTGTATCAGTACAAGGAAATCAACGGACATACTGAATTTACAAACTTGTTTGGTTTTTTTCCAGTTTTAAAACTCTTTGATGAGAGTGAATATAGAATTATGGAGTCATATAATCGACAAAATGTGAAAGTTTGAATTTATAAAGAACAAAGTGAGGAAGATTTTGCTAAGGTTATTTTACAATCAGACACTAGTGTAAAGAAAGTAAGTTTTAACATAAGAATTTCATATACACCAGCCGATTATGAGCAAAACTCTATATTTAAAGATGTGCCACCTTTCTGAATTGATATTGAAAATCTAATGGCAACGTTTAAAACACTCGATGTTTCAACATTAACTAAAGAAAACTTTCTAAGTCCTGATGCTATGAGAAATGCATCATTATTCACAATGAACGAAGCAGGATGAAACAAATATACTGCAGTACCTAACTACTTAGCAGCTTACTTGAAATATTCTTATTATGATCTACTAAAGAGAAAAATTAAGTCATTCGCTTCATACTCAAAATTAGGTTCTTCAGAAGGCAGAGATGATGTTAACAATAAGCAAAATGAAAACTTTGAAGTTAAGTTCAAATTCAAAGATGACTTTAGATTAAATATAGAAGGATATAAATACAAACAATATGTGCGTCCAAATGGAGATGCAATAATTTACTGAGCTCCAATGGAAACTAAATTTGAAGTTGAAGGAAGCATATATAAATACTCATATTACATCGATATTATGGTTCCAATGGTAGAAGAAAATCAAACTGTTTCAGAAACAGAAGTACCAAGAGTAGCAATTTACAACTTGCATACATTTGTTGGTGGAAGCATTGACACGTCATCAAATGAAAACTTCAGTTTCAAATTAGGATATTCGAAACAAAGTAGTAGTGTTGGTTCAGAGGGAAATGAATGAAGAGCATTTTGACCTAAGCAAAGTTCTACTCGTTCTCAAAAAACAATTACATTGAGTGATGGGACACAAAAAACAATCAACACTAATATTGATGCAGATTCGTTAACACTAGCGCTAAATGAAGGAAAAGAGAATGGCTTAATTAAATACATTCCAGAAATTTATGCTCGTCGAGCTGCAGAAACAATTACTGGACGTGCCGACCGTCTACGTTCTATTTGAGATAGTAGCTGAGATAAAGGTACCTGATGAGACGGAGCTATTTATTCAAATGGTGATTACTATCCAGGGGATCCGAAATTTGTTGAGGCCGTAGAAACAATAAACATAAAAATAAAATTACACTAATTAGGAAATAAGGAGATATTATGACTAAATCAAGCAAAGTACTACTTGCATTAAGTTCTGTTTTGGGTATTGTTATAACTGCATCAACTGTAGGACTTGCTCTAACCAAACAAGACTTTGATAAAAATCAAAGCGATTTATATAAAACTTTCACTCGTTCAAAAGAGCAATTCCAAACTTACAAAGATTTTTGAAATTTTAGTCAAGAATCACAAAATGATTTAAATAAAAAATTAACAACAGCTGAAAGTAGTTGAGCAGATGAAACTAAAACACTTAAAGAAAAAATTCAAGCAATCAATGATTTCCAAAATACTTTCTTAAATAATGTAATTAATTGACTAAAAAACAATATTGACTACAGCCTAAGTTCAAGCAATCAAATAGAGCTACAAAGTTTTCTTTATTCACAAAGAAACCGTATCCAAGAACAAAGCGTTTATTCTTACTACTATGCTAACAATCCACAATTTAGTACTGATATTGACACATTTGTTTCGGAGTATAACAATATTTCAAAAGAAGATAAGCTAAAATTACTAGACAATTTTAGTGAAATGTTAACTGACGCAAACAGCCGTCAGTCACAACTTTTGGATAATGTTTTAGGAGCAAATGACACTAATTATCTAGTGCAATACAAACAAGAAATTGATTCATTACCAAGCAAAGTTCTTAAAAATCAAGCTAATGATTTAATTAATCAAATTGAATCTAAATTGCTAGAATCAAAATATAGTTACAATGAATTAACAATCTTAAAAAATAAAGTACAAGATGTTTTAAATCTTTACACAAGTAACAAAGACAAAATTGATAATTTCGTAGAGAACATCAATGAAAATATCAATGTTTTAAAGACTTTTGCTACTCAGAATACTGAAAATTCTGTAGTAAGTCAAAAATTAATTGACTTAGCAAATAATTATCTTGATAAATTAAATAACTGTGTAAGTGTGGATGATTTTGAAAAGTTATCTGCTGAAACTTCAAATGCAGCAACTCACGCCATTGATAGAACAAAAAGCATTGAAGAAATTAAAAATAACTGAAATTCTTACCTTTCATCGCAAGAAAGCAAAATTTCAGTCTTGAAACCTTACGCAGAAAACATCAAAAATTCTGATAGCTACAAAAACTTTATTGAAAACAACAATTACAATGAAGTTATAGAGTCCAAAGCAAATTACACAAGTCAGTTTTCAAATTTAGTACTATTAGAACAAAAAATAGCTAACATTCACAAATCACTAAGTGATAGCTTTAACGAAGATTTGATTGATAGTGCAAAATACAACTTACTAAAACAAGAATTAACACAGTCGGTTAATGCAAATCTAACTGTTGAAAGTCTTGATAAAAAAATAAGTAAAGTTGCCAGCGATGTGGCGGCTGTTGTTTCAGCACAACTTTTTGCTAAAAATACCAAAGAAAGTATTGAAGACTTAAACAACAAAATTTCACAATATTCGAACGTTTCTTGATTTAATGATGACAAAGATGTTTTGAAAGCTAAACTAAAAGAAATTTATTTACAAATTGATTCAGTTTTCAATAACAAAAATTTAAGCTCTGAAGATGCTAAGACATTAAGTGCTTCTTTAGAAGAAAAATATCGTCAAACTTTAATTGAATCGCTAAACGGTATTGATGCAAAAATTGCACAATTCTTAGCATTGATTTACAACAAGCCAAATACTGATGAATTAGCAAAACAAATCGAAGATTTCATCGAAGAGGAATATACAAAATCAATTGCAGACGACACAACTGATACTGCTCAAATTTATAAAGATGCATTAATAAGAAGATTGAAAGAACTTGCTCAGGCTTCAGTTATCTACAAAACTATTGAACTAAAAGAAGCATATGATGATGCGGATAAATATGCTCGTATCACATATAACCGTGCTAATGATTTAATTTGAAAACCATCTAATGCAGTTAAAAAACAATTAGATATGTTGGATAAGTATCTTGACGAATATAACAAATTAAATTATCAATCTTGATACCAAGAACCTTCTGACGATCTAACTAAAAAACTCGATGAGCTAAATAAATCAATTCAAAACTATCGTCAAAACATTGATTCTTTGAACGACATTGACGCTACAAATAAAGAAATTAATGATTTAATTGAAAACATTTCTAAAGACCCACTTAAAAAAGAGCAATTAAAAGACCAAATAGCTAACATCAAAAAATTACAAGAACAATCTGAACAATTGTTTGCTGATGAAAATGCTAAAAAAGAAGATATTGAATCACTCAAAAAACAATTACAATCAGCTTTAAACTCACTAAAAGACTCAGGTCAAAGTGCTGACTTGACAAACGGTCTAGACTTGATTCAACAAGAGTTGGACAAATATTACAACACTGATGAATTAAAATCTCAACCAGGATACCAAACAATAGTTCAAAAAGCTGCTGACTTAAAGAAACTAAGTGAACAAAAACAATTGTCAGATGAAGATAAAGCAAGTCTATTACAAGAAATATACAAAGTAAAAGATGCTGTGTCTCTAACTTATTCAATTGAAGAAGAAATTAAGAAGCTGCAGACTGAAGAACAAAAAGTAACATCAGATGCCGACGCTAAAGATTTCGTTAATGGTGCAAAACAACTAAATAGCGCACAAATCGAAGAAGCTCGTTCATTGGTAAGCAAAATCAACTCTGATTTAGTTCCTGATCTTCGTGTTTTACAGAGTGAAATCGATGCGTTGAAAAATCGTGAGACCGAAACAAACAACGCTTTATTAAAAGATAAAATTACTAAATATAATCAAGGGATTGCAAATAAAACTACTGACTCTGATTCTGAAGTTGCAAAACAATATGAAAATGCTAAAAATAATATTACCAATACTTGATATGGAAGCTTAGTTAACTCAAATTCAACAACTTCTCTTGAAGATGCTTTAGACAAAATAAAAGCAATAGACTCATTAAACAAAACCACAGCAGATGCTTTAGACTGAGTTGCTTCAAACAAAAATAGTAAATATGACAACATTTTTAGTGAGTTAGAAGATGTGGTTAGTGATAATCTTCTATTAGCAAATGACACAGTAGAAAGCTCACAAGAAAAAGAAAAAAATATTAAAACTGCTTTCGAGGTAGCAAAGTCTAAATTAAGTCTAAGTGAGTCACTTGATAATTTAAATAGCATCTTTACTCAAGATGATAAAAAGAAAGTAATTTACGAAGACTTAGTAGCAGAGGTTGAATCGTTATCAGCTGAATATTCAAGCTATATTGATTCTAACTTCCTTTCAAGTGCTGAATTAGACAACAAGAAAAAAGAATTGGATGCCAAAATTGCTGAAATTCTAGCTGCTAAAAAACAAATAGATACAAACTGACAACAAGCTGTTGATGATATTGACACAAATGTTGTTAACAAAACAGATGCTGCAATTGAAGCCTTAAAACAAGTGAGCGGAAATGAAAATGATACTTTCCCACTTTATGATGCGGCAAA
This sequence comes from Mycoplasma sp. 4044, assembly GCF_053851695.1. NCBI lineage: Bacteria > Bacillati > Mycoplasmatota > Mollicutes > Mycoplasmatales > Mycoplasmataceae > Mycoplasma > Mycoplasma sp. 4044. The sequence goes on along the minus strand of NZ_JBSQBD010000001.1, from coordinate 276,869 downwards.
AGCTAAATATGAAGCAGCTAAACTAGACCCAAATACAGATTTAGAAACTTTAGCAAACTTAAAAACTGAAATGTTAAATGCTTTTGAAAGAGATAAGCTAAACAACCGTCTAACAAAACTAGAAGCTTTAGCGAATTCAGACAACTTCAATACAGATAATGTCGAAAATCCAGCCAAAAATGCTATCGACACAACAAAGGCAAAAATTCTTGCCTTTACAGAAGATCTTAAAAATAAATTAACAAACGCTAACTTGACTGAAGAACAAATAAATCAATATAAACAACAGATTTCGGACAGTGAAAAGCTTTCTTCATTGCAATCAAATGTTGCTCAACAATTAAAAGAATGAGATGCTATTCAGGATGTAAGTGAAAAAGAAAGCAAACAACAATCATTGTCAAGTCTTGCTACTGCTTTAACCAAGTCTTATCCAACTAGAGACTTAGATTACAACGATAGTCCAGAAAAATATGAAGAATTGAAAAAAGCATATGATTTTTCAAAAGAAGCTGATAAGTGAAAAACTGATAACTTCAATGCTATTCAAGATCAAACTAGTGGAATCAAAAAACAACTTAACGATGATTTAAGCTCAAATGCAACAGAAGTAGATCCTGACACAAAGCAAAAATTAGAAGAACAACTAGACAATTTGTTACAAAAAAACAATGACGCAAAATCTATTGATGAGCTAAAGAAATTACAAGATTTTATTGAAGAATTAAAAGACAATCAAGACAAAGTTATTGATTTATCAAAAGAAGTACAAAAAGCTAAAAATACACTAGAAAATGCTAAAGATACAACACAATTGAGTGCACTAAATCTAAAAAGAGAATTGGAAAGTCTTGTTGAAAAAGCACAAAATAATTACGTGCCACAAGATATGAACATTGACACGTTAAATTCCCTAAAACAACAAATTATTGAAACAAGAAATAATTTAGAATTAGCTTTAGAAATTGAAGATTTAATCAAACAAGCAAAATTAGTTCTTAATGGTCAACCAAACGAAGATAACGGAGTCAAATATTATGAATTCCAAGGTACACCAGGAACTACAAAACTTTCACAAGTTAACAAATGATTAGATAATATTCAAAACGACTCACTTGCAACAGACGGAACACAAAATTCGGTGCTTTTACCAGCAATAAAGGCAAGAGCTCAAAAAGCCTTGGAGTTAATGCAACAGCTTAAGATAGTTTCAGACCAAATTACTGATTGAAAAGCACCTGAAAACACGTATAGTGGGTATGCAACTGATATTGAATTATTGCTTTCAAAATTGTGAACAAATTCACCTAAGGCTAGCGAGCGGTACGAAGATGACAAAGACTCACAAAAAATTGTTACTCAAATCAATAATTTAAAAACAAGTCTACAAGCTATTCAAGACTTACACAGTGCGAGAATGGCAAATAATGAAAATATTGAGTCATTTAAAACATCTAAAGTAGAGCAAGATTCATTCAAGACTGATTTTGCGACACTTTATAAATACATCTCACGTTCTTTAAGTGCAATTAATAAGCAAAATATTGAATCAACAGAATTAAGTCAATTGAAGGCTGAAAGTGGTAACATTGCAGTCAATAAAAAACTACAAGAATTGGAAGATGCATTCGAAAGTTTATTAAAACTAGCAAAACAAGTTAAGGCCTCAAATACCATTTACGATAGTGTACAAGCTAACTATCCAGAGGTAATGAGTAGTAAAACAAAACTAAGTAATCTATTAGAAGATGCTATTGATTTATATGTTTCAACAGACGTTGCTTCTATCAATCAAAAAACAAAAGAGCTTGCAAGTGAAAGCGCTAAATTAAATCTTTTAAATAAATACCAAATCATTAGGGCGCAAGTTGATGCTGATAGGGTGTTAAGTCAATCAGAAAAAGCGTATTTAGAGTCTCTATTCACTGAATTTAGAAGCAAATTAGATTCAATAGATACAAATAATAGTAGTGCTGCTGATTATGACGATCTTTACAATACATACTTGAACAATGCAACAAAAACAGAAAAATCGATTCCTTTTGTGTTTGAAAACACAGTTGCTTTAAAACTAGCAATCAACAAAGCAAACGAGTATCTATCATATGAAAATATTGGTATCAAATCATATGAAGATAGTTCTGACACAAAAGCAAAATATAGTGCATTGCGTGCTGTTGTTCAAAATGCAAATCAAAACTTACAATCTGGAACAACACAACAGAAAAAGGAATCAGTTGAAGCACTAAATACAGCAATAAGTGAGCTTATTGAACAAAGAAAATCTGATATTGATAAAGTTAAGGAAAAAATCACTTGATTAAAAAATAAAATTCAAGAACAAGTTGACAATAGCGAGCAAACAAAATATGCTGATTTTTTACAGATTTTAGATTCTGATTTTGACGCTAAAACTTTAGATTTGTTAAATCAGGAAATACCAGCTGACTCAAACCCTATTGATGAAGTTAATAAGAGAATTCATACAGCACTCGAAACTTATTCGGTAGCTATTGTTAATGCTTATGACTTTATAAAGAGTCGTTTGGATAATGTAATAAAGACCGCCGACGAAGCTGAGAACGATTTCTTAGATGCAATAATTAGAAGCTATGCGGGAAATGATATTTACACTCAAATGATTTCATTAGCATCACAGGCTTCTCAACATTCTAACAAGACATTTAATATTGATAATTACTTAACATTAGGTCTATCAGAAAATCAGGATTTCAGTACTTGATTTAAACAAAGTAGAGATTATTGATGACAACTGGGAGATCTTCCCGCTCAATTAGCGAACAATGTAAATCAAAAATTACACACACTTGCTAACAACAATTCAACTGGGCTATTTGATAAATTAAAAGCATTCCTTATTGATGCAGAAAACCAATTAGGAATTAAATATATTTTGGAAGCAGGAGCAAACGACATTTTTACTAAATCAGAAATGACTGACGCTAAAAATATTTTTGTTAGCGAATTCTTACCAAAATATTCTGAACTAAGATCAACTTATGCTTTTACTCCAGACTTGTCGAAATTTGATTATAACAGTACTTTTGTACAAGAAGCAAGTGCAATGAACGACATACTAAATTCATATTATTCATTTGTTTCATCAATTAAATCAAGAGCCAATAAAATATATAGTGATACTCAAGAAAGTGCTAATCTACCAATTAACAATTTAATTAAAGAGGTTTATGGTCGTAATAATGTAACCGTAAGAAATATACTTGACGGTAACATACAAATGTGAAGAAATAAACTTGGTTCGTCTATAAGTGACGTTTCAAGCGAGCATACTTTGTTTGCGGTTAATGAACACCTTAAATCACAAACATATGAAGATTCCGATTTGATTAAACTAATAAAACACGTTTATGAGTTTACAACTTTGCCTTCTAAATTTATAACAAGTGTGTTTGCTGGGTTATACCTATATGGCTCGAGTACCATTCCTTCTGCTGCAATAAAAATTCAAAATTACAAAAATATAAGACTTAAACCGTCAATAACGAGAAGAGAGTTTGGATCGGTTTTATCTAGTTTAGCAAAAGAAAATTCAGATGAGATAGACATAACAAACGCTAAGTCGTTCTTAGACTTGTTTTATGAATTTACTCCTGTATATATTTTCGATGAAACAAATGTAAAAGTAAAAATACTAAAATGAGATGATGGTTCATGGTACAAAATTGTCCCTTCTCAAGACACAGAAACCGTTAAAAAAGCAGTATTAAGATTTAAGTATGAATATACACCAAACAACTTAACTGAGTTCAAAAACATTGAAAGTCTTTCAATCATCACAGGGAGTGATCCGTACGATGTTTACACAAACGGTGTTAAAACAGGTGAAATGAGTTTTGATGATATCACATTATCATTTAATTCAGTAGATTGAGCTCAAGTTTCAGATGGAAGTAGTGAGCTAATTTTCCAAGGTGAAAACACTGGTTATCAATCAAAAGTTGCTCTATTAGATGTTAATGATGCTGGTTGAGCAACTGGTTTGACCAAAGAACAATATGAAAACAAAATGTTCGAAGCTTTCAGAAATACATTGAAAGCAAATAATTCTGATTTAAATAAAAACCAAGTAGTTCAAAAAGAAAATAATAATGCTTTAGTGATGTTTAAACCAAGCAACACTGACATTGAAAACATGAAAATTGAATTTTTAAACTCACCTGTTCTAAATTATGAAAGAGCTGGCTTCTCAGCTATTTATCAAGATTTAGCTAACCAAATGATTGTGATAAATGCCGATGATACCAATAAGGAAATAGTTCTAGTGGAAGTTGTACCTGGTACATTAGTTTCTGGGCCAACTGCAACAGCTGCTGCCAATTCTAGTGAATATGGTGATCTAGTTGGTCAAGGAAAGGCATATGCACCTACAAAAGCTGGTATTTCTGTGTACCAAAATCAATACACAATGCCTGCTGCTACTGTTTATCTATACAAATTCAAGTTTGAATACAATGAATCAGATAACAAGATGTATTTATACAATAGTTGAATGGAAACACAAAGTTATTACAAAGATCCATCGTTCCATGATTCAGTAAATCCAAGCTTATCTTCAAACTATACCCCTTACACTATTTCATATACTGGTGGAACACCAGACACTCAAATTTGACAAGTTGCACCAGAAAAATGAATTATCAATATTGCTGCCAATGTTTTAAATAAGTATGCAAGCAATGTAGATACAGGAAGTGTTGTACCTAACAACAATTCAACAATTACGACAAGTGGATATGGTAAAGGTTATTTAAAAGATGATGACTTCATCTCATCAGATGCATTTGCTAAAATATACAAAGCGAGTGGAAGAGGAAAATTGATTTGATCATCAAGTGATAACCCAACTCAAACAACCACAACATCAGATCTAACACAAAAACCATTTATCTTTAACTCAGGAACAAAATTCTTTAAATTCAAGATTAGATAATCTAATTACCCAGTTTGAGTGCTGGGTAATTTTTCTTAAAACTTTAGTTTTAAGCCAGTATAAATGTGTAAAATTAATAAATATTATGAGTGAAACAGTAAAAGGAAGATTTGTCAGAGATATATTCGTTTCTAAAGATAATACCTTTAGAATTTCAAGTTTTGTAGTTGATGAACAAGTTAAAACAAGCCCCAACTTTGTTTTAAACAGGTTTCGGAGCATTTCTATTAATACTTCGAATGTCAATTTTGAGTTTAACTCCATTTATAAACTAGACTTGATGAACGCTAATAATGCACGTTACAAAGACACTTATCTAGTTGTGAAAATGGAAAAGTTAACAAATGCCGATTATCAAAACGTGATAAAGTTGTTATCTTCGAATGCTTATAAATCAATAGGAGCAACAAAAGCCAAGGAAATTGTGGACAGCTTGGGTATAGACGTGTTAGAAAAAATTAAGCAAAACTTGGTTTCAGAAAAAGATCTTAATATTTCAAGAGAAACTTTTGAGTTATTAAAAACAGATTTAACTTCTTCACAAGACAACATCAAGCTTAAACTTTTCTTATACGAATGTGGGCTAAGCGACAACTTTTACTCAAATTTAGTGAAACATTGCAAAAGCAACAGCTTTTTTGATTTATATGGTTCGAATCCTTGACAACTTTACTTTGACATGGCAGAAGCGAAGTTCAAGGACGTTGAAAAAATAGCATCAAAATTAGACAAAAATGATGCTTTCTGAAAAACTATGGCTTTAATCTATGATCTAATTCTTGATTTTTGTTTTAGTTCAGGAAATACAAGAGTTTTTGAGTCAAAAATATGAACTGAATTAGAAGCAAAGAATATTGTTTTAACCCCTGCAGATTTTAAAAAAGTAGTTGATACTCTAGAACAAAATAAACACATTTTAAAAATTAAGCGCGGAAACTATAACATCTTAGAACCGCGGGAATTGTTCGAACAAGAAACTTACATTGTTAGAAGATTAAAATACATTGCTAATAATGCTAATGTAAAAAAAGTGAGTTACTCATCATCATATCTTGATAACATTCAAACAAATGCAGTTCAAGAAGCACTGAATAACCCATTATCACTAATTACTGGAGCCCCAGGAACTGGAAAAACAGTTGTAACAACTGAAATAATTCGCAAGTTAATGACTTTATACCATGAAGACGACATAGCTGTTGTAACTCCAACCGGAAGGGCGACCATTAATCTTAATAAAAAAAACACTGTACGTGCTTCAACTATTCACTCACTTTTGAAATGAGATACAGACGCACAAAAATTCTATATTAATGAAAATAATGCTTTAGACATCAAAGTTCTAATCATTGATGAGTTTTCAATGGTTTCAAATACAATTTTTTATCACTTACTAAAAGGAATAAAGAACAACAGTTTACAAAAAATTATTCTAGTAGGCGATTGCGATCAATTACCAGCAATAGGTCCTGGTAACTTGATTAGTGATTTTATTGAGAACAATATTTTTAAAACTATCTATCTAGAAAAAAATTATCGTCAGAAAGAAAACTTTGCCATCATTGATGATGCAAAGCAAATAAATCAGGGTCTTTTGCCGTTGTTTTCTCAACAACGTTCAAAATTTATACCAACACAACGTTTAAACTTAACAGACCAAATTATTGACGAAGTAAAAAGATTGATTTCTGAAGGTTTTAGCAAGAAACAAATTGCTATCCTTTCACCGATTTATGATTTTCCAGTCGGAATAGATAACTTAAATGAAAAATTACAAAATTTCTGATCGCAACATGAAAACAAAAAAGAGCACAATGTAAATGGAAGAAAAGTTTTTCTAAATGATAAAGTCATTAATTTAGAAAATGATGTGCAAAAAAATGTTTTCAATGGTGAAATTGGCTATGTCGATAGAATTAGTTATTCCAAAGCTAATGAAGAAGGTAATGTTTTATTTGTATACGTAGTTTTTGAAGATGGAAAAACAATAGTTTATACTCCTTCTGAGTTTAAAAACAAAACTATGCTGGCTTATTGCACTAGCGTGCATAAATATCAAGGTTCGGAATGTGATGTTGTACTGACAGTTTTATTTAGCGAAGCCAAAAGATTGCTATCCAAGAAACTGATTTATACTGCGATAACACGAGCAAAAGAACTTTCAATTATTTATGGTGAACAAAGTGCACTAGAATTTGGAATTCAAAATGACAACGACTCAAAAAGAGACACATCAATCAAATTGTTGTGACAAAAATTATAAGGAGGTAACATGAAACTTATTGTTGGTTTAGGCAACCCTGGCAAAGAATACGAACACACACGCCACAATGTTGGTTTTGATGTTATCGATATTCTAGCTTCAAGATTACAAGCTCCTGCTTTTCGTGAAAAATTTAAAGGAGAATATAGTAAAACTGACGACTACATTCTTGCTAAACCACTAACTTTTATGAACAGCAGTGGGGATTTTGTTAAAGCTTTAATGCAATTTTACAAAATTAACATAGATGACTTGATTGTTGTCTATGATGATATGGATCACGCAGTAGGAAAGGCAGTAATTAAAACTTCAGGTTCGGCTGGTGGACATAATGGCTTAGATGACATAATTCAAAAGTTAGGAACAAAAGAAATTAAGAGATTAAAGATTGGAATTGGAAGACCAATTGGTAATCTAAAAAATTATGTTCTTAATCGTTTTAGTCCTGAACAAGACAAAATAGTAAGACAAGTGATGGAAAAATCAGCACAAGTATTAGAAACATGCATTTTTAATGATATTCGCTTTGCAATAACGCAATTTAACACAGAGAATAATGACTAAAAACATTTTGCTTGCAGTCAGTGGTGGTCCTGATTCAATGTTACTTGCTTACAAGTATCGCAAAGAACCAAATGTTATTGTTGCCTGCGTCAACTATCACAAACGTGTTGATAGTGACATTGATGAACAGGTTGTGCGCGATTTTTGCAAAAAATACAATTTAAAACTTGAAGTTCTAAATGTTAATGAAAAAGAAGAAAAAGTTAGCAACTTCCAAGATCATGCTAGAAAAATTCGTTATGAGTTCTTTAAAACAATTTATGAGCGAGAAAATTGTTATCAGCTAGTAGTTGCCCACCACAAAGACGACTTTATTGAAACTTGTTTGCTACAAAAACAACAAAAACGAAAAAAAATTTTTTTTGGCATCAAAAAACATACTTATATAAATGGGATGAATGTTTATCGTCCATTTATTTATAAACTTAGCAAAAAACAAATTTTAAAGAAATTAGCAAGCAAGAAAATTCCTTATGCTTTAGACTATACTAACGATTTAGATATTTATGAAAGAAACAAAATTCGCAATCAATTAAAGTCAAAATCTTATTTCTATAAGCAATTGATTTTTTGAAAATTTAGATTCATAAATTTACTAAAAAGTATTAGTAATTTAAAAGTAAAAAGACAATACAAATATTGAGAAAGCAATCTTTTCTCTTGTCGTCCTGAAGTTTTAAAAGCTATTAAAAATAAAAATGAAGTACTATATCTTTTTCTAACTATTCATTTTGGTTCAATTAATATCAGCAACAAAAAAATGAATTCAATTTGACAATTTATTGAAGCAAAAAATGGTGCAAAGCAATACAAATTGGCAAAAGATATCTTTTTAGCGAAGAAAAACAACATCTTAGTAATCAAGTAAAAGACTTATTTTGAATAAAAACACATATAATTTTATTAATAATTTGAAAGGAGAGTAATGGATAACCAAAACAACAAACCGAAAAAAAATGGTTTCTTCCGCTCAAAAGCAACTAAATGAGCAATAGTTATTTTAGTTCTTGTTGCAATTATTATCGGAATCGTTGTTGTTAGTGTTTTAAGAAGAACAAATGCTACTGCAATTGATCTTAACACATTCCAACAAGCCTTAAAAGATGCATCTGCAAGCACATCAGATAACATCTACTTTACTTCGATTAGCGATAATCCATTTACAAATCAAATAGCTTTTGAATATGTAAACAATGGATCAGCATTGAATGGTTATGTTTATGCTTCGTCAAATCAGATGAAGAGTTTATATGAACTATACCCAGTAAACAATGCAATCTGAACTGATGCTTTATCTTATGTAAAAGATGGAAAAACTGTTATAGGTTCATTTAAATCAGTTGAAGTACCAAGAGAAAACGGATTTGTTTCATGAATTCGTCTTCTATTACCAATCATCATTTATGTCTTATTCTTTGGTCTAATCATGTTCTTAATGATGAGACAAGGACAAAGTGGTGGCTTGGGGGCAAATGCTTCAAAAAGTCAAGCTATCAGAATTCATTCAAAAACTAAATTTAGTGATATTGCTGGAAATGAAGAAGCAAAAGAAGAAGTTATGGAACTTGTCGATTTCCTTAAAAATCCTAAGAAATATACTGCTGCGGGAGCAAGAATTCCTAAAGGTATTTTATTAGGAGGTCCTCCAGGAACAGGAAAAACTTTACTTGCAAAAGCAACTGCTGGAGAAGCTAATGTGCCTTTCTTCTTTATCTCTGCTTCAAGTTTCGTTGAACTATTTGTTGGAATGGGAGCAAGAAGAGTTAGAGAAATGTTCCGTGAAGCAAGAAAATATGCACCGGCTATCATTTTCATCGATGAGCTAGATGCAGTTGGTCGTACACGTGGAGCTGGTATTGGTGGAGGACATGATGAAAGAGAGCAAACTCTTAACCAATTGCTAGTTGAAATGGACGGTATTACAGAAAATAGTGGTGTGCTAATTATGGCAGCAACAAACCGTACTGACGTTTTAGATCCTGCACTATTGCGTCCTGGACGTTTCGACAGAACCATCACTGTAGGATTACCAGATGTTAAAGAACGTGAAGCAATTCTAAAACTACATGCTCGCGGAAAAAGAGTGGATAAAAATGTAAGTTTTGCTAAAGTTGCAAAACGTACTCCAGGTTTTAGTGGAGCACAATTAGAAAACGTTATTAATGAGGCTTCATTACTAAGTGTTAGAGAAAATTCTTCAGTTATTACTCTGGATCAAATTGATGAAGCAATCGATAGAGTAATGGCAGGACCTGCTAAAAAATCAAGAACAATTTCAAAAGATGAAAACATTGCAGTTGCCTATCACGAAGCCGGACACGCTGTTGTTGGGCTAAAAATGAAAGGCGGAAACAAAGTTCAAAAAATTACCATCATTCCTCGTGGAAATGCTGGTGGTTACAACTTGATGATGCCTGAAGAAGAAAAATACAATATGTCTAAACATGACTTAATTGCTGTGATAACTTCATACATGGGTGGAAGAGCAGCAGAGAAGATAATTTACGGTGCCGACAATGTTTCAACAGGTGCTAGTGATGATATTTCTCGTGCAACTCAAATTGCTCGTCGTATGGTTACTGAGTGAGGTATGAGTGAATTAGGACCTATCAAATATGAAGAAGATAGTTCTAACCCATTCTTAGGGCGTGACTATGCTAAAAGTGCTTCATTTGGTTCTAAAGTGGCGCAAGAAATTGACTTAGCAATTAGACACATCATTACTGAAGCAGAAAGAAAAGCTGAAGAAATCATTTCTCAAAATCGCGAATTATTAGAATTAATTAAACAAGCTCTAATTATTAAAGAAACTATTGTTGCAGAAGAAATTGAATATATTGAAAAACATATGTCATTGCCTGAGGAAGTTCTAAAAGATAAAGAACATTATGATGTTAAAAATGATGATGAGCCTTCATTTGAAGAGTTAGTTTCATTAGCAACACAACCAAACAAAGAAGAGGCAAAACCACAACAAGAAACTAAGGTTGAAGAAAAAGCTGAAGACTCAGCTCCTGCAGTAGTAGGACAACTTAAAGTTTCAAATGACGTTTTAGATTTTTCAATGTTTTCAAAGAAATCATCTGAATCTAAAAAAGAAGAAAAAGTCTTGGATGAAAACAATTTGACACCTCGTGAAAAAGCAATTCTTGAAAGAAGAAAAAAAGCTCAATAAGACAAAGAAAATAAAAAAGACTCTAATAATTAGTCCAAAGTCAGCTTTAAGCTGGCTTTTTTAATACAATTAATATACTAATGAAGAAAAAAATCTTTTTGTCAGTTTTAGCATTATTAGCATCCGCAATTATTCCCACATCTATTGCCTGTGGTGTTTTAATAAATCAAAATAATAAAAAACAAAACAATATAAATATACTTGAAAAACAAATTCAAGACTTAAAAAATCAAACCATTTCACTTAGCAAAAAACTTGCAACTTACGACACAGAAAAAAGTAATCTTTTGATCAAAATTAGCAATTTAAACAAGTTAGTGAATGAATATAAAAATAATCTTATAACAGCTCAAGAAAAACTTAAAGATAACGAGGATAAAAGCGGCCTAAAAATTCAAAGTTATCAAAGTACAATTGATGATTTAAAAGCCAAAATTTTGTTAAAAGATAAAGAAATTGAACAGCTTAAAGATGACTTGGATGATGTTAAAAAAACTTCTTCACCGAGTGAGTCTCACACTGATAACAAAGATATTCAATCGTTAAAGGCCCAGGTAGACAATCTTAATAAGATCCTAAAACACAAAGATGAACTAATTTCAGAATTAAAAAAACAAATTAGCGCCAAAAACATTGAAAATAACGCTCTTTCTTTACGTTTAAATACACAAATTATTGATTTGAATACTGAAATTAAAAATAAAGACCAATTAATTGAAATTCTTAAAAAACAATTAGAAGAAACAAAACATTCAAACGAAAACGATAAAAATGCACAGATTGCACAATTGAAATTTACCATTCAAACACTTATAGAACAAGTTAACACGAAGGATAAAGAGATATTAAAAGCAAAGCAAGAGTTAGAAGCATTAAAGACAAAAGATTCTAACTATTTAAAACAGATTAGTGATCTGCAGCAGAAACTCACACAGCTAAAGACTGAAAAAGACTCATTATCCACTCAATTGAATACTCAAATCACTCAGTATCAAAATCAAATAAACACTATTCAAGAACAAAATAAAAACTTGCAAAATCAGTTAAACTTGTTACAACAAACTAACAAGCAACAAGGTGAAAATATTAAGTCTTTACAACAAACTATTACTCAAAATCAGGATGCTATATCTTCTCTAGAAGAAAAACTTAAAGACTACAATCAAATTCAACAAAAGAATTTTGATCTGGAAGCAAAAATATTAGAACTAAACAAGCAAATAGAAAATTTCAAAAAACAAAATAACACTGATTCGGAAGCAAATTCTGAAGAACAAACTTTTGATGCAGTTGAATTTTTTAAACAACATCCAGAAGAAAAACAGTATCAAGAAACAAGCGAAAATAGGCCTGTAAACTGAACTAATGAACAATACGTGCAAAAGATTGTTGATCAAAGTTTTTCATTAATGTGAGATTTTCAAGACGGAACAAACACAGCCGGAACAGTATGAGTTTTAGACTATAAAAAATTAACTGATTCTAAATACACATTTTACTTTGCCACCAATTATCATGTTGCCTTGGAACTTTATCAAGGAGACAAAGATTTTAAAGAGTATCAGCAATTAAAAAGAACTAATACAATAACAAATATTAGATTGCTAAGTCCTAAAAATTGAAAAGATAATTCTTCATCTAACACACCATCGTATTTACTAAATTTGCCAAAGGATAATTGACCAAGAATTTTCTTCTTAGCTCAAAACTTTATGGATTCAACTGCTATGGATTACAATCAAAATCCCTATCATTATGCTGATTTCGCTGTTATTGAATGAACTGTTGATCTTAATGAATTGAGTGCTATAAAATATAAGACCACAAAACAAGATGCTCTTGAATTCAGGAGAAAATTGTTGAGAATTGTTAACAATTTTGACATAAATCCAGATGTAGATACTTTGATCAATGCAACTAAAACCGACAAGTTATTGAGCTTAGATTATTCCACTGTCAATGACATAAAAAAATCAGGTAATGTTACAAAAACCTTCGAATCTGCATTACCTACAAGCGAACAACAAGCAAAATCACAGTCAGCACTTGTGAAAAAATACTTACATGGTTATCAATATAATTCATCTACTGATAATGTGTATTGAGCTGGGTTTCCTTTAGTGAATGGTATTGAATGAAAATTTTTAGCTTCAGTACCTAATCAATATTTAGCAACAAATAATGTCAATAAAGAAGATGGGATTACTAAGAGCATTTTTACAGTTCAATCCCTGTTTCACAATCAACCAATTGCAAGTCACGGTGCTAAGTTTAATGAAAGCGCTAAATCGCTGTACTATGGACTTTCTTATGGTATTTATCAAAAAGTAGGCCCAGTAGGTGGAGTCAGCGGTGGGATGGTATTGAATGCACAAATGATGCCTATTGGTTTAATTTACGGTAATCAAGGCTGATATGATTTGCAAAATGATGATGGTACAATGAGTAAGTATTCACTTAATATAGTGCAACCTTTTACACAACAAAAAGACATATATACTGAAAATGGAATTGCCTATGCTTTTAATTTAATAGATGGCACAGACAAACAAAAATATCCACACCAAACAAATTCTTATCGTGAACAGCTAATTGCTAAATATGGAAGCAATTACAAGACGAAACTTTTTAAATAGATTCACTTATGTACTTGACTTTAAATCAGTGAAGTAATATAATGTTAGTGTGTTTAAAATAACTTTTTTAAACATAAATATATTTGAAACATTTCTCTAATTTGATATGAATAAAAGCACGCGCCAGTTAAGAGCGTGCTTTTTATCATACTTTATAATCTTGGCAAGATTTTCGTTTTATAGAATGAGGTTCTTTCTAATTTATAAACTGCCAATGTTTGACATATTTGTCAAATACCAGTAAAGATTCAGTAAATTTGAAGTCCAGCCTGGAAGATAACCCCAAAACCAACGAATACTATTGTAATAATTGTTTGAGTACGGTTAGATTTCTTAAACGCTTCTCTTTCAACAGCATTAGTACGTAACTTATCTTTTTTCCGATTCAATATTCTTGGTAACAGTTGAGCGAATAATTGAATTACAACTGAAATCAATATAACCGGTAAGTAACCGAATTCGCGATTGTATACTAAATTTCTTCAAGAAGTTGCAGTTAGATCTAAACCAAGGAACACTGTGCTTTTAATATCAGGAGACCCTTGAATAACCCTAAACATAACCAAAAGAATAGGTAACGTTATAAATGAGCTAATTAAAGCGGTAAACGGATTGGCTTTGTTCTTTTTATACATTTCGTTAATTTCCATCCGTTTTTTTTGTTCCATTTGTTTGTCACCTTTGTAAGGTGCATATTTTGCTTCGATTTTTGCTTTTTTAGCATTTAATTCTGTTTGTTTTGTTGAAGCAAGAATACTCTTGTATGACAATAGAATTGTGATTAGACGAGTAACAATAATAGTAATAATAATTGCAATAATGAATGATCAACCACCAATACTATCCATTGCCCGCATCATACCCACTAACATTTTGAAGATAGGTCAAACGAAGATTCCATAGAATGGTCCGTATGATCAATAATCTCCATATGTAGCAATAGGGCGTTGTGCTTCTCCAACTAGTCCACTTAGCAATTGGCTAGGATTTACATAGTTATTGTAATTATCTAGCAATGTGTAACCAACTAAATTAGCACCATTTTTATCAGTTTTGTTTGTTAATAATCTGTATCCTGTGTATGAACCATAAGTTCTGAAATTGTTAATTGAAATTTCTCTAAGTTTACTAATGGTTTTGTAATATGCTTCATCTACTTCAACATTTTGTTTGTTATTTTTGAAATTCAAGATAAATGCATTAATAACATCAAGCGCTGAAGCATTTTGCAATTGTTCTTCAGTCAACCCTGATTCTGAAGCTATTTTTTGTCAGTATGTTGTTGTTTTTTCTTTATCAACATACAAGCTTGCATCATTAAGATCTTGTTTGTCATAGTGTTTTTTGAATTGTTCACTACCTTCGTTAATAAATGCTTGGTACATGTCACGGTAGAACTTAATTAGTGCATTACCGTTGGCGTTACTGTATGCCGGCAGGACTGAGAAACTACTGATTGCCAGTTTGTATTTATCACTAACTTGATCATTTGTTGTTGCTTCTGAATTATTGTTAGTTGTAGCATCAGTTGAGTTATTTGTTTTTGGAAGACTTGTAATAGCAAAGTCAAAGAAATAAATGTCTTCTAGTTTTGTTACATAGTCGTAGTTTGTAATGACGTTTGACACACTTCCATCTTTATTGGTTTGTCCATAAGACAGAACCATGTAGTTTGTGCCATTGTTATAAACTACACCCTTATTAGCATCTGAGTTGTTAATTAAAGCATTACTACTATCACGCAATTGGAAAGCAAGGTTACGTGTGTATTTTTCACCATATTTTCCACCGTTGTTATTGATTTGGTTTTTGATAGCTTCTAGTTCTTGCTTATCTTCTTTTCAAACATAAGGGTTACCATTTGTGAATCCGCCAGTGTTGACGTTTTCAAAAGTACCAGTATTGTCGTTGTAACGTAGAGGCGCTACGTTAGGCGAAACTTCTTCTTTTGCACCGTACATTTCAAAACCTGTTCCGATTTTAACTGGTGAACGAAGAACAAACGATTGCACACAGCCAGCAAGTCCTGTTCCGATTACGAAAATAATTAGTAAAATCTTGATTCATTTTCAAATCTTTTTCAGGATATTTTTCCGACCCTCAGGTGTATTTGCTCCTTGTTTTGATTTAGGGCTAAAGAAGTCGTAATGTTTAGATCTATTTTTGTACGACACTACGAATCCTTTCATATAGTTTTTTTATTTCCAATTCTTTTTTAGCGAAATCGATTGTAAAAAAATCTTTTCTTACAATGATGACACTGCGAGCACTGATATTAAAAAAATCGCTTTTACGAACAATTTGGCGTATTTGATTTTTATATTTGTTACGAGTGCAAGCATTTGCAAAAGCTTTGGGAATAGAGATTCCAACTTGAAATGTAGGTCATTTTTCATAATAAACGATTACATAGCGAGAAACAAACTGCTTCTTGCCATCAATTATTTTTTGGAACTCTCAATTTTTCTTAACAACGTGTTTTTTATTCATTGTTAACTATTTTTCATCTGAAACTGTTAATTTAGCTCTTCCTTTAGCTCTTCTTGCAGCTAAAACTTTTCTACCATTTTTAGTTTGCATACGAGCACGGAAACCGTGAACTTTAATGTGTTTACGTTTTTTAGGTTGATATGTTCTTTTCACAATTACTCCTTTTAACTAATATTTTGATTATCTTCAAGCTGATAAATTTGAAAATATGTAATATTATTTTACCAAAAACCTTATTCTTTTATACATTAAGTATAAAGGGGCAGCGAGCAAGGTATTGTTTGCAACCCTTAAACAAAAAATTTAAAAACGACAAGCAAATTTTGTCAATAAAACAAAAAAACACTCATTTTGTGTGCTTTTTGTGTAAATAAATTGTCAATAACTATGTAAATAACTTTACAAATTGACAATTTTTATTTCAAATTTACTTTATAAAGTAAATGTTATTTATAATTTTTTTTATGACTTCAAATCACAATGAATTTACTTCAAAAGAATTCGACTTAGAAAGCAAAAACACCCTAATTCAAGAAGATTTTCTTTCTTCTAATACTGACCAAATTCTTTATGACACATTTTTGAGTGAACTAAAGTTAGTTGCAGAGTATGATGATAGAGTTTTCTTGTTAACTAACAAGAATAATTTAAAACTGACTGAAGATGAAAATGTTAAAGCTTATGTGTTTCGGGTAATCAAAGATGTTTTTAATGAAAACAAGCACGTAATTTATATAACTGATATCAATGATTTGCCTAAAAATATTCAAAGCAGTGCTCGCCAAAAACCTAGTTCACGTGTAGCAAAGTCTTACAGAATTTCATCATCATTAACACTGGATAAATATGCGCAATTAGAATTTAACAAGTCAGCATTAATGGGAGCAAAAGTAATAATTAACGATGGAGAAGAGGCTACTTATACTCCAGTATTTTTCTATTCAGCATCAGGATTTGGAAAAACCCACTTGTTGCATGCTATCGCTAATGAGTTAGAAAAAAAGGGTAAAAGTTGCTTTTATATTACTCCTGAGCTTTTTACTCGTGACATAGTCTTAAATTTGCAAAATAAAAATCAACAAGCTATTGCTAAATTAATTGAAAGTTTAGGACAATATGATTGTTTAATGTTTGATGATGTTCAAGAATATGGAAGTAGAGACTCAACACAGAGTGTACTTTTTAACATTTTCAACAACCATATTGCCAAAAAGAAACAAATTATTGTAACTGCTGACAAAGAACCACGTGAACTGGGTGGATTTGAAGATCGTTTTATTACTCGTTTTTCAGCTGGATTAGTTTTGCAAATTAACCGTTTTAATAATAATGATGTTGAAGAAATGTTTAGATTTCAATTCAAACAAGCTGATATCGATCCAAACATTTTCGATGAAGAGTGTTATAGCTTTTTTGTACGGAATTTTTCTTCATCAGTACGGGCAATTTTAGGAGCAATCAATAAAATAGCGCTTTTCAAAAAGAATGATACTGATTTTAGACCAACATTAACTTATCTAAAACGCACAGTATTCCAAAACACTGAAGCTGACATAGATTCAATAACACCAGAAAAAATTATAGAAACTGTTTGTAAATATTACAATATCAACAAAAAGGATATTCTTGGCAAAACAAGACTTAAGCCAATTGTGCAAGCACGCCGGATTGCAATGTTTGTGATTCGTACTAACCTAGATAAAACATTCCAGGAAATTGGAGACATTTTTGCTCAAGCACACTCAAGTGTAATGGCAAGTGTTGAAAGCATTGAAGCAGAAGCTAAAACAAACAATGCTTTAAAAACAGCACTAAAAAAAATTGATGATAATATTCGCAAGTTGAAATAGGAGATCAAGATGTATATAAAAATTTCAAAAACTCAACTAGATAAAGCCTTAGAAAGAGCGGCTAAAATTTACGACGGAAACACATATCTAGCTTCGCTGAAAGGAATTTTGATTGAAGCGATCGACTCAAAAGTTACATTCATTGTCTCAAATGAACAATTGGCAATCAAACATACTATTCTTTCGACAGGTAAAGAAATTGAACATTATGACATGGAAACATGTCAGGTAATTGAAGCCGGAAAAATTTTGGTTCCTTTAATTTTATTTAGAAACATAGTAAAAAACTTAGATGGTATTATTGAACTTAAGAAAAGCGGACAAAATTTATTGGTAAAAACCGAAAACGACAAATTTGAAATCAGCCTAATGGATCCATTTGAATATCCAGAAATGGATTTCAGACAAATCGGAAACAATGTAAGCTTGAATATTGAAGATTTAAAATCAATTTACAAAAATGTCGCTTTTGCAACAGATTTTAACAATGTGACAAATCAAATAGTTTTGAATATGATTAACATTGAAGCAAAAAATGGAGCTTTAATAGCCACTGCAACTAATAGTTTTAGACTAGCAAAAATGTCAATTCCATTTGATAAAGATGTTGAATTTTCATTCTTGATATTACCTAAAAACTTAAGAGATATCTTGAATTTCGAAATTAAGGGCGAAGTTGATTTTAATGTTGACGAGTCAAAAATCAGTCTTACTTATGATGGAACAATCATTCAATCAAGCATTTCACGTCTTCAATATAAAGATACTTCAAAGGTTATTCCCAAAACTTTTGACAGCGTTTTAGTAATCGATAAGAAAAATTTAAGCAGTCTTTTGACGAAAGCAAAATTATTAAATAGTGAAAAAAACAACAAAATTAGGCTTACCATTGCTAATGGTGTATTAAGCGTTTCAAGTCAAACAAGTGAAGTTGGTAAAGCAGAAATTAAAACTACTGATTTCAAATATGGAGAAGAAAAACTTGATATTCTTGTAATTAATCGTTACTTGACTGATGCCATCAATGTTTTTGAAGGACAATTAAATATCTTATTCGCACAAAATAATCAGAGAATAGTTGTAACTAGTCAAGAAAATAAAAATATTGTACAATTACTTACACCACAGAAAGGACACAGTTCATAATGCTAATTGAAATAACAGGTAAAGAAATTAAAATTTCGCAACTATTAAAAAAAATGCGCATCATTGAAACAGGTGGAAGAGCAAGATATTTCATCGCTACACACGAAGTAACTGTCAATGGTGAAAAAGTAACAAGTCGTGGACAAAAAGTCTATGTTGGTGATATCGTTTGAATTGATGATGAAATTTATAAAATCGTTGAAAAACAAGAATAATTAAAACAAAAGCAGCCTTTTACGGGCTGCTTATTTGTTGAAAAAAGTGCTTATTTTGAGTACTTTTTCAGTCTAAAAGAATTTCATTACTTCTTCATAGTTAGGTTCTGAAGCAACTTCTTGACAATATTCAACATGAACAACTTTGTCATTTTCGTCAACTACAAACACTGCTCTTGTTAAAAGTCCTAATTCAGCAATTCTTGTTCCTGTTTTTTTACTAAAGTCACGATATTTAAAATCACTTACTGTTACAACTTTTTCATTATTTTTTGCTGCACATCAACGATTCAAAGCGAAAGGTAAATCCATTGAAATAACAACAACTGGATTAGGTTTCGATTTAAATTCATTCATGAATCTTGTTGTTTCCATTTCACAAACACCTGTGTCAATTGAAGGGATTGAAAAAATTAGACGCTTTTGTCCTTTTAGATCGGCTGAACTAAAGTCTGAAAGATCTAGATTTGTTGCAACAAATTCTGGAAAGCTGTCTCCAACTTTTAATTGTGAAGCTTCTAAAGTTACATTGTTTCCTTTAAATTTAACTTGCATTTTATCTCCTTAGTGAGTGGTTAATCACCTTAATTTTATCAACAGTTAACAAACTTTTATGCACAAAAATGCCCCCTTTGTAATGAACAGTTCAACTGTTAACAACACAAAAAAACCTCTTTATATGTTATACTTTTTAAGTATATTTATTTTTTATATATTTCATATATACAAAATTTTCACTCAATAACACACCAGAATGTGTTGTGAGTGTCAACAGAAAGGGATTTTTATGGCATTAAAATTAAGTGTTAAAGTAGCAATCACTCTAGGAGCAATCGCAGCAGCATCCGGTGCTGTTATTGGTACTATGATTGCCTTTGCTAAAAACTCGGACGAAGTTAGAGGGAAAATTTCTCCAACTGAAAAAGATAAGTTTAGCAACGACTTTAGCAAGATGTATGCTAACAATGAATTAAGTCCTGAAATTGCAATTACTAACCCGCTAAAAGACAAAGATGTTGCTGGCTATGTGGAAGATGCTGATGGAAATGTATTTTTCTACTTCAATGAAGACAAAAACACAAAATTAACATTTGAACAATTCTACTCAGAATACTACAAACGTTATCAAGAATCATTTATTTTCAAAGTAACTTATGGATCATTTCACTTCTACGATGAATATGTTCTAGCAGTTAAACCAAAACAATTCTTAGAATTTACCAAATGATTTATCACTAATGTCGCTTGAGGACCAGATTTAATGACTTTAGATAGTTTTAGAATCGTGCCAGGAGTTGAACAAAACGGTAACTCAATCACTTTAGGATCACACTCAACTCTTCACAAGGAAGAAAGTGAAATTAAATTCTTCCCAGATGCATTCTTTGGTTCAATGCCTATGTTCTCATCAGCTGGGGGACAAGGAAATGCAAGTGACTCATTAACTTTCTCAGTATTCGAAGACAATAAAGACAAAGCAACAATTGATACATTCTTAAAGAATATTCCTTTAGCAACAGTACTGCAAAACACACAACTTCAAGGATTTAATGGCAAAGCAGTCAAACCTTTTAACGCTATCATCTATCCAAGTGCGCTTATTGGGCAGCAATTTTTAGTCTTAGACAAAGAGAACTTACAATATAGCGAAGACCCTTCTGTTTCAGTTGTTAATGAAGACCTAAAAACTATTATTCTTCCAAAAAACATTACTCAGGAAGAGTTTGCTAATCTACAAAACGGAACACTTTCACAATACAAAGACTGAAATACAAGTTTAAATGATTATAAATTAATGACCCTGAAAGGTTTTGCTCCTGGAACAAAACAAACTTCAGCAGGTAGTCATGAAATATTATGAGTAAGATTTGAAGACAAAGATGGTAATGTAGTAGACACTGCTCTGGTAAAAGACAAAAAAACCTTAACACAAAATAGAAGCGAATTATCTCTATCATCAGCTTGGCAAGAAGATATCAAAGGATTCCTTGACTTCTATGATGTGCAAAATTACGCAAATCAAAAAGTTTATTTAATTAGCAGTGAAGATGGAAGCCAAAAACAATTCTTTGGTTCAAAACTATCAGCATTAAACTCAAAAATAGCAAGAAGCCAAAATTTCAAACTTGTTAGTGCAACAATAAAATCATTAGACGTTGTTAATGAAAACGATAAATGAAATTTAAAAATCACTTTTGAAGATGCACAAGCTGAAAAAGACCAACTTGCTAGCCAAGAAAATTCTTCTGTAGCATGAGTTGACAAAGTAAATGATATCTTGGGTAGTTTAATTAAAGGTGACAGCGATAAAAGTTGAAGCGATATTCAATCAATTTTAAATTCTTCAAAAAATAATTCACAAGCTAGAAATACAACCCAAGATAGTGACACAAATCTTCTAGACAGTGTAAGCTCATTTTCAACAGATATTGCAAACAAAGGAAATGAAGTACAACTTGACTTATTTAACTCACTAAAAGATTCATTGGGATATGTTGGATCAATTAACCCACTAATTACTGGAATGACTCCACTTGATGTTAGTGCCACTGATGAAAAAGGAAATTTACTACCAGAATTAGAAAGACGTAAATATCAAGTTTACATTGAAGCTTACCCAGGACTTTTAGATAAAATTGTTCGTAAATTCCCTGAAATTCTTTCTAAACAAACAGGACCTCACATTGCAAAACATCTAAATGACAAAGGTTACTATGAATATACTCTAGAAAATGGAGAATTCTATGGATTTAAAGATTCTGATCGGGTAGGATTACCATTACTAATGCAAGCAGTTTTAGACGATTTTGAAGGAATTTCAACTGACTTCTTAAAATACGTTGGAACCCACGAATATGGACACCACTTAACATTAGAAAGAACTCAAGCTATTGATGATTCAAACAATGCAGTTCTAGTTGGAGGAATTTCAACTCGTGGAGGAGCTACAGATAGCTCATTCTATTCAGCAAAAGCGCTGAGAAATTACTTAGAAGCTAGAACTAACTTAGATTTCGACCGTGTAGATGCTAATGGAATCCCAACTGAAAATGGAAATTTCGTAAGATACAAATTTATTAACAACAAGGGTGAATGAATTACCGAAACAAAAGACTTAATTTGAGGAAAAAGTTCAACAAGCGCTTCAACATCAGAAATTGTTGCAAATAAAGAACGCCGTTTCTTGCAAGACTGAGATGGAATCGTTGAGGCCGCTAAGCTAAGAGGAGTGGGGCTAAGAGATTTATTCTTTGCTAACTCATTTGATGAAAATTCTGGAACTCTAAACCCATTCATTAGCAGTGCTTTAAGTGGAATTAATAATGCTAAAGTATTTACAAAAACTGAAAAAAATAATGCGACTGCAGGAGCTGATGAATTAGCAACTTACAAATTCGTTTCTGCTGCCGCACAAGAAGTTTTAAGTAACTTTACTGACGGGCAAAACACACCATTATCACAATTCTCAACAGTTGAACCAGATGGTGAAATCAACGTAAGAGTTTTTGAATGAGCAACCAACCAAGATGGTCAAACGGTTATTGCCAAAGTTAACTTAAAAACAAAAGACAATCAGCCAATTTTCAATGTAACATTAAACACTCCACTTTCAGCTTCGGATATTAATTATCTAAGAACTCAAGAACAATTAATTAACTCAAGTATTAACAACTTAGTAATCACTCAATTTAATGACAGTGGATGAAATAATGCCGGAACATTTTTAGGTGGAAGTGCTAACGTTTCAACAAGAAGTGTTGCTGAATCAGGAATCTCTACAGATGTTGAAGAATCACTAATTAAAAGAAATTCAAGTGCTGCTGATTTCACTTCTTCAAACAACAACCAATTGTTTATAAATGACCCACAACAACCAAACCGTGGTGAATATACTCGTTTCAATTTAGTAGGAAATCAAGCTAACTTAGGTTATGACTTGTGACTAACTTACAACACACTATTGCAAGAAGTGCAGTTAGGTAAGAAAGCATATACACAAATTGATAATTCTAACTTTGCGAAAGTATTAGGATTCACAAAATCGGGTAAAAAATATGATGAATTTGTATTTCCATATGCTAAAGATGCTGCTTTCTTAAAAAACATTTATTCATCTAATGACGGTTTCACACAGAGCATACAATCAGCACTTCAAAGATTTAGAGCTCCAGCTGCCTATGGGAAGTTAATGTCTGACTTTAGATTCGGATTTTTAGATTATTTAGGAGTTTTATCTAGTGGAAGCACTGATCCACAAGACTTAGCAAAAAACAAGTTTGCGCTAGTAAGAGCAACTCAAACTGAAGATAATAAATTAGTTCCTGAATTAGTTTCTACTCCTTCGTTCGGAGCACTTAGAGATGCTCTTTTTGATGAACAAGGAAGAGAAGTTATCGGTATTGCAATAAAAACTACTGGTTATGCAATGCAAGTAGAAAAATATAAACTTGTAAACTTCATCAATAGCAAAAACGCAAAATGATTAAAAGTAAAAGTAGGTGACTCATTACAACCTACACCAGTATTCATGTCAATGTATGACTTGATGAGTTTCGGTTCAATCGATTACTCAAAGGCAACTAAATCAATCAACGATTCTAAAGTAACATGAAACTGAGACATTGATTATGTAAAATCAAAATTTGACTTAGATAGCTTCAAAGAATACTTGCTAGAAAACGAAAAAGACAATGAAAAATTAAATCAAATAACTGAGTCAGAACAATCTCTAGCTAATGAAATGATGTATCGTTTCAGACATTCAGGACTATTCCTAGGGGTTAAAAACTTTAGTGTTGTTGAAAGCTTAGATAAAAATGCTGCCTTTCTTTCAAAAGACTATGGAATTGATGTTTTAAGCCCAATATTTGCTAATTACTATGAAGATCCGCAACTTGTTGCTGAACAAAAAGCAAAGGACAAAAACAGCCTTGCTTATTCATATGATCAAATTATTGATGCAGTTAAGAAACAAATGGAATCGATTGCTAATCGAAGAGCAAATGATGATGAACAAAAAGAAACCCTTTTAAAAACTCTAGAGCACAACTTTGACGCTCATGACTTATCGATGTTTATGGGTAATATCTTATATTTCCAAAACTACGGAATTCGTTCATATTACGTAGATATCTACTATGGAATATTGTCAGATGGTGAACCTTCATCAGATGTTATTGACTATGCAGCAACAAGAACTGAATCACAAATTCAAGATAAATTCACTGACTATGTTTACAACTTACCAGAAACATTAACACGTGATTATGTGCAAACTACATACATTCCTTCAACTCAAAACTTTGGTAACTTACCTAAATATTTGAGCAATGTAAACGAAGCTACAACCGGACTTGACTACGTTGTTGATGGTACACAACTAAATTACATTAATTCAACACTAATCGATATTGATTCTATTGCTAATTCAGTTGCACTTGCATCATCATATAAGGCGCGTGTTGATCGTCTAGAAAAAGATCAAGCTATCTATCAAAAATATAGCTATCTAAAAGAAAAACAAAGTGAATACAAAAAACTAAGTCAGCAATTAAATAACAATAGTGAAACTCTAAGCGCCAAAGAAAAAGCGGACATTCAAAAGAAACAACTTGCTCTTGCTGAAGAATTATTAAAAATCTCGAAAGAAAGACAAGACGAACTTGTTGCATTAACTGAAGAGATGAATAAAAATTCAATTCAAGCAAGTGATATTAATACGGACCAAGTGCGTAGATCTTCATACTTTGGACAATTTATTACTAAGAGCAATGGATATTTCAAAGATCGTTGACAAAAAGAAACTATTGGTGCTGAGCTTTACGATGATAATCTAAATGCTATCCAAGACGATACTATTCGTATCAAGGATTGAAATGGAAACAAAATCACAAACCGTCCTGAAGCATTCTTTGTTTCACAAATGAAAAACTTTGGAGTTGGTGAAAGAACTGTTGCTGGAATTTTCAGAAATAAAAAACTTGATGCTATCTCAATGTATGGTTTTGTTAAAAAAGAACAGGCTGAAAAAATTAAATATCTAGAATTTACTGATGTTGATAGTGGTAAAAAGCTATACCTACCAGTAAATATTGCTAAAACTAATAACTTATTCTATTTAGAAAAACAAGGTGACATTACTTCAAAACAAACCCTTGAAGATAAATATGGATACACTTCATGACTAAGTGACTATGCTCTAATGGCTAAATATAGAAACACATTGTTAGAACCAAAACACAAATACTATGTAAACTTTGCTAACGAAAACAAAGAAACATTGCCAGGATTTAACATGACTGGATATGACTTTATGTCAGAAAACGGAAAAGCTGTTGAGCAAGCACCAGTTAAATTAATTAATAACGCAGCCAACGCAAATGGCGACATTAACCAAGTAATTATTGATATTGACTATCAATTCAACATAACAGGATAGGAGGAACAGTGAAAAAAAATAACTTGTTAAAATTACTGTCCACTCTGCCGCTCGCAAGTATTGCATTAGTACCATCTATTGCGGTTTCTTGTGGTTCAAACGAAGAAATAAAGTTAAGTTATGACTTGGGTCTGACTGCTGAACCAATCAATAACCTAAACTATGTTCGTTATAAATCAATGGACAAAATTTTACCTTCACTAGTTGATGCGTTCCTTAAAAATGGGCCAACAACTAACTTAAAATCAATCATTCAAACAAATAACTTCTATATGTCAATGGTTGATACTTCAAAACTAAAAGATTCATCAAATTTTGATGACTTTTTCAACATATCAAAAGACAAATTAAAAGAAAAAAATGGATATGGTGAAGTTAGTGGTTCATACTATGGAATTCATGATTTCCAAATTCTAGGAGGAACCGGACGTCCTTCTTTAGGAGCAGATCCTACTAGACTTGCATCACTTTATGCTTTCAGAAACCCTCGTAACCCAAATAATTACATGGCTGTAACAGGGTTTGTTAATGATCAAAAAAATAGATGAAGCAATGGAGATTTCGTTACTGCAGCCGATATTCGTGCTTACTTAGAATACATTTTGGATCTAAACACAGGTTCGCAAAAACTAAACAACATTGAAAAAATTGGTCTAAAAGGTGTTGATGAATTTATCGCAATTCAAAAAGAATACGCACTGAAATTCGGAAGAAACTATAAAAATCCTTTTGGTTACCGTAAATATATTGAAGCACCTTGATCAACTAACGATAAAAAAGAATACATTGAAGATGCCTCAGAAGAAGCTTGAAGCTCACAAGTTCCTGGTGACCAAGAATACGTTGAAAAAATCAAAAAAGCTGCAAAAAACATTGGTTTCTACACAGGGCAAATCTTTAGAGATTACACTAATGAAGAAGTTGCCAAATCATTGTCACTAACAGAAAACAAAGCATTTTCAATTAACAGTGACATTCAAGACTTTACAATTTTGAAAAATGGTAAGACCTACAAAGTAAAATTAATCAAAAACGAATTCTTGAATCCTTATCAATCATTTACTGTAGATTCAGCAAATGGTTCCATAACTGCTGATATTGCCACTCTTTCAAACGATGAAAATGCATTCACTATTGTTTTTGATGAAAACAAAACACCAAGTTTAGCTTTCCTTCTTTCACAAGTTTTAGACAAACTTTATCCAATCAATCGTAAATATGTCGAAATGGAAGCTGGTGGAATTGATAATTATGGTTCAGAACCTTCAAAATTCTTAACTTCAGGACCTTTTATCATCAAGGATGGTGATGTGGTTTTAGGGCCTCAAGGATACTTAATCCTAACTAAAAACAAAGACTACTTTGATGCGGATAATGTAATTTCAAACAAAATTAAGATTTATTTCTCAACTGATAAAACAATTAACTCAACATTGTTTGAAGATGGTTATGTTTCACAAGCATACATTCCAGCAAACAAAATTAATAATTACTGATCTGATCCAGTTTATAAACAATATCTAAACAAAAACTCTGGATATGGAACAATTGCTTTTGGATTTAATCTAGATAATGAAACAAATGCGCAAAGTTATATTCAAGATCAAGACTTAAGAAATGCAATTTACTATGCAGTAGATCGTGAAGCCATTCTTAAATCAGTTGGTTGAGACTTTAGTTTCCCAGTTATTACTTGAACTGCTTTTGGACAATATAAAGCAGCAGATGGTAAAAACATTGAGTTATATTTCAATGATCAAGACACATTGACAAGAAACAATGTGAAATTACCAATTCAAAACTATGATTTCTTTGTACACCAGTCAAAATCATACAATTTTGAAAAAACTGATCGTCGTGACCTAGCTTACAGTCAAGATATTGCTAAATATTACTTAAATAGATTCAAAGCAAAACACCCTGGCTTAAAATCAATATCACTACGTTACATAAATAATTCAACAGATGAACATAAAAAAGCCGGTCAATATCTAAAAGAAGCATTAAAAGTTATGTCAGATGGATTTATTGTGATTGAAAACAAATCGTTACCAGAAAACACATATGCTTCTTGAATTGAAGAAGGAAAATATGACATCATTTACCAAAACTATGACCGTATTGGTGGTAGTGGTGCGTCTGACTATGTAGTTGCTTTCTTTAAAACTGACGAAATTGACTCACTTTCACAGAAAAACATTGGATTTAAGAACAACCCAGTTGGTTCATTTACATACGCTGATTACTTATCGGACTATGTTTTACAAGCATTGCAAAATTCAGGGCAAAGTGATTTAACTAAAGAAAAAGCAGTAATGCCTTATATCAACAAAGTTTTAGAAGAAACAAATGATGTTGCTGCTGACGAGTTCCAAAATGCAGATAGTACTGCTAAACAAAGTGATTTTGTGCAAAAATATGCACAAGTTATTGCTAAATCACTTGCTCTTAAAGCAGAATCAAAAGATGAAAACCTATGAACTGACACAGTGGTAAAAAACGCTTTAGAATACCACTGAACAACAAATGACAACATTAAAGCTTCAAGAATAAATCGTTTATTCAATCTTTATGTAAAACATACTTACACAATCAATCAAATTATTGATTTTACAAAACAAAAAGATCCTAACTATCCAGATGAAAAAAGTCTTGAAGAAAGACTAATGATTGATGAACACTTGAAAAATGCAACTGAGTCACAACCAGACTACTGAGCTAAATTTATTGATTTAGCTTACCAAAGAGAAGGTGAATCATTAGTGGATTACACTGCTAGACTAAATGCTTTCTTCTCAGGAAACTTTACAAAAGAAGAAAGAGAACAATACTGAGATAGCGAAGCAAACATTTTCCAATTTATTGCTTTATTAGAAAAAGTTGTGCGTGATGCCAGCCCAGTTGTGCCACTAATGGAAGTTGACACCAACTGAGAAATTACAAAAGTTGGTGGAACTTCAAGCCTATATACATTCAACTTGCAATACGCTTATGATGTAACTAAACCACCAAGACCAGGACTACCAAGACAGAGAGGAACATAATAATGGCAAAAGAAAAAGTTTTATTCGATAACAAAATCTACCAGCTCAATGATAATAAAGTGCATTTTGGTAGTCAGAGAAACAGAAAAATGACATTTATGCAAAAAATGTCTGCTATCGATTCTCCTGTTCTTCGTGCACTTTGAAAAGTTCTAAAAATCGCTCTTGAATTTATCATTATTGCGTTTATTGTTATTACCATTACTTTCTTTTTAATTAACTTAGTCCCAGGTTCTAACTCATTAACAAGTGGTCTAGATGAAGCATCAAGACAAGCAATTGAGAAAAAATACGGTTTAGATCAACCACTAGGATTAAGATACTTAAGTTATCTAAAAAATCTATTCCACGGAGACTTCGGTATCTCATTATCTCTTTTCCCAGGTCAAAACATTAACTCATTTATTTGATCTCGTTTCTATAAATCATTCTTAGTTGGAATTTTCTCAGTCTTACTAACTGTTGGAATTGGAATTCCACTAGGAATCTGAGTAGGAAAAAACCCAGGAAAAATTGTTGATAACGTTTCAACCTTCTTTGTTTCAATCTTCAGTTCAGTGCCTTCGATCGTTTTTGCGCTAGTGTTACTATTCATTGGTCGTCTAGTTAATCTTCCTTACATTTTTGAAGAACAAAACTTCGCAACTTACATTCTTCCTGGTTTAGCTTTATCGCTTGGAAGTATTATTGTTTACATTAAATATATAAGAACTGAATTAAACCGTGAGCTAAATTCAGTGCATGCTAAGTTTGCTTACTTAAAAGGTTTATCGAAAAACCGTTTTGTGTGAAAACATGCATTAAAACCTTCACTTTTCCCAATTGCCACTTTCTTCCCTGCTGTTATCTTTGGATCATTCATTGGAAGTATCTTCATTGAACAAATTTTCTTCATCGCTGGTTCAGGAGCAACTCTACTACAAGCAATTCAATCAAAAGACTATAACGTTATTCTTTTCTTAATTGCTATGTTTGCCCTATTAACTATTCTTTCATATGCTTTCCGTGACATGCTTTACGAAGCAATTGACCCACGGGTAAGAAGAAGAGGTAAATAATGAGCTGACTGAAAAATAAATTTAGTAATATGAAGAAAAGACAAGAATTGGGAAAAACAAACCGCGAAAATATCATGGATGCACCAAATCAGTTTATTCAACCAATTAACTACCAAAAATGAAAACTAATTGGAGAAGCATTTGATTATCAAGCTGATACTCACATGGGTTCTCAACCAAAAATCTTCCGTGAATTCGTCTATCGTTTTTCTAAAAACTTTGGAGGAGTAGTAGGATTCTTAATTCTTGCAATCTTAATTATTTTTGCCCTAATTATTCCATTCTTTACTCTTAACCCAAATACCCAAGACGTTAATAATCGTTTCTTAACATTCAGTAGTTCTGACAGTAATGGTGTTTACCACTTCCTTGGAACTGATGATCTAGGACGTGATATTTGAGCAAGATTATGACATGGTCTTCGTTATTCATTAGGACTTGCATTTATGGTTACTTTGATTGAAGTTGTGATTGGAGTAACATTTGGTATTATGATGGGACAATTCAACAAATTTGACGTTGTTTTAACCTTCATTATCAAAATTATTTCAGTTGTTCCAACCATCTTAATCTTGATTCTAATGACTGTTGTTGTTAGCCCAAGTTTCTGAGTAATTGTCTTCTCACTATCACTAACTGGATGAACCGGAATGGCAAACCAAATAAGAGCTCAAGTTAAAAGAGCAAAATACTTTGAATGAGTATCTGCTTCAAAAGTTTTAGGTACTCCTACTTGAAAAATATTAAAAAATTATGTTCCAGTTATCTTGCCAATTTTAATTACTCAATTAGTATTTACCATTCCTGGAGTTATTCTTTCTGAAACATCACTAGCCTTCATAGGTTTATCAATTGATGATGTTTCAACTCTTGGAAACTTAATTAGTCAAGGTCAAAAAGTGTTCCCTCAATACTTAAGATATGTTTTTGTTCCTTCTTCAATCTTGATTTTAATCACAACTAGCGTGCAATTAATTGGTGCTAGTGTGCAAGATGCTTTAAGAAGACAAAGATAGGATTGATATGAATGAAAAATATTGCCTAATCAAAAAAAGTCGTAAATTTGTAAATAAGGTCAAAAACACTGACTGAAAATACTTTTTTACCCCGGGAAAACAAAAACACTTTGACTGAGACCATTTTTTCAAAGATGTTCAATTCGAAGAATTTAAAGACGGAACAAAATTAAAAATTGCAGCAGAAATTAAAGATGTTAATTTATCATTCAAAAACCCTGCTGTACCAGGACAAAAAAACAAAGTTTTACGTGGCCCAAGTTTAAAAATTTATGAAGGTAAAGTTCACGCCATCATTGGTGAATCTGGTTCTGGAAAGAGTGTTATCACTTCTTTACTATATGGGCTAACCGGAGAAAATGCAATTATTGATAGTGGTGAAGTTAAACTTTACAATAACAATGTTGAAAAATTCAGTCTAAAAGATTGAGAACGTAGTCATTATCGTGGAAGAGTTGTGTCAGCAGTCTTTCAAAACCCAATGTCAACACTAAATCCGACAATGAAAGTTGGAGAACAAATTATGGAAGGAATGTTATTGAACGGAGTGGTAAAAACCCGTAAAGAAGCTCGTGCAAGAGCAATCGAATTCCTTCAATTGACAAAAATTAATGACCCAGAAGCTGTTATGAAATTGTACCCACACGAAATGAGTGGGGGAATGATTCAACGGGTAGTTATCGCAGCAATTGTTGCCCTAGAACCAAAAATTCTAGTTATGGACGAACCAACAACTGCTCTTGACCCAACTGTTCAAGCTTTAGTTTTAGATGTCATTAAAGATTTACAACAAAAATTGAAATTATCAATCGTTTTCATTACTCACGACATCGGAGTAGTAGCGTCAATAGCCGATTACATTTCAATTATGTACGCGGGACAAATCATCGAAGAAGGTTTAACTAGAGAAATTCTAAAAAACCCGCAACATCCATACACATGAGGACTAATTATGAGTATGCCTGATGTTAATAAAGGTTCTAGATTAGCAACTATTCGTGGTTCAGTTCCTTCGAATCTAAATAACATTGTCGGTGATGCTTTTGCAGTTCGTAACGACTATGCTTTAGATATCGACTTTGTACAAGAACCAGATTTTTACTGAGTAAGTGAAACTCACAGAGTAAAATCAGCTCTACTTGATAAAAGGGCGCCAGAATATGTTCCACCACAATTGATTCAAGACTTATGAAAGGAGTTTAAAAATTCTAAATAGTTATGGATACAACAAATAACAATACAGAAAACAAACTTCTTACTGAAAATGATGTTTACATTGAAACAACCAAAAAATGAGGTTTTGTAAAAAAACAACAAATTAGAATCAAAACTCCCGGAACTAACGAAATGTTGGCTAACAAAGATAATCAAGAAGTGTTAGCAACTATCAGAAACGTAGATATTACCTATGGTTCTGGTTCAAAAGCTTTCAAAGCAGTAAAAGACTTGAATTTAAATATTTATAAGGGCGAAGTTCTAGGACTTGTAGGGGAGTCAGGTTCTGGAAAAAGTACCATTGGTAAAGCACTAGTGGGACTAATTCCTTATAGTTTTGGCCAAATCAAGATGTTAGGTAGAGAATTACCTAAAAAATTACAAAGAGGTTGAAAAGTAGGTAAAGCACTGAAAGAATATAAAGAAATTGAAAACTTCATGGTTAATAAAGTGCAAATGATTTTCCAAGACCCTGCTAACTCACTTAACCCACACATTAATGTTGAATCAGTTGTTTCAGAAGGGTTAAATAACACTAAGAATGCTCGTTTAATTTACTTAAATTCTTTAGATCAAGCAGCGATAATTGCAACATATGAAAAAATTAAAGATTTAGCTAAATTTGAAACAAGAAAACCAATTTTATATAAAGAAATTAAGCAAGATCCAAAAGATGCTTTTGAATGTCTTTATGTAAACTTTGCTTCAGAACTTCTAGAAAATAGAGAACAAGAAGCACATGACATTCTAATGGAACACAAAAAAATTCGTGAAGAAAAAGAAAACATAACAGAACGTGAAGCAAAAAAAATCTTAGTTGTGGAGATTTTAAAAAGTGTCGGACTTGATGATTCGGTTTTACGTCGTTACCCACTAGAATTTTCAGGAGGGCAACAACAACGTATTGGTATCAGTCGTTCAGTAGTATTAAGACCTACTCTTCTTGTTGCTGACGAACCGATTTCAGCGCTTGACGTTTCTATTCAGGCTCAAGTTGTTAATATCTTCAACGATTTAAAAGAAAAATATGACTTAACTATTGTATTTATTGCCCACGACTTGCGGATGGTTGAATACATTAGTGACAGAATAGTTGTTATGAACAAAGGAGTGGTTCTAGAAGTTGGAACTACTGAACAAATAATGCACAATTCATTACACCCTTACACAAAATCACTTTTAGATGCAGTTCCTTCAATTGACTCAAAACAAGGAAGCTTAATTGGGTATGTATATGATTCAAAAATTCATGAATATTCAGAATCAAACCAACCAAAATGATTGAAAGTAAATGATGATCACTTTGTTCTAGCAACCGAACAAGAATTAGAAGAATGAAAGAAAGGAATATACAAATAGTGAGAAAAAACAAAAAACTATTTAATATTTTCGCTGTTTCTACACTTTCTCTTACTGCTTTTATGCCTTTAGCAGCTATCTCTTGTGTAGAAACAAATAACAAAGACACTAAAAATCCAGTGCAACAAAAATCTTTATCAGAAAGAATTGCTGAAAACTTATCTCTAGTCACTTCTGATACTCAATCAGAACAAAAAACTAAAGACTGATTGCAAAATGGTGCTGCTCGTAACTTATTAGAACTTAAATACGATCAAGAGAAAAAACTATTCTACTATACAACTGAAATAACAGAGAACAATGTTAAGAAACTAATTAATCGAGAATTGGTTAAACTAGCAAGTGATTTTGAAGTTCCAGCAAACACCACACTAAAGGCAGCAGTTGCTATAGACCTTGCAAAAAATAAATTATTGTTTGAAGTTTCTGCTGAAGAAGGACAAAAAGGTACTTTTGAAATTAATGATGTTAAACCATCAGCAAGCACTGCATCAATACCAAATGCTGATTTAAGAGCTAAAGATGATACTTTAGAATACTTGACACTTGACAGTAGATCAAAAACAAACCCTACTTATTTTGTTCCGCTACAAGCACCAACAATCAAAGAGGGAATTAATTTAGTTCCAAGTAATGAAAATCTAGAATTATTGAATAAATTTAAAGACCTAAGACAGCTTGTAATTGATACTTTCTTTGAACCACTTACAAATGTTATCGGTACAAACAAGAAAACTAGACAAAATACGTTCACTTCAAAATGAGGACTATTAGGAAAAACACAATCAGTAATTACCACAGCAGTAATTTCAAGAATAGATTACGCTATATATACTGCGAGAATGTCAGAAGATATATATAATAATCTTTTTGGTGATCCAAGCAAGGATTATAATGATTTTAGAAATACAATGGATCCAGAACAACAAATAAACTACACTTATTTAAAGCAAAAACT
The DNA here is from genome assembly GCF_053851695.1 of Mycoplasma sp. 4044. Lineage (NCBI taxonomy): Bacteria > Bacillati > Mycoplasmatota > Mollicutes > Mycoplasmatales > Mycoplasmataceae > Mycoplasma > Mycoplasma sp. 4044. The sequence continues at coordinate 242,469 of NZ_JBSQBD010000001.1, read as the reverse complement.
AGAGCAAATGAATAATTCTGGAAATCTATAATAAAAAGTAAAAGACTCCGGCTTTCGGAGTCTTTTTTGCTACTTATTTATAAAGATTGAAAAATGATGCTAAACCTTTAAATTCACTATCTTTTGCTAATTCTTCTTCAATTGCCAGTAAACGATTGTATTTGGCAATTCTGTCAGTTCTAGATAGAGAACCAGTTTTAATTTGTCCTGTGTTGAAAGCAACTGCTAAGTCAGCTAATGTTGTGTCTTCTGTTTCTCCTGAACGGTGACTGACAACAGCAGTCATTGAAGCTTTGTTTGCCATTTGGATAGCTTCAATTGTTTCAGTCAATGTACCAATTTGATTCATTTTAATTAACACTGAGTTGATTGATTTGTTTTCAATTGCTTTTTTGATGAAACGTGGGTTAGTTACAACTAAGTCATCACCAACTATTTGCACTCTGTTTCCGTACAATTTAGTCATTTTTTCAAATCCCGCTCAGTCTTTTTCTGAGTGCGAATCTTCGATTGAAATAATTGGATATTTATCAATTAATTTCCCATAGTATTTAACTAATTCGTCACTAGTAAATTCGTATTTTGCTTTGTTGTATTTTCTAAAACCAGGCATCTTGTTTATAACTGCATTATGGAATTTTTTAAACACGTATTTTTGAGTTTCTTCGTTGTAAAGTTCGCTTGCAGCTGCGTCCATTGATATCGCAACAGCATTATCACCTTCACGTCCGGGCTCAAATCCTGCTTCCTTAATAGCTTCAACTAAGAAATCTAAAACTTCTTCGTGAGTGTGTAAGTTAGGTGCGAATCCACCTTCATCTCCTACTTGTACTCCGTGTCCTGCTTTTTTCAGTAGTTTAGCTAGAGTATGAAATACAAAGTTAGCCATTTGTAATGCTTGACGGAATGATTTTGCCCCTACTGGCATAATCATAAATTCTTGAAAGTCAATAGTGTTTGAAGCATGCTCTCCGCCATTAATTACGTTTAACATTGGTAGTGGCAATAAATGGGCATTTACTCCTCCTAAGTAGCGATATAAAGGAATGTTTAGTTCTTGACTAGCGGCACGAGCTGCGGCAATTGAAACTGCCAATGTTGCATTTGCACCAAGCACTGACTTGTATTCAGTACCATCTAGTTCATTAAGCACACGGTCAATTTCTCTTTGGTTTAAAACTTCAAAACCAACAAGTTTAGGAGCGATTTTTTGATTAACATTATCAACTGCTAGCATTACTCCTTTTGCTCCGAATCAGTTTGAAGCATACTGTGAATTTTTATCACGAAGCTCTAAAGCTTCTCTTGAACCTGTTGAAGCACCTGAAGGAACTTTAGCACTTGCTGTAACTCCTTTTTCAGTTGTTAGAACAACTTCAACAGTTGGATTTCCTCGACTATCAAGGATTTCACGAGCGTGTATTTTTGTAATTTTCGACATATTACCTCTCTTTATTCTTAATTTTATACAAATTAGAATAAGAAAGCAAGGGATTTTTTTCCCAACTTTGTGTCAAAATAGTCAATCTGAGTGTATGTTGTAATAAAATTTATATAAATTATAGAAAGGACAAAAATGGTATTTAAACCCGAAGAAATTCAAGAAGTGATTGATCAAAATTCAACCAAAAAATCAACCATTTTATTGAGTCTATTAATTTTTAAAGGATTTGGCATCCCGAGTCTATATTTAGGAAAAAAAATTAATGCCCTTATTTGATTTTTATTAGGGCTTCTAGCGACTGCTTTAATTATTACTGGAGCTGTAATTATAAACACTACTGATATTGCTAAGGATAGTGAAGGTGATATAACAAATTCAAAAGTATTTATTGGATGAATCTTGGCAATCGGATTCTCAATTTTATATTTTGCCATTAGTATCATTTCAGCTGGATGAGATTTAGTGTTAATTTTATTAGGTAGACTAAAAGATGTAAACGATAAGAAAATAGTTTTGGAAAAAGAGAAAAAAGAACTTGCTAATTTCTTGGAAATGGCTAAAAAAGCCCAAGAGGAAAATAATGAACAATAAAGAATTGGAACTTCAAAAAGTCAAAGCACGAGTACTTGCTAACTGAGAAAATGATCCAATTGCAAGTCTTTATGAATTAAGATTAACAGCCAAAGATGTTGATTTGTTTCAGTATCGCCCAGAATTAAGAGAGCTGGAACAAGCAATCTTACACAGACTTTTAGAGAAAAAAAGAGAACACATTGAAACTCAAATCACCACAGAACAATTGATTGATTTGTTGGCAGAAAACCCAATGGGATATGACTGAATGCTTTTTTACAATGCTCTAAAAATGAAGGATGACTTAAAACAAAAAGCTACTCATTTTAATAAATTGTTTAATAAGAAAGAAGACATTGACATTTTGATTTTTACTTTATTAAGCGAAAAGAAAATTGACTATGACTACAAAATAGGCGAAACAGTCATAAATCCTGCAAAATGCGTGAGTTTGAAAGATAATGATGAAATTACAAACACACAAAAAATGATTGTTGACACGATGAATAATGATGTTGTAAGAGCTAAAACAGCAATATCAGTTTTCTATGTGTTTATAACTAGCAATTGAAAAGATTATGTGCTAGGCAAAGAAATTAATTGTTTAGACACTATTGTCAATGTAACTGACACATTGCTAGGAATTAAAGATGAAAAAAGTTTGAATGCTGAAGAAACTAAATTGTTCGAAGTGTTGAAGAAAACAAGCAATGTCTAGGACACTAACAAAGTGTTTTTAGTTTATAATTTTATAGAATATAACAAAGGAGTTTTTTATGTTAAAAAGAAAAATCGATAAGAAAAAATCTGAATTATCAGTATCAGTAGAAATCGAAGCTAAAGTTTGACAAGAAGCACAAGAAAAAGCCCGTAAAGAACTAAGAAAAAAAGTTGAAATTAAAGGTTTTAGAAAAGGTAAAGTTCCAGCCGCAGAGGCAGATAAATACATTACTGAAGGTCAAGTACAAGCTCAAGCAGTTCAAGAATTATTACCAAAAGCTGCTGAACAAGCTGCAACTAAAGTTAAAGAAGAAGATTTTATTTTAGATGCTCCAGAATGAAACATCTTAGAAGCAGACAAAGACAAACTAGTTTTAGAATTTGTTTATCCACTACTACCTGAAGTTAAACTAGGAGAATACAAAGATTTAGGAATTAAATTACCTTCAATCAAAGTAAGCGAAAAAGATGTTGAAGAACAAATTCAAAAAATGCTAAAACGTCATGCAATGTTAGAAGTTGCTGAAGACTTAATCCAAGAAGATGACAGGGTAAACTTTAGCTTTAAAGGATTTGTAGACGGTGAAGCATTTGATGGCGGAGAAGCTGAAAACTTTGATATTATCATTGGTTCAAAACAATTTATCCCAGGATTTGAAGATAACCTAAAGAAATTCAAAAAAGGTGATGAAGGAGAATTTGACATTGTTTTCCCTAAAGATTACCACATGGAATACTTGAGAGATAAAAAAGCTACTTTCAAAATTAAAGTTAACGAAGTTAAAAGACCACAGCTTTCAGAATTAAACGATGAATTTGTAAAAACATTGGCAATTAAAGATGTTAACACTGTTGAAGAGTTGAAATCTTACCTAAAAGACCTAACTAAACGTGAAAAAATCGAACAATCAAAAGAAAAATTTGCTTCAGAAATTATGAAGAAATTACTTGAAACTTCAGAATACCCACTTCCAGATCAAATTGTTCGTAAAGAAATGTCAGAATACTACAAACGTTTTGAACAATCTTTAAAACAACAAGGCGCATCAGTTGAACAATACTTAGAAGTTGTTAAAAGTACTAAAGAGAAACTAGCAGAAGAAATCAGAACTGAAGTTGTTCGCAATTTAAAAATTTCATTCACATACACTGCTATTGCTAAAGCTGAAGACATCAAAGTTGAAGATGCTGATTACGAAAATGAATACTCATTGTTAGCAAAACTATACAATATGGATGTAGAAGAAATTAAAAAATACATTACAAAAGAACAAATTCAACTACCTCTAATTAACAAAAAAATTATTGCTACTTTAGCTAAATACAACGACCCTAAAAATTACAAATCAGTTTTTGGTGACATTCTTTTACCAGAACCAAAAGAAGAAGTAAAAACTGGCGAAGACAAAAAAGCTCCTGCCAAAAAAGCAAGTGCTAAAAAATCAGAAAAATAATAAGTAAAACAGTTAAGCAAGATTGATTACAGTCTTGCTTTTTGTTTAAAATCAATAGGTATTTTAGTATTGAAGGATAAGAATTAAATATCCAAAATAATTAAAAAAGATTGAAAAAATATCATTTGATTCGCTAACTCAGTAAACAATCTTCGCTGATCAATAATAATTAACTTTATTTAAAAAGAAAGACCAAATAGTTTTAGACGAAAACTCAGTAAAAAACAAGTAAAACTTAGTGTTTTGTCGAAAACTTAATTAAAGTTAGCAATAAAATCAACAAAAATCTCAGTTCTTTTAACAAAGAAATTGACATCCCAGCATCCTCTGGGATTTTTTTATTTAAGTGAATATTTAGATATTTAAACGGACGAGTCAAAACTCACTAGCAGTTATTTTTTAAAAACCATTAATCTCTCAGGACGTTGTGATTTTATAGCGCATCAACTAAAAGACGCTGCCTTTAATAAGTTATGTCACAGTTAGTTTTCTATAAAAAGGTGTGTTGGCTATTTTTTATTTGTTTAAATATAGCTATTTTCCAAGATTTTATATACTCATCTTATAAAAAAACGTTTCACAAAAGAAAATAAAAAATTTTGAGATTTAAATAAATTAAAGCTATAAATTCAATTTGTTGTTCTATTTCGTTGCTAATGAGCACTTTAGGTTCAAAACTTATAAAAAAACAAAGCCAATAAAGGCTTTGTATGCATTAATTATTTAGCTAAACTTTTTACATATTTAGCAATAACAACTTCTTCATCTGTTCTAATTTTGTAAACTGGAATTTTTGAAGCAGGAGAAGAAATTAATTTGTAATCTGCATATTTTTCTTTGTTTGCTTTGTCCGATAGTCTAACACCGAATGATTTTAGACCTTTAACTACTAGATCACGAACAATATCATCGTTTTCACCAATACCAGCTGTAAAGACAATGGCATCAATAGGTTTACCAATTTTATTAATATATTGAGCAATGTAATCTACTACTTTATGGCAGAATAAATCAATTGCAAATTTAGCATCTTCATTTTTGTCATTTTCTCAAGCGGCATGTAGATCACGAACGTCGTTAGAAATACCACTTACACCTAGTAAACCAGATTTTTTAACCATCATGTTGAATACTTCTTCAACATCTTGTTTTTCTACCCGCACTAAGTAGTCAGTAATTCCTGGATCAATTGCACCACAACGTGTTCCCATCATCAACCCATCTAGAGAACTAAATCCTACTGAAATGTCTAATGATTTTGAGTCTTTGATAGCACAAACTGAACTTCCAGATCCTAAGTGTGCAACAACAATATTGTTTTTAGTTTTACCTAAAATAGTTTTCATTTTGTCATTAATGTAGTCATAACTTAAACCATGGTAACCAAATTTATAGATGTTGTATTTTTTAGCTCATTCTTGATTGATTGGGAATGTCGCATTAATTTTTGGAATTGTTACGTGGAAAGCTGTGTCTTGAGCAATAATTTTTTGTACATGTGGCAATTCTTTTTCAAAAGCCTCAACAGCCGCTAGTGTAGCAGGCGCATGTAACGGAATGAATTTAGCAGCTTCTTCAATTGATTTTTTAACATCTTCATTGTAGTGAACAGGAGTTAGATATTTGTGTCCTGATAAAGGAGTTCTGAAACCAATTCCGATTACTTCGTCTAAATTTTTGATAATTCCATATTTTACTCATAAACGAGTTAAATTTTTAACAGCTTCAACGTGGTTTGGTAAGTCGGCACGATCTTCAAATTTTTGACCGTTAAACTTGGTAATAATGTTTCCGTCTAAGTTAATTCTTTCACATAGACCGCTAGCAAGTTGTTCCAATTTGTTAGCTGAGTATAGTGCTCATTTTAAAGAAGAAGAACCTGCATTAACAACTAAAATTTTCTTCATATTTTTATTAATCCTTAAGTAATTATTTGTCTAAAAATTCGTATCCTTTTAGAACTGTAATTGAAGTAACGTCGATAACGTCTTGAACTGTTGCTCCACGGCTAAAGTCATTGATTGCTCCGTTAACTCCTTGCATAATAGCTCCAACAGCTCCGTATTTTCCTAAACGTTGTGCAATTTTGCATCCAATGTTACAGCTTTCTAGGTTAGGGAATACGTAAATTCCTAATTCTTTTTGAGGTGCTGAAGGGAACTTGTGTGCTCTAACTTTTAAATCGTAAGCTGAGTCGAATTGCATTTCTCCATTAATCATGTTAATGTCTGTTTCTTGTGCTAAAGCAACAGCGGCACGAACTAGGTCAGGGTTTTCTCCTTTTCCAGATCCATTTGTTGAGTATGTTAAGAATCCGGTCAAGTCGTTCATTTTCATTGTGCGAGCGAAATCGGTTGCATTTTTAGCGATGTCAACTAATTGTTCAGCAGTTGGTTTTTCCACTGTTGAAGGATCAGTTAGAATGAATTTTTCATCATCTTTGTGCATTACCATAATTGATGAAATGGTTTTGATTCCTGGTTTTGCTCCGATGCATTTAAAAGCAGCTCTTAGAATGTCAGCTGTTGAGTAAATTAATCCCCCTACTGCTGAATCGACATCTTTGGTTCTAATCATCATAGCTCCAAAGTATGGTCTTTGATTTAGATTTTTACGGCATGTATCTAAATCTTCTTTTCCTTTACGGATAACAACAAGTTTTTGAGCATATTCCTCAATCTTGTCAGCCATTTGTGTCATAACGATATTTTCTAAACCATCATTTACGATTTGTGATTCGTTTTCTAATAACATAATAGGTTTAGCTAATTTATTTTCTTGTAGATATTTAGCAGCTTCACGGCTTCTTTCATCATCCCCATCGATGAATAAAACACTTAGAACTTTTTCAGCAGCTTTTTCTTTGATTAAACTGTTGATATATTCACTAAATTTTGACATTTTGTCTCCTTAAATCTTGTTTTTGAATATAAAAAACTATAATAATCTAAATTTTACCCTTTTCAAAGTAAATATTTTAAAAACCTTATATTAATATGCTTTGATTGGCCATATCTTACTTTTTACTTTTTGCAAATCCTTAATACTTATTAAATTTAAGGAAAATAGAGGGCAAAGATTTTCGCTCCAAGCAAGTAAAAAAGAATTAAAAATTATTTATAATTTAAGTGCAATACTTGTAAGAAAAATGAAAGGAAAAATAAATGAGTTTCAAATATATTAAATCTGCTACATATGTTATGTCAGATAAAAACGAAATGGTTCGTTTATTAGACGTTGATGGAAACTTAATTGACAAATCATACAAACCATCAGCATCAAATGAAGAACTATTGAAAATGTATGAAACAATGGTTAGATCTCGTCAATGAGATATCTACGCTCTACAACTACAAAAAACAGGACGTATGGGAACATTTGCTCCTAACTTAGGAGAAGAAGCTACCCTATCAGCTCTTGGAGCAGTTATGCAAAAACAAGACTGATTCGTTCCTCACTACCGTGTACTTGCAGCACAACTATCACACGGTGTAAAAATGAAAGACGTGTTTAACTACTGAAGAGGATCAGAACAAGGTTCAAACTTTGCTAAAGATGTTAATGCTTTACCAATGCAAGTTGTTATCGGTTCACAAATTTCACAAGCAGCTGGAGTTGCTTATGCACTAAAACAAACCGGTAAAAAAGATGCTATTGCTGTTACAACAATCGGTAACGGGGGAACAAACGAAGGGGAATTCCATGAAGGACTAAACCTAGCTGCAGTTCGTCACCTACCAGTATTAGTAGCTGCAATTAACAACCAATGAGCTATTTCGGTTCCAGAACACAACAGCTACATCGTTCCAACACTTTCACAACGTGCATTTTCATATGGAATGCCAGGACTACGTGTAGATGGAAACGACTTACTAGCAGCTTACGAAGTTGCTAAAGAAGCTGCTGACTACATCCGTCAAGGAAATGGTCCAGTTTTAATTGAATTCGTTACATGACGTCAAGGACAACACACCACATCAGATAACCCACGTATCTACCGTACAGCAGAACAAGAAGCAGAAAAAGAAAAATGAGAACCAATGCACCGTATTGAAAAATACCTATTTGACAATGGAATTCTTACAGAAGAAATGAAACAAAATATGTGAGATGCAGCTCTAAAAGAAGCTAAAGAAGCATATGAAGAATCAACAAAAGACCTAGCAAAAGAAGGATACGACGACATTTTCAAATACACCTACGCAGAAATGCCTGCTGAACTAAAAGAACAACACGCAGAAGGACTAAAATTCAAAAAATAATTGCTAGTCAATTATTAAAAGAATATTTATTAGGAGAATTTTTATGGATAAAAAATTAATTTCAGTAAATAACATCGGTGCTCTAAACCAAGCCCTACACGTTGCTATGGAACGTGACCCATCAGTAGTTCTATACGGAGAAGATGCAGGGTTTGAAGGTGGAGTTTTCCGTGCTACAGAAGGTCTACAAAAAGCTTTTGGTTCAGATAGAGTTTGAGATGCTCCAATTTCAGAATCAGGACTTGCTGGTATGGGAATCGGAGCTGCTGTTGCAGGTCTAAAACCAGTTGTTGAATTCCAATTCTCAGGTTTCTCATTCTACGCTCTTGCTCAAATTTGTACAAATGCTGCTCGTTTAAGAAATAGAACACGTGGAAAATACCATGTTCCTGCTGTATTCAGAATGCCTTGTGGAGGAGGAGTTAAAGCTCTAGAACACCACTCAGAATCAATCGAAGCTATCTACGCTCACATTCCAGGTCTAACAGTTGTTATGCCATCAACACCTTACGACATGAAAGGGTTAATGTTAGCTGCTATTGAATCACCAGATCCAGTTATCTTCTTAGAACACAAACGTGACTACCGTGCTTTCAAACAAGAAATTCCTGAAGGATACTACACAGTTGAATTAGGAAAAGCTAACGTAGTTGTTGAAGGAGACGACTTAACATTAGTTACTTACGGACACATGGTTCACGAAACTACTGCTGCTCTAAAACAACTTCACGAAGAAGGATTTGACATTGCTGGAAGAGTTGAACTAATTGACTTACGTACACTAAAACCATTAGATACAGAAACAATTATTAAATCAGTTAAGAAAACAGGAAAAGTTCTTGTTGTTACTGAATCAGTTCAATCATTCTCAATCGCATCAGAAGTTATTACTCGTGTTAACCAACATGCATTTGACTACTTAACACACCAACCAGTTCGTTTAGCAGCTCCAGACGTAACCATTCCTCTACCTGCATTAGAACCAGAATTCATGGTTGACAAAAACAAGATTGCTCAAACAATTAAAGAAATGTTAAAATAGTCATCAAAATTAACTTGAAAACTCAATAATAAAAATCTTGCCAAAAACGCTATTTGCAGCGAAAAAAGGCAAGGTTTTTTCTTCTTTTTTGTAAATTAATATATAATTTAACGTATAAATAAATTAATAAATTTTATCGATCTGCTTGATCAAATGAAGGAGGCTTTAAATGGCTGATGAAAATAAAAAACCACAAGTCGAAGAACAAGATGCTCCTGCTGTTGTAGGACAACTACAAGTTTCAAACGACTTACTAGATTTTTCAATGTTCAGTAAAAAACCTAAAAAATGTGACGGAGAATGCTCTGCTCAATCGAAAGATGAAGCACAACTAACACCACGTGAAAGAGCAATTCTTGAAAGAAAACAAAAAGCAGAACAAGGAAAATAACTTATGGAAGAAATTGTTAAAGTAAAAGAATTAGTAGCTAAAGAGGAAAAACTAGCTCCTATTCGTAAAGCTATTGCGAAAAATCTAAAAAACGCTATGGATCATGTTGCATATTGTTCTTTAGTAACTAAAGTAGATGCAACTGAATTATGAAACTACCGTAAAGCGGTATTAAATGATGTTGTTGAAAAAACAGGAGTTAAATTAACATTCCTATCATTTATTGTAAAAGCTGTTGCTATTACATTATCAGAACAACCAATGTTTTCAGCAAAAGTTGATGAAGAAGCTGGAGTAGTAAAGTTCCCAGGAGAATTAAACATCGGTATTGCTGTTGACACACCATACGGACTTGTTGTTCCTGTAATCAGAAACGTAGAAAAACTAAGCATCGTTGAAATTCAACAAGAAATCGTTCGTTTAGCAGGATTAGCAAGAGACAAAAAATTAAAAATGTCAGATATGCAAGGAGCTTGCTTTACAATTACCAATATAGGTACCGTAGGAGCTCTTTACGGAACACCTATCATGAACTATCCAGAAATTGCTATTTTAGCAACTGGAGCAATCATTGATGATGTTGTTGTTAAAGACAAACAATTTGTAGCAGCAAAATCAATGTGACTAACAATCGCAGCTGATCACCGTTGAGTAGATGGTGGAGATATGGGAAGATTTAACTATAGAGTTAAAGAATTATTAGAACAACCAGAAAAATTAGGAGATTTATAATTATGTTTAAAATGCAATTTACAGACATCGGAGAAGGTCTACACGAAGGTACAGTAGCTGACGTTTTCGTTAAAGAAGGAGACGTAGTTAAAGAAGGTGACAACCTATTCTCAGTTGAAACAGATAAAATGACAGCTGAAATTCCTGCACCAGTTTCAGGAAAAGTTGCTAAAGTTTTAATCCACCAGGACAAGAAATCACAGTTGGAGAAGAAATTTTCTACATCGAAGAAGCTTAATAATCTGCTTCGCCAAACTGCCACTTTGGCAGTTTTTTTTGTTACTTCTTTTGTAAAAACGTCAAATTGTAAAGAAAATGAGTGATTTTTGGAAAAAAATATTTTCAGCATTCATTATCTAAAAGCCTAGAGCAACAATTGTTGCTGCTATTTCTTTGCACTTTTTAATCAAAAGAATAGTTTTTTATCAAAGTAGGCAAAAATTTAAAAAAGTGTAAAATGGTACTTTTTAGCCTTTTAAAGACTATTTTTAACCTAAAGTTATATAATTTATAATTATTAAATTTAACGTCAAAAAGGAGAAAAATGAGTTCAAATTACAACGGACCAATTGATGCAGAATATGATTTAATCGTTATTGGAGCAGGTCCTGGTGGATACTTAGCAGCAGAAGAAGCTGGTAAACATGGTCTAAAAACTCTTATTGTTGAGAAAAAATACTGAGGAGGAGTTTGTTTAAACGTTGGATGTATTCCAACCAAAGCTCTTTTACACTCAACAGAAGAATACAACAAATTAGTTAAAAACCAATTAGCAGGTTTAGGAATTAATTTAGACCTAAGCTCAGTAGCAGTTGACTGAGACAAAATGCAAGCACAAAAAATGGCTACAGTTAACAAATTAACTGCTGGGGTTAAAATGTTAATGAAAGGAAGCAAAGTAGACGCTATCGAAGCTGAAGCTGAATTCGTAGGAAGCCACGAAATCAAAGTGTTAGACAAGGTATACAGTGGAAAATACATGATTTATGCAATGGGTTCACACAACCGTCGTCTAAACTTACCAGGTTTCGAAGAAGGATACAAATCAGGTAAAGTTGTTACTTCAACTGGACTAATCAATTTCAATAGAATTCCAAAAAGTTTAGTAATCATCGGTGGAGGAGTAATCGGAGTTGAATTTGCTCAAGTTTACTCAGCTGTTGGAACAAAAGTTACAATCATTCAAAACTTAGATAGAATTCTTTACAACTTAGACAAAGATGTTACTGATGAAGTTACAAAACGTCTAAAAAATGTTAATGGTGTTGAATTTATTTTCAATGCTAAAACTAAAGCTCTTGAAGGGGATTTTGTTGTTTACGAAATCGATGGTCAAGAATACAAAGTTGAAGCAGATGTTGTTTTAAGTGCTGTTGGACGTATTCCAAATTCATCTCACTTATCAAACACAGGAGTTGAACTAGGACAAAGACAAGAAGTTCTAATCAACTCAAAATGTGAAACTAACGTTTCAAACGTTTACGCAATTGGGGACCTTGTAGGACAAAACATGTTAGCTCATGTTGCTTACAAACATGCAGTTATTGCAGTTTACGATATTCTACGTAAAGAAGGAAAATCTGACCTAAGCATTAACTACGATCCTCTAACAGTTCCAGGATGTATCTACACTGACCCTGAAGTAGCTTCGGTTGGTCTAACTGAAAATGCAGCAAAAGACAAAGGTGTTGAATATGTTGCTGCTAAATATAGCTTTGGATTTGTAGGAAAAGCTATTGCTGCACACCGTGACTATGGATTTGCAAAATTAATTGTTGAAAAATCAACAGGAAAAATTTTGGGAGCTGAATTAGTTGGAGCTAACTCAACTGACATGATTTCAGAAATTGCTATGGCAATGGATCATAAAATGACAGTTTACGACCTAGCAAATGTAATTCATCCACACCCAACATTCTCAGAAATTTTATGAGAAACAGCACGTCAAGCAGTTCACAAATTAGGAAAATAGTTAATAATAAAAGCAGCGCAGGCTGCTTTTTTGTTTTTTTGTTTTACTTAATTTTCTCAGTCATCATCATCATCATCGAAATCATCATAGTCTTCATCGTCATCATCTCAATGATTTTTAGAAAATCCAAATTTAGCATGTTTTGCTAATTTCATTATTTCATCTTGATTGTCAATAAATGACATAAGCTCTCTATCTCTTTGTTTACTAAAGACCAGATCCATGTTATCTGTATTCATTAATTTTGCTTCCACATAAAGTGCTTCCAGGTAAGAGTAATTGCTTTTAATAGAGCTCAATTGTTTATGTTTGGATGAAATAAGTTTTTGGTATGTTTGTTCGTAAATAGAAATTTCATACACTAGTATATCCATCAATTTGCAAATCTTTTGACAAACCAATTCCCTATTTTTTTCATAATCTTTTGGGTTATTATCATCATAAATATTGTCAGAAACAACCTTAAAAATACCGGTTACACCTATTGAACCAAAAACTTTCATTAATCCGTGAATAAATCCAGTTGCCTCCATATCTACAAGTTGATATTTTTTGAATTCCGGATTACTTAAAATTGGATTATCTTTAGTAACAAAACTGTCGCCAGTTAGTATTCATGAAACATAATCTATTCCTAAGTAATCAGTCATTACACTATGTTCTTCATTACGTAAAATGTCATAACTAATAGGTTCTCCAGGAATTTGACCTAAAGTGTATTTAGATGAACCTGAATCATCTTTTATTGCTGTTGCATCAACATCTCAGTACCGAGCATTACTAATTGCGTGAGTACTCAAAACAGGTACATCTTTTCGAATAGAACATGCTGAACCAATATTGTAAACTACTGAGTATGTATTTGGATATAAACGTGCAATAGTTGAAGCAAGTGATGCGTTAACTTTTCCTACTCCTGAAAATAGAACATCAAATCTATGTCCCGATAGTTTGCTTTCATACTTGTAAATAGTATAATCATCATACATATCCATTTCAGTTTCTTGAATAAAGTTGAAATATTGATTGTATGGATCAAAATCATCATAATCAGCTATAACAAATAAAATATCAGCAGCAACCGATGCTTTGTCAAATGCAGCCTCTGGATCTTTTACGATTGTGTGTGTTTTGTTAAGTACTTTTTGTATTTTTGTATCATATTCATCAACAAACTTTTTGATTTTTTCTAATTTTTTAATTACTGTTGCGTTAGCCATTATCTTCCCTTTCATTCATCTAATAATTGTGTTTCATAGATACCTTGTGATTGATTGTGGAAAGGACTTAGTCCGTGTAGATAACTGCTCATTAAACTAGCATTTTGTAAGAAAACTATAAGATGTCCAAACGATTCGAAACTTTGATCTTCTACTATAAGTTCAATGTTTCTTATTTTCCCAATTCTGTAATTCGTTTTAATAATTGATTGATAAGATTGTTTTTTAAGTGAATTAGTTGTTAACGAAGAAAGTGACTTGATGTCTTCACTTTCATCTTGACCGACTGGAATTCTGTAATCCATGTTAGTTTTGTCGATACTTAAAAATGTTTGAAATAAATTATTGAATCCTTCTTGTATAAATTGAATTCGGGTTGAAATGTCCTTCGAAAATATCGCAGTATCCAGATAAAGTGATCTTTTTTGTTTGCTATCGGCTTCGCCAAAAAGATATTGTCAAAGTTTTGCCACCGATTTTAAATCTTCATCATAAGCAACAAACAGCTCGTGATTAATGTTGTGTTTTTGTAATGCAAAACGAGCTATAGCATAACAGTATGCTGCATTTTGGCTCAATTCACTGAAACTAAAGATTTCATGTGCTTTTTTAGCGCCCTTCAGTACTTTATCGATATCAATACCAGCCATTGTCATAACAAAAAGACCAACAGGAGTAAGAGCAGAGTAACTATCTGAGACGCTATCAAGAATAACAAAGGTTTTGTAATCATTTTTTCTTGCTAAATGATTTAATCTACCTGAGTTAGCATTTGTTGTAACGATTATGAATTTATTTGCATTTCTTGTTCCGATTTGTTGCTCTAAAATATCTTTAACAATTTTGAAATTAGCCAAAACTTCAATATCATTTCCGCTTTTTGAAATCAAATTAATGGCGAATTTTTTATTTCTCAAATACTCACTCAAAGATGCTGCTTCACGTCCACTCAAAATGTGGTCGATGTAGATGATTTCAACATCACCTACATTTCCTCAGTTTTGCTTACCGAAACAAAATTCGATAGCAGCTTTTGACTGTAAGGCAAGTGAATTAGGAGCAACAACTACTAAGGCTTGCACATCTTTTTTCAATGCTTTTGCGGTCTTGATAATATCTTTTGTGTCAATGATTTTAGTTCCATCTCTTTGTAAATCTAGAAAACCAAAAAATTCATTCCCTTCTGCAGTGCGAGTCTGAATTTTGTAATCAATTTCTTTTACTAAATCTTTATAAGTAAAATAGATTGTGTCTTTAAGAGCATTTTTGATATTTATTTTAATCTTTTCCGTCATTTTTTAACTCCTTCTTGCAAAACTTCATTAATTTTTCAAATGAAGCATTTTTTTCATCAAATACAAAACTAAATGGATTTCTTAAATACCGTGGTCTAATTGACTTAAAACTAACACTATATGTCTCTTTTTTGTCATCATAATTCAAAACTTGAACATCGACCATATCGCCAATTTTGAAGATATCCTCTAAATCAGCAATAAAAAAATCACTTACTTCTTTAAGGTTCAAACGACACGTATTTTTTTGTCTTGTTTCAAGCAAAACAAATGTTCGATAAATTTTTTTTACTTTAGCACTGACGATTAATCCTGCTTGCATGTCGACTCCTTGTTGAGTTTTTTGTTTCATATTATTAAAATTATATAATTACATTAATTAAATATATTAATAAACGGAGTAAGAAAGATGCCAATAAAGCTAAAAAAAACAATACCACTTGTTTTTCTTTTGACTGGAAGCAGTCTTTTTTGTCCTATGCTTGTATCTTGTGCGCAAAACGATAATGAAATAATTATTAACGTGCCACAAGCCTGGTCAAAAAGTTTCAATTTAGAAAAAATAACTTTTTTCAAACAAATTGAACAAAAATACAATGAGTTGAAAAAATTAAATGATAAAACTAAAGACTTGCCAGACATAAAAATCAAAGTTAACATCATAAGTGACGATAGAACATTGTTCGATAGTGCTCTGGTACACAAAAACAATATAAGTATAACTACTTCTAATTTTTTACTGCAAAGAGCATCTTTAACTGACTATCAAGTTAATTTGGTCAAGCCTTTTTTGCAAACTTTAACTCTTGCTCCTAAGTACGACAGTGAAGGATTTTTTTGAGTAGACAATGCTAAAGCGTTACAACAATCAGTAATGCAAAGAAATGAACTGCTGACAAAGAAACCTTTCAATGAATGAAAAAACGATGAATATCAGTATAAAAATGGAATTTATCAGTCTTTTTACGATTTAAAAACAAAAATACCATATTATCGCGGGGATATTTTAATAGTAGGTTCACCAGAAACTAGGTCAATGATCAAGACTGCCTGAAATGAAAAGGATTGACAAACGTTTCGCTCCTTTAACATTGCGTTGGGTGAAAGTTCATCTTCCTCAAAATATAAATTTGTTGAACTTTTATTTCAAAAGCACTTCAATTTGAAAAAAAATCAATTTGACTCTTTTGCTATTCAAAAACAAAAAGCAAGTTCTAATTTTTTCACCTACCCAAAAGGAAGTGGAGCAAAAGATATGAAATCAATGCCTGAAGTACACATTTTTTTAGCAGAAGAAGGTGAATGAGCATATCACAATTCACAAAAAGAACCAACCCTTTACACACCAGCAAAAACTGATGAACAAGTTGAAATTTTAACAACAACAGATCCCATACTTTTTAATGTTGTAGTTGCTAATAAATACATGAGTGATGATGTGATTAGTTTATTACAAAATGCAATTTTGAGTTCAAAAGATGACTGAGGTTACTGAGTAGGAATTAACGGTTATGAAAAAACAAATGCTGACAAGATTACCGAGTTTTACAAGAAGGCTTTATAATGAATAATAACTTTTTTAAAAGTCGCTATTTTAAACAAAAAAGTCTAAAATGACTGATTTTTTTACTGCTAATTGTTCTTTTTGTTTTATGTCTTGTCTATATGAAATTTAGTTTTTCATTAGGTGGGTCTGAATATTTTTGAAAGGGAATTAAAAATATTTTTACTCCTTATTTTCAATCATCATATCTTCAAAATGAATCTTTAATTTGACTAAGTTTCAAATTTTTACTATTGACTATTCAAATTACATTGCTAGGAACTATTCTAGGGGCATCTCTTGCACTTTTAACAGCATTAGTAACAAACTACAAAACAAACAACAAGTACTGAAGTTTTGTTGTTAAGGTGTTTATGTTATTACTCAGAAGCGTTCCAGAAATTATTTATATTTATTTATTTGTATTTAGTTTTCACAAGCAACTAGCAACAGCACTTTTGATTAGTTGATTTACTTGAATATGACTACATAAATTTATGAGTGAAGCAATTGAAAATTTAGATGTCAAAGCATACAACATTTGACTCAAAAAAGGTTTTTCAAAAACACACGTTATTGTTCGTTTTTTGTTGCCACAATTAGTCAACAAATTTGTCATTTATATTCTTTACTCTTTCGAATCAAATATGCGTTGAACTTCAGTGTTTAGTTTTTTAGGCTTGATTGGAATAGGTGAGTTATTGAATGAAGCATCATTGACAATGTATAAAATGCATGAGTTATTGATTCCTTTGCTATTTTTGGTTTCTTTTATTTTCGGTCTTGAGTGATTAAGTCACAGCGTCGTTAACAAAAATAATAAATCACTCAAATCACACAAAACACGCGTCAATAGTTTAAAAAAATTCAATCTTTATGAGTCTTTGAAGTGAATATTTTTGATTTTGATTTTGATTTTTGTTATTTGCTCATTTGTCACAATGCCAAGTTTTGGCATTAAAAAAAGCCATACAATTCTGAATGATTTATTCAATCCAAATTGAAAAATTTTGCAAACGAATGAGAATGTGCTTAAACTTATTTTTGACTTGTTAGTGCAGGTATTCGTAACAATTATTTTTTGTATTTTGTTCAGCTATGTAAACATTTTTCTAACCAACAATAAAACAAATAAGGCATATTTTGTTTGAATTAATCGCTTTATTTTTACTTTTATACGAATTATTCCGACTTTGACAATTTTCTATATTTTTTGATACGCATTTAGTAATGTTGTGTCAGGATTTGTGTTTGCTTTTGCTTTACACTCATCGACAGTTGTTTCTAAACAAATCAATGAAGCGATTAGTAAAATCGAAACTAATAGTATTGAAATATTGAAAAAACAAGGATGAAATAAGCTAAAAATATTTAATTCATTCATTTTAGCCAGTGTTAAAGTTTCAATATACACGTTTTTGTTTTTAGAAATCGAAAAGAACATTCGTAATTTTATTAACTATGGGACTTTTGGGGCTTCTGGTTTTGGATTAGCAATAAGTTATGGCGAAAAAAATAACTATCAGGATATAGCTCCATATGTATGAATAAGTTTACTACTGTTGTTAATGCTAAATTTGGTTTCGGAAACAGTTCGTTATTTTTATCTAAACCACTCAAAACCATTCTTTCTTTTTGGACTAAAAGGAACCCGAGTCTTTAAAGTAGCCAAATCTCAAAAAATGACATGATAAAATTTTAAGTAGAGAGAGGTATTCATGGAAAACAATCAATATTTGAATGAAAGTATTAAAAAAATTAAAGGTTTAGCAATCTCGAGCATTATTCTTCACTTTGCAATATGAATCACATTCATAGTTTTCATCATAAAAATTGTAATTAATGTTTCTAAAATTGCAACAACTAGTGAATCAAGCTCAGATAGCCTATCAGAAGTATCTAAAGCATTAAGTGATCTTATTACAAGCATTAGTGCACCAATAATAGTTTTATCAATTTTAGGAATCATTAATTTTGTCTTATCAATTATATTAACTGTTAAAGTAGACGAACTACAAAATAAACTTTCGCGTTCCGATTATTATTCACAAGAGCAAACAAATGCAGATCCTGCCTTAGCAAGACAAAACATGGAGAAAAAAATGGCTGCCGATGGATTATCGAACATAAAAATCCTATTAATTATCGGTTTCTTCATTCCATTAGTTAGTTTAATTGCTAAATTTATGACTATTTCAAAATTAAAAAACTTAGATTAATTCTTAGAATGTTATAAAATATTTAAAGTTTAAATTATTATAAATTCTAAGGAGAAAAATGATTTACTCAATGGAAGATTTGAAAAATAAGTCAGCCAAAGCTTTTAAATTGATTATTACAACATTAGTAATCAGTGTCGCTTGATTTGTATTCTGAATTGTTGGTGTAGCATTAAGTAGCAATCTCAGCACTTACATAGCACTAAAAGTAGTGTCTTTAATTGTTGCAATTGTTAATCTTGTAATGACTATATTAACAATAATTGCAATTCACTCAATCAGAAAATGTGCTCAAGCAATTAATGAAGGTTCTCAACCAAACCACGATGTAAAGCAAATTGAATCACTTTCACTAGTTGCTTTCATATTTTTACTTGTAGGATTATTTATCGGTGTTCTTTCACTAGTAGGTGCAGTTATAGCGCTTATTGTTGTAATTAAAGGTAAAAAATTACAAGCAACAATGAATAATAACATTGAAGATCAAAACCACAACAATTCAGATAACGACATCAAATCAGACTTATAAGTTCTACATGCAGAAGAATACCTTCTGCATTTATTTTTACTTTTGAAATCTCTAGACTAACAAGTGTGTAAAAATTGTTTATAATACTATTTATTGCCAAAAAGGAGTTAATATGAGTTTAAAAGCAGGTATAGTAGGATTGCCAAATGTCGGAAAAAGTACATTATTTAATGCTTTAACTTTGAATGAGGCTGAGGCACAAAACTATGCATTTACCACAATTGAACCCAACACAGCAATAGTTAAATTACATGATCCAAGATTGATCAAGTTAGCAGAATTAGCTAAAACAAAAACTATAATTCCAGCAACATTTACATTTGTTGATATAGCAGGATTGGTTAAAGGTGCTTCAAAAGGAGAAGGTTTAGGGAATAAGTTTTTAGCTAACATTCGTGAAGTTGATGCAATTGTTCATGTAGTGCGTTGTTTTGAGGACTCAAATATAATGCATGTTAATGGAAAAGTTGATCCATTAGATGACATAAACACAATTAATCTGGAACTAATCTTAGCCGACTTACAAACTGTTGAAAATGTGATTGCAAGAATTGGTAAAAGAGCTCAAAATTCTGGCGATAAAGATTTAAAATTAGAATATCAAACAGCACTTGACATTCGTAGCTTTTTAGAGCAAGAGAAAAATGTCCGTGAGTTAGATTTGAGTGATGAGCAAAAAACAATAATCAAATCTTGACAGCTTTTAACTGCTAAACCAATTATTTATGTTGCCAACCTAAAACAAGATGAAATAAGTGATTTAACACAAGCCAAACACTATCAAACACTGAAAAATCATCTTGCTAAAACTGAAGATTTATTAATTCCTATTTGTGTTTCTCTTGAATATGAACTTTCAAAATTTGAAGACGAAGAAGAAAAACTTGCATTTTTAAATGAATACAATCTTTCAGAAAGTGGACTTAATAATTTAATTCGCACAAGTTTTTACATGCTAGATCAAAAAACATATTTTACTGCAGGCGAAATAGAAGCAAGAGCTTGGGTATTTAAAAATGGACAAAATGCTGCTCAGTGTGCTGGAATTATTCATACTGACTTTGAAAAGAAATTCGTAAAGGCAGAAGTGATTTCATATGATGACTACGTTTCTCTAGGTGGAGAACAAGCGGCTAAAGAAGCTGGCAAAATGCGCTTAGAAGGAAAAAGTTACATAATGCAAGACGGTGATGTTTGTTATTTCAAAATAGCCAAATAATGTCAAGGGGCTTAGTTTAACGGCAGAACTAAGGACTCCAAACCCTTCGGTGCAGGTTCGAATCCTGTAGCCCCTGCCATGAGTTTATTCACCATAAAAATGTAAAAAAGCATAGCAACAAAACAGGCAACTGATTTTTTGTTTAAATATGCTTTATTTTTTTATTCTTTCAATTTACTTACATTAAAGTCAAGTTTAAAACTTGGTTTTTTTAATTTACCTCTTATTTTGAGTGCTTTTTCAGTCTTAAAGAGACAAAAAAAACTCTGACTTTTTCAGTCAGAGCAATTTTTAGTTTATATTGATACTATAAGTTTTTTGCTAATTCAGCTAGAGTCTTGATTGCAACACCTTGTGGCATTTCTGAAAGTTCATTTGTACCAGCGATATCAAAGTGCATGAAGTCTGCTTTTTCAGCGAATTCTTTTAAGAACATAGCAGCAGAAATACTTCCACCATTTCCTGATAAGTCAGTATTTTTTAAGTCAGCAACTTTTGAAGATCTAATGTTTTTAGCAAAGTCTTCATGTAGAGGCATTCTTCACATTAGTTCATTGGCAGTTTTAGCAGATTTTTCAATTGCTTTTCAATCTTTATCATTTGAAGCTCAAACACCAGTGTAGGTAGTTCCTAGTCCAACTAAGATTGCACCTGTTAGAGTAGCAATGGTAGCAACTTTTGTAGCTTTTAGATTTCTGATTGCATATGTCATACCATCAGCAAGAACTAAACGCCCTTCAGCATCAGTGTTGTTGATTTCAACTGTTTTACCATTCATTGATGTTCATACTGAGTCTGGTAATGATGCATCTCCATTGATACGGTTATCAGTTAAAGGCATAACAGCCACAACATTAGCTTTTGGTTTGTAGTAAGAAATAAGCATCATAGCAGCAGCAACAGCAGCACTACCTGACATATCATATTTCATTCCTAGCATGTATCTAGATGGTTTTAATGAGTATCCCCCTGAGTCAAAAGCAATACCTTTTCCAACTAATCCTAAAACTTGGTCACTGTCTGGATTTCCTTTGTATTCAACTACAACTAGACGAGGTTCATAAACACTTCCTCTGTTAACACTTAAAAATAGTCCCATTTTTTGATCTTCAATTTGTTTTCTGTTTAAAACTTTAACGTGAAGGTTTTTGTATTTTGACAATTCTTCGTCATAAGCTTTTGCTAAATATTCTGATGTAGCATAGTTTGGAGCCATTTGTTGTAGGTTTCTTGCTCATCTAACTACACTTGCGACTTTTGAACTTTCTTCAAATTCAGCACTTAAATCACGTTTTGATAATAAGTAGAAATCTAATTCATCTTTTTTATCATCTTTTTTAGTTTTTAGATTGTAAATAGGTTGATTGAATTCGTAAGCCTCAACTGCCAATTTAACAACTTCGCTTGCACTTAATTTTGCACTTGTGAATGTAGCAACATCTAATTGGTATGAACGTTTTAGATTTGCTGTAAACGCTTTAATAAACGACTCAAATTTTTCTGCACTAAATTCTTCTTTTTTTCCTAAATATACGTATGAAGTGTTTTTGTTGAATAAGTCAGTTACTACATTATCTTTTTTAAGAACAACTTCAGGTAATTTGCTTTCTTCGAATGCTGCTTTTAGAACTAAAGCATCATTTTTTTCATTAATTAACTTAATCATTTTTACTCCTTTAAAATTAATTATTTGCTAATTATGTTAAGTATAACACCCGGACGGTAAATAACTTTAACAATTTGTTTATTTTCTAAGTGTCTTTTTACACTTTCAACTTTTTGAGCTTCTTGCACAACTTTTTCTTCTGTTCAATCTTCCTCTATTGCAATTTCACCACGCACTTTTCCGTTAACTTGGACTGCTATTATAGTTTGTGGTTTTATGATTTTAGCCTCATCCAATAAAGGTCAAGTTTGCTCTTTAATTTGTTTTTCATTTAGCATTTCTAAAATTTCTTCTGCTAAGTGGGGAGCAAAAGGTGAAAGTAAAATAGCAAAGTCTCTCAAGATTTTTAGATCATGAATACTTTCACATTTTGCTAAAAAGTTAATAAAGACCATCATTTTTGAAATAGCAATATTGAATTTTACTTTTTCAATATTTTCACTTACTTCACGAATCAAAATATTTATTTCTGATTCTAGTTCAACATTAACTTCTTTACTCAAAGGTTGATTAATCAAACGAGTCACTTGATTTAGAATTCTATCCAGTCATTTTCTAATTCCATTTATTGGATCAACACTTCAAGGTTTTGTGTCAGTCAAAGGCCCCATAAACATTTCGTATACACGTAATGTGTCAGCCCCTAATTCTTCAACTATATCGTCTGGGTTTATAACATTACCTAATGATTTAGACATCTTTTGTCCATCAGTTCCCAATATCATTCCTTGGTTTACTAATTTCAAGAACGGTTCTTTGGTTGGAACTATACCAATATCAAATAAGAAACGATGTCAGAAGCGAGCATATAACAAGTGCCCGGCAGCATGTTCTTGTCCACCTACATATAGATCAACAGGTAATCATTTTTTAAATCTTCTTTTAGCTTCTTCGCTATCAATAGGTTCATAAGTTCCATCACTGTTTTTCAATATATAAGCCAAGAAATATCAGCTTGAACCTGCTCATTGTGGCATGGTGTTAGTATCGTGACGATATTTTTTGCCATCGATTTCAACATACAATCAGTCTTTTAAGTTTGCTAAAGGACTCTCTCCAGTTCCTGAAGGTTTAATATTTTTTGATTTTGGTAGCTCAACAATATCATCAACTAAAAGAATATTATCGTTTTCATCGAATAGGACTGGAAATGGCTCTCCTCAGTATCTTTGGCGTGAAAACACTCAGTCTCTTAAGCGATATTTTGTTTGGATTTTTCCTATTTTGTTATTAACTAGATACTCATTAATTTTTGTAGTTGCCTGACTATTATTAAGACCATCTAGGAATTGAGAATTAATATGAACGCCATCTTCAGTGTATGCTTTTTCACTTCATGAACCTTCAATGACTGGTTTAAATAATAAATTGTGTGCTTTAGCAAATTCTCAGTCTCTTTGGTCATGACAAGGAACAGCCATGACTACTCCTGTACCATAGCTATTTAATACATAATCTGATACAAAAATTGGAATCAATTCTTGTGTAATTGGGTGAATAGCATATGAACCACTGAATACTCCTTTTTTAGGACGTGAGTCATTTGATCTTTCGATTTGATTCATTGAAATCACTGCTTGTTGTAATTGTTCAACTGCTTGGCGGTTTTCTTCAGTCACTAATTTTGAAACTAAGTTGTGTTCTGGAGCAATTGACAAGTAACTAACTCCAAAAATCGTGTCAGGACGAGTGGTAAAAACAGTAAGGCTGAAATCTTTATTGTCAACCTTGAAATCAATTTCAGTACCAACACTCTTTCCGATTCAGTTTCTTTGTAATGTTTTGATTGAGTCATTTCAGTCTAGTTCATCTAAACCTTCAAGCAATTTTTCAGCATATGCAGTAATTTTTAAAACTCATTGACGCATTGGTTTTTTAACAACAGGATAGTTTCCTCTTTCTGAAACCATTTGTCCGTTTTGTTCCAAAATTTCTTCATTTGCTAGTACAGTACCTAATTCTTCACATCAGTTTACATCAACCATTTCAATACTTGCTAAACCATGTTTGTAAAGTTGTTTGAAAATTCATTGAGTAGTGATGTAAAACTTAGGATCAGATGTATTAACTTCTTTTGAAAAGTCATAGCTAAAACCTAGCATTTTTAGTTGACGGCGAAAATTATTAATATTATGTAGAGTGAATTCAGCTGGATCATTACCAGTTTTAAGAGCATATTGTTCCGCTGGTAAACCAAAAGCGTCCCATCCAATAGGATGTAAAACATCGTAACCATTTAAACGTTTATAACGACTCACTATGTCAGTAGCAATGTAACCTTCTGGGTGTCCAACGTGCAAGCCTGCTCCTGAAGGATACGGGAACATGTCTAATATGTAGGCTTTTTTGTTGCTTTTTTCTTCAGTTTTAAATGCGTTAGTTTTTTCTCAAACTGCCTGTCATTTTTTCTCTACACTACGGTGATCGTACATAAAAATTCCTTTGCTAAATTTGTCTTAAATTTTTATTATTTTAGTGGCTTAAAATAAATATAATATTAATATTATAAACAATTGCAAAAAACATTTTGTAATCGTTAAAATGCAAATAAAAATCAAGGAGATAATTACATGGCTAAAAACAGTTACAAGATTGCTGTCCAAGCAATCGAAGAAGCTAAAAATATTTTTATTTTTCACCACATTCGTCCTGACGGAGATTGTTTAGGTTCACAGTTTGCTTTAAAAGAAATGATTAAGCTAAACTACCCTGACAAAAACGTTTATGCAATTGGTGATACTATTGGATCATTTCCATTCATGAAATTAGAACATGACAAAATTGAAAACATTCCTGCTAAAAACTTCAAAAATTCTTTAGCAATTGTTGTTGATGCTAACTCTTCAAATAGAATACAAGACGTTAATTTAATACTTGAAAAAAGATTTACTAAAACTTTACGTATTGACCACCATCCAGTTGATCCAGATATTGACTACGACTATACATGAGAAGATAATGAATACGTTGCAGCTGGAGAACAAGTGGGTTACATTGCAATGAAGGCGAAATGAAAACTAAATAAAAGAGCTGCAGAATTATGTTATCTAGCAATCAATACTGATAGTGGTCGTTTCCAATTTGAAAGTGTTGTGAAACGTACATTCGATGTTGTGAGTTATTTACATAACGCTGAAGGATTTAAAGTTTACGATGTTAACTTACCGCTTTCACGTCGTGAAGAACAAAAAGTACGTTTCATGGCTTATGTTTTATTAAATTACAAAAAAGATGGGCAAGTTCTTTACTTCCACGTTACTAAAAGAATTCAAAAGAAATTCAAACTTGACGAAAACCAAGCAAATGATGTTAATGTTCTAGCAAACATTGGAGATTGCAAAATTTGAGTATTTTTCATTGATTCAGACAATGGAGACACAAGAGTAAGAATTAGATCAAATGGTGTGTGAATTAATCAAGTAGCTAACAAATGAAGAGGTGGAGGACACGAATGTGCTGCCGGAGCTACAGTTAAAAACAAGTCAGAAATGAAAAAATTATTAGCTGACTTGCAAGAGGTTTTGAAAAACGATGCTAGATAATCGCCAAAAAATGAAAGTTTTCAAAGCAATCGAAAAGAAAATTAAGAAAGCTGAAAACGTTGTTATTTTTCACCACATTCGTCCTGACGGTGATTGCTTAGGGTCACAATTTGGATTTAAAGAATTGATTAAAACCAATTTTCCAAACAAAAATGTTTACACAATTGGAGACTCAAAAGGCTTATTCAGTTATTTAGATTTTGAATTTGATAATTTAGAGCTAAAGAAACTACCAAATTCACTAGCAATTATTGTTGATGCTAACTTTAAAGAAAGAATTGAGTGTCGTCAATTCTTAGATGAAAATGTTTTTGATGAAGTTATTAGAGTAGACCACCACCCAAATGATGATGACTTGAATGCTTCATTAGTTTGAGTTGAATCAGAAGCGCCTGCTGCTGCTCAACAAGTTGCTGAGATAGCAATAAAATTAGGTTGAAAAATTTCACCAGAAGCAGCAACATACCTATTTTTAGGAATCTATACCGATAGCGTTAGATTAACAACAAACACAACTAATTCGCGCACATTGGACATAGTTTCAAAACTGTGAGCAAGTGGTGCTAAAAAAGATTTAATTTTCGTTAATATGGCGAAAAAATCTTCACAAGATATGAAAGTGGACGCTTTTATTCAATCTAATATGCAAATAAAAGATCAAGTTGTAAGTTTCTATTTTGATTTAGAAACACAAAGAAACTTCAATATCTTAGATCCGTTAAGAGCTAATCGACCTTATACGTTAGCTAACATTGATGACAACAAGATTTGAGTTTTTTTCACTCAAGAAAAAGCAAAAGGTACTGACGGAAGCACTCAAGATCAGATTCGTTGTGAATTTCGCTCTAATGGAGCATGTGTCAGAAATGTCGCAGTCAAATGAGGTGGTGGTGGACACCATCGTGCCTCAGGAGCACAAATTAACGATGCTTCGTTAATCCCACTGATAATTGCGGATTGTGAAAAAGAAGCACTTAATTTGGAAGGATACGACAACAAAAAATAGAGCCCTTTTCAAGCTCTATTTTTTTTTGTAACTTTTATTATTTTTTAGTGTATTTGATACCAAGTTGATTTTCTAGTAAACCACGCATCGCTTCGACTTGCTCTTCAATTTCTTGTTCGCTCATTCCTTCTTTAATTAGTGAGTCTTTATGATAGTCAAGAATTTGTTCTATGATTCCAATTTTGTTTGCAATGTCTTTAGCATTGGCATCCATATTTTCATGGACTGCGTTTGGTTTGCTTGCTTCAGGATTATTCATTAAATTTACAACACTTTCTAAGGCAATACGCTCAGTTAATTCTTCGAAACGTTTTGATCCTTCTTGTGTATAAACTTGATATGGGTTTTTTTGCGAGTATTGAACTAAGTTGGATGCTTGACGTAATTTATCCATTGTATTTATATGATCTTGTCAAGCTGCATCAAAAACTTTAAGAATAGTTGTTCTTTCAGTTGAAACAAGGGCAAACACTCCATATTTTTCAATCACATTTTCACGCATCATTGCATACTCTTGAATTAAACGATCGCTAATGAATTCAACAAGTTCTGGTTTTTCAAATTTTGATAATTCTTCTTTTGAAAAACGATAGTCGCTGTTATTTTCTAATCAATTTTTGTTTAAATATTCAGTAAATTTTTCAAAATCAATAGCATTGTTTTTTAAAGCGAAAAAACGGTTATTTACTGCTTGTTTAACAGTCGAAATAATCATTTTGTTAATAATAATACTTAAATCGTCCCGTTCTAAAATTCAGTCCCTTTGTTGATAAATAAGATCTCTTTGTTGACGAATAACATCATCATAGTTTAGGACGCTTTTACGATTGTCGTAATTGAAACCTTCGATTTTCTTTTGTGCTCTTAAAAAGGCAATCTGAATAGCTTTACCATCAATTGGTCTATCTTCATAACTTGCAAACATTTCTTTTCATTTATCTTGTAAACTAAAACGTAAAATTAATTGATCGTCTAAGCTTAAAAAGAATTTTGAGTATCCGACATCTCCTTGACGTCCAGAACGTCCTTTAAGTTGGTTATCGATCCGACGAGATTCAGCCTTATCAGTACCTAAAACATATAATCCCCCAACAGCTTTTGCTTCGTCAGAAGGTTTGATGTCAGTTCCCCGACCGGCCATATTAGTAGCAATTGTTACTGCACCTAGTTGTCCTGCTTTGGCAATAATATCTGCTTCTTCAGCATTTTGTTTTGCGTTTAAGACAGTGTGAGGAATGTTTGCTTTAACCAAGTACTCATGTAATCTTTCCGAGTCTTCTACTTGTGCTGTTCCGATTAATATCGGTTGTTTACGAGCATACACTTTTTTAACTTCTTCAACAATAGCCATATATTTTGAGTGCATATCAACAAATATTAAGTCTTGATCATCATATCTTTGCAACGGTTTGTTAGTTGGAATAACGTTTACACGCATGTTGTAAATGTCAATAAATTCTTTTTCTTCGGTCTTGGCAGTACCAGTCATACCACTCAATTTTTTGAATAAACGGAAAAAGTTTTGGTAGGTAATTGTAGCAAGTGTTTTGTTTTCTGGTTCAATCTCTAGTTGTTCTTTTGCCTGTAATGCTTGTTGCAATCCTTCTGAGTAAGCACGCCCTTCCATAATACGTCCCGTAAATGAGTCAACCAACTCAATTTTGTTGTCGCGAACAATGTACTCAACATCATTTTTCATTATTTTGTGTGCTCTCAAGGCATTTTGAATTCTATGAACTAGTTCAGAATTTTCAATGTCATAAAGGTTAGCTAAACCGAAATATAAGTTAGCTTTATCAATACCTTGCTCAGTTAAATAAACAGATTTTGTTTCTTCATCAATGTAATAATC
This sequence comes from Mycoplasma sp. 4044, assembly GCF_053851695.1. Classification (NCBI taxonomy): domain Bacteria; kingdom Bacillati; phylum Mycoplasmatota; class Mollicutes; order Mycoplasmatales; family Mycoplasmataceae; genus Mycoplasma; species Mycoplasma sp. 4044. The sequence continues at coordinate 213,788 of NZ_JBSQBD010000001.1, read as the reverse complement.
TTCTTCATCTAAATTACGAACAAACAAGTCGGCTGTGTTGTATAAGTAACTTTCACCTGTATCTCCACCAGAAATGATTAACGGTGTCTTAGCTTCATCGATCAAAATTGAGTCAACTTCATCTAGAAGGATGTAGTTAAGTCCTCTTTGAACTTTTTCTTCTTTACGCATTACCATGTTGTCTCTTAGGTAGTCAAATCCCAGCTCTGAGTGAATTGAGTATGTAATGTCACAGTTGTAAGCTTCACGTTTTAGTTCCGGAGACATTTGTGCCTTGTTAATTCCAACACTCAAACCAAGTCAATTGAATACTTCACCCATTTCAGTAGCATCACGTTCTGCAAGATACTCGTTAACAGTTGAAACGATAACATTTTCTCCACTGAGTGCATTTAAATAAACAGGAGCAATCGAAGTAATGGTTTTACCTTCTCCTGTTTTCATTTCAGCTACTGATCCTAAGTCTAAAATAACTCCACCCAACATTTGTACGTCGAATGGTCGTTTTCCTAAAACCCTTTTTGTTGCTTCCCTACTTACTGCAAACGCTTCTGCTCTAATATCTTCTAATGTTTCACCTTTTGATAAACGATTTTTGAATTCAGCTGTTTTGTTCTTTAATTCATCATCACTTAACTTTTGAATTTCATTTTCTCAATTATTAATTTGATTTAGAGTGAGGTAGGCAATTCGCATTTCAGCAGTTCTAAATTTAGGTTTGTATCATTTATTTTTTTCTTCAGGTCTGCGAGGAATAACATATTCAGTAGAATCAACCTGTTGATCTTTTGTTTTAGTAATTTTGTTCAAAATTTTACTCATAATTACAATTTTACCCTTTTAATGCCTATTTTTTACTTAAAGTAAAAAACCCTTTACGTAAAGAAAAATTCGCCAATGGCGAATTTGTAATTATTGTTGTTTAGTTTTGTTTGTAAAAATATTGGCAAAATTATTTAAAACATCTTCAAATCTCTGTTTTTCAAGTGGTGAAGATTCCAATACCTTTTGGTAGTCTGTATTAACGAAAGATGTACGTACTATTTCTTTTAGATTGCTTACTTCTTTGTCTGTTAAATTTAAATCCAATGACATGTTTTCAAATTCTTTTTTCGCTTTTTCAATGTTTTCTTGATTTGATAAGTAGTCTACTGCTTCTTTATCGAATTTTACTTTTTCAAGTTTTTCACCCAAATCACTTTCAGGATTATTGACAATGGTTTTGATCACTGGTAAAGCTAAATCTGAATTTAAAATCGTTCTAACAGTATTGATTGTTTCTGGAGTAATAGGAACTGTTTGTTTTGTTTCGTTTCCAGATTCATTTGATGAATTTGCATCGGATTTAATGTCCTCTAAAGCATTAGCAATTTGTTCCAAATCTTTAGTTAATTCTTCTCTTTTTTCAGTATTTGTTGAATATTCAATAGCTTTTGTTATGACTGGTATTTCTGATGAAATTGACTCACCTTTTCCAAGTGTAATAGCTTTAATTGCTGGTTTTATAACAAGTCTATCTCATCAAGTTTCTTCGTAGTTTTTATTGGCTAAAGCAACCACTGAACCACCCAATATTCCAATAGGAGCAGTAATTGCCATTGTTAATAATCCACCCACAATTTTTGAAGCAATGTGTTTCTTTTCACAACCTTTGCTGTAACATCTTAAAATTCTTTTGCGTCTTACAAAATAGAACGCAATTGCAAAAACAATCAAAGAAAATAGTCAAATTACCAATAAAACTGCAAGTGCAACAATGGTAATGATGTAAGGTTTTGCAACTTCTGCGTAATCTTTGTATTTTTTAAATGCCTCGATTGTTGTAACAAGGTTAAATATTGGATCACTTACCAAAATAATTGAAAAAACAATAATAGCACTAATAACAAAAGTAATTAAAGATCACAATCAACGCTTGAAAAATCCAATTAAAAATCCGATAATGGCCAGTACAACAACAAGTCCAATTGATGCTCAAATCATATTATCCTAACAGCTCCATATTTTTGTCTTCTTTTCAAGGGTTATTTTTGTCAATGCGATCTAAGAATAATTTACCTTGCAAGTGATCTAATTCATGTTGCATAACAATTGCTTCATAACCAGAAACATCGTATGTTTTTTCTTTTTTTTCAAAATATGAGTATGCTTTTACTTTTATGCGACGGTATCTTGGAACGTATCCTTCTTGATGTGGTCATGTTTCAGAAACACTTAGACACCCTTCTCCTTCAGCAAGCGATTGTTTTAATTCTGAGTGGGCAATCACGCGTGGATTAACTAGTGCATCACGAAAAATCATATTACCTTCTTCATCCTGAATCATAATGTAAAAAATATTTTTCAAAATTCCATATTGAACAGCGGCCACTCCAACACCTGCTCTAAATTTTGATCCTTCTTTTTGACTATCATCAATGTGATAAATCATTTTTTGAATCAATAGATCATCTTCTTGAGTCAGGGGAATTGGAACGTCTTTCGACTTTTCTCTTAGTACCTTATTAGGTAACTTTACTAACTTTACTTCAAACATATTTGAAATTATAACAAAAAAGGCCTTATCAAACTCTTTAACTATGTTAAAAAATACTCAAAATGACTGAAAAATGCAAGTGTATTATAATTATTTGTATGTTAAGAATAGTAGCTGGAAAATATCGAAATACACGTTTAGAACAACCAGATAAAAAAATCACTCGAGCAAGTAGTGAAAAACTTCGTGAAGCATTGTTTTCATCTTTAAGTTTTGAGCTTGAAGACAAAATCTTTTTGGATTTGTTTGCAGGCAGTGGCGCTTTTGGTTTTGAAGCAATCAGTCGAGGAGTCAAAAAAAGCATTTTGATTGAGAAAAATCGCGAAGCATATAAGGTTATTGCAAAAAACGCCGAAAAATTCAAAAAGATTGAATTTGAGTTAAAAAACACTGATGCTTTAATCTTTTTGCAAAAAACGGAACAAAAATTCGACTTTATTTTTATCGACCCGCCATATGCAAATCAAACTCTTTATACTGAATCTTTAAGATTGATAAGCGAAAGAGATTTATTGACTGAAAATGGAAAAATTATTCTTGAAACAGCTCGAGAAGACTTTTCAACACCCCTTTTCGAAATTACAAAAGTCAAGAAATATTCAATCAGCTGAGTTTATTTTTTAGAAAAGCGTTAGTTTTACTGCTTTTTAGAATATAATTCTAAAATTAAGGAGTTTTATGTCAAAAGAATTTAATAAAAAAATCATTATTTTTACAGGGCCTTCTGGAGTTGGAAAAGGAACAATAGAAAAGCAACTTTTCAGGGATGTAGCATTAAAATTAAAGCTTTCAGTTTCAGCAACAACTCGTAAACCACGTGTTGGCGAAGAAGAAGGGGTACACTACTATTTTGAAACCAAAGAAGAATTTGAACAACACATAAAAAATGGTGATCTATTGGAGTACTCACAACACTTCGATAATTACTATGGAACTTTATACAGTGATCTAGAAAGAATTTCTTCTTCAGGATATATCCCATTTTTAGAAATTGAAACTAATGGCGCATTACAAATAATTAACAAATATGCTAAGAAAAATAATCTTGACAAGATTGTTTCTATTTTCGTTATGCCACCTTCATTTCAAGAATTAAAAAGAAGAATTGAAGAACGTGGTTCAGAAACTCCTGAAACTCTTAAAAAACGGATGGAAAAAGCATACGACGAAGTTCGTTACATAAGTCAATTTAATTATGTTGTTACAAATGATACTGTTGATGGAACCTACCAAGAAGTCAAAAGAATTATTGAAAAGGAATTTAATCTTTAGTCTATGTTCGACTGATGTTTTAAGTCAGACATAGGTGTTCGCAGTAATAATGAAGACAACGGTTGTTTTTTACAAAACGACATTGTTGCAATGGGTGTAGTTTGTGATGGACTAGGCGGCCATGAAAATGGTGAAGTTGCTTCACAAGTTGCAGTGGATGAATTTAGCAAGTATTTTAATGAAACGGATTTTAATTTTCTTGATGAAAATAATCATGAGGAAGTTCGCACATGATTGAATAAAGGAATTTTAAAAGCTGAAGCAAAAATGAAAGAGCTTGTTAAATTGAAAAAAGCAAGCAGTGATATGGGAACCACTATCACTATGTTTTTGTGTTTTAAAAAGACCAAAACAGTTTACATATTAAACATTGGTGACTCACGCACATACTTATATAATGGATTTTTACATCAAGTAACCAAAGATCACAATGTTTTAAACACTATGATTGATGAGCAGAAAATACTTCCTGAGATTGCAATGCAAGATAGAAATTATGCAAAACTAGTTTCTGCTTTGGGACCAAACAAACCTTCTAAAAGTGAAGTGTTTTTACTTAAAAAAGAAAACCATCCTAAACTTTTACTTTTAACTACTGATGGAATTCATGATTTTGCAAGTAAACCTGCAATAGAGCAAATCTTGCAAAGTTCTAATTCTACTCTTTCGCAAAAATGCCAGCAATTAATCAATACGGCAATGAAAAATAAATCAAATGACAATATGACCTGTTTACTAGTGGAGATTAAATAATGAACGTAAATACTCAAAAAATGGAAGAAAAATACGAAATTGTTTCCGAGATCGGGACAGGGGGAATGGGTAGCGTTTTCCTGTGTCGCAGTAGAGAAACCTTAAAACAAGTAGCAGTCAAAGTCATAAAATCAGACCATTCGACGATCGAAAAACAACGTTTCATTTCGGAAATTGAAACAATGAAACAAATTAAATCAAATTATGTTGTTCGTTATTATGATGCAGAAATCGATGACAATGTTTCTTGAATAGTTATGGAATATGTTGAAGGAACAGTTTTAAAAGACTTAATTAAAAAAACTGGTGGTCTCGAAACAGGTCTAGCAATCACACTAGCAAAATACATTGCTTTGGGTTTAGCTGATATTCACAGCGCAGGTATAATTCATCGTGATCTTAAATCAAGTAATATTATTCAAACAAAAACAGGAAGCGCGAAAATTATTGACTTCGGTATTGCCTTAAATGAAGCGAGTCCAAGATTAACTCAAGTCAACAAAGTGGTTGGTACTCCAGAGTATATAGCACCAGAACTGATTGAAAAAACACAAGGTCCTTCAGTACAAAGCGATATTTACTCATTTGGAATTTTGTTGTATGAAATGTTAGAAGGGCACAACCCATATAGCAATGTTGAAGGAATGAAAAATCAATTGCTAAGTCATGTAAATCAAGAAATTCCCAAACTTACAAACTTAAATCGTACAATACCAATGCCAGTGCAAAACATTATCAACAAGTGTTGTGCTAAAAAACCTGAAGATCGCTACGAAAGTTGTTTCGAGTTATACAATGATCTTAACACCTGTTTAGATCCATATCGTGCTTTTGAAAGCGAAATCTCATTTTCTAAAAACAAGAAAAAGACTAGTTTTGAGTGATTCCACAATAAAAAGTTCACTGTCTCTTTAATTGTTGTAACAGCAGTTCTATTTGCTATTTTTGTGGCTATTTTGATTTATCTAGCAGTTAAAGGTTAAGAAATGGAATACGGAAAAATAATAAAATCAGTTGCTGGATTTTACGATGTGAAAACTAAAAGCGGTCAAATTTTTAGAACTAGAGGAAGTGGTAAACTACGTCTTTTAGATATTAAACCCACTGTTGGAGATTGAGTGGATTTCATTCCCGATGGTTTGATTCATAAAATCTATGAACGTAAAAACATTTTTATTCGTCCCAAGATTGCTAATGTTGATCAAGCGATTGTAGTCATGTCGCTAGTCGAACCTGAATACTCATCGCTCCTAATTGATAAATTTTTGATTATTATTGAAAACAAAAATGTTGAACCAGTTATAGTTCTGACAAAAAAAGATTTAACAAGCGACTCAAAAATTTCATACTACAAAAAACAAGGTTACAAAGTTTTTGAAATTGATTACACACAACCACAAACATTAGAAGGTCTGAGTGCTGTTTTTAAAAATAAAACTAGTTTCTTTGTAGGGCAGACTGGAGTAGGCAAAACTACTTTGATTAATTATTTAGCAAAAACGAATTTTGAGACTCAAGCAATTTCTAAAGCTTTGAACAGAGGAAAACATACAACTCGGGAAGTTAGTTTGATTGAATTCAATGGCGGAGAAATCATTGACACTCCTGGTTTTAGTTCGATTGATTTTGATTTGACAATTGATGAACTTCCAACTGCCTTTAAAGTTTTTCGCGAAAATGCAGTCAAATGCAAATTTAGTTCTTGTAGACATGATCAAGAAACTCTTGATGACTGTGAAATTAAAAAAATGGTTCAAAGTGGTGAAATTAAGCATGAAAGATATCAGAACTATTTGACTTTTTTAAGAAAAATGAAAGAGGACAACTATGCATAAGCACACAATATCACCTTCGATTTTAGATGTACCTAAAGATAAGCAAGTTGAGTATGTAAAGCAGTTAATTGACTGAGGAATTGAGTATGTTCACTATGACGTTATGGATAATAAATTTGTACCAAACATTGCTTTAAGTACTGAAATAATCAAAGAAATTTCACAAAAATGTCCTAAACATATTATGGATATTCACTTGATGGTTGAAGATGTTGAGTCATATATTGAACAATTTAATTCTTTTGCCGATGTTATAACATTCCATGTTGAAGCGGTCGATACTCAGCGCTTAAGAAAAATTTATCAAAAATATTTTGCTGACAAAAAAGTTGGTTTAGGACTGGCAGTTAAACCTAAAACTGACATATTTTCAATCGATCCTGAAATCCTAAAAAATGTAAAAAGAATTTTAATTATGAGTGTTGAACCTGGTTTTGGTGGGCAAAAATTAATGCCTGAAACTCTTGCTAAAGCTAAAGAATTTAGTAAGTACATCAAAGAAAACAACCTTGATATAGAAATTCAAATGGATGGTGGTATCAATGGTTCTACTATTGAAAATGTTTTTAGTTCAGGAGTTAAATTAGCAGTAGTCGGTTCATACTTAGTTAAAAACTTTTCAAAAGAAACAATTGATAAACTGATTGGATAAAAATGCAAAAAAAGGTTTTCATCTTTGAACATAATCAATCACTAGAGCCACTGGCTTCTTATTTACTGTCTTTAAATGTTGAAGCGATTTTGATGAATGGTGAGTTAGGTGCAGGGAAGACCACTCTAACCAAATGTATTGCAAAAATGCTGAATATTGAAAAAGAAATTGTGTCACCAACATTCAATACTATCCTTGTTTATGAAGGATTAGTACACATCGATGCTTATAAACTAACAGGTTCATTGTCTGGGTTTGAAGATTATTTTGAGGATAACTTGGTGGTTGTTGAGTGGTCTGATAATATTAGTCACAATTTTAGTCACTACGCAAAAGTCAATGCTTATCTTAAGGATAGTCAACACATTTTTGAAGTAGAGGAAGTGTAATGAATTTATTTTTAGATGGTTGTTTAGAAGATTTGGCAATTGGTTTATATAACTCGAAATTAAAACTTATAGACAAAGTTATCATTGACAAACTTAATAAAAAAGTAGATGTTTTACCACATTTGGTCGAGAAAATTCTTACTCAAAATAGTGCAAAAGTTACTGATTTGAATGCTATTTATATCAATGTAGGACCAGGTTCTTTTACAGGTAGTAGAATCGCCCTTACTTTTGCTAGAACAATTTGCCAAATACACAAAAACACTCAACTATATGTTACTTCGACAATTCAACTACTGAAAAAACAACTGAAAAATGACATTTTATTCATCAAGGCTAATAAATATACTTCATACAAAATTGACACAAACAATGATGAAAAACACGAGTTAGTGAAAAACATTGTTGTTGATGAAATTGACTACAGTGAATTACTTATAAATTTTAAAGAGTATCAAAAATGTTTCACATTAGTAGAAGACTTAGAAAGCGTTGATGTTAAGTATTTTCATGACCCACAAATTGGAGGACTAGAATAATGCTTGTATTAGGAATCGAAACTAGTCATGATGATACGTCGCTAGCAATTGTTAGCAGTCGAAAAGGTGTTTTAAAAACAGTAACAATAAGTCAAATTGAAGTACACAAAAAATATGGCGGAACTGTTCCTGAAATTGCTTCACGTTTGCATGTTAAAAACATTTATCTAGCATTAGAGGAAATTAAAAAAGATTTTGATTTAAATAAAATTGACCTGATTGCATACACAGCAAAACCAGGTTTGATTGGCGCACTTCAAATTGGTTTTTTAGCAGCAAAGGCAATCGCTATGACACTGCAAAAACCTATAGTTCCTATTGATCACATAGAAGGTCACTTTTTTTCAGCTTCAATAGGTCAAAAAATCAAATATCCAGCTTTAGGATTGGTAGTTTCTGGTGGACACACACAAATAATTCTTGTTCAAAATAGTTTTAAAATGAGTGTTATAGGCTCAACAATTGATGATGCAGTTGGAGAATGTTATGACAAGATCGGACGCAAACTAGGTTTAGAACATCCAGGAGGTCCAAAAATCGACAAAATTGCTTCAACTCATAAAAGTAATATTAAGCATCATTTTTCTATCCCACACACTGAAAATGAGTATGATTTTTCACTCAGTGGAATAAAAACTCAATTCATTAACTTCATTAATAATTATCACAACCGAAATGAGCAAGTTCCAGTCGAGGATATAGCTGCCAAATTTCAAGAAACCATTGTTGAGTATTTAAAAGAAAAAATGACGAAAGCAATCGAAACTTTTCAACCAAAATCAATAGTTTTGTGTGGTGGTGTTAGTGCTAACAATGCGATTAGAAATATGTTCCTAACTATTCATCCAAATGCTTTAGTTCCACTTAAAGAATATGCCACTGATAATGGAGCAATGATTGCAAAAGCAGCAATTGAAATTTACAAAGATAGTTTTAAGAAGGCCAAAAAATAACTCTTAACAAATACTCATTTTGTTTCTCTACAAAGTAGAGAACAAACACCAATAAGAAAAAAAAGAGTTTTTTTTGCTAAAATTTAATAAGTATTTAACGCAATGGACAGGATATAGGTGAAAGACTATACTTAGGTTGGTTTAACGCGTTAAATTAAAATCGAAAAATAGTTTTATAAATTACAAACAAATTTCAGAAAGGAAATACAATGGCAAAATTAGATTTTGACCGTTCAAAAGCTCACGTTAACATTGGAACAATCGGACACGTTGACCACGGTAAAACAACATTAACAGCTGCTATTGCTACTGTTTTATCTAAAAAAGGTCTATCAGAAGCTCGTGATTATGCTTCTATCGATAATGCACCAGAAGAAAAAGAACGTGGAATTACAATTAACACAGCTCACATCGAATACAACACAGAAAAACGTCACTATGCACACGTTGACTGTCCAGGGCACGCTGACTATGTTAAAAACATGATTACTGGAGCTGCTCAAATGGATGGAGCTATCCTAGTAGTTGCTGCAACTGATGGAGCAATGCCTCAAACACGTGAACACATCCTACTTTCAAAACAAGTTGGAGTTCCAAAAATGGTTGTTTTCCTAAATAAAGTTGACATGCTAGAAGGTGAAGAAGAAATCATCGACCTAGTTGAAATGGATATTCGTGACCTATTATCATCATACGAATTCGACGGAGACAACACACCAGTTATTCGTGGATCAGCTCTTAAAGCTCTACAAGGAGATCCAAAATATGAAGCTGCTATCATGGAATTAATGGATGCAGTTGACACATGAATCGACGAACCTCCAAGAGAAACTGACAAACCATTCCTAATGGCAGTTGAAGACGTTTTCACAATTACAGGACGTGGAACTGTTGCAACAGGTAGAGTTGAACGTGGAAAACTACAACTAAACGAAGAAGTTGAAATCGTTGGACTAAAAGACACCAAAAAAACAGTTGTTACAGGAATTGAAATGTTCCGTAAAAACCTAAAAGAAGCTATGGCTGGAGACAACGCTGGACTATTACTACGTGGAATTGACCGTGATGATGTTCAACGTGGACAAGTTTTAGCAAAACCTAAAACAATTATCCCTCACACAGAATTCAAAGCTGCTATTTATGCACTTAAAAAAGAAGAAGGGGGACGTCACACACCATTCTTCGCTAACTATAAACCACAATTCTACTTCCGTACAACAGACGTTACAGGTGGAATTAAATTCACAGATGGACGTGAAATGGTTGTTCCAGGAGAAAACGTTGACTTAACAGTTACTCTAATCGCTCCTATCGCCGTTGAAAACGGAACAAAATTCTCAATCCGTGAAGGTGGAAGAACTGTTGGAGCTGGAACAGTTACAGAAGTTCTAAAATAATTATTTTCAAAGAAGCAACTTTCAAGTTGCTTTTTCTTTTTTGCTTTTTGTTAACAAAAACACAAAAAAAGCAGCTTTTAGCTGCCTATTTTTCATCGTTGTACATTTCAAATAATTCATAACCGTCAAGAGTTTTTCTTATTTGAAAATGTCTATTATTAGCTTTAAATGTACCGTTTAGTCCTTTTTCTCTTTGTGTTAAACTACTCATAATCATTAAATTATCATTAGTAGGCAGTTCATTTTTTTTGACAGGATACAGAACATCTATTTCTCAAGAAAATTCTGAATCTGTTTTATATTCATCACGAACTATTTTTCTCCCGGCAAAATCTTCTGCTTCTTGTTTGTTTCCATATACAGCATTTCATGCTTGTAAAGCCATCATTTTTTCTTGTTCAAAATCTGCGTTAGTCATTATTCTCCTTTTAAAATCAAAATCGGTTCAAAAAGTAGGTGTTGCATTTGATTGACTTCATCTAATATTATTTTTATTTTGAATGACATTTTTTCTACTTCTAGATCAGCTAGTTGTGGATTTTGGTGTTCATAATTTTTTAAAGCAACAAAAAGAGCTTTAATTGTTATAGCTGATGTTAGTTTAAATTTCGTAGTGCTGTCTTTGATATAACCATATGTAGCAGTAAAATCAAAGTGATCGATGTAGTCTAGCAATGTTTTAAATGTTAGTTTGCTATCCTTTTTCTCTTCATCGTTTGCATATCATTCCTTGAAAATGTTTGACACATTGAACTCCAATTCATCATTGCTTTTTACATTTTCATAGGTGAAACTTTCGTTTGAAAAATGTTTATCGTCTTTATATATTTCTTTTAAGTATTTTTCATAGTTTTCTTTAACTAGAGTACCAATTAATTGTTCGTTAATCTTAAATTTAAAGACGTTATTATTTTTAACTGAAAACTCTCTAATCATAGTTCCAGAAGCAAAAGCATTGACAAAATCATATTTTTGACTCTGAAGTTCTCATTTTTTTGATTCTGAGTTTTGAACTAGCTCTACTTTTGTTTCTTGCTCTTTATTTGCTCCAACATAACCTTCAAGAAGTGGTTTTTGTGTTTCATGTTTTTTAGCTTTGGTAACAATTGGAATAATAGCTATCAAACCAATAAAACAAAGTGCAAGCCCTGAAAATATTAGTGCAGAACGCAGCTTATGTTTTTTTGCTTTTGGTTTCTGAATAATTTCTTGATTTTGATTTTCCATAATTAAAAATTATACTAAACAAGACACTAAAGCATTGAAAAAGATGGCTATGCCATCTTTTCACTAGTGTTTGTTTCAGTCGTAAATCAGATCTTTAATTCTTTTAATATTAATCCGCGAGTGAAATTCATCATCAAGTTTTACTTTATTTGCTAAATAAGCAAGAAACTGAGCTATGACGCGGTATTTAATGAAATCTTGTGGACATTTGCGTCCATAAGTCTTTCAAAAGATTGCTTCCTGGTGTTCATTCAATCCCATGTTTTCAAACAAATTAGCAATATCAACCAATGGATCTCCTTTAGCAGCTTGATCTCATTGAGTAATATAAACACTTTGATTTTTTGAAAAAAAGATATTATCAATTGAAAGTGAATTGTGACAGTTAGCATTAAGGTTTAACTGAGATACTCACTTACGCATATTATGAATAAAGATTGAGTCAAAATCTTCCTTTAATGCTTCGATACCAATTTGGTTTAGAGAATTTTTAATCTTTTTATCTAAAACTGAAGGCGGAAATTCAATTTTCGAAGTATGCAAAATCTTAATAGCACGAGCAATCGAACGAATTTTCCTGTCAGTCAAAAAACCTGTTGTGTTTGCTTCCATTCAACGTCAAATGATAATTTTGTCATCTTGATACACATAGACTGGCACAAAATAAAATTCATTTAGTAAATCAATGTTTAAACGATCTCCAAAGCCATCCTTGACTTTTTGTACTATGAAATGAGACTGGTAGTTATAGAACTTGTTTTGGTAAGGATATAATGCTCTTGCTATTTTTGGCAACGGTGTTTCAAGGTGTGAATAAAATTGGCTAAAAGTTGCTTTTTCCCTTGTCTTAACTAAATAAATAAAATCTTCTAGTTGAGTTAAGGTAATATCGAATTCATCACATAACAATTGTTTTGAAATACCTAAATTAATATACATCATAGCAGCATCAGCAGCAGGGTAATTGTAAGAACAAGCACCAAAGTCAATCAATTTAATTTTTCCCAGGCTATTAACTATGACATTCGAACGCTTTATATTGTTATGACACAATACCAAGTCGTCATTGGCATATTTTTTTAGAAGCATATCATATTTTGTGTCATCAATTTTACAACTATATCAATTAAAAATTGGAGCCTTGAATTTTGTGTTGTGTAGTTTTTTTACTTCAACAATAAGATTGCGAATAATTGTTCGATTAATCTTGATTTTTGTCAAATCTTGGCCGTTATATCATTTCTTGATTAGGTATCCATCTTTGTAAAATAAATAGTCATCAAAATTCTTAGCAATGACTTTTTCAGTCATTTTTGAGTCTTCGTCAAACTTTGGGATTCTGATTTGCACCATTTCACCACGATATTTAGCACGGTAAGTCTTGTTCTTAAAGCCTTCATAGTAAAAGTAAATATCACTTATTTTTTCACTAATAACCGAGCCAAAAACTCCTCTTAACTCTTCGATAACAAGTTTAGACTCAGTTTTATTGAGTTTGTCTTGTAGCATTTTTAATTTCTTCTAGTTGATTCATATATTCATCAACTCTTTTAATGTAAAGACTGTCATCAAAAGGTTTAACAGGATGTTTGTTTATCCATAGCACAACTAAAGCATTAACCAAAATTTTGTGAATGTGAACATAGTAAGGTTCAAAGTCATCGCCATAACCTTCATATAATCACTGAGTTTGTTCTTCGGTAAGATTTTGTGATTCAATAAAGTAAGCAAGGTCAAAGTGAACATCTCCCATTGTGGCGTATTCTCAATCAGTAATGAAGAGATTTTTGTTTTCGTCCTCAATAAAATTGAATAGTCACAAGTCATTGTGGCAAGGAGCAGAGTTGTCGATATTTTTCAAGAAGAGATTAATTTTTTTGTAGTGTTTATCTAAAACGTCAATCTTGCGTCCTAGTTCACTAACTTTTTGGCGATATACTTTGAATCTTCTTGCTAAATTGTTAGCAGGAAAACGTAATTTTGAGTTGTGAATTGTAATCAGCATTTGACCAATTTTTATTAAGTTTTCTTTGTTTAATTCCGGTTGTTTACCTTCGATAAATTCTGTTACTAAAGTTTTTTCATCATCATATAAAACTTTAGGGCTGAAATCAAATTTGTTAAGGATTTGATAATCAATTTTGTGATTGAATTCATCATATTGTTTTTCTTTAATGAATGTGTTTTGTTCATCATCAAAATAAGTTTTATTGGTAAAACCTTGATTTTTTAATAGTTGTTTCATGAATTAAAAATCGATATTCGAAGCATATTTAGCATTTTCTTGTACGAAATCACGACGTGGTTCAACTTCTTCACCCATTAGAGTGGTAAAGATTGTGTCAGCTGCAGCTACATCTTCGATTTGTACTTGTAACATACGGCGATTTTCAGGATTCATTGTGGTTTCTCACAATTGTTCTGGATCCATTTCTCCCAACCCTTTGTAACGTTGGATGTTAACTTTTGATTTGTCAATAGATGCTAAAATTTCTTCTTTTTGCTTGTCATTGTAAGCATATTGTACATTTTTACCATAACTTATTTTGTATAGTGGCGGCTGCGCCAAGTAAACAAAACCATATTCAATTAAAGGACGCATATAACGATAGAAAAAGGTTAGCAATAAGGTTGTAATGTGAGCTCCATCGACATCGGCATCAGTCATAATAACGATTTTGTGGTATCTTAGTTTGTTAATATTGAATTCATCACGAATTCCGGTTCCAAGAGCGTGAATTAAAGTTCCAATTTCTTTATTTTCTAACACTGATTGAATATTGTTCTTTTCGGCGTTGATAACTTTTCCCCGCAATGGTAGAATTGCTTGAATTGAACGGTCACGACCCATTTTGGCACTACCACCAGCAGAGTTCCCTTCGACAATATAAAGTTCAGTTAATTCAGCATTTTTAGTTGAACAGTCAGCAAGCTTTCCTGGTAGGTTTCCAAACTCAAGTCCATCTTTTTTACGCGACGCTTCACTTGCTGCTTTAGCAGCTAAACGAGCTTGTTGAGTTTTGATACATTTTTCAACAATCAAACGAGCAATAGCAGGATTTTCTAACATGTAACGTTCTAGCGATTCACTTAAAACTTTGTTAGTTGCACTACGAGCATCTTTATTTTCTAGTTTCCCCTTAGTTTGACCTTCGAAAATAGGATCTGCGTGTTTTACTGAAATAATTGCCACTAATCCTTCACGAATATCATCTCTTGATAAACGGTTTTTTTCATCTTTGATTAGCTTATTTTCCTCACCTCAGTGATTAAAAATTCTTACTAAAGCATCACTAAAACCTTGCTCATGTGTTCCACCTTCATTTGTTGAAATGTTATTGGCATATGAAACAACATTATTTGAAAATCCTTCGTTATATTGCAAAGCAACTTCAACACTAACTTCTTTTGCGTCTTCACCCATTCTTGGGTCTTTGAAGCTTCCTTCAGCATATACAATCTCTGGATTGATAACTTTTTTACCTTTCCCTAACTCACGCACGTAGTCAACTATTCCACCTTCGAAACAAAATTGTTTTTCAACACTTTTAATTTTGTCGTTGATATTTAGTTTTAATCCTTTGTTAAGGTATGCTGTTTGTTTTGCGTGGTCTGCAATGATTGAAAAGTCAAAGTCATTTTTTTCCATTATTGTGAAATCAGGTTTGAATTTAACTCTAGTTCCGCTAATTCCTTCAGGAGCTTCAGAAATAACAGCCAACTCATTTACTTTTTGCCCTCCATTAGCAAACTTTTGATAGTAAACTTTTTGATCTCTAGTAACTCATACTTCAAATTCCTGGCTTAAGGCATTAACAACACTAGCTCCTACTCCGTGTAATCCCCCACTAACTTTATAGGCATCTGAGTTAAATTTACCACCAGCATGTAAAACCGTGAAAACTGTTTCGACTGTACTTAGTCCTGTTCCTGGGTGTTTGTCAACCGGTATTCCCCGACCATTGTCGATAACCTCAACTACATTATCAGGATATAAGTTAACTGTGATCTCATTACAAAAACCTGCCAAAGCTTCGTCGACTGAGTTATCAAGAATTTCTCAAATCATGTGGTGAAGACCTTTGAAACCGATGCTTCCAATGTACATTCCCGGTCTTTTACGAACTGGGTCTAGACCTTTTAAAACTTCAATGCTGCTTGAATCGTAATTATTATGATTTTTTTGCTCCATTGCTACCTCTTTTTTAATATATAAATATATTAAAATTTTACCTTATTTTAGGCATTTTGAAGCACCATGACTAGCAAAAAGCAAGAAAAAACCGCCCTTAGAGGCGATTTAAATTCTTATAATAAGCTTGAAGTATCTACATCTTTAATTTCTTCTTCAGTTGCTGTGAAGAATGCTAGGTTGTGTAGACCCATTTTTTCAGCTAAAACGATTCAAGGGAAAACATAAATTTCTTGGTTGAAACGTCTTACTCTCATATTGTAAACTCTACGTGCTGCATAGATTTCATCTTCTTGTAAAGCAACTTCAGTATTGAATTGCAAGTATAGACTTTCTGCCTTTAAATTTGGGTATTGCTCGAAAGTTAATGAAAGTCCACGAGTAACATTTTCTAGAATTGCTTGTTTTTCTTGTAAGTTGTTTGTTTTATCAACATCAGCGATTTTTGAACGTAATTCTGTCACTCTTTCTAGTAGTCCTGCTTCGTGATTTCTGTAGCTTTTTACTCCATCCATCATTTTAATCAATGTTGCTCTTCTTTTTGCTTGTGCAGCCTGAATTTGCGAACTAGCTTCTTGTGCTTCTACTTGCATAGTATTGAAAGAATTTTTCTTTTTGTATGCAAAAATCAAGAAGATGAATAAAGATATGATAATGAAAAAGATATACATAGCTTTTTGTGCACTAGTTGCTTTAGCTGGTTGAATGTGGTTGTCAACGTTTAATTTAACTTCCACTTGTTCATTTCTTGAATCAAATAACATTTTTTCTCCTTAGAATTTATGCTCTTTTAAATTATATCTTAATTTAAAGTTTCATTGCTGCAGCAATCTGATCGATAACACTTTTTTCCAATTTGTCTGGCTTGTCAATAAAGACAAATATTCCATGCTCATTGATTTCTAATTTGTATGTATCTTTATATTTATTGAATTGACGATTAAAATTATTGATTCATCTTGTTGTTGTAAATGCTTTTTCTTCATTTTTCACAAAATGATAGTTGAAATACATTCTATTATCATCAATTAGCTGTTGATCTATCTTAGTTGCATTATTTCTTGAAAAAGTTTTTTTAACAAGTCCGGAATTAATCATTTGCCCTTTTTCTAGACGTATTTTTGAGTTAAATAGAACGATTTTAGGCTCTTTGAACATGGTGTAGTCAGTGTAAGGAACTGGAACATTAACAGTACCGCAATCGTGGTCATAAACTCTAACATATTCAACTTTTTCAATTCCGTATCAGCTTGTTGCAATGATGTTAAAAATCGAAGTGTCAGAAGATTTATGTTGAGAATCAATTTCATAAATGATGGGTCTCAATCTTTCTTTACTATACATTTCTAAGTAAGTTTCTTTGTAAATTTTTGATTTAACTATTAAAGTATCATCTAATTTAGTATCTGCTGGATTTGACACAATTTGATCATCTTTGTAATCCATTTGATAACGTTGACCTGGTTTAGTATACTTTTCAGCCGCTAAATATTTATTTTGAAAAACAAAATTTATCGAAGCCAAAAGATTTGACATATTTGTGTAAAAGAATGGTCATAAAGCCTTCTTAACTCTATCAATATCTGATTCTTCAAATCTTATATTTTCAACTGCATTGTAGTTAAGTTCAGAATAAAATTTAGCATCATTTATGTTTCAGTTGTTGATTAAGAAAGCAGTTGGTTTTTTCTCAAAATCAGGAGTGAATAGATTTAATTTTTGACTATATATTTTTCAATCTATGTATCTTTGTTGTATTAACATTTGGAAAAAGTTTACAAATGCAACATCGTTGTTGTATTCAAGATTAAAATGTTGGTAAAAATCACGATTTTCCAGTAAAACTGTGCTCTTTTTCAGTGTTTTTCTTATTTTTCTTTCACTTTCAAGAGGTTGTGAAATGAAGCTTAATTCTGGTAAGTAATTACTTGGGTATAAGAATAAAGAACGGCTTTTTAAAAAAGGTGAAGTGTGTTGATAATAGGCCACAATAGTTTTGCTATAAGTTTTGTCGCCATTTCTATAGCTAACAACAATCGAACCTGTATACTCGATTGGTTCATACGTTAAAACACGATAAAAAATGTCGTAAAAATATGTGTTCCGGATGTCATATTTTTGTACTGCGTGAATGAAAACCGGGTTAGTTGTGTCTGCGAAAACCGGTTTTAGATCGCTTCAGTCAGTTACTTCAACTTTATTGATTCCTATTTTACTAAAGGCATATGATCTTAAGTCTTCTGGACTGAAAGTGTTGAAAACTGAACACAAAACTGCTTCTTTTTTAATTCTTAAATTATCAGCTTCTTTGTATGCTTTTTGTTTCTCATTTTCAAACGATTCAATTGCTTCACAATTTTTACGGTATATTCCCATTGCTAGAAATATAAAACCTATCAGAATGAAACAACTCAAAATGATCATGATGTTTCCAAAACGTTTACCACCAATGTTTAGATGTTGATAAAGCTTCTCGATTGAAACTTTTTTGTCTAATATCTCTTTTCTTAGTGATGTAACTTTGTTGGCAGCTTCTGGATCAAATTGTTTTATTCTTTCATTGATAAAATCATCAAAAATGTCGCCCAATTTGCTTTCATTAGTTTCAAAAAAAGTCTTTGTCGGGTTTATGAAAATGTCGTTTATTGCTAAGCTATCATCAATTCTTCTTTCCATAAATTAATCCAATCCTAAATCGTCGTCATCAACCAAACTATATTTTTTAGTAGTTTTCTGGCTTGATGCTTTTTCTTCTTTCTCAAATGGCTGAATATTGTTGTCTTCAAATATATCTTCTAGATTTTTATTTGAAATTGAATCTTCAGAACTAATTTCAGTAATTTCAGGTTCACTCAGATCATCTGTTTCTTGACTTGGTTGATAAAAAATGTTATTAAAATCGTTATCTCTTTGTGTATGTGATTCAGTGTTTTCGTGTGTATTTTCAGTGAATTGTTGTTCGCTTGGCGAATCAAAATCAATGTTTATTTCTCTTGTATCAAACGGATCAACATCAAAATCAATATTGCTTTGTGTTTGTATACTTTTTTGATGAATTTCATTGTTTTGAATTATCAATTCATCAGTTTGGTGTTCATTGTTAATGTCTGATAGTTCTTCAATATTTTCGTTATAAGAAACGCGTTGATTTTGATTGTAAACAATTTTGTTATTGTCAACTCGAGGCTTGTCTTCTTGTAAATTCAAGAAAGCAAGATTGTCTTCATTTTTATCATCAAATGTTTTGATTTGTGCTTGTGTAGCTTTATTTTGAGTATATTTGGTTGTTGTAGTTTTAAGTGATTCGAGCTTTGCCTTTTCACGTTTTGATTTAGAAAAAGCAAAACGGTTTAAAACGGTAGGTGAAACAATTAATAAAACTAAGCTAGTTAGCAACAAAACGATTGATAAAACGAGTGCCAAGACTGTTGAACCCATGCTTGCAAAAGCTGCATAAAAGAATGTTGGAACAATTCCCATTGTGTACTGATTTGGTAAGGCAGTATTACCATTATAAGCTTTGCTAAATTGTGAAAATCATATATTGAATATTGGTTTGAAAGCATTTTGTGGTGCATCAATTTTTCCAGAGATTTCGCCCAAGCTTTGTTTCATAGTGTAAAGAGTGGTTGTCAAAAAAACAACACTGATTACCAAGAAAATAGATTTGTTAATTGAAATATGAAAAGCTCTTCATGAAAATTTACTTTCAAATTTAAAAAGTGATTTTAGTGCAAATAAGATAACAAATAAGTAAATGAATGTCGAAAAAGCTCCAAATAATGCCCCCATTGTGTAACTGTGAATTGTGGTTATAACTGGCACAGGCAGGAATGAAAAAACTAAGAAAAAGACACTTAAAACAATTGTTAAAATTAGTCACAATCGTTTTGATCCAAAGTGTTTTTTGGTTTTATTGGTGTTATTTTCTTTTGATAATTTTAAAAAATTCAATTTACTAGATTTCATATAAAGTCACCACCACTAATGGTTCTTTGTAAAGCACTTTAAACATTTTTTTTCTAATTGTACGTCGTAATTTTTCTTGAATATCTTTTAAATTAATTTCTTCTGCTTCTTCAAATTCTTTATTAAACATTTTTTCAATCAATTGTGTAACTTCTTCTTTATTTTCTTTGGAAATAATTCCATAACTAGCAATATTTAATTGTCCAATTGGCTGTTTAGTTTTGTAGTCAATTAAGCTTGAAACTGCTATCACACCATCTCTTGCTAGTGTTTCTCTTTCTTTAATAACTTCGTGACTAATATCCCCGATTCCAAAACCATCAATTATTACATCACCATGATGTCTTAAAGTGTGTTTTTGTGAAAATAGTTTACCATCAACAAATTGAGCAACTTTACCATTATTCAAAATAATGCAATTGTTCTGATTCATAAAAGCATGTTTAACTACTTCACTGATTGCTAATGCAAAATAACGATATAGACCTTGAATTGGGATAAAGTATTCTGGACGGAAGAATTTCACAACATCAATAATGTCTTGTTTAGCTGGATTACATGAGTAATATTCGCTTGAGCTCAGTTCAATTAAGTCTGAACATGTACGAGCAATTTCATCCAGTGTAACTGCATAATTAACTTCTAAACCATTAACTGGTGGAGCAATCATAATAACTTTATCATTTCCTCTTAGTGTCAAGTAAACGTCATTTCCTGAAGCAATTCTTAAGAAACGATTGTGTAATCTTTCAATTGCTCCAGTGACTAAAATAACAGCATTGTGAACACTATTGGCATTGCGATAATCAATAACTTCCGGCATTTTCATGTTTGGATGCATTTTTTGCAACAAATCAATCAAAATTGAATAATTTCTACCATATGTGATGACTGGCCGATTGTATTTGATAGCTAGAAGCAAGATTTCATTAGCGGTAATCATGTCTTCATCGTATAGTCCGACAATGATTCTTTGGTCTTCTTTTGCTTCCATAAATTTGTATTCAATTTGATTAGTTACTCAAAGTTTATTGATAGTATTACCTGGTTGATTTGATTTTCCTGAGTCCATAATTAACATTTTGATCGGATCAGAACCAATTTTTTGCTGAATATCTTGCAATTTAGTTTGCCCATAAGGGCCAAGGTTACCGATAACGAAATTAGTCATAAATAAAATGTTTTGATTATCGGTATTGAAATTTAAACCTAATGTTCCTGGCAATCCCCCTGCTAAAGGTAGTGGAGTTATTTTTATTTTGCCAATGTTAAAAGGTTTGTTAATTGCTATAACTTCGTAGTCATTATGTTCGATACTGTATTTTGAAATTCTGTCTAAAACAACAAACTTATTGAATGTAGATGTATAGATTTTGACGTTTTTGATTTTCATTAACATTCAAGGAATAGCACTAAAGCTTTCGTTGTGAACATCAGTAATGAAAATCCCTTCGATTTTATTGGCATGTTTTTCTAAATAATCAAAATCAGCAATTAAAGTATCAATTCCATTATGTGAATTGATTGGTACTTTAGTTCCGGCATTGATAACAAAAATTTTGGAATCAATTTCTAAAACATAACAATTTTTACCATTTTCGTCTTGTCCTCCAAGAGCAAAAAAGTTAATCTTTGACATATTAATCCTTTCATATTATTGTTTGAAACTTGCAGTAAATTAATATTATTAATTTTATAACACTTTTTATCTTGCCATAACTTAAAAATTACATTTTTAAAAGTAAAAAAGCGAGTTATGCTCGCTCTTCTACCATATCCATTGTTTGTTTTAGCGCCTTTACGAAGTCTTGATAACTAAATTGCACTTGATTATCACGTGAAGCATAAGTAGTATTAAACAATCCTTTTAGCGTTCCTCTGAATTTATCACTGTTTTTATCAGCTGGTTCTTCGAAAGGAACTTGACCATCACCTTGCTCGGTTTTTTGTACTTGCTTGATGAAAATATCCAAAAAGGCATTGGTATTTAAATTTGGACTTTGTTCGATGAAATTTTTCGACGGAAACAAGTAGCCAGCGCGATAAGCAAAATATTCGACTGGGGTTAATTCAACACCTTCTTTTAAGTCACTTCAGCTTTGTTTAAAATCATCACTATATAGTCAATTGATAAATGCTAAAGTTGAAGCATTATTTTTTTGTCCAGCATCAATCGCAACAATTGAAGGACCTTGTAGAACATATGCTCCATTGTAGTTTGGGTCTTCATCATTGTTTTTTCGTGGTGGTGTAGTGATTAATGTATTCTTTAATGAAAGTTTGTTTCCTTGTGACTTAAAATCTTTTAACAATCATCAAGAATCTACTTGCTTTGGAAGACTTTTTTCAAGCTCGCTTATTTTTTCAAGTTTGTCCTTGACTGCTAAATTAGAAGCATAAGCAGTATTGATATCATCAATTGTTTTGTATACTGAGTTGTATTGCTCTTCAGTCATTGGGTTTGATGTGTCAAACACATAAAACTTAACAAAATCGTTCAAATTATTAATGATAAATTCCTTAGCTTCTGTTGAGTTATATAACACTTTTGCATTGTTTGCGTTTTCCATAAATTTATTTATAGAAATAAGATTTTCAGTCAAAATTTGTGTCTTTGAAGCAGTAGTAGGTTTGTTGTTTGAGTCAAAGTTCAGTAAACTCACAACTTTTTGTTTTTTGTCAATGTCAGTCGGTAACATATATTTTTTTGAACCAATTGTCATTTTTGTTGTTTCTTGATCTTTGATTAAATCCCCATTAGCTCAGTATGAAATATTTTGATTTTTGTAGAAGAAAGGATCTTGAGCAAAGCGTACATAATTATATGCTAATGTTGAACCAGATCCAAAAAGAACCTTGTGTGCTGTTTGAAGACGTGAAGAGTTAAAATCTCTTGACGAGTCTCTTTGAACATAAAATCTTTTTGTGTTAATTAAGTCAACAATTTGTTTAATTCTTGAGTAAAACTCTTTAGAATTTGTGTCGTTTTGATTACCATTCAAGACTTTTCAATAATCAATTAAATAATTTTTCTTTGTTCCTGGCTGTAAATAGTAATTTTTAAAATCACCTTTTGCTGCGTTGAACATTTGTAAGTGCAAGTAATTTACAACCGAGTCAACTCCAAGAACAAAAAACTCATTAGTGTTAGTTTCTAAAGAGTTTGCTAAGAAGTTAGCAAAAGAAATTTGATTGTCATATGTGTAAATAATCGAATCATCCAGTGTAAAGTTTTGTACTTTACTGAAATCAAAATTAGCTTTGTCAAGTTTTCAAAGCTCTTGAATTAAATTTCTTTCGTTTTCACTAATAGAATCTGATTTTCAAAGATTTATCGCTTTTTGTAAGGTTTCTGAATTTGTAGCTGAAATCAAGTTAGTTTTTAAATTGACTTTTTGTTCTTGAGTAAGATTCTTTAAATAAGAGTCATACTTTGTGTTTAATGTTGTTAATATGTAACCTAATAAAGGTAAGTCAACTGTCATTACTTCACTACTTTTTCCAAAAGGAAGCAGTCCCACTTGAATATTTTTTGGTCCAATTAGGTTACTATTAGCTTTTAAAAATTCATCTTTAATATCTGAAGTGTCAACATTTTTTAAGTCTAAAAGCTTGTTGTAACTAGATAACAGAACAGCAGTTGAAGGATAAGCGAGAACTGCATTTGGGATAGTGTTGACATCTTTGGCATTAAGTTTTAATTTTAAATTCAAGTACAAGTCATTTAGTGACCCAGCAAAATATTGTAATTCCACCGGTTTCAAAAGACTTTGCTTTGGATTGCTTGATTCTTTAATCTCTTTATTGGTTTTTTCCACATATTCGTTATATTTAGTGACTAAATCAACTAGTGCACTATATCTTTTTAAATCACTTTGCGGTGTATAAGTTGTTGCTAAAACTACTCGATTTCTTTCAGGAATTTCAAAATCACTCTTAGTTTTGTTACATGAAGCAGATGTTAAGGCCACGACTGGTGTAGTAACTGCCGCAAGTGCAAATAATATCGTTTTCGTCTTTTTTAATTTAAGCATGTATTTAATTATACTTTGTTTTGAGTGTTAAAAGAGTAACAAAAAAAGAGCACAACGCTCTTTTAAGGGTCAATTTCTTGAAATGGCGCGCCCGGCAGGAGTCGAACCCGCAACCTTTTGGGCCGTAACCAAACACTCTGTCCAATTGAGCTACGGGCGCATTTTGGAGCCACCAACCGGATTCGAACCGGTAATCGAGGTGTTGCAGACCTTTGCCTTGGCCGTTTGGCTATGGTGGCAACACATAGCTTCTAATGCTATTAAGCAAATTAAATTATAATACTTTTTTTATTTTTGTGATAAAAATTAAACTCATATCAAACAATAACCTGTTGTACACAACTTTAAAAATAAGGTTAATTTAAAATTTAGATTTTGCATACTGTCACCTTATTTTGTATATTACTTAATTTTAATCTTTAAAAATTTGAGTTTGAAAGGTTACTAAATAATAAATAGGGTAAAAAAATGAACCTTTTGAAATACAAAATAATATTCTTTCTAAAAACGGCTTTGCACATAAAAAAAGAAAGAGTTGCTAAACCTAGTAAATAAACAGACAAAAGCTAGTAGTAATTCTTAAGAACTAAAAAATATTCAAAAACTTTTAGTTAGAATAGTTTTTTGTGCATAACTAAAAATTGCATCATTACTTTAAAAAAACATTTACAAAACAGAATAAATTTTGAAAAATAGACAAATTATATCTGCAAATATGTGCTTTATCTGCAAAATTAGACAAAAAATAAAATAAAGAGAAATTAAAAACACAAATACCAAATTTTTGGATCTTGTCAAAAGAAATTTTAGAAAAAACAAATTAAATGCTATTTTTGCTAATGTAACTCATCTTCGTCAATAAAAGATGTTGCGCAAAATCAATTTTCTTGTTAATAGTATTACATCACAAAAATAAAAAAGTACTTAATTTGAACTTAAGCGTTTAAATGATGTTAACCTTGTTGCCAACTATATTAGAAATATTCATTTGATGGGAGAATGAGTTATTCATTCATGGATATTCACTAACGGAATATACTAATACAATAAAAAATGGCGCAAAAGCATCGCAATGGAAAAAGCATGAACAGTCTCAGATAGTGAAGAAACTAAATACTTTTTCTCTATTTTAAAATTGGAATGTTTATATTCGCAACCAACCCATAAAATGACTTCTTGCTAATTGAAAAAATTTGGTTAAAGATTATATCCAGTGATACAACAATGAAAAATTCAATGTTGTCCTGAATGAAAAACACCCCATCATTGATGGAGTGAAAACTTCATTATTATTTGAAAGTACGACCTTTTTATCCTATACTCTAGATCTAATTGAAAACACACGACCTTCCTGAGTAAAAGATAACTAATTATAAGTAATTTATCCTACTTTAAAATAAATTTATTTCACTTTATTAAATTTAATGATTAGTCGATGATATTGCATTCTGCTGTAATAACCTTCATTGTCTTTGTAATTTGGATTTTGTGACTTGGTAAAACCATTCAAGCATAATTCTACATCTATTTTCAAAATAGATTTCTTTTCGAGTTCCTCATTCAATCACTTGATGTCATTTATCACTTTTTTTAGAATGTCACTGTCTCAAAGAACAGAAAATTCAGTCATACCCTTTTCGTTTAAAAAATTTATGAACAACTTGCTGTCATCTTTATAAATAAAACGACATTTAAATTTCCCTTTAAGTAACGACAGTTTGTGATATTCTATTTTGTCAAAATTGTTTGGCGTTATTATTTGAATTAGTTTTCTTGTTTGTTGTTGTTCTGAAGGTTTCTGAACATCATTCAAAGCTTTATCATGATGGCTACCTTCTCTTTTGGAATTTTTATTTATATAAGAAGAGAAAAACGACAAAAGTTCATTTTCTTTGTAATTTTTATCAGCATTAATTACGCTTTTATTTTGTTCTTTTAAAAAAGGGCAAGAAATCTCGTGCTTACCACTTGTTTTAATTGGATAAGATCTAATTCATAAAGTTCCGTTTTCATTCGTTGCAAGAGTAAATCTCGCTCTTTTACAACAACCACAAAATAAATTTGAACTGATTTCACTCTTAGAATATTTATTTTTCTTAATCAATTCACATATTTCATCAATATTCAAACATAGGTTAATAGTTTTGAAAAAATATAATGTTCTATTGTTATTTTTATCATTCATATTTAAATTATATATTTGTATATTACTGTATTTTGACTTTTGATATGAACAACATCATTGAATACAAAGAAAAAAAGCGATTTTTGTGATATTTGAATGAACTATCTTAACTTATTTCGTCTAATTTTATCAAGAAATACATTGTGTAAAAAAAAGAGCAAAAACACTTGTTTTGCTCGAAAAATTATTATTTTGCATTAATTAGTTTTTTTAATATTTTAGAAACTCCGGCTTTTTTATAGTGCGCACCGATTTCTGTTGCAAGGTTTTTTAGCTGTGGGCTTGAATTTTTCATCGCAATTAAAGCACCCAAATACTGTTTTGCACTGGCATCATTCATACTATCGCCTAAATGCACGGCTTTTTGTGGGTCAATATTTTTTAAAGCACAAACATAGCTGTCAGCAAAGCCTTTTGAGGCTTCAATATCATTTATTTCTAGCGCTTTATTGTTTGCAGTCATTGCGACATTAATGTTTGGAACATATTTAAGTAATTTCTTTTGCAAAAGTGCCAATTTTTTTGTTGAGAAGCTTAAAACTAAAATTTTAGTAACATCATCTTGTTTTGGCATTTTGTTGTAAGTGGCAACATATATTTTCTTTTTGAAAACAGGAATCATTTTGGCAAACAGGTTATTTGAATAAATCGTTGAACTTGAATTTACAATAAACGAGAATTTATCTTCAATCAAAATCTTAATAATTTGATTGAATTTTTCATCGTTGATAGTAATTTTTCTAATTATTGTTCCTGTTTTGTCGAAAATTATTGCTCCATTTTGAGCTATTCCGTAGTCTAAACCAAGAGTATTTGTTATTTGCAACAGGTTTTCGTTAAAAGCACGACCAGTAGAAATAAAGCAAGGTACAGACTTGTTAATTTCTTTGATAGTTTCTATGTTCTCTTGTGAAATTGTTGATTTTTTATCAACCAATGTTCCATCAAGATCTAAAAATATAGCTTTTGGCTGGAAATTCATTAGAAACCTGCAATTTTTTCTAGTTTGTCAACTGTGTTGTATCCTACTCCACCAAATTTTTGAATGTTATCTTCAAAAACAAAGTAAGCAGGAATTGAGTTGATTGATCATTGTCTTGCTAAGTCTCTATTTTCATCAACATCCACTGTTAAAACATTAACTTCTGGGTGTTTTTCAGCAAATTTTTGAACTTCTGGTTTTAACATAACACACATTCCACATCAGTCAGCTGAAAATAGAATGAATGTTTTTCCTTTTAAGTTTTTGATGTCTAAATCATTAGTATTTTCGATTTTTTTGATCATGATTTTACTCTCCTTTTTAGGGTTATAAATAATATGTTAAATTATATTACACAAAAGCAAAAAAGTTATTTTTCAGTAAAAAAACGAGTGCTTTTGCATTTTTTTGTCTTTTAATATGCTTTAGCAAAAATTACATTACGTTTTGTTTCGCTTCCAGTAACAGGACAAGTGCAATTTTTATTTGTTGGGATAGGATCTTCAAATGGTATACAGCGTGCAGTGGCTCCTGTTTCTTCTTGAATTTTGGCTTCAGCTTCTTCACAACCACAAAATGGCATCATTACCCATTTGTTTTCGGCAATAAGTTTTTTAAATTCTGCGTAGTCTTCAGTGAATACAATATTTTCAATCATTCTATTGTAGGCTGAGTTGTAAAGGTTGTTATGAACATCTTCTAAAAGAGTCTTAACTGTTTTCTTAAGATTAGAATCAAATGCAACTTCAATCTTTTGTAATGTATCACGACGAACAAGAAGCATTTTTCTTTCTTTAGCTTCGTTTGAACCGATTTCAATTCTCAAAGGAGTACCATGGATCTCACTGTTTGCAGCCTTGAAACCAAGTCCTTTCTCGCTCGAGTCCACTTTTACTCTTCAGCTTTTAGCAAGAACTGAACGAACTTGTTCTACCATTTTTTTAACCTCAGGATCTTTATGTCCGAAAATTTCTAGAATATCAATTTGAGTCGGTGCCACTTTCGGTGGGATGATAATTCCATGATCATCTCCATGCGCCATTATTAATGCGCCCAATAATCTAGTTGTTACTCCTCAGCTAGTTCCATAAGCATGTTCCCTTTTATTTTCTTTATTTTTAAAGGTTATATCAAATGCTTTAGTAAAGTTTTGAGCAAGATAATGGCTTGTTCCTGCTTGTAATGCTCTACCATCTTTCATCATTGCTTCAATTGTGTATGTAGAACATGCTCCACTAAATTTTTCACGCGGAGTTTTCTTTCCTTGAATAACCGGAATTGCAAGATAATTTTTTAAGAACTTAGCATAAACTTTTAGCATTGTACGAGTCAATTTTCTTGCTTCAATTGCATTATTGTGAACTGTGTGTCCTTCTTGTCATAAGAATTCAGTGGTTCTTAAGAAAGGGTTAGTTGTTTTTTCTCATCTCACAACATTAGCTCACTGGTTATAAACTAAAGGCAAGTCATTATAACTTTCAACTTCATTTTTGAAATACTCATTGAATAAAACTTCACTAGTGGGACGGATGTAATAGTTTTCGCTTAATTTTTTGTCTCCAACATGAGTTACTGTGGCCAATTCAGGACTAAAACCTTCGACATGTTCTTTTTCGCGATTGATTAAACTTTCTGGAATAAGTAAAGGAAAGTACACATTTTGTACTCCTAGTTTTTTAAATTCATTGTCTAGATTTCTTTGAATGTTTTCTCAAATTCCGTAAGAAAGCGGTTTGAAAATGATGCTACCTCTAACTTGAGTGTAACTTATTAGATCTCCGTTTTTAATAACATCTAAATATCATTTTGAAAAATCTTCTTTTAATGGGGTAATTTTGTCTATTTTTTTTGCCATATTTATTACTTTCTATTTAATACTATTTGTATGGTTCATTGAATTAAATTATATTAGAAATTGGTCAAAAATCAAGTCTAAATGTAGTTTTGAAATACTGGTTGAATATGATTGCTTTATTCAAAAAGTGTGTTTTTGCTTTAAAATTTAGGTATAAATGTAATTTTTTGGAGGAAGTTATGGACAAAAAGAAAAGTGGTTATGAAACTTTAGTCGAAAAAAGACCAGAATTTGTTAAAGCATTCAGTGAACTTACAAAAGTGCTTTATTCTGCTAATTACTTAGATGAAAAGACTAAAGAACTAGTTGCTGTTGGAGTAGCAGTTTCAAAAAGATGCAAACCATGCATGAAAGCACACATCAAAAAAGCCTATATAGCTGGTGCTAATTACGAAGAAATTTTGGATGCAGCATTGGTTCCTGTTGGTTTCGGTGGAGGTCCTGTTTATAGTTCGGTAGCGAACGACGTAATGGAACTTTTGGAAGAGTTAGAAAAATAATTTTGTATCGAGCAAACACTGCTCGATTTTTTTTTTTTTTTTGTCTTGAAACACTACTAAATATACTAAAAAATAACTTGGAGATTAATTTACGTTACTTTTTTGAAAAAACTTAAAAAATAAAATAGACTCAATTTGTACAAAAAAACACAGCATTGCGCCGTGTTGTAAATAATAAGTACTGTTCAAATAAGCTTTTAAGCATTATGTTTTTTTGCCTTTGTTAATTAATTTGCGTAGAAATCTTTGAGAGTATCAATAAAATTGTCAAAGTCTTCCAATCATATTGAATGTCCTGCTTTTTGAAATTCGAAAACTTGAACATCTTTGTTAACACTGTGGTAATAATTTGCAATATTAGCAAAATCAATTATTCCATCATAAGCACCAATGAAAAGACCTACTGGCATTTTTGCGTTTTTAATTCCTTCGTCAATTCTATCCATATTTTCTAAACTTGGCAAGATTCTACCAAGGGCATAGATGTTTCTTAATTCTTCCTGGTGAGTTGCAAAATATTTATCCATTTGTTTTAATTTGTTTTCATCATTTAGTAATTTTGAAGGATCATAATAGCAAAGGTTAACTAGTTTCTTTCATTCTTCAGTATTCAATGGAAAGAAGCATTCGTCAAATTCTTTTACTCTTGTTAATCCAGAACGTGACATTGGCCCCACAAGAGCAATCTTTTTGATTTTTTTACTGTTTTTCAACACAGCTGACATTGAAATTCCTCCACCCATTGAGTGTCCGAATAGATAAAGATTGTCAACATTAATTTCTTTAATTCAAGCATCAAAAATATCACAAAAAGTTAGAAACTTCATGACTTCCGGTTTGTATTGACTTTTACCACTTGCTGGCATGTTTAAGCCTCAAATGTTGTACTCATTTGCAAATGAATTAAACAAAGGTTCAAAGAAAGCAAATTCCGAACCAAAACCATGAACAAAAATTAAGTTTTTATCCTTCTTGTTATCAATGTGCAAATATTCAAGTTCTAAATCATTTCATTTAAAAGTTTTAATCATTTTTACTCCTTAATTGTTATCAACTACTCTTGCTATTTGAATGGCTAAAAATTGATTTGTTATCAAGAAAATAAATAAATATAAAGTTGGAAAGACAATTTGCCACATATTCTTAGCGCGATCAGTTCAATTTTCTTTGAATAGTGAAGCAATATTTCAATTGATTGTAAAACCTAGAAAACTTATTGTTGCTAGCAGGAAAATAATATATCCCAATCTTCTTGCGAATAAAATGAGTATTCTTCCAAAAATCGCTCACAAAATGTGAACATAAACAATTCTTAAAACCGATGCATTCATTGCTATCAAAGCTTTTACATATTCTTTATTTCATTCTTCTTCAGCATAAGAAGCAGCTCAGTAAGTTAGTCTTACCGATCCAGTTACAATGATTGCTACAATTACTCCAGTAATTGAATTTCATATTACAAGCGAAATCAAAATATACATAATGTCAGGAATAGCAACAATTGAACCAAGTGATTTTTTGATAAATGATCTTAATTGACTCTGTTTTCTTGCTAAAAATATTCCACAGCTAAAACCAAAAAACATTTCTACAACAAAGCACAACATCGCACAACCAAAAGAATAGAAAAACAATTTTAAACTATGAACTAAAACGTCATAACCATTTCTATCAGTTCCTAGTAATGCATAACGGTAGTCATGTTTAGCTTGAGAACTAAAGAATTGATCTAAATTAAAAACTAAATACTCCCTTTGCAAATTGTTAGTTATAAAGGTGTGATAAATGTGATTATCTTCTTTACTTACTATTGAGTAAATAGTTTGATAAATATTGTCAGATTCTCTTTTTTCAATTGTGTAAAGTAAAGGATTTTCTTTTGACACGGTGATATGTGCCGTTATGTTTTTATCTAAGTTCAAATTAGCAAATTCCTCATATGGAGAAGAGTTAAAAAAGATATTTATGAAACTAATAAATATCATCAAAAGTCAAATTATCAATAAAAAGACTGCTATTTTATTGCTAAAAAATCTTTTAAAGTAACTTTGCTTCTTACCAACAATATCGAGATTTTGTTTGCGTTGCGATGCAAAGCGAAAAAGTGATTTTTCCATTCTAATCCTTTGCAAATGGGTTAATTGATAATTTGATAGTTTCTGTGATTAATAGTGAGCTTAAATATGTAACTGATAAAAAGGCGACTAAATAGCAAAGTGCTTCATTGTGATAGGTGGCGATAACTGAATATAAATATTTTCAAGTTCCTGGCACAGCATAATAACTTTCTAAAAAGATACTTGCAATGAAAAGTGACAATATTTCAAAAGGAATCAGTGTCAATACTGGACTAATTGAGTTTTTAATTACAACTTTTCAGTATTTTTGTCAACCATTCATTCCTAATGTTGTGGCATGTAAATAGTAACTTGAATTAAGAACTTTAATTGTTTCACTTCTTGTCACTTGCACAATTGAAGACATCGAAATAAGACTAAGACTGAGTATTGGCAACAAATAGGTTGAAAACTTGTGTACGTCAAAATCAATAATCATTGATGTCTCTGAAAACAATAAATTGATGATTGGAATTAATATCAATAAAGAAATCGAAATGAAAATGATAACTCCAAAATTTATTAAATAGTCAGTAGCTTTGTTTCTTTTGTATGCTGCAAGCGAACCTAAGCAATAACCAATTATTAGGCTTATTAATAAACTTATTAAACCAATTGTGTAGCTGTAACGATTTTGTGTGATTCAGTAGTTACTTAGTTGCAAATTTTCTTGGTCGAAGACACCAATTGATTGATCTAGAACCTGAAAATTAAGAAAATTAAAAGTAAAGAGCCTTCCAATATATTGGAAGACTTTTTGTGCCAAAGGTTTATCCAGTTGATAGATTTCTAACAGTCTTTCATACCCTGTTTGATCCGGCGCCATTGACATTTTTTCAATGTCTAAAGGTACTGGGTGAAAGGCAGTAGTTAGGGTATAGATGATGATGTTAATAAGAAATAGAATGATTAAACTTAAGGCTATTTTAGTGACAAAATTTCAAAAATAATGTTGTCTATTTTTCCTTTGTAGTATTGATTTTCATATCTTGTACATAATCTATATCATTAAATGCGATTGGAGCAGATAAGTATTTTTGACTATATCTGTAATCTAAGTTATTTAAACTTGGAATTCATTTTTCTAAGTTAATTTCTACCCCTCTTCAGGTATTTAGTTCTCTCAGTAGTTGCACAACTTGTTCGTTAGTTACAGTTTTTAAATAATCACGAGCAAGTTTAGCAGCCTCAGTAATATTGTCGATTGAGAAAATTCCTTTCGAAGCATCATATTTATATGCAGGCCCACCTAGTCCTCTATATGAATATGCTTTTAGATCATCTATTCAAATTCCTCTTAAATATAAGTTTCTTTCTTCATATGAGTTCATTTTGTCTAGATCATTTCAAGTTAGAGGTTTAAATTGCGCTTCTAGATTTTTATCTGCAGCATTCGGTTTGTAAATTTCGTTCATTTTGAAGTTTCCGTTGTCGAATTGTTTCTTCATAAATTTAGCGAAATTGGTTAGTTCTGGGAAGTTTTGAGCAAGTGGTGATTTGTTTCCTTTATCAGCATCAGCAAATAATTGGAATAATGGGAACATACTTTGTCCAATTGCGTGAGTAATTTTATCTAGGTATGAAGCTTGAGAGTCATCTTCATAGTTAAGAACTAAATGTTGTGAAATAGTGTTAGCTCCTGTACCATTGTCAGCTCCAAAAATTCTCACAATATCTTCGTTAGTGTTTAATTTCTTGAAAACTGGATCTAAACGACTGTCTAAGTCTTTAATTATTTGAATCATGTCATTGTATGCTTTTTCTTCCGCTGTGTTAACAACTGAGCTGTTGTAGATGTATCAAGTAATTTTTTGGTCGCTTGACAATGAATTTTCTTTGTAGAAATCATCTAGTAATTTTTTCATTGCTGGTTTAATTGAGCCAAAATATATTGATTTTGTGTCATTTTTGTATGCGTTGTTAGCTGTTAATGTTAATTTATTTCCCTGTGCATCAATAGCGATTAAATCATTGATGATATCTTTCGCATCACGAGGTGTTTTGTATTGCGATGTCTCTTGGTCTGTTCCACCAATTTTGGCATCAGGCGCTGCACCATTTAATCATAGATCCACATTTGCATCAGGGTTAAGTTTTGAAACAATTTGTTGTCAGTTGATTGCTTTGTTAATCATTGTTTTAAAACTTGCTGATAATGGGCTTAGAGCACCTTTAGTAATTGAACGAGTCACGTGATTTAAGTCTGTACCAACATATCCTTTTTGAATTTCATCAATAGAAGCACCATAAACAAGTTTTGCATAATTGTTGTTAAATGCAATACTTTCGTAGTTTACCTCTGCAACTTTTGTATCATCATATGCGACTCTTGGAGCAGGAGTAAAGTTAAACACGCTCTTGATTGTGGTTTTAGTCTTTAGGAAATGTTTGAAAGGTACAACTGAGTAGTTTGAAGAGTTTTTATTCAATGCATCTTTAGTACTTTGGTCTTGAACATCATACGTCATAAATGCATTTTGACCATTTTTAAAGTTACTGTAATTTCTTGAGTTGTCTGTACTTAAAGAATTGAAAACTATTTGTTTTACTGAATTTTTGCTCTTAGCTCAGTCTTGGTCTCAGTAATTTGGATTTTGTTTTAGAATGAATTTTGAAGTCGTTGAATCTTTTGATGGAATATATGCACCAGCATAAAGGTTATTTTCTCAATCTTTTACACCATAGAAATAAATACCTGATGCATGTACAATGTCGTAACCATATGTTTTAACTGTAACATCATATTTTTCTTTAGTTTTCGGATTTTCCATTGTTACTGTAGACATAGTGTTGTACTCTGGTTTTTGAGCCAATTCCTTAATGTATTGACTTGGGGCAGCCGCAAAAATGTTTGAGTTAATAAACATTAAGTTTCAGTAATTAAAAATATCTTTTTGTTGTTTGAAATCTTCGTCTATTTCTAGAACTAAACTATTGTCTTTAACAGCATTCACTGGAGCATATGTCGTTTTGTCGTATGCTCTAAATTTTTCGCTACTAATTCCATTTATTTCCATTAGTTGATTGTGAGTGAATAGTTGTTTTCCGAAACGTTCAATTGGGCTAACTCCTGTAACAGATTGAATATTTTTATCAACTGCTTTAGCTTGATCTGGAGTTCCATTATATCCAGCTTCTTGACGTTGGAAACGTCCTTGGAAGTATGAACGTAAGTATGAGTATCAGAAGTCTTCTGCTACCACTTTGTATTGTGTTTTGTTACCATCAGCATCTGTTCAATAAACATCGTCACGAACTTGAATAGAAATTTTGTTTGCGGCACGCATGTCTTGTATAAATTGTTCTGAGTTGATTGAACGTGAATCCGAAGATTTTTGATATTCATATGGGTTGGTGTCTGATGTTGATAGTTCATAGTCGTCTTTGTCGTAAACTTTTTGACTACCATCTTCTAAAGTAATAGTAATTGATTTTGCCAATTCAAATTTGTAGGCAACTTGTCCTGATTTTTTAAGTGCTTTAGTTGTTGTATCATATTCTGGTGAAGAAATAGTAATATTTCTAAATAATTGTCCTGAAACAGCTGTTTCTAAAACTGGATTATCTTGATAGTTGATGCTTAATTTTGCACTATAGTCTAAAAAGTATGCACCTTGTCTAAGGTTGTCTTTTAAATTAAAAACAACTTCTTTTGAAACTTCTTGTTGCTTGTCATCACAAGAAGCAGCAATAAAAGCAACTGATGAAATGGGCAAAGCCATAACTCCTAGCGCTAAAAAGTAACGCTTGGCTTTAGATTTTGATTTAAAAGATTTTTTCATTTTTTGTCCTTTTCTTTATAAAAATTGCTTAAAAATTATTTTTTATCCTAGAATACTACACAAAAAATTAAAAATTTAACAAAATAGTCCACTTTTTTAGCAAAAATGCAATATTTTTGGAAATTTAGTAATTGTTAAAACAAAAAAATAAAAGGGTTAAAATAGAAGCATATTAGTTGGGAGGAGTTGTATGCAATATTTTGATCAAGGTATTATTCAAGTTATTACTGGACCAATGTTTAGTGGTAAAAGTGAAGAATTATTAAAAAGAGTAAGAACGTTGGAATATGCCGGTTATAAGATGACAATAATTAAGCCAGCAATTGATACAAGATTTGGAAAGGATAACATTGTTTCAAGATCTGGTGTAAAACACGAGACACATTCACTACAAGATATAAAGGATATTTATCAATTAATAGAGGAAGATACAAATGCCATTATTATCGATGAAGCGCAATTCTTTGGTGATGAAATTGTTGAAATTGTTGACGATTTAGCAAACAAAGGATACTTGGTGATTGTTAGTGGTTTAGACCAAGATTATCGTCGTAAACCTTTTAAAAATATGGCGATGATAATGGCGATTGCTGAAAAAGTTACAAAATTATATGCCGTTTGTGTTGTATGTAAAAATCGTGCTTCTTGTTCTTATCGGACAGTAAATAGCAAAAAAACTATTCTAATTGATGATGAGTCTTCATACGAAGCACGTTGTCGTAATTGTCACATTCTAAAAAAATAGTAAAAGAAAAAAATGAGTTGTTGTTTATAATTCACTCCTTGTGGAGTGTTTTTATTTGCTTAAAAATTAAAAAATAAGTTTTTACTGATTTGCTTGCTTTGAAAATGACATTTTTAATAAAAAAGAGACAGAGTTCATATTACTCTGCCATAAATAGTTTGACGTTCCTTATTAAGAAATATTTTGAAAAAAGGTATAAAAAAAATGGGGCGAAAGACGGGGATCGAACCCGCGAATGCTGGAGCCACAACCCAGTGCGTTAGCCACTTCGCCACTTTCGCCATTTATTAAGCTATAAAATTATAGCACAACGCAAGCAAATTAACTCACATTTTTTAAATGGGCGTATTTATTGACTTTTTCTTTTTTAACTTCAGGGATATTAAAGACTAAAACGAATTCTCCTTTTGTATTATCTTGAAGCTGTTCTAAAACTTGTTTAGGGCTCCCTTGATAACTAGCTTCGAATTTCTTAGTCATTTCTTTTATTAAATATAGCTCGATATTGTCTCCAAAAACAACATCAAAATCATTCAGTGTGGCTATTAGTTTATGTGGTGATACATATGATATGTAAGTATTAGGAGATAATGTTTTGAAATAATTTATTCTTTGCTGACTTTTATCCTTTAAAAAACCAATAAAACTGAATGTCGAGCTGAAATTAGCTTTTATGAAAGCATGAATTAAAGCAGTAGGTCCTCCAATTACTTCTACATCTACGTCATTTTGTTTGCATAAGCGAACTATTTCGAATCCTGGATCGCTGACAGCCGGCATTCCAGCATCACTAATCAAAGCAACAGATTTGTTGTCTTGAATCATTTGCAAAACTTTTGGTGCAAAAGTTTTTTCATTGAAATTATGATAGGCTGAAGTAGGTGTATAAATTTCATAATGTTTCAGCAGTGGTTTTGATGTTCGAGTGTCTTCACACAATATTAGATCTACTTCTTTTAAAATTCT
The DNA here is from genome assembly GCF_053851695.1 of Mycoplasma sp. 4044. NCBI lineage: Bacteria > Bacillati > Mycoplasmatota > Mollicutes > Mycoplasmatales > Mycoplasmataceae > Mycoplasma > Mycoplasma sp. 4044. The sequence continues at coordinate 176,908 of NZ_JBSQBD010000001.1, read as the reverse complement.
TACTGCCCGATAACTAATATCTTCTAGATTACCAATTGGAGTCCCTACTATATATAGTTTATTTTCCATACAAATCACTCATTTCAAGTATAAATTGTGCTTTTTGGGCATTGAAATTTACGTTGTTTTTTGACAATAGCAATTTATATTTTTTAGTCACTTCAATAGCCTGTTTTATATCTAGATTGCTTGATAAAACTTCACGATTTATCAATAAAACTTCACGATAAAAATTATTTTGTTGTAATAAAACTTCTGAATAGTAAGTGTGTAAAAATTGTAACAATATCCAACTGTTTTCTTTTGTCAAGTTTTGCACCAAAAGATTGATTAGTTGTGAATAGTTTTGTTCGTTACATGCTTGCAATAACAGTTCTAGACTATCTTCAATCTCTTGAGTATAAAAAGACTCAATAAATTGAGCGCTATCGGTTAAGAAAGCGAAAAAATGTTTAAATTTTGAATTTTCAAACAAAGTATTATTCAAAATGTTTGTTTCGTTTTTTGAGTTAATATCTACTACAACCGAGCGTGAAAAAATTGTTTTCAAAACCTTGTTTTTGTTATTAGTAGTCATTATTACAAAAACGTTTGGCTCTAGGTTTTCCAAGAATTTTAAAAGTAAGTTTAGCGAACTGGCATTACCATTTTCAATATTTTTAATAAGAATGATTTTGCTTTCTAAACTATTCATTGATTGAGTAGTTTTGCAAATAGCTTCATTGACTGCTTCTTTGGTAAGAGTTTTATCGCTTTCTAAAATCGAAAAATTCAAATGACTTTGCATTTGCGATATTGAATCAAATTTAATATCCTGAATATGATTTATAAAGTAAAGGACATAAGGTGATAAGTCGACTTTTTGATTTGTTGAAAATAAAATTGTTTGAATTTTTTTATTGTAATGTGTTGCGTTATCAATCAGTTGAAAAATATTTTCGCCACTTGCCATTATTTAACCAAGTGATTTTCTAAAATTTCAGTTACTGTTTTTAAAACTTCTTCGATTGGCAAAGAAGCATCAACAATCTTGAATTTGTCTGGTTCCTGACTGATAAGTTTATGGTATCCATCGTAAAGTTTTTGGTAATAGTCTAATTCATGATCTTCTAAGCGATCTAAATTCTGACGATTATTAGTAATTCTTGCTAGTGATTGTTCTGGTTTTAGGTCGAAATAAATCACTAAATCTGGCATGACTTGCTTATTGCTACCTAGCGATAAAGCAATTTTGTTTAATTGACGAACATCATCAATACCTAAATTACCCAACACTCCTTGATAAATTAGAGATGAGTGAAGGTAGCGATCACTAATTACAACTTTATTTTCTTGTAGCGCAGGTCAAATGCATTTTTCTAAATTTAGACGTCGACTTGTAACGAATAGAAGAGCGTCCACAGCAGGACTAAAATTATTTTTGTTATCGAGAATCATTTGACGAATTAGTTCAGCTTCACGAGAATTGCTGCTTCCTGGTTCTCTTGTGTAAATTACTTCAATGTTTGGATGTTTTGCTTTTAAGTACTCTTTGACATGCTTTAAAGCAGTAGTTTTTCCACCTCCATCCATACCCTCAAATGTGATAAATTTTGCTCTTTTATTCATAATGACTTCCTTACATCTTTACTTTGTACTCTAATGATTGTTTTAAGGTGATCGGATCAACAATGTCAATGGTTGCCCCAAAAGGAATTCCAGTACTTAATTGAAAAACTTCAATATTATTAGCACCCAAGATAGTTTTTAGTCTTTGCATGGTTATTTGACCGTTTAGATTAGTTGGCAAGGCTAAAATAACTTCTTGTATACCAGTGCAATACTGCAAAATTTCTTCAATAAGTTTTTGGTCAAAATTTTGTTTTTTAGTGCTTAGTAAATCACTTAAAACAAAGTATTTTCCTTTGTAAGTGCCAAGTTGTTCGAAAGATTTAATGTCCTGAGCTTTTTCTACAAAAACAACTTTTTTGGAGTTTTTGCGTTCTTTACAAATTTCACAAATCTCATTTTTGCCAAAATTATGACACAATTTGCACTCAATGATAGTGCTTTTTGTGTTTTTTATTACTTCTAAAAGACTATCAATTTCCTTGCTGCTAGCTTTTAGAATTTTGAAAACAACTTTTTCTGCCATTCCCTGTGACAATCCAAAGGTTTGTTTGATTGCTAGTTTTAGCAATTCTAGTTGCTCGTTATTCATTATTAGAATGGTAGTCCTGTTGTTGGAACTTGTTTACTTAATTCTTCATATTCATTTTCGATTTTTTCAAGTGCTTCATTAATAGTAATAATGATTAAATCTTCTAGTGTTTCTGTATCTTCTGGGTCAACTAGTAATTCATTTAATTTTAAAGAGGTAATGGTTCTTGAACCTTTCATTACTAGTTTGATTCCTTGTTTTTCAACAACAAAATCTTTTTTAGCGATTTCTTTTTCTTTTAATTCCATTTCAGCTTGTAATTTTTTAGCTTGTTTTAACATTTCATTAATATTCATATTTATCTCCTAACTTCAATCTGTTTTTAAGGCATCACCAAAAATGTCTTGTAGTTTTTCATAACTATCATCTTTTTTTAGTGTTGGTAACGGTGGCAAAGGACGAACTTGTCTTGATCTTATTAATTCAAAATTAGATTTGTAAAAATTCTTTGCTCTTTCCAGCTGTTGTCCTGTAGCAGCAAAAAGGTGTAAACTTTTGCCAAAAACACTTTGTACAAATCTTCAATAATCATCTTGTTTTTTTAGTTGATTAAATTTATCAACCACACTTTGATAATTACTTTGGAAAATAATGAATTGATCAGTACTAATAACAATTTTGAAATTTTCCAAAATGTTGATAAATGGAGTAAATTCATCATATTTGTTTAAGTCTTTAGCTTGTGCTATTTTTGAATCATAAATAGTTTTAGTTGCCCGCGGATTATTAGTTTTACTTTTATACATTGCTGACAACATCATTAAATTGATTAACTCATCCATTGTTAAGTCAGTGCTTTGGTTTTCAATCACATCATCTAAACCAAAAATATCTTTTGTGGCGATTGCATAATTTTCTTCAGTTTTATTATTTGTTAGAATATCTTCTTCAATCACACTGTATTCAGCAGTGACTTGATTTTGTTCAACTGCGAATTCTTGTGTTTTTTTCAAAACGTCTTCAACACTTGCGTTTGAACGAGGATAAAAACTATCGTTTGAGATATCGTCATAACTTAGCATTTGGTTTAGACGGTCATAATTTTTCTCATGTTTTTTAGCATGTTGTTGACTATACTCACCGCCATCTAAATCACTCAACTCATTTAGTGACTCTGTCAATTTTTGTACTGGATTTAGTGTTGCTTGGCTGACAATCGGTTCAGGGACGTGTGTTGTTGTGATAGCAGTTTGTTCATCAGCCTCAATTTCTTGCAACAAATCTTCATTGTCTAGTGTTTCTTCATTTTTTAAGTCGAAAAAGTCGTTATTTTGTTCTTTTAACTCTTGTTCATAACTTCCTTTAACATTGAATTTGTCAATAGATGGATTAATGAAAACATTGTCAATTTGAATTGTTTGTTTTTCTTGTCTCTGACTTTCATTTTGTTCAAAATAATCTTCAACAACACTATTAGTTTGTGGTTTTATTTGAGCTTCATCAACAATTGAATCAATTGTTTTTCTTTCTAAATTACCATATTGTTCGTCGACAATATTTTTTTCTTTTTCCAAGAAGCTATTTTGTAAATTAGCGATTTTTTGTTCCATTAGTACTTCTGGACTTTCAATATTTTCACCAGAAGGGCTTGCAAAATCACTAGTACAAATTTTTAATAGTGCCAATTCGAAAGTTTGTTGTACTGTGTCGCTATATTTAATGTCTTTTAGTGCGTCCACTAGTTGGTTCAAAATCACATAAGCACTTGCAATGTTTAGTTTCAATTGCTGAATTTGTTCGACTGAAAGAGATTTTAAAAATTTAGCCTTGTTAGTTTTATTTCAAACAACAAAATCTTTAACCGCCTCTACCATTGCTAAAAGCATTCTTTCAATGTCGGCTCCATTTTCAATGTAACTGGTGACAAGTTCTAAAACTTCATTAATGTTTTTAGCAGCAATAAGATTAATTAGGTTGATGATATTTTGTGTTGATGTCAAACCAAACATTTTTTCAACATCTTCAACTTTTACTTCATTTTCACCAGCAAATATTGACACTTGATCCGCCATACTCAAGGCATCACGCATTGCTCCATTTGCTAAGGTAGCAATCAATTTCAAAGCCTTATCTTCAAAACCAATATTTTCATGTTTATAAACATTTACCAATTGTTGGAAGATAACTTCATTATCAATTCTCTTGAAATTAAATCTTTGTACCCGACTTAAAACAGTAACCGGAATTTTTTGTGGATCAGTTGTTGCCAAAATGAAAATTACATGTTTAGGTGGTTCTTCAATAGTTTTCAGTAACGCATTTCAAGCATTTTTTGAAAGCATGTGAACTTCATCGATAATGTAGATTTTGTAAGGTGATGAAGATGGAAGGTTATCGATATTTTCTTTTAACATTCTGATGTCATCAACTCCAGTATTTGAAGCAGCATCGATTTCTAAAATATCAAGATTACGATCGATGTTTACTAAACACTCCTGGCAAGGTGAGTTTTCACTTTTTTCAGCATGTTGGCAATTTAAAATTGAAGCAAAAATTTTGGCAACTGATGTTTTACCAGTACCACGAGGTCCACAAAATAAATAAGCATGAGAAATTTTGTGTGTTTTTATCACATTTTTAAGTGTGTTAACAATATGATCTTGCCCTTTTACTTCGTCAAATGTGTGGGGACGGTATTGACGATATAAAGCAATATAACCATTATCAGCCATAAGACTCCTTTGAATGAAATTAAATAATACTAATTTAATTTATTTTATTTTATCACAGACTAAATTGCTACAAATTTAAAGTTTTACGAGATTGATTTTTAAACAAAAAAGCGCCGCTTGCGCTTTAATGTCTAACAATTCATTTCGATTGTTTAAAATCTGCATAAACTTGTGATTTTTGCACAAAAAATCTGATTTTGTTTTCTTCGTTTCTATATAAACCAATTTTTGAACCTAGAAAACAAATACCAAGTCCGATGAAATAGAAAATAATAAAAATTCCAATGTATAAAAATAAATGGTACGGCCAGTGAGTCGGTATACCCAAACTGTCTTTTTGGCTATTAGCTTGATCAATTCCCATATAAAACCAATTAGCATGTCAACGAACATCGGGAGTTATTTTTGTAGTTAAATAATTTAAACTAAAAACTAATATGGCAATCAAAATCATGGTAATAAGTGAGTCTTTTATCACTGTCTTGGTGACCTTTTGCTTGCCTAAAATTGTTATTAATGTCGACATAATTAACAAAAAAGCATGTGCAAAAAAGAAATCTCAAAAGGCAAATGAGTCTAATCCTCAATGGATTGGTATTCCGTGATTTGCTCTTTGCCAAAATTCGTTATTTGCCAAATCAGTTAGACTAAATGCTATTAAAGCTCCAATGTAAGCAAAAATGCAATAATATTTTGAATAATCAAAGCGATTGAAGATAATTGACAGAATTACTAAAAATATAAACAAACGACAATAGTGTAAAGGTATTATTTCTCAATAATTAGGAAACCCATTGGTAAATAAAATCAATAGTCTACCAAAAAAACAAATCAAAGATATAGTTCCAAACAAAGTTCAAAAGCTTGTCTTTTTTAAACCAAGAATTTGTGTTCTTTTTTCGTAACGTTGTCTAATCAGCGAACGAAACAATCACAACAAAATGCACGTTAGTGCAACTAACGCAACTAGTGAATAATAAAGTGGCTTGGATTGCTCAAAATTTCAGTGTCCGCCGGCTCAATGAAAAAATCCTTTTTCAAAGACTTTTAGAGTCGGAAGATCTAGAGGTGCAAGGCTAGTTCTAGTCATCTTGAGTAAAATTATAAAGTAAATAATTGTTAACAAAACACGATAAAAACAAGTTTTTTGTCTTATTTTTGCATCTAAAAAAGCAAAAAAATGCTTGGTAAAAGCACTATTCATAGATTGTTAAAAAATTATTTCTTTGTTTATTTGAGTGAGTTGCTTAAAGTTTTTAAATATGTGTCTTATTGTATAATTATGAGTGAGGCATAAGCCGAATAAAAATCAAATATTTTATAAGACACATTTGAGTGTCAAAAAATCAAGGAAAAAATGAAAGACTTTGTAAATGTTATAAGTCAACAAGGTATGTGGGGTGGAGTTCTTGCCACATGTGCCTTCGTTGCTATAGGTTTTATAGTTACAAAGATGGGTTTATTTACTAAAGAAGTAAATCAAAAGATTTCTAAATTCACCCTTCAATGAGCTCTTCCTTTTCTTTGCATTGTAGCTTTTATGCAACCAGCTACCGCTAATTTGGGTAAAGAAATAGGAACAATTATTGGAATAAGTGCAGCATTCTATATTCTTGCTGCAATTGTTTCAAAATTAGTAGTTAAATGTGGACCAAGAATGGTTCCAGGTTTAGTAAAACGTAAAGCATTAGTTTTATATGAAAAACAAAATGGTTCACAAGAAGCAAGCGAGCATGAAAAAGCAGCAGCAATCGCTTCTATTGAAGCCAAATTATTAACCGTTATGATGATGGTTTCATACGGTTCACTACAATTCTTTGCTTACCCTATGGTTATAGCAATGACTGGATCAATCTTCGATAGTAGTGCATTAGCACTAGCTCAAGTATGATGTATCCCATACATGATCGGAGCGTTCTCATACGTATTGATTCAATATTCAGGACAAAAAGTCTCAGCAAAAAACATTAAACCAATTCTAAAAGCAGTGTTCAGTCCAATGATGTGCTGTTTATACTTCTCACTATTTATGTGAGCAATACAATTTGCAGTGAAAACAGAATTCACAAGTGTTGGAAAAACACCTTTCACACCATATGATCCTATTTCTGAGCAAATAAAAGCTTTATCAGCAGGATCGAATGTAAGTACTGGTGCTATTTACTACAATAGTATAATAGCCGCTCCAAAAGCTAACTTGGAAAATATTTACAATGTTACTCTTGGTTCATTATCAGAATCACAAGTTAGCTTGTTAAAAGCTGAATTGTTACAAAATTACTTGAAAACTCCAAGAACTGAAGCAGAGCTTTTAGCATTTAAAGAAGCATTGAAAACTAACATAATTGCAGGTGGAACACTTGGAAATGCTGATGTAATACAAGGAGTCTTACAAATTGTAAAAACAAAAGATATTTCAAGTTTACCTATAACAATTAAACTAGGTGAAAATATTACTGCTGACAACTTGAACTGAATCCAGACTGTAGCAAGATCATCATTAGGAAAGAAAGTTCAATTTTGAGCTTCATTTAAAACAAACTTGCCAGCATTAGGAAAAATTCTAGATGCGGGTACCGCTATCATTTCTCCATTAGCTTGATTAGTAATTGGTGGAACTCTTGCTACATCTAACTTAAAAGCAGCAGCTAAAAACCCAACAGTTTGAATAGCGACATCATTAAAACTAATTTTAATGCCACTAATCATGTTAGTGATTGCTCTTCCATTAGTACACGCTGGAGTATTATCTCCAAGTACAGGAACCTTATTAGTTCTATTTGGTGCAACTCCACCAGCTGCCGTATGTATTATCTTTGCTGTTTCTGCAAAACACCCAGAAGTAGCATTAACTGCTGAAGTATCAGCATTATCTACATTACTATGTTTAATTGCAATGCCTGTGTGAGTAATTATTGCAAGTGTTGCAACAAATGCAGTAAAACCTGTAGCTACTCTAGGAGTATAGAAATATATATGACAAACTAAGAGCTAAATCATTAATATTGTTAATGGTTGGCTCTTTTCTTTCAAAAACTAAACTTTAATATTTTTAAGGATAAAAATGAAAAAAATTATTGTAGTAGGAATGGGAAACGTAGGATTCACATTCGTTAACATCGCTGTAAGTCGTGGATTACAAGCAAACTATGTGTTTGCAGACTTAAATGAAGAAGTGTGTGTAGCACATGCACGTGACTTCGAAGACCAAGTGGCTTTAATGCCAAGAAATAACTCAACTTTTAGAAGAGGAACTCTTTTAGAAGACGCAAAAGATGCAGATGTTGTGGTTATTACAGCATCAATCCCAATGAAAAAATTAGCAGACCGTCTACAGCTAGCAGCAGACAATGCTAAATTAATGAAATCATTTGGAGATGATCTTAAAAAAGCAGGGTTCCAAGGTACAGTTATTATTGCTGCTAACCCTTGTGATGTTATGGCAGCAGCAATTCACTATGCATCAGAACTACCATACAATAAAGTTATTTCAACAGGAACACTTCTAGACTCAGCAAGATTTAGAAAATTCATTGCTCAACGTCTATCAGTTTCAGCAGATTCAGTTCAAGCTGTTACTCTAGCAGAACACGGTGCTTCATTAATGGCTCCGTGATCAATGTTAAAAGTTGGAGAAGCAAAAATTGAAGATTTAATTAAAGCTGGAAAATTCACAGAAGCTGACAAAGAACAAATTCTAAAAGACACAGTAGCAGAAGGGCTTTACATTTATGCACGTAAAGGAAACACACAATTCGGAATTGGAACATCAATTTACGAAATTACAGATGCTATTATCAACAACAAACGTCAAGTTATGACCGTAGGGGTTAAACTTCCAGAAAACTACAAAAATGCCGGAATTTATTCATCAATTCCAGTTATTGTAGGAGAAAATGGATACGAATACTTACCTACAAAACCAAACATGACAAATGATGAATGAGCAGCATTTGAAAAATCAACTTCAGCTATTGCTAAAGTACATGAAGATGTTATGAACTTAATCGGAATCAAAAAATCATTCCAATAATATTTTTCAAAGCCAACCTTCGGGTTGGTTTTTTTTTTTTTTTTTGTAACCAAAAACCCTAGCTTTCAAAAGCCAGGGTTTCTAATTTCTCCTATATTTTATTTTTTGTTTGCGTTCATTTTTTTAAGTTCAGCTAAAATTAGTTCTTCTGTTGTAGGAACAGGTGCAACTGGTGCTGGAGCAGGTTTCTTAGAGTCTCTTCAGTTTTTAATTAAAAATACTAATAGAAGAGCTAAGAAAATAACGAATGTAACAACAATGAATGTAATTAAAGCACCAACAAAGTTTTGAATGTTCATTCCGTATACATTTGTTAATCCTTTTGTAGCATCTGGAAGCTTGGACTTCACAGCGTGGTTGATAGCTCCCATGATAATGTCTGTAGCTAAAGATGATACTACAGCACCAAATACTGTACCAAGTACCATTCCAATAGCCAACATGAACATGTTACCTCTTAGAACAACTTTTTTAGCGTCGTTATATGATTTTTTAAACATAAATACAATTGTAGCTTATTTTTCAGAAAATGCTACAACTTTTTGTTTGTTAAAAGTAACAAAAAAGCGAAAAATGCTTTATTATTCAGCACTTTCCTCGCTTTTTAGATTAGTATTCGTTTCAGTATTTTTAATCTTGTATAAGTCAAAAATGTTTTTATATCCATATGGTTGTGGTTTTCTTGGCAGTCTTTTTAGATTCTTTCCATAACGGTTTTCAAGATATTCTTTGTATTCTGAAAGAACGTTAGCATCCAAACCATTTCAATGAACTGAAATTAGTTTGTTTGTAAGGTTAGTAATTCAAGTTCGTTTGTATCTTGTTTTGAAATCGTCAATAACTAAAAAACCATCATATTTACTTTCTGAAAGTTTATTTATTGCTTCACGATATGTGATTTTTTTACCAAACATTCAGTATGTTAATGGGTTTAATATTTTATCTTTGTACGCTCCAAAAAGCAGTCACTTTTTGATTCAAATGCTTGCTATGGCGACATCCTGAAAATTGGCGTGTTTTTGATAACTTTTTCTTAGCAAGTTGTAAAAAGATAGAAATTTCTTTGCCTTTTTGACTGTTGTAGGTACAATAATGTTAATTTTTATGAAGAAATTGGTTTTGTAAAGACTTTCTTTTGAAACAACAAATTTGTTTTGAAAATCATAATACTCAGAATAATTTGTATTATCCAAAACATTGTCAGGAGCAATCATTTTTAATTTGTCATATGAATCTTGTTTCATCATTACTTCAAAAAAATCTAGTGATGTAGTTAGGTCTTTATTGGTTGTTGCTGAAACCAAACTTAAACCATCCAAACTGTATCAAAGATTGTATTTTTGACACAACTCAATAAAATATTTCAATAATTCTAATTTGTTATACATATTCTCATAATTATACTATTCATTAAATTTTCAACTAGTCTTTTGCCAAGGTAATTTTTGCCTTTTTGTTAAAATACCATTGCAAATTTCATTTGTTGGTATAATTCTTAATGATTTTATATTTAAAATATAAAAAACCTAAAAGGAGTATAAATGGCAAAGAACAATAGTTGAGCTAAAAAAATCGCTCGTTTCAACACCACCAAAGCAGAACAACGCAAAAAAGAAAAACTTCAAGAAGCAAACCACAATGAAGAAATGGTTGTTAAAAAGAAATGACCTAAAGTTGTATTGGGTTTAGCAATCGTTGGAGTTTTAGTAGCTGGATTTGCTATTCCATTGTCAGTGGCAGGCGCAAAATACAAAAAAGAAAAAACAAACTACAACGATGATGATGTGGTTTACACTGTTAAAGTCCCAAATAGTGATAAAACAGTTGAACTAAAATACAAAGACTTAAAAGCTATTAATGAAAGTGCTAGTGAAAATAGCACAATCTTTAATGCTACAAGCGCTCAAATTTATAAATATTTATATCAACAAGAATACGAAGCAAGTGCCAAATACAATGCAATTTATAATGCTGACAAAACTTTAAGTGAAAAGAAAAGCCTTTCATTAAAATCGCTAAAAACAATTCGTGAAGCTAAGCAAAAAGAAATTGAAACATTAAAAGAACGTTTCCAAAAACAATTTGGTTATGGAAAATGAGAATCAAAATTTAAAGAAGAATTAGCAAAAGAAAATTATGGAAAAAGCGAAACAGAGCAAGAAGCTGTTGATTATTTAGTTTCAAAAGAAATAAAAACTGATGCTTTAAGAAGATTTTCAACTGAAATTAATACTGACTTTACAATTGACGAAATTAAAAATGGTGTTAAAGCTAATGCTGATGTAACTTATCATTACTGAGATGAAGCTGCAAATAAAGAGCAAACTGTTACTTTAGCCAAAAAAGGTGAAATAATCGACTTAAAAGACTACTTCGCGTTAAGTGGTGATTATGTTAATACAGTCTTACCTACAAATAATCTAAATGTTTTAGATGAAACTAAAGCAAAAGCATACATTTTTGTAACCAAATCATTTGTTGCAAGCGCTCGTAATGCAACTAAATACATTGAAGATTGACTAAAAACAAAACCAGTAATTTATTCACAATTTACTTTAAACATTACCCAAAACCAAAAATCATCAGATCAATTATTCACTTTTGCAAAAAATGATTTGAAAAAACTACTTTCATTCGGCAGTTATGCAAATAGTGACAAAAATGTAATTGATTTAGCAATCAATCGTTTAGATTCTTTTGCAGGAATTACAAACATTGCTAGTGGTCAAAACTTGACTGATGAAGAAGTATTGCAAGCTAAAAATGACACTACCTTATTAGAAAATCTAGGACAAAATAATGCTTCAACATATGGTTCACAAGGATTTAGATCACTAAATGAAATTTATTCGAAAGAAAAAGCTGAATTCTATGTGCCATACACATCAATAGTTCAAAATAATGCCATTTTTACTCCCCACAAACTAGATGATTTCTTTACTAATTTCAAAAAATTAATTGTTGAAAAACTATTTGCTAACTCACAAGAATTACAAACCATTTTAAATGCAGATGCAATGGAATGAAGTAGCGAAAATGCGCAAAAAGCCGCAGAATACAACAAACGTATAGGTGATTATTTAGATTCACTTTCGAATTACGAAAGTTCAATTGATGAAATTATTAAACAAGCATTGCAAGTAAATGAACTAAATCAAGTGTCATCAGTTTACCAAATTGATGAAAATAAATTCGCTTTCTTTACTTCAAGCGGTTTAGTATTCATAAACACCAAAACAGTAACTGATAAAAGCAATGCTTTGGCTTTGATTCTTTCTGATTTACAAAGAAGTGCAAATAAAAACGACAACAATGCCTTAAAACCATTGTTTAACATGACTAATATTTTCAATTCATTATTTAATGAAAACTACGAAGTCTTGAATATGCTTGCAAATCCTGATTTTGTAACTTATTTAAAAACTCAACAATATGAAAAACAAACAAGTAGCGAAAAAGCAAACTTTGATGACGATACTATTGCCAAAGCAAAACAATACGTTACTTCACAACAATATGCAAGTCTAATTTCATTGTTAGTGGCCAAAAACAGTGAAATTAAAGAGTATGTAAATAATTTAATTACTAAAAACTTAAATGCTGATTATGAAAAAGTAAATAACAAGTGAGTAGTTAAAGACCACACAGACAAAGAATATAACCAATTTATTTTCTCTGTTATTCAAAAAAATCTACAAGGAGGAAACTAGTTATGACTAAAACAAAAAAAATATTATTTAGTTCAGCGGCACTTTTAGCCACAACATCGTTAGTTTCTGCTCCTTTAGTTGCATGTAAAAATACTGAAACTTCAGATCCAAGTGCTGGCACAATTCTAACATCAACAGCAACAAAGAATAAAGTTTTAACAACTTTAGCTAGTACACAATTACAAGTTTTATATGGTTCAGATGTTTCAAAAGGCTTAGAGGACACTAGCTCAAGTTTTTATAAAGACTACAAAACCCTTTTTGACATTTATGCATTCAAGCAAATTGAGTCTAACCCAATGTTTTTCGTGAATTTAGTACAAGAATTTAACAAAAAATCAGTTGACACTTCTTCTTTTAATCCACAAGGTTGACAAGTACCAACTGATGCTGAAATGAAATTTATTTATGATAATTCAGACAAATTAGATGACAACATTAAACTAAACATTTTGCAAAAAATGGTAGCCTACAACTATTTAATAAAAAATGATACTTTGTTATCACTAAGCGTTGCTAATTCTAAAGACAAAGTATTGTCATTAACTGACACAAGCAAAATGACAACTGATGAAAAAAATTCGTTTAATGGTTACGATCAAAGTGCTAAAAATTTATACTTAATGAAATATTTAGTAGAAAACAAATTAATTGAAACTTGAGAATATAGCCGTAACAGTGATTTAAGTTTATATCGTAATAATGCTTACGTAAATGATTTGGCAAGTTTTAATGCTTTAGCAAATCCAAATGATTTAACTTTAAAAACAGCCGCTAATAATCCACTTCTAGTCGGTTCAAACGATAACATCGATTTTAGTCAGTTATTAGGTTACAAAGGTGTTTCAAAATATTCTTCAACAGCTTCCGGAGACTTGAACTTCTCACTATGAGAACTAAAAAAAGATCAAGTAATCAGTGGTTTTGTTAACCCAACAAGCAATGTAGTTTATTCCCAAGATGACTTTTTATTCAGTAACATTTTATTAAAAGCAGTAAAAAACACTCCTGTTTTCAAAATTAGATCTACTGCTAACACAACAGCTAGCGTTAACCCAACCGATATTGAAGCTGAAGGTTATACAAATTCAAATTCAGTAGACTGATCTAAGACATTTAGCTATGATTCAAAAGACTACACAGTAACATTTAAGGTTGCTTCAGTTGAAAAAAGAAGCGATAATGTTTACAAACTAAACATCAGTGTGTCAATACCTGCTTTAAAAACTCGTTTAACATACGATTTTGATACTGAATTAACAAAAGATTCACAAACCCAATCAAAAAAATTTAACCAAAACGCTTTACCAACAGCAATCAATTTCTACAATCCTACTTCAAAAACGATTGAGGCTAAATATTTAATTAAATTGGTACCAATTTTAACTTCTTCAATTGTTGATAACAAGGTTGTTTATAAATGAAGTTTAGATGTTACTCCTTGAAAAGATGAAGCAAAACAAAAACAAATTGCTTACAATATTCTTTTCTTAGATAAAGACATTTATAAAACTGCAACTAAATATCTTTCAGATTTAGGAATTTCTATTGATAAAAGTAAAACTGACACAAAAATCATTGACTACCTGAAAAGCGAAAATCTTATTTAATTTTTAGCCAGAAGTACAATTTCTGGCTTTTATTTTGCTTTCTTTTACCCGAATCCTTCACTTTTGGCAGTATAACATCGACTATGTAATGTTTAGGCTAAATGTTATAATCTTGATATGGAAACAATACACCAGGGAATAGTTATCAACAAAATTGACTATGATGAATATGATGAAATTGTTACAATCTTGACAATGAATAAACCAATTACATTTTTGGCTAAAGGAACAAGAAAAATACAATCTAAAAACAGGTCAAGATTACAGCTTTTAAATGTTGTCGAATGTGAAATTTTTCAAGCCCGTCTTGAAGGTAAAATGAGTAAACTCAAACGTGCTGATTTGATTGCCCAATTTGACATTAATACCAACATTAATGTAACCAATAAATTATTATTAATGGCACAAAACATTGACTCAAATCCTTATGAATTTGTTAGTGATTTTTTCTTTTTAGTCAATAAATTCGGTAAGGGCGATGATAATCTTTACTTGCTAATTTTGATTTTCGATTTTTTAACTTGTACTGGTTTAAAAGTCAAAACTGATGGTTGTGTGATATGCAAAACGAAAAACAATATTGTTGATTTCATACCCCATGAAGGTGGTTTCTTGTGTAATCGACATGCAAAAAATTCTAAACACGCTGACTATTTACAAACCGTGTATTTAACCACTGGTAATATTGAAAACTATATTGACAATGCCAACCGTTATGCAGTTTTGAAAATAATTGAAGATTTATGAATTTATATTAAGGAAAATACTTTCCTTTAGTAACAAAACTTAAAGAAATTAAAATCACTCCCATAAAGTTGTAGGAGTGATTTTTTGTTTTTATTTTAAGTATTGTTTTAAGGTATCTACTTTATCCAATTTTTCTCAATTGAATTCAATGTCGTCACGCCCAAAATGACCAAATGTTGCAGTTGGCTGATACTTAACATTTTTTAAATCCAAGGTTTTAAAAATTCCGTTTGTTGATAAGTCAAAATTGGCATTAATTATATCTATAAACTCTCGATCGCTTAATTTTGATGTTCCAAACGAGTTAACAAAAATTGACTGTGGATAGGGTAAACCGATAGCAAATGAAAGTTGTACTTCAAATTCGCTTGCTAAGCCAGCGGCAACAATGTTTTTTGCTACATAACGCGCCATGTAAGCAGCTGAACGATCGATTTTTGTGTAGTCTTTACCACTGAATGCCCCACCACCATGGTGTGCATGCCCACCATATGTATCAACAATAATTTTTCTTCCGGTTAAACCTGTGTCACCGATTGGTCCTCCAACAACAAAACGTCCTGTTGGATTGAATAGAAATTCAAAATCGGAATTTAAATTATATTTTTTTACAACAGGATCAACTACTTTTGTTTTAATAGTTTGTTTAAAACGATTTAAGTCTGTGCTTTCCAAGTGCTGAATTGACATAAGAATTTTGTCAATTTTAATTTTGTTATCTTCATAAACAACTGTAACTTGACTTTTCATATCACTTTTAGCATGTGGTAGCTGCTTTTTGAGTCTTAGTTCTTCAGCTTTTTTGACTAACTCATGTGCTAAAGTAATGCTTAATGGCATAAAGTCCTTAGTTTCATTGCAAGCATACCCAAAGATAATTCCTTGATCTCCTGCTCCAATTAATTCGCTATCTTTTCTGTCGACTCCCATTGCAATATCTGGACTTTGTGAATTGATAGCACTAATAATAGTAAAGTCATTTTCTTTGTATCCTAAT
This sequence comes from Mycoplasma sp. 4044, assembly GCF_053851695.1. Taxonomy (NCBI): domain Bacteria; kingdom Bacillati; phylum Mycoplasmatota; class Mollicutes; order Mycoplasmatales; family Mycoplasmataceae; genus Mycoplasma; species Mycoplasma sp. 4044. Next base: position 160,939 of record NZ_JBSQBD010000001.1, on the reverse strand, counting down.
TTTTTTACTACTTTTCAAGCAATAGAAACCAAGTCCACATAGGCAGTTGTAGTGATTTCTCCACCAATAACAATTAAACGATTTGTTGCAAATGTTTCACATGCAACTCTTGCGTTTTTATCTTTTGCTAAAATTGCGTCTAACACAGCATCAGAAATTTGGTCGCAAATTTTGTCTGGATGTCCTGCTCCAACACTTTCTGAAGTAAAATACTTTTTCATAAATAAAACCCCTTTCAAATGAAAGGAGTAGGAGGATTCTATTATCTTATATGAAATAAAGCAACATGTTAGGTTATTAACCCCTCGCTTACCACCTTACTTATTAGCAGGTTGGTGACTTCATAGCAGCTACGCTCCGTACTCCTTATGTAACGCTAAACATTATAACAAAGCAACAAAAAATTCTGTAAAAATTCATGTCAACATTTGAAAAAATAGGAATACAATTTTTGATTATGAAACATTGAAACAAGCGAAAAAATAACTCGCAACAAGGCCAAGAAAGAGCTGTTGAGCTTTTTGAAAAGACTCCTATTAAAAAAGCTATATGAATGGTAGCAATACCAGGTCTTTTAACCATGCTGATGATGGGTTTATATTCATTTTTTAATCAAGTTTTTATTTTAAATTTTGTGCCAAAAACATTAGCAATGCTAGATGGCGATATTGCCAACACTTCGGGTCTAATTTACAATTATTTAGATCCTTCTTTTGCAGCCAATCATGTCACAAGAGAGCAATTTAATACCATTTTTAACACATATAAACAAATAAGTGGAGCAAATATTAGTAACTTAACTAGTGATGTTATTGCTTCTTTGAGTGTTAACGCAACTATTTTCTTCGTTGTTTTCTGTAACGCGGTTGTTATTTTAGTACCTATGGGAACAAGTGTTTATTACACAAAATGCATCTCAAAAGGTGTTAAAATGACTGCTAAAGACTTATGAGCAACTGCTTTTTGAACAACTTCAGGATTAGCTATTTTTGCAATGTTAGTTGTTTTCATTGCCATTTGAGCAGGACTTGTAGATAAAGTAGCAAGCCGCACTCACCTTGATGTAACTAAGTTTAGTGAACTAAATGAAAAATTGTCGAATCCTAATGCTGGTGCTATATTAAGTCAATATTTTGATGCCGGTCACAAAATAGCAGTTAAATGAGCACAACAATACATTTATGTTTATGCTGCTGGAACTTTATTGCAAGGATTTTACTTATTACTTTCTTACTTAATTCGGGCAGAAGGTAAAAACTCTTATGTAATGATATGAGCTATCATTGCTAACATTGTAGGATTAATTTTTGATGCAATTTTTATTATTGTTCTAAAGTGAGGAATTTTGGGTGGAGCAGCAGCAACAATCGTAGGTTGAATTGTTAATGTGCTAGCCTACTTTGCTTATGTCATTGTTAGTGATAAGAAAAATGACACTTGAATTGATCTAAAACACTTATTTAAATTTAGATTTCGTTACCGTTTGATAGCACCAATATCTTTATTGGGATTAAGTGCTTTTGTACGTACTTTTGGAGTAGCAGTTACCAACTTAATGATCACTTTACTATTCAATTACTTACCATATAGTGATGGATTTGTCAACGTTTATAACTGAGCCAAGGCAGCCCCTTCAATTACACTATTTTTCCTAGCTCTATTTGGAATAGCAGATGGATCTAGTTCATTATTAAGTTACAACTACACAAAACGCAATGTGCAAAGGGTAAGACAAACGTACTGATATGCTCTAATGATTGCAGTCATTTATGCCGTTTTTGTTTATTCAATAGTGGCAATCTTAGCACCATATTTCATCAAAATTTTAAATGTACCAAATGAACGCCTGGAAGAAGTTTCAACATTCTTAAGAATAAACATGGTAAGAATGGTTTTCTACTCATTCGCGGTTGGGGGAATATTGTTATTTAGAGCAACTAATAACATTAAAATGGCGATTTTAGTTGTTGCTTTAGAATCATTTATCACTTTCTGATTTGTTATGGGTACTTTTGTTGGAATAGGTTTCGGTTTATACAATTCAGGACACAGCAAAGAAACTTGTTCATACATGGTTAGTGTTGGTTTTGTTGTTAACGCCCTGGTTGTTGGTATTATCATTACCATCTTTTCAGTACACTGACTGTATAAACGTTTACCACACATTGATAAACAAAAACAAACTTGAAGTTTGAAGATTGAAAATGCCTTTTTCAATCGTGCCATTGAATATGAAAAAACACACCAATATAAATAGTAAGAAGCATGTTGTCAATTGAAGGTAAAACTTTTGACAACTATGCTTTTTTTTATATAATTAGAGTGTAAAAGATTAAGTATGAAAACACAAAATGAAGTAACAAGAAAACTGAGAAAAGTGCGGGTTTAAGTACCCGCTTGATATGTTTTCTTGTTTTTTCTTATAAAGAACAATTTAGGAGAAAGAAAATGACAAAAAAAGCTAAATTTTTAACAGCTTTAGCTGCTATTGCAGTTCCAATAGCAGGGGTAGCAGGATTAGTTTCTTGTGGTAATAATACAACAAAAGACGAAAGGGGTCCTGCTTCATTTGAACAAAATAATGATGGATTGCTAAGAATTTACTCGCCTTGATCTGCAACTAACTACCAAGGACTTGCTTTACAAGCGCTTGTAGATTTTTACAATAAATCACACTTTTCTGAATTAGAAATTGAAAACAACAGTAAGGTGAAAAAAGCAGTATTGAAAGAAGATTACAAAGGTAAAGATATTCTACCAGTTGTAATTGTTATTGCGCCTTCAGGATATTCAGATAGTTCATACATTAGCAAACTAAAAGTAAAAGCTAAAAATGACTTCTACAACTTGATTATTCAATACCCTACTGTTGCTTCAGTATTGCAACAATACCAAATGGGGTTAAATTTCGATTCTCTTAAAACAGAAATCAACAATTTATACTCAAGTTCTTTCTTGGAAGTAAATAAATTAATAGCAGGAAATAAAAACAATAGTATCCTTACAATTCCTGCTTCAAAATCTGGTGAAATGCTATCAATCAACAAACCAGTAACAGGTATGCTAATTTCAGAATTAGTTGCTGCCGGAGCAAAAATCGATACTCAAAACTCAAAAGTTGTAAATGAATTGAAAACATACTGAGAAGGTCTTTCAGATGATGAAAAATCTGACAAGAAAGCAGTAAAAGCAGCTTGAGACAGTGGAAAATACACTAGTGCACAAAAAGATGAATTACAAAAGGCTTTAGCAAATTACACAATGAATGATAATATCTTCACAGATTACGAAGACTTATTAAAATTCACCGCCTTGGCTAAAAGAGTTTTCCCTAACAACAGAAACTATGTTTTAGGAATGGACTCATACCCTAATGCTGTTTACACAATTGCGGCATCACTAGCAGGACAAAATGAAGATTCATTAATCAACAAAGATGCTTCACAAGTAAGAGATGGAGGATTCAACTATAAGAATCTTCTTAATCAAAACACTCCACAAGGTAAACGTTTAAAAGCTGCATATGATTTAATGCAAGATGCTTTCCAATATAAAGGTTTATGAATTGGTGGAGAAGGAGCATATGGTTCAAATGAACTAGTTATCCACAACCTTGCTATTTCTCTAGGTTCAACAGCAGGTTGAAGTAAAACATTTGCTGAAGGATCTTCAAAACTTCTTGTATTTGGATCTAAAGCAGGCTCATTGTTGCAAGGTTCTTCAGCTGAAGGACTTGTAAATAAACTTTCTGCCTCAACAGATGAATCAAAAAGTATAGTTAACTTTGGTAAATATAAAAATAAAATTTTACCTACAGTAGCAGAAGATGTGTCGAAAAATGGATATGACTATTCTCCTAAGACAGCTGAAGATGCAGCTAAATTGAAAGAAGCTGTTAAAGATTTAACTAATGGTTACTTGATATTTAGCAGCACAGATCCTGAATTAAAAGTGCTTTCTGTTCAAAGTGACGGAGAAATCAAATTTTCAAGAAATGGAAGAGAAGGAACACTAGAAGGTGCTAAATTCTTAAATGGAACTGTTGTTGATAAAAATGGAAAATATTTTGAAGTATATTGAGTTCCAAGTGATTTATTTGAAGAAAAATCAGGTTCTGCAAACTCAGCACAAAAAGAAGATATTATGTGATTAGGTGCTCCATCTAAAGCAAAAGCTTCTTCACAAAAAACCTTCACATTATTACAAGGTCCTTCAATTATCGGAGTACACTCAAACGATACAGAAGATAAAGCAACATTAGAATTTGTTAAATGAATGTTAACAGTGAACCCAGATTCAGATAAAATAACATTCAAAACCAAATCTGGACTAAAAATCTCAGCTAAAGATCAAGCTCCAGTTGAATCACTAGCTGAATTGGCTGACTACTTAGCTCCAACAAAATCTAAATTAAGCATGTCAATTGAACAAGTAAATAGCTCTAATGCAAATGAGGCTATCAAAATAATTTCAAAAGAGTTAATTGAAATTGAACATGACTCAAAAGATAATAAGATCGTAGAAGACGTTGCTGCCCCTAAATCACAACGTTTAAGAAGTGCCATAACAGGTGCAGGAAAAGGTTTAGCAAACAAAGCAGCAAATGGAAGTGCAATTGATTTTAATACATATGTTAATGCAATTAAAGAATCATTGAGCTTAGAATAATTTCATGCGAAAAAACAAAAAAATTTTGTTAAGCACATTAGCAGTTACATCGTTAACTGCTTTTGCTTGCCTTCCAGTTGTTTCTTGTGTGAATGTTAATGGTGGTAGTGATAACAGAGGCGGATCAAATCGTGGCAACAATGAAGAAGCATCTAAAGTTGATAACTGAAAAAAATCATCGCAAACAGTTTATGATGCTATTGAAAATTTAGTCAATGTTGATTTTTCAAAGCTTCTATCGATAAAGAAAGAAGAGAAAAACTTTGATTCAAGTACAGGAGAAATCACTACTTCTTACAAAACTTATTGAGATAAATTTGTTGTATATGATGCAACTGTTGTAAGAGTAAGCGACGGAGATACTTATACTGTTAAATATATAAAAGATGGCAAAGAAATGCAAGCAAGAATCCGTTCTTGAGCACTAGACACTCCTGAGGCACCAGGACCGACAACATATGTTGATGGTGATCCAAAACACACTGAAGAACAATTTGCTAGCGATCAAGATACAAAATTTGCTAAATCAATTTTGACCCCAGGAAGAAAAATAAAAATACTTGTAAGTAGTATGTCATATGATCGTTTTGTAGGAATATCACTATATTCAGACAAACCAAATCCAACAGAGTTATCAGATTTCACTAAATGTTACGAATTTGAAGTTCTGAAAAATGGTTTTTCCACTCCAAGGGTAGGAGAATCTGAATTGCTACAATTCATTTCACAAGTATCTGATCATTTTCTTTCTTTCCAAACTCTATTCATGCCTTACTTCTGGGCCGCTACAAATTACGGAATAATTCACAAGCAAGGTTTTTATAAATTGTTCAGTGCTAATAAACCTTATGATTTTGTTCCAAGAGTATATGTGACACACGGAGATCCAACGACTCAATTTATGTTACTACCCGAATTTACTCCGGGTGGCTGAATAACTACTGAAAGAGATAACAATTTTTCTAGATTCTTGAGTGAAAGAGAAGGCGGATTTGAACAATTTTTAGTCAATTCCGACGGTAGTCTAAAGTCTGAAACACAAAATAATAAATAACAAAGAAAGGAGTGCAAATGAGTGAACTAAATATTGAAAAAGAACAAGAAAAAGTTTATCAATATGCTAAAGAAAGATATGAACTAAAAAAACAAATTCCAGCTATTGAAATTAAAAATTTAGTTATTGACTTCGGTGATGCAGTTGCTGTAAACAATGTTACTTTTGATATTCACGAAGGTGAACTTGTTACTCTATTAGGTCCATCAGGAAGTGGTAAATCAACAACTCTGAATGCCATTTCAGGATTACTAAAACCTACAAGCGGAAAAATTTTCTTCCGTGGTATAGATGTAACTAAATATTCACCACAACAACGTGAATTAGGGTTAGTTTTCCAAAACTATGCTCTTTATCCACACATGACTGTGTATGACAATATTGCCTTCCCATTAAGTAATGATCAACACTGAAAAGAAGAAACAATTGAAAATTCGCGTAGCGCACAACACAAAATTTACGAATTGATTCTAAAAGAAAATAATGTTTCTGAAGACGAAATTAAAGAACTAAGAAAAACTTTCTACATGACAATCGACAACCCTAAAGAAAGTAGAAAATACATTTTAGGGCTAAAATCAGAAAAAAACAATATTTATGAACATTCTTCAAATGAAGTAGGTCGTTTAGAATCTAAATCAGTTGCTGAATTAAATAAATTAACAAAAGATGTTTTGAAAAAATCAAAAGATCTACACCAAAATGTACGTGAAACTAAAAACGCACTTAACTTAAAAATCGATTCGAGATATGTAGATATTCAACCTAAAATTCAAAAAGAAGCACAAAAATTGGTTGCTTCAATTACACAATTCAAGCAAATTGAAAAAAAATTACGTTCAGAAGAAAGAAAACAATTGCACTACATTGCTCCTGAACTAATGGAAGCTAAAACAGTTAATACTAAAGCCGAAATGGATTCAGTAAAACCTGTTTTAATTCATCAAAATAACAAACTAGTAAACAAAATCTTAGAATGTAAGCTTGAAAAAGCTACTTTTGATCAATTGAAATCAGTGTCAAAACTAAGAATTCTTGATGATCAAGTACGTAGAATCAATGATTACAAACGAACTGTTGAAAACTTTGAAAAATGACGTGCTGACGTTGTTAAAAACGCATTTGCTGGTGAAAATAAAATTGATCCACAAGATATCATCGAAAAATCAATTGCTAAAATCATCATTAATGCTTACTCACAAATTTATAAATTTGAGTATAAAACAACAAAAGTAAGAAATGCTATCCTATACAGACAAGCAAAAAGAATTTTCAAAAAAGATAAAGCAATTGCAAACCACCACATTATCAATGTAAAAATTAAAGAAAATGTTGCAAAAGCTAAAAAATTAAGAAACGAAATCAACAAAAAATACAAACAAGACTTGTATACAATTTTCGACCCAATTTTTGAAAAACAAGGTCAAGGTTGAAAATATAACAGAAAACTTTACTCACTAAACGAAAAAGTTCATGCTTTAGTTGAACAATCAAGACCTGAAGTAAGAGCTCAAATTGTTGAGCTGTCAAAAGATGTTTTAACAATCAGTGAAGCAATTAACCGTGATGTTATGGAAGTTGCTAACAAAGTTGAAATTACTAAAAACTTATGAAAAAGACCTACACAACTAAGTGGGGGGCAACAACAACGGGTAGCTATTGCTCGGGCAATTGTTAAAAAACCAAAAATTCTTCTATTGGACGAACCACTATCAAACTTGGATGCTAAATTACGTATCTCAACACGTAAATGAATTAGAAAATTGCAACAAGAAAGTGGAATCACAACAGTCTTTGTTACTCATGACCAGGAAGAAGCTATGTCAATTAGTGACAGAGTTGTATGTATGTCAACTGCTTTAGTACAACAAATGGGTTCTCCAATGGAACTATATGAAAAACCAGCTAACGAATTCGTTGCTAAATTCCTTGGAATGCCTGAAATGACTATTATTAATGCCGACGTTGTTGATAATTACGTTGTTGTTAACAATCACAGACTTGTTAAAGTAGATAACTACAACAAAAACAAAATTCGTGTAGGATTCAGAGCGGAATCACTAACCGAATCAGCAAATGGATTTATTGATGCTGATATTAAAGTTGTTGAGTATCTAGGAAAAGAAATTCAATCACAAGTTTACTTACAAAACATTGACACCATTGCTAACGTTTACTTGACTGCAAAAGATCGTTATGAAGTTGGTGACACAATTAAATTAGGTGTAAAAAACATTGATAAATTACACTTATTCGACATAGAAACTGGTGAAAGAGTAAACAAATAATGTTTTCTTTTAAATCTTTCTTCTTGAAGAAATTTCGCATTAAAAAACATTTAACCAGTTTAAGCATTTTAAACAGAAAAGAGAAATTTTACAAACCTCTTATTCTGATTTTGCCTTCATTATTACTTATTACTTTATTTATTATTATTCCTTTCATAATAACAATTACTGACGCCTTCAAAGTGCAAACAGGTTTTCTAGTTTCAGACGTAAGTCCTGGTATTGATAACTTTAAAACTCTATTAAGAAGTCAACAATTCCAAATCGGACTAAGAAACTCAATTATTTATTCTTTGATGGCCTTGCCATTATCTCTAACTTGCTCTATTTTAATTTCTAGTGCAATCGCCCACGTGGTTAAAAAATGAGCAAGAGGATTTTGACAAACACTATTCTTCTTACCATATGTAACCAGCTCAATTGCTGTTGCTGTTACATTTTCATACTTATTCGCATCAGATGCCGGAATTTTAAATGCCATTATTGGTAAAAGGGTTCCTTGATTAACATCAGCGTCTACCAATTCTTGAACAGCATTCTTTGCTATTCTAATCAACGGAATTTGAGGAAGCTTAGCATTCCAAATTCTTATCTTGACAACTGCTATGTTATCAGTTAGTCCAGTATTATACAAATCAGCTTCAATCGATGGAGCCTACAAATTAAAACAATTCTTCTCAGTTACATTACCTTCTATTCGTAAAACTATTTCATTCTTAATTACAATCGGAATAATTGGGGGAATTAAAGTTTTTCCACTTGCTTTATTCAACAACAGCCCAACAGATGCTGTTAATAATGGTGGAGCAACCATTATGTTATTCGTTTATAAAGCAGTAGCAGAAGGAAACTTCTACTTAGCTGGAGCAGCATCACTTATCTTGTTTGTTCTGGGAGTATTTGTTTCATTCTCAGTACGTAAATTAGTAGCCGTATCATTTAGATTGAGTACAACATTAGGAGTAAAACGTGTATCACGTAAAATTAATAGCAAGACACCATTTACAAAAAAAGTCTTTAAATTCTAAAGTTGAGAATTTAACTAAAGGAGTTGAAAACAATAAAGTTGTTGGACAACTTCTTGCCTTCATCTTTAAATTCTTAATTCTGACATTTTTTGGTCTACTAATTTTATTCCCTTTCTACTTCATGATTTCTCAATCACTGATTTCATCAGATGCTGCTAACCGTAAAGACATAATCATTTGATATCCACGTAATGGAGAATCAGCACAATTCAAAGCTCATTGAGATAACTTCGCTAAAGCATACCAAGAAGGATACTGAAGCGCTGTTGTATTCACTGCGGCGATAACTGCCTTCAGTGTTACTTGTCGTATTTTCTTTGCTATGACATTTGGATATGCCTTTAGTTTAAGAAAATGAAGATTCAAAAACTTCTCTTGAGGATTTTTCTTAGCATTACTAGTTCTACCTGAAACAGCCTTAATGGCCGGTCAGTACAAAGTTATTGTTACGATGGGACTAAATGCTAACCAGGGAACATTTGTTGCTTTAACAATTCCTTTTGCAGCTAGTGTTTTCTCTGGATTTATGTTCAGAAATGCTTTCGAAGCAATTCCTGATTCAGTACGTGAATCATCAATGATCGATGGGGCAAACGAGCTAAAATTCTTTGTTCGTGTTGCTGTCCCAATGGTTAAATCAACTATTTGAACTGTTGTTATTCTAACTGCACTTGCTTCTTGAAACTCATTCATGTGACCACAATTAATTTTGGGAGCAAAAGGACAAGGAAGCTACACAGTTATGAACGTGTGATTATTTACTACTGGTAAAGATGACTCAAGTGAACAATCAATTATTTACAGAAATATTCGGATGGCTGCCAACGTTCTTGTTATTCTACCTATGCTTGTTGTTTACTTCTTATTTAGAGGAAGAATTATGAGAGCAATTTCAAGACAAGGAAGCGGTCAAAAAGGATAATTATGCAAAGCAAAAGTGTTTTCAAAAAAATATTTACCTCAATCAAGGAATTTGCTCGTAAATACTGAAATCTAACCTTCATAGTAATTTCAGCAATTGCGGGACTATCTCTTACTGGAGTAGCTATTTGATGTCTAATCTTCTTACCAATTAACTGGCGTTAATGAATAATCAACAATATACAAACAAGAACCGTTAATGCCAGCGGTTCTTGTTTTTTTATTAACTATAAAAAAGCAAATAAAAAAACACAACTACTCAAAAGTTGTGTCTTTCAAAAAGTTGAACTTATTAATTAATCTTGCGAACCTTTAGTTTCTAATGTGTGTAAACGTAATTCGTGTCTGCCACCTTCGAAATCTGTATTGTGTCAAATTTTAAACATTTCCAATGCTTCTTCTGGACTTGTTTGGCGTCCGCCAAAAACAATAACATTGGCATTATTGTGTAGTTTAGCAAGTTTAGCATCTTCATTGCTTGTAATTCTTGCCGCACGAATGAAGCTGAAACGATTTAGAGCGTAACTTATTCCTAGTCCTGTTCCACAAATTCCTATTCCTTCAACATCAGGATGGTCTTTCATGTACTCAGCTAGTTTGAAACCATAATCGGCATAATTAACACTTTCTGTACCGCTTTTGGTTCCTAAGTCAATAACTTTGTAACCTTGTTTACCTAATGAATTAACAAGTTCACTTTTTAACTCATAGCCAGCATGATCTGAAGCAATGGCTACTGTCTTTTTATCCATATTTTCTCCAATCTATTCCCTTATAATTTTACCATTATCCAAGTCTATTATCTTGCTTGGTTGCCCTGAAAGTTCACCAAAATCGTAAAATTTGGTTAATTGAGGAAAGATTTTTTTTGCTTCTTCTAAATTTTTGGCTACTTGTTGATTGCTGATGTTACAACTTGTAACATAACAAGGACCATTTTTGCGTAAAAATTCCAAAAGTTTTGGCTGATTCGGCATTCTAAAACCTTGCCCTTTAACAATTAAACTCACTGCACCAGGTCAATATTTTTCTGCCACTTGTTCAGCTTTTTGGTTTCATTCCACGATTTGTTTTGCTTGCTCTATATCGGCAACTAAAATTATTATTTTTTTAGTCAAATCACGTTGTTTCAATTCATAAAGCAAGTCTAAATTATTATCTTTTAATCTTACTCCTAGACCTAAAACCGTGTCAGTTGTGGTAACAAAAACATCATCATATTTATTAGTCATAATAAATATTATAAGCCTTAGGACTATACTGATTTGATAAAATTAAGTTATATGCCAGAATTACCAGAAGTTCGAGTTGTTGTAAAAAAACTCAAAGAATGTGTTTTGAATAAAACTATCGATTCAGTCATTGTTAACAAAACAAAAATGATCAAAGATGTTGATAGTGAAGCGTTTCAAAATGAACTAAAAAATCAAAAAATCATTGATATTAGCAATGTTGCAAAGCACATTGTGTTCTTTTTGACTAACAACTTAGTCATGATTTCTCATTTGCGTATGGAAGGTAAATATCGTTATTATGACCAAAAACACGAATTCGAAAAACATGCCCATGTAGTTTTTAATTTTAGCGATAATTCACAATTACAATATGTGGACTCTAGGGCGTTTGGTACTTTTCATTTACGCAATAAAAACAATTACTTGACAAGTCAACCGCTAGCTTCAGTGGCCCTGACACCTGACAAAGTGGATATTGATTCACTTTATGCTAAAACTAGCAAATCTTCAACTGCTATTAAAACAATGATTTTAAATCAAAAGTTGGTTTCAGGAATAGGTAATATTTATGCTGATGAAAGCTTATTTGCAGCCAAAATTCACCCACAAACACCTTCAAAACTCGTAAGCAAACAAGAATTGAAGCTTTTGATGCAAAAAGCTTCAGAAATTATGCACAAAAGTGAAGAACTTGGTGGCTCAACGATTGATTCTTATGAATCACTCAACAAGCAAGAAGGTCAGTATCAACATTTTCTTAAAGTTCATACTAAAGTAAATAAACCTTGTACAATTTGTCAAACTATCATTCAAAAAACGAAAACTAATGGAAGGGGGACATATTTCTGCCCAAAATGCCAGAAATTAAGAAAGCAAAATGACTAGAAAAATAGACTTACATGGTTTAGATATTAATCGTGCAGCAGCGGTAGTGATTAATAGTCTAAGAAGTTTTGACTACAATTCTTATGAAGATGAATTATTAATCGTTACTGGCAACGGAACAGGAAGTTTAAAGAATTTAGTTGAAGATATTTTAAATGAAGAGTGTTATGACTGAAGTTATGACAACAGTCAACAGTCTGCTTTTCGAGTTTATAAATAGGAGTTAATATGACAACAGCAGCAATTTTAGGAATAGTATTCGGATTTTTAGCTCTTTTAGTAATTGTTTTATTATGTCTTTCAATCAAAATAGTGCCAGAAACATATTTTTGAATTGTACAAAGATTAGGTAAGTATCACAGAACATTGGAAAAAGGAGTTAACTTCATTTTTCCAATCATTGACCGGGTAGTAGTAAAAGAAAATATTAAAGAAAAAGTGTTTGACTTCCCTGCTCAAAGTGTTATTACAAAAGATAATGCCACAATTAAAGTAGACACAGTAGTTTACTTGAAGATTTTTGATGCCAAACTATATTCATATGGGGCAGAAAATCCTTTCAAGGCAATCGAAAACTTGGTAGCAACCACCTTGAGAAATCTAATTGGAGAACTAGAATTAGACCAGTCGTTGACATCGAGAGAAATAATTAATGCGAAACTAACAAAAACATTAGACGAAGCATCAGATGCGTGGGGGATTAGAGTAAATAGAGTTGAAATTCAAAACATCATTCCGCCAAAAGAAGTAGAGCAAGCAATGATTCGCCAAATGCAAGCTGAAAGGGATAAAAGAGCAAGAATTTTAGAATCAGAAGGAATCAAACAATCACTTATTCTTAATGCTCAAGGGAATAGAGAAAGCGTAATCCTAAATGCTGAAGCTGCTAAAGAAAAAATCATTTTACAAGCTGAGGCTGAAAAACAAAGAATTTTGTTAGAAGCACAAGCTAAGAAACAATCAATAGAATTATTGAATGAAGCTAAAATCAGTAAAGAAGTTTTACAGTACAAAGCTTTAGATGAAATTAAAACATTAGCTAATGGAACAGCAACAAAAATAATCATTCCACCTAACCTTTCAGAAGTAGCTAAAATCATGGCAGTTGGTAAAGAAGTCTTTCAGGATAACGAAAAAAGTAAAAAGTAATATTATATACTCAGAGTAAGATTGATTCTTGCTCTTTTTTATTATTTTAGTGTTTCATAATTTGTATAAAAAACCTAAAAAAAGTCACATCATTTGTGACTCTAAAATAGGTTTAATTTCATTAGTGGATAACTGGACTGAACAGTGAAAACATTAGCATTGCAAAACTAAAGAATATCAATGTCGAAGTGGCATCAGTAACAGTAGCAAGAATAGGGCTTGACATAACTGCCGGATCCTTTTTTAGTTTTGTGGCCAATAAAGGAACAACTGAACCTACAAATTTAGCAAAAATAACTGCTACAAACATTGCTAAACTTGAAACTAAACACATTATCAATACTCCGGCAGTAGTAACTTCCACATGTCCATCTGCTCCAATTTTTCCCATGATATCGCGAGTAGCAGTAAAGTACAATGTTAAACGTGCAAAATTGACAATGAATAAGACAGTGGCAATCAATAGTCCCGATCGCATTTCTATTCCAACAACGCGTCAAGGTTTTTTCTTCACTTCACCAAGTGATATAGCTCGAATAACAGTTGTTGCTGATTGTGAACCTGCATTACCAGCTGTTCCAGAAATAACTGGAACCATAGAAACTATAATGGCTGAAGAAATTGCACTTTGGAACAATATACTATTGTCAACCTTATCCTGGAATACTTGAATGATTAATTGCGAAAATGTTGAACCAACCATCAAAATTATTAGTCAGAAAATCCGAGATTTAAAGATTTTGCGAACAATGTTTTTGTCGTTATATGAAATTTCGACTTCAGCATTAATCCCGGCCATTTTATAAATATCTTCGGTTGCTTCTTCTTCTAAAACGTCAATAACGTCATCGGAAGTAATAATTCCAATAACATGATTTTTTTCGTTTACAACTGGAAGAACTGACATATCTTGCTCAGCGAAAATCCGAGCAGCTTTTTCTTTTTTGTCATTAACTGAAACGCTTGCAATTGCTTCCGTGACTTCAAATATTTTTGTATTTCTTCTTGAATCAACAAAGACAATATTTTCAAGAGTGGTTACTCCTTGAAGACGTTGTTCATGATCTAAAACAACATAGTAGTGAACCAGTTCAGAATCTTCTCTTAGTTTCCGAATTTCTTCAATTGCTTTGGAGCAACTAATATCATCCTGTAAAGCAATGAATTCCACACTCATAACTGAACCAATCGAATCATCATCATATTTTAAAAGACGATTAATTTTGTTGCGATCATCACTATTTTTAACGTGACTTAAAATCTTTTGTGCAATGTTGTCTGGCATTTCTTCAATCAAGTCAACAATGTCGTCTAAATATAAGTCATCCAAAATAGCTTCGAGTTCTTCGTCAGTAAATGCTTTAATTATTTCTTCTTGAATATCATTTTCAAGGTATGAAAAAATTTCCCCGCTATCCTTTGGTTTGATGATACGGAAAAAGAAAATTCTTTCATAAGGTGTTAATTCTTCAATTTTGTCAGCAATTGTAGCATTAGGAGTCTCATCAACGAAAGTACGAATAAGGTGTACGTTTTTGAATTGTAAGGCGTTTTTTAGCTGCTTTAAGGTTAAAACGTCTTTCATCTTTACCTCCTTATTAAATTAGTAATCTTTGAAAATGTTAACTAAAGACTCTTGCAACTGGTCGATAGCAATTAAATTCAGCGAACCATTTCTAGCAAGAGTGATATTTCCGTTTTCTTCACTGACAACCAGTGTTACGGAATCGGAGATTTCGCTAATTCCTAAAGCAGCACGGTGTCTTGCTCCATATTTGTTGTCAATTGATTTTTTTGTAATTTTGTAGTATGTGGCAGCATAAACAATTTTATTATCACGAATAATGATTGCCCCATCGTGTAAAGGAGTGTGTTTATTGAAAATACTAATAATTAATGAAGAAGAAATATTAGCATCGATGATAACTCCATCAGTACGTAAGTTATCAAGTCTTTCTTTCATTTCAATAGTAATAATAGCTCCCGTTTTGTGTTTTGATAAAAATTCTAAACTCTCTTTTAGTTGGTGGATTAATCTAATTTTCGAACTTTTACTTACCTTCTGTTTCAAGCTTTTGAATTTTGATAAAAACTTCAAAATTTGATGAAAAGCCAAAATAACCATAATGAGAAAAATTAGGACAACAAAAATTAAAATGATGATTAAAAATGCATTTTCCATAAATAACCTCTACTTAGTTGGAGCTCACACTGTTACAGTTAAAATTAATAGAACAACAACAATTAGAGCAATTGCAAAACCTCCAATTGCAACTACTCTAGGTCATTTTGTTGATGTTTCTTCAATTTTTTGTGCTCGCGAGTCTTGGCTTCATTTTGCATATTCATATTCAACAGCATTTTTGTTATTTTTTAAAGCATGTTGTTTACGAAATTCTTGTTGTTTTTTAGCAAGTTTTCTATCTATTTGTGACATTCAGGTAATGCCTTCGAATATCTCAATTAATGCTTGCTCATTATATTTTTTTAAACGCGGTTGTTTTGCGAAGTTCACAAACTCATTTAAGTAGTTAGACACACTGGTTTTTACAATGTCATCATTTTGGCGATTGTCGCGCATTTTTTGAGCCATAATTCCTCCTTGAAATGGTAAATATTAATAATTATAAACTTAATAAAAATTAAATTTATAAACTTTGTTTATAAGCTAGCTGCTAGTATAATATTAATAGCATGAAAGGAAAGACATGAAAAAGACATTATATGATGTTAATTTAAAAGACAAGATAGTTTTAGCAAGAGTTGATTTCAATTTGCCACTTGCAAAAAACGATAATAATCAATACTATGTAACTGATGCTAACAGAATCAAAAAGGCACTGAAAACTATTAACTTTATTACTCAACAGGGTGCTAAATTAATTTTATTAAGTCATTTAGGAAGAGTAAAAACCGAAGAGGACTTAGTTTCCAAATCGCTAAAACCAGTTGTTGAAGAGTTCAAAAAATATGTTGATAATGATGTATTTTTTGTCCCTAAAACGAGAGGAAGTGAAGTTGAAGAAGCAATAAAAAATCTAAAAAGTGGACAAATTTTATTTTTAGAAAACACTCGTTTTGAAGATTTAAACAACAAAGCTGAGTCAAAAAATGATCCTGAATTGGCAAAATATTGAGCTTCTTTAGGCGATGTTTTTGTTAATGATGCATTCGCTACTGCTCACCGTAGTCATGCATCAAATGTTGGAATTGCTTCAAACATAAAAGAAAGTGCTTTAGGATTTTTAATGCAAGAAGAAATCGAAAATCTTGCTAAATTAAAAAATAATCCAGCAAGACCTTATGTAGCCATCATCGGTGGGGCTAAAATAAGCGATAAAATTCAAGTTTTAGAACAGCTTATTAAAGAATGTGACAAGGTTTTAATTGGTGGAGCAATGGCTTATACCTTCTTAAAGGCAAAAGGTGTCGAAATAGGTATTTCACTAGTTGAAGATGATTACTTAGAACTAGCAAAAAATCTTTATGAAAACAATAAAACAAAGATTTTATTGCCAATTGATAATGCTTATGCTAAAGAATTTGCAGATATCCAACCACAATACTCAAGCCCCGAAAATAAAAATATACCTGCTGACTGCACTTCAATGGACATTGGTCCTGAAACTGTGAAATTATTTGCTAATGAAATCCAAAAAGCAAAAACTATTTTTTGAAATGGTCCCTTGGGAGTTACTGAATTTAGTAATTATGAAGTAGGAACAAAATCGATAGCCATAGCCATTTCCCAAAATACAGACTGTTTTTCAGTAGTTGGTGGGGGAGATTCAGTCGCTGCTATTAATAAATTAAACTATCAAGACCGTTTTAGCTTCATTTCAACTGGTGGTGGAGCAAGCCTAGAATATGTCCAAGGCAAATTGCTACCAGGATATAAAAGCATTGAAGACAAATAAAAAAGACAAAGAAAAAGAGAGTGACCAGCTCTCTTTTTTTAAATTTATATTTGTGTAACGGCACTAGAATGCAAATGCATGATTAAGGAATATAAATCCCTAGTGCTACTTATAATTATAAACTTTTTTATTCTTTAAAGTAGTTTTTTATTCATTACTTGTGTTTTTGACGTCTTGATTTGCGTCAGTAACGTCAGTATTTTCTTCATCATCATTTAAACTGTTGATCTTAGCAATGGCAACAATGTGATCGTTGTTGTTTTTTAGAGTAATTAATTTAACACCTTTAGAATTTCTTCCAGTGGTTGACACTTGTCTTAAATTAAAACGAATAGCAATACCTTCTTTGGTCATAATAATTAGGTCTTCGTCTCCTTTAACAGCAGCAGCGTAAACTAATTCACCCGACTTAGCTGCATTCAGAGCAATAACTCCTTTAGCATTACGTGAAGTTTTTCTAAAGTCTTCAACGTCACTCATTTTTCCATAACCTTCAGAACCCATTGAGAAAATCAATTTTCCTTGGTTTGAAGATGACACCGATACTACACGACTACCTTCGTCTAGTTTAATACCGATTACCCCAGTGGCAATTCTTGATTGCGCCCTGATTTCACTTGCATCAAAACGAGTTAGTCTGTTGTTTGAAGCAGCAACAAAAATTTCTTCGTTTTCTTCTATTATCATTGCTGCAATAAGTTGGTCATCTTCTCTTAGGCCTAGGGCACGTTTTCCGCTTCTATTAATCAAACGATATTCACTTAATCTTGTTTTTTTCAAAATACCATTTCTTGAAGCTGTTAGTAAGTATTTGTTTGAATCATAGTCATTGGTTGAAATAATTTCACGGATATTTTCATCTTTATCCATGTTAGGAAGAATATTGATTATTGGAGTTCCTTTTGCATTTTTGGATGTAGCAGGAATTTCATGTCCTCTTAGCCGGAAGACTTTACCACTTGAAGTAAAAATTAAAAGATCGGTGTGAGTTGAAGTAACGATAATATTTTCAACTTTGTCATCGGCATATGTTTTGGCTGCATTCGAACCAATTCCACCTCTTCTTTGTTCACGATATTCGTCTAAATCAGTACGACGAATATAGTTATTAGCTGAGTAAGTTATAACAATGTCTTTAACTGGGATTAAATCTTCATCTTCTATTGATGATTGTAAATCTCAACGAATTTCACTGCGACGTTTGTCTGTATATTGTTCTTTGATTTCTCTCAATTCTTCAATGATTAGTTGAATTAATTTTTCTTCTGAGTTCAAGATTTCTTTGTATTCGGCAATACGTTTTTCTAACATCGCAATTTCTTCATTCATTTTTTCAATTGCTAAACCTGTTAGCCGTCCTAAACGCATTTCGACAATAGCTTTTGTTTGTGCTTCTGATAATGAAAATCTTTGTGCTAATCTAGATTGGGCTTCAGCATCAGTTTTTGATTTTTTGATAATTTCAATAACTTCATCAATATTTTCGACAGCAATTTTTAAACCATGTAAAATGTGTGCTCTTTGTTCATCTTTTTCTAGGTCAAATTTTAAACGACGTGTAACTACATCTTTTTGGTGGTCGATGTAAACTTGCAATGCATCCTTTAGATTCAATAGTTTAGGCTCATTATTAACTAAAGCAATAGTGTTGATTGAAAATTTAGATTGCAATTGAGTAAGTTTGTAAAGAGTATTTAGAATAACTTCTGGATGGAATGTTTTTTTAATATCAATAACAATTCTAATACCTTCACGGTTAGATTCGTCTCTAAAATCTCCAATTCCTTCAATTCTTTTTTCTTTAACTAATTGACTTATTTTTTCAATGATGTCAGTCTTTTTGATTGCATAAGGTATTTCACTTACAACAATTCTACTTTTACCATTTGCGAATCTTTCAATATGTGCTTTTGAACGAATAGTTACACTACCTCTACCGGTTTTGTAAGCATTAACAACACTTGCTTTGTCAAATAGAATACCACCAGTTGGAAAATCGGGAGCTTGAACTATTTCAATTAATTCATCAATACTTATGTTACTATTTGCTGCTAATGCAATTGCAGCATTGATAACATCTCCTAGATTATGTGGCGGAATGCTTGTTGCCATACCAACGGCAATTCCGCTTGTTCCAGAAACTAATAAGTTTGGAAATCTTGCTGGTAGAACAACAGGTTCTTTTTCAGTGGCGTCGTAGTTATCAATAAAATCAACTGTTTCTTTTTTAATACTATCTACTAGTAGCGAAGCCATTTTAGACATTCTTGCTTCAGTATAACGCATTGCAGCAGCTTCGTCACCGTCGATTGATCCAAAGTTACCATGACCATCGATTAAAGGATAACGAAGTGAGAAATCTTGCGCCATACGCACCATTGCTTCATAAACTGATGAGTCACCATGTGGGTGGTATTTCCCTAAAACTTCCCCGACAATTCTGGCTGATTTCTTGTGTGGCTGGTTAAAAAACATCCCCATTTCACTCATGGCGTAAAAAATTCTACGGTGAACTGGCTTTAGTCCATCTTTAGCATCAGGAAGAGCCCGTGAAACAATAACACTCATTGCATATTCAATAAATGCAGATTTCATTTCCGCAACAAGACTAACAGGTGCAAGTCCATCTTTTTCTTCTTCTAAGATAGCAGATTTAACTTGGTAACCTTCTTTTTCTTGCGGTGGAATTTCTTCTTCATCTTCTTCGACTATTACTTCTTCTTCGAAGACTTTTTTAATCTCTTCATCTTCAGTTAAGTACTTATCGTCGTTAGTTAGTTCATCATTAAGTTTGTCATCATCAAAAGACATAAAAAACTCCTAAATTAATAATTAAATATAATTATTAATATTATACCATAAAGCATCAGAGCTGCTTTTGGGCATAAAAATCTGCAATTTTCGAGAAAAAAGTTACTTTTTAAAGAAAAAAAACACTGAAAATTCAGCGTTTTAGTCAAATTCTAATTCCAAGTAATTAATGTTTTTTCCGCGTGATGACCATTTTTGTTCATATTCTGTCGTAATGTTGTCCTTATTTTTATCGCTATTGTGCAAGTCGCGAGTCATATAAGTCATTTTTGCATTAATGGCTTGAATTTCTTCAATTGCAAAATCAAACAAGCTGTCGCTGTCAGTTTTGAAAATTATTTTTGCTCCTGGTTTTAGAATGTTTTTGAATTTTAATAAGAAATTGCGATGTAATAATCTTCTTTTAGCATGACGTTTTTTAGGTCACGGATCTGAAAAAGTTAGATAAATGCGATCGATTTTATTTGCGAATAACTCATCAATTTTGTTAGCGTCTTCAATTAACAACATCATATTTTTTAGTTCCATTTGCTCAATCTTTTTCAAAGCATGAAGAGCAACTGTCGGATATTTTTCACATCCAATGTAGTTGATATTAGGATTTTGTGCTGCCAATTGCGTAATCATTTGACCTTTACCCATTCCTATTTCTAAATATGTAGTTTTGTCCACTCGAATAGGGAATTCCTTGATTTGAAAAGCTGATTGAAAAATAATGTCAGCTGCATCTTTATTATATTTAAGTCTCATATTTAACTATTTTACTAATTTTGTTTTGCTAATGTAATAACATTTAAATATGTTTACAATGAAGAATCAAAATCCCAAAAAATCTAAATCTATCTTAGCTAGCATAATAGCTTTTGCAATTGTAGTTTTCTCAGTAGTAGTTGGAGTGACTTTATTTTTTGCTTTAAGTGGCAAATTGAGTCAAAAAAGTCCAATTTATACACCAGATTATAAGGATAGAATAACTTTTAATGCAAAGTATGACAAAGATGGCAAAATAAATGAAAATTATGATCCTCGCTATTTAACTATTAACGAATGACCATACACCGAAGTTGTTGATAGCACAAATGGTGTAGTTGAGAAGAAATACTTTTTTAACCAAGAAGGAATGAAGGTTTTGGCACAACAATTTTATCAAAGAGGTGGTTTCAGTGGAGAAATGCGCGAATTAAATAATGTCAACATTAATATCCCTGAAGTTAAAAATCTATCAAATACATCAAATGCTAACGGTTTTTTCGTTCCTGTTTATGAAAATATTTATCTAAGTATTAGTAATTTTATTTATGATTCAAACAATCAAGTGCGTAAATTGAGATATCCTTGAACTGATGTCCCAGTTAAAACTAAGGTCGAATTAGTGTTGCCAACTTTAGTACATGAATATATGCACCATGTCGCCAATATTTATGCAATGTCAGCCAGAGAAAAAGACACATTATCAAACAATGATGTGTATGAAAATAGCAGTGGCGATAATTATCACGGGCACTCAGCAAGTCTAAAAACAACTAATAAAAAGTTTTACACAGATTTTTATGATTCATTATTCAAGTTAGATAAAATACTAAGACCACGTTTTTGAGACTATCTATCTTCTTCATTCAAACCTATTTATTCTTCATATTCAGCGCACGAGCTTTTCGAAATTGCTAATTCAAAACAAGACAATGAGTCGCTTAACTGAAATTATTTAAATAAGTTTAAAAATAATACATTTAACAACTCGATGGACTCAGCATTCCAATATGCCGACAGCGTTAGCGGCTCAACACTAAATTATTACTTTTCGTTTGATGAATTGTTTGCAAGGGAGTTTTTAAAACTAAGTTTTGCTCCTAAGACCGCTTTGAATGTTGCTTACAATAATGGGTTAAATCCTGGTTTCTATGCCTATGTCAATGGCGCAAATAACGTTTTCATTTCATCGCTGGGAGATGATTTAATGCGTCTTATGTCAATAAATAAATTAGAACAATATAGTTTTCAAGATAATTTTGCATATCAAGCCCTAGATGAAAGTAGTGCAAGAATTTATGGTTCAAACTGAGTATTTCCAACACCTTATGCTTGATGGGTTTCAAGAGATGTTGATTCGACTGAGTATCAACTGAAACGCCAAAAATTACTTTACAAGGCTTATCTTGACTTAGTTGGTTATGGGCTTCCAATTTGTCAAATGTCAATTGACACAACTGCTCTAGATGTTGCTTCACAAAGTGATAATTATGATTTATCAGTTTCTAGAAATTTAAAGGATAATGAATTATATTTCAATGGATTTTTAAAATTAAAAAGCACTGATCTAGAAAATAAAAACATTGATACTTATATTCAACAATTTAATGCTCAAAACAATAATTACCTTGTTTTTAAAGATGCTAACAGTGATAGTGTAACTAAATTACCTATTGTTCTTAACAAGGGTAACTATCGAACTAAAAAAGACTGGGACTCAATTACTCAAGACTACGGCCCTGAGTGAGTATTGGGTAATGATTATAAAGATTATGTAAGTTATTACACAACAAAACCTTACTTAATAGATAAATGAAATCCGAACAAAAAATTGGAAGCATTCTTCTGAAGAGATGCGAATAATGATAATGTAATTCAGGAAAACGAAAAAACTTATTTTGATTACAAACTAGCTAAACAAAGAAATGAAGCAATACAAAGAAGAATAAGCACATACCGTCAATTCTTATGAAAAGAATCAAGATATCAAACATATCAATTAACATACTCAAACGCATTCAATGGTTTAGAATTAAGTAAATATGAATAATAGAGAAGATTTCAACTTTGACTCACAAACTACTCCAGCACCAAGAAGACATCGCTTAAAAAGAGGCGAATTTGTTAACATTCAGTGCTTTAAATACGATGGGCATTTGTATCGTGAGTACAACGGAGTCAAAATAATTGATTTTAACCAGGATTATGTTGCTTGTTTGATGTTGAAAACTAAGGTTGCTGAAGCAACAATTAATTGAGTAGTTAGTGAGCCCACAATATTCATTTTCAGTAAGGAACATTTCTTTAATGCAACTATTTTGTTAAGAGATGAAAAAAAATATGTTTATGTAAATTTAGCAACGCCTTTCTTCATAGAAGATAAAACAATTAAGTATATCGATTTCGATTTAGACATTAAAACGCACTTAGACCATGATTTCAACGTTATTGACTGACCTGATTTCAAAAATAATGTTAGTCAATATAATTATCCAAAAGAATTAATTTATAAAATTTATGATGAACTAGATTATCTATTTTTATTATTTAATTCACGTAAAGAAATTTTTGGTGAAGATTTCATCGATCAATATATTGAAATATTAAAAAAGCAGAAGGACATTTAAGCCTTTCTGCTTTTATTTTAATTTTATTAATTAACCAATAATTTCTAAATCTTCATAATCGAATTCAGTTGGTGTTTTACGTCCAAAGATTTCAATTTCCACGAATGCTCTTTGTGCGACATCATCATTTTTAAGGATAACTCCGTTTTGATCTGTATAAGGACCGTTAACAATTCTAACAATTGTTGACTCTTTAAAAGCTGTTTCAATATTTCCTTTTTCAAATTCTTCACGTAATGATTTTTCTTTTTGTTCCATTTCACGAATTTTACGATTTGAAATAGGAGTAGGCTTTGCTCCTTTACCACTCGATCCAACTAATCCAGTAACATATTGAGTATTACGCACTAAGTATCAAGCTGGGTCACTCATAATCATTTGTACGAAAATGTATCCTTTATATAAATTGATATATTTTGGTGTGTATGCCTCACCTTTAGTTTTTTTCTCTAATTCACGGTTTGTTAAGTGTGGAACAGTGAAAATACGAATGTCATTGAAATAGTGGCTCATGTTTTCTGTTTCAATTTTGTTTCATAATGTTTCAATAACTTTTTCTTCTTTTCCTGACACTGTTGAGACCATGTATCATTTGTATGAATTTTCTGAACTATCCATATTGACTCCTATAACTTAATTCCAACTGCATTTCATAAGTTTGTAAATAACAAGGTAACAACAAAAAAGAAAATAGCGAAAACAACAACGAACGCAACTGTTAAACCAAATCAAACTCAAGATTTTTTACCACTTGGTCAAATAATTCTTTTGATATCTTTTCTAAAAGCACGAAAGCGTCTTTCTTTTTCTGGTTTTGGTGCTTTAGGTTTTAGTGCTTCAGTGTCTTTAAAATTTTGATTTTTTAGTGGATCTAACATTATTTTTCCTCTTTATGAAGAGTTTTAGCATTGCAATAACGACAATACTTGTTTAATTGCATGCGTTCAATTATTGATTTATTCGTGACATAATTTTTTCTTTTGCAAACATCACATGCTAAATTTATTTTGTTACTTGCTTTTTTCATGGTTTTAATTATAACATAATTAACTAAAAACCACTTATAACTACATCACCAAGTCCTTTATTGAAGCAATTAGCCTGTCTTTTGTTTTTTGAATTAAATATGGTGATATTTTTAGCTCTTGTGACATTATGCGATTGTTGTAATTTTGGTT
This sequence comes from Mycoplasma sp. 4044, assembly GCF_053851695.1. Lineage (NCBI taxonomy): Bacteria > Bacillati > Mycoplasmatota > Mollicutes > Mycoplasmatales > Mycoplasmataceae > Mycoplasma > Mycoplasma sp. 4044. Next base: position 136,428 of record NZ_JBSQBD010000001.1, on the reverse strand, counting down.
ACAAATGTTTTCAAAAATAGCCTTTTCCTTTTCACTCATATTCAATAACATTGTGAGCTCAAGTTTAAGATTTTTGAGTGAAAAATCTTTTTCTTCGTCGCAAACATCACTGAAATTTTCTTCAAAATCACTCATCGTTATTTCAAAGTTGCGTTTTTTGCCTATTGCCTTTTTTGCTCAATTCATAAACAAAAATTTGATTCCATTAATTAAATAAACATCAAGATACTTGTCATTAGTGTTGCTTAATATTTTTTCAATATCTACTCAACAATTGTGAATTAAGTCTTGTTCGTCAATACCTAATTTGTAAATTTCAATAATCTGTCTTGCGACAAAATTTATCCTTTTTTCTAGCTCTAAAAATTTCTTTATTACTTTCATTTTCTTCTTCATACTTTTATTATGAGAAAAAAGAAAAAAAGTGAGTCCCGATTTTTTCTCACTTTTTTATCATTATTCATTTGGATTATTAGTTAGACAGAAAAGGGCAATCCCTGTTGCTACAGAAGCATTCAGTGACTGAACTGTACCTTTTTGTGGGATATAAATTAGTTGATCACTAGCTTTGATAATTGTATTTGACACACCTTTTTGTTCGTTACCGATTACCAAAACGCTTGGACGATTGAACTTAGTTTTATTAATATCGCTAGCATTCTGGTTAAGTGCAGTTGCGTAAATTCAGTAGCCATTTTGTTTCAATTTTTCAATTGCATTAAACAAAGAAGGAACTTTGATGATATTCATATTAACAAATCCACCAGAAGAAATTTTTAAAGCAACAGGTGTAACGCTAGCTGCTCGATCTGTTGGTATCAAAATTCAATTTACACCAAAAACATTTGCGCTTCTTATAATTGCACCTAAATTTTGTACATCTTGAATGTGATCTAAAATTAATACATTGTCAGGCTTGTTACGTAACAATTTCTCGAAATCAGCATATTCAAAATCTTTAATAAAAGCAATAACACCTTGGTGATTTTGTTCTGTAATCTTATCTAGTTTTACTTTTGATACTTTTTTAACATTTTTGAATTTGATATCTAGTTTAATATTTTCTTGAATTCAAATTTCAGTAATCGGAAAGTTTTCATTGATAGCATCAATAACGGAGTTACGACCAAAAATAAAGTTTTTCATTAGATTAATTTTCTTTCTTTTAGCACTTCGCGAAGTATGTCGGCTTTGTGGTAATCTTTGTTTTCAACCAATTGTTTTCAGTCTTGATACATTTTTTTATCATCTTCACTGACTAAAACATTGGCTACATTGAAACCTAAAAGCTCTAAAACTCTTTTTAGAGTGGCACTGTTTTTTGACTTCATCAGTTCATGTACTATTTTCATTGCAGGAGCGAAATTTAGTTCAGCAACATTGTCAATAACTTCTTTAACCAAAACTTCATCAATTTGCATTGACTCATCTTCTAATTGCATTTTTTTTAGTGATAAATCTATTTTAGAAATCATTTTTTCGTTTGACATCAGTAATTCATCAGTAATGTTAATAGGTTTTGAGTAAGCAGAAGATAGAAAAATCATTCTCAATGTGTCTGCGCTTCAATCTTTTAAAAAGTCTTTAGCAAGAACAATATTTCCTATTGATTTAGACATTTTTTCATTGTTTAGATTAACCGTTCCAAAGTGAATTCATTGTTTAGCTAGTGGGTTATTTGTTAAGGCTCTAAATTGGATATTTTCATTTTCGTGGTGTGGGAATGTTAAGTCAACTCCCCCTGCGTGTATGTCAATAGTTTCATTGCCGAAATATTGATTAATCATAGCAACACACTCTGTATGTCACCCTGGTCTTCCCTTGCCAAAAGGTGAATCATATTTGATGCCAACATTAGTATCTTTTCACAGGGCAAAGTCGACTGAATTTAGTTTATTTTCATCATTATTTTCCGCTTCTAAATTCTCTACAACTTGCCCACTCACTTCACCATAATTTTGACGATTCTTCATAACATCAAAATAAACATTTACTCCACGTTGATAGGCTGATTTTTTGTTGATTAGCTGTTTAATAAAATCAAAAATTATGTCCAGATGGTCTGTGACTTTAGCAATAATATTTGGTTTTTGAATGTTATAAACTTCGAGCATTTTTAAGTATTGGTCTGTGTAATACTCACTAATTTGAGTCTCAGTTTTGTTTTCAAAAATTGCTTTGTTGATTATTTTGTCATCGATATCAGTGATATTGTGTAAAAACTGAATGTTTTGTCCTTGCGCTCTTTGCGCTCTAATCATTAGATCAAAAGTCAAAATTGGTCGCATGTTTCCGATGTGAACGTAGTTATATACAGTTGGTCCACATAGATAATATTTCTTTATATTTTCTTTATTCATAACAAAAATTATATTGTTTTCAATCCAAAAAATATAAAACAAAAATCAATTATTTTTGACCTTTTTTGTTATATTTTTTAGCATGACTTTAGAAAACATAAAAAATAACAAGTATTTCACAAGTTACAAAAACTGAGAACGAAAAAGAAAATTGATTTTTTGAGGAGGGATTTTAGCTTTTGTTTTTCTTGTTTTGGCTGCTATATTAAGTTGAAAAGCAGAAACTTTCTTATACATTGAAAACATTGAAAAATTCAGTGCCAAATACAATGGAGACATAGTAAAAGAAGCAATTCATAGTCGTGTTGCGCAGGGTTTAATGAGTCAATTTTGATCTAGCACATACACTTTTACTTACATTTCAAACTTTGCTTTGGCAATTATTTTGATTGCATACGCAATTATTTGAGATAAATCTAAAATTCAAAAAGCATTATTTTTGTCAGTATTAAACATCACTATTACATTCATTATTTTTTGAAGTTTAATATTTTTCCAAGTGATTTTGAAATTCAAAGCAAATAACACAGATAAAACTGTTTTATCAATGTCACTTGTTTCACAGACATTAACTCACTTTGTAAATCCACTGATTGGTATGGTTGCCTTAGTGTTAAGAAGAAAAAGCATTATTTTAACTAAAAAATTACTGTGATTTTCTAATTTAGCTGTGATTATTTACTACATTTTTGCTTTAGGAATGTTCTACATGGGACAAAATGTCGCTTCTTATGTAAGTCAAAAAATGCCAGAATTGGATGATGTTAATGGTCGTTTAGAATTGGTAATATACGGATTTTTAAATTTTGAAAATCCAATGTTTTACTCAGGAACAAACAAGGGTGTAGTTTTTGCTTTAAATCTAGTGATTATTTTAATGGCATTTTTTGTACCAGTAGGTATCGGTTGAATGTGAAAATTTGCACTTAGAATCAAGTTGCAGCAAAGCTCAAAAACCACAACTAGCAAGCAGTAAAAGCTTGCTTTTGTTTTATTTATAATCTTTTTTTAACTTTTGTGGTGGTGGTATAATTAAAAGCATGACTAGTGCTAAAGAAAAAATTATCGCTTCTATAGAAGAAGCGTTGCAAAAATTAAATATTTCAAAGAAAGTTATTCTTACTGAAGCTAAAGATCATGGGGATTTTGCTTCAAATATAGCTTTAACTTTACAAAAAGAATTAGGAAAAAGTGCAATGGAGGTTGCACAAGAAATCGTAAATAACATTGACAAGAAAAAATACTCAATTAAAGAAATCGAAATTGCTGCTCCAGGATTTATGAATTTCTATGTTGAAAATGAAGTGTTTGCTGATGTTGTTGACATTATTAACAAATTAGGTGAAGAATACGGAAAAGGTACACCTGATTCACTTAACAAAATTAATGTTGAGTTTGTTAGTGCAAACCCAACTGGATTTTTACACATCGGACATGCTCGTAACGCAGCAATCGGAGCAACATTATGTAACGTTTTACAAGCAGCTGGACACCCGGTTGTAAGAGAATACTATGTTAATGATGCTGGAAATCAAATGAACAACTTAGCAGCATCACTATTTGCTCGTTACCAACAAATTTTTGATAAATCATATCCAATGCCTGCAGATGCATATAATGGTGGAGATATTGTTTATTTTGCAGAAGAATTTCATAAAGAATATGGTGACAAATACAAAGGTGCAGAGTATGAACCTAATAGAGCTTTCTTTAGAGAATATGGACGCCAAATAGCACTACGCGAAATTAAAAAAACAATGGCAGAATTCGGAACTTGATTCGATGTTTGATCAAGTGAACAAGAACTATATGACAAAGATATGGTATTTGATGCCATCGGACGTTTAAAAAATGTTTATGAAAAAGACGGTGCTACTTGACTAGCAACTACTGTTGGTGGAAAAGATGATAAAGACCGGGTAATTATTAAAAGCGATAAAACATTCACATACATGTGTGCTGATATCGCTTACCATGAAGACAAACTAAAACGTTTAAACGATCCTAATGGAGTAATCATTGATATTTGAGGAGCAGACCACTCAGGTTATGTAGAAAGAATTAAATATTCAATGCAAGACTTAGGATACCGCGACGATCAAACAATCATAGTTTTATTCCAACTATTACGTGTTGTTAAAGACGGAAAAGAAGTAAAAATGTCAAAACGTTTAGGAACTTCGCTAACTCTAAGAGAATTAATGGACTTAGTTGGAAAAGATCCTATTCGTTTCTTCCTAATCAACCGTTCATACAATTCAAAAATTGATTTTGATATTAACAAGGTAAACGAAAAATCAGAATCAAATCCAATGTACATTATTAAATATGCTCATGCAAGAGCAAATCAATTAATTAAAAATTCAAAATATGCAGATTTTGCTAAAGCTGGAGAATACAGTGAAGATAGTGAAATCAAATTAATAAACGAATTAAAAGAATACCCAGAATTGATTAAAACAATGGCTAAAACATACAAAGTTAACTTGTTGCCTCCATACTTGTTAAACTTAGCTGGGGCCTTCAATTCATTCTATTCAAACGTTAAAATTATTGGTTCAGAAAATGAAGAAAGTCTAATTGCTTTGGCAAAAGCAGCTAAAGTGGTTCTAGCAAATGGTCTAAAACTAATGGACTTAGACATCCCTGAAGAAATGTAATTAAAATAAACCTTCGGGTTTATTTCTTTATAACCGTGAAAAAGGCAAAACTTTTATTAAGCTCTTTAGCAGCATTAACTGCATTAGTTTCAGTTCCATTAGTAACCCTTTCATGTATCAATCGACCATATCAAACTAATCCTAAAAATGATTTATCAAAATCGGAAGTAGTTTGAGAATTGCAAAAAAATGCAACCGAAAACAAAAATATGTATCTAGACTTGTCTAAGTACCAAAAAGAAGCAGAACAAAGCAATAAAAATTTACCAAATGATAAAAAATTAAAAAATGTTGACTTTTATAGCAGTCATTTAAAACAATATGTAACTATTCCAGAAATCAGTAAATACGGAAAAAACTATTCATATAAGTGATATGTTGTTGACACTGCTGATCCATTCAGAGCAAAATTAGAAATTTATTATGTACCAGTTGAAGCTATTGCGGTGCAAGATCCGTCATTTATAAAAGCGGAGAATGAAGTTAATGGTGATTGAAGTAAAATGAAAAATTCATCAAATCGTCCATTAGCTAAATTCGTAGTTGAACTAAAATTTGGTAAAAGGTAGGTAAAAATGAAAAAAATTCGTACACGTTATGCTCCTAGCCCCACTGGATATTTACATATCGGTGGTGCACGAACGGCATTATTCAATTATTTATTTGCCAAACATTTTGGTGGCGATTTTATTATTCGTATAGAAGATACAGACGTTGCTAGAAACGTTGAAAATGGTGAACGTAGTCAATTGGAGAATCTAGCTTGATTAGGTATTATTCCAGACGAAAGCCCAATCAATCCTAAAGCAGAGTATGGCAAATATCGTCAAAGTGAAAAATTAGATATTTATGATGAATTAATTGAAAAATTATTAGCTAACGGACATGCTTACAAAGCTTATGACACAACAGAAGAGTTAACAAAACAAAAAGAAGAAAGTGAAGCTGCTGGTATTCCATCTTTCCGTTACGATCGAAATTGACTAAAAATTAGTGACCAGGAAAAACAAAAACGTGATCAAAATGGTGAATACTCAGTGCGTTTAGCCTTACCTAAAAATCACGTGTATCAATGAGAAGATATAGTACGTGGAACCATTAGTGTAAATAGCGATGATATTGGAGATTTTGTTATCAGAAAAAGTGACGGTTATCCAACATACAACTTTGCTGTAGTAGTAGACGATCATCAAATGGAAATTAGTCATATTTTAAGAGGTGAAGAACACATCACTAACACACCAAAACAATTAGCAGTCTATGAAGCATTTGGTTGAGACACTCCACAATTCGGACACTTAACAATCATCACAAATATGGAAGGTAAAAAACTTTCAAAACGTGATTCAAGTCTAAAGCAATTCATAGAAGACTATAAAAATGAAGGATATAACAATCAAGCAATTTTTAACTTCTTAGCTCTTTTAGGTTGAAGTAGTGAAGATGCTCAAGAAATCATGACACACAATGAATTAATAAGTAAATTTGATTTTCACCGCCTTTCAAAATCACCATCAAAATTTGATATTCAAAAGATGGAATGATTCAGTAAAAATTACTGAAAAAACACTGAAAATGAGTACTTTTTCAATGTTTTAGAATTCCACGATTCCAAAGAGTGAATGAATATTTTCATCGAAACCTACAAACAAAATATTGTAACTCTTAATGATTTAAAAAATGCTTTGAAAATGTACACTCATCCAGATAAAAAGTTAACTATTGATTACCAAACAAATGATGTAATTAAAGAATTTTGACACAACCTAAAAGATAAAGAATTTAGCATTCAAAATATTCAGCAGGCCATCGATTTAACAAAACAAAACTTAAAGGTTACAGGTAAAAACTTATTTATGCCAATTAGAATTGCTACCACATACCGTGAACACGGTCCTGAATTAGCAAAAGCCATTTTCTTGTTCGGTGAAAACATTGTAAAAGAACGTATTAAAGAGTGAATTTAAAATTTCGTTCAGTTGTAACACAAAATGACAATGAACTTGTTACTGAGTACGAGTCACCGTATAGTGAAACAACTCGGGATGAGTTCATTGTTTTTAATTTTTTAGATCCTCAAAAAGTAGAACAAGAAATAGCAGTTTCAAGCCAGCAAGTTCAAATTAAAAGCGCAGATAACTTTACTTGAGATTTGTATATGCACAAATATAGTAAGCACTGATATAAAACAGACCATGGAGACATTCCATTGTATTGATATTTGACTGGTGTAATAATTAACACTGAAATAGTTTCTTTTACATACGATTTGCTAGACAACATTGGCGAAAAGAAAAACATTATTGGTTCAGTTAAGGTAAGTCTTGAAACAAAATAATAAAAGAAAAGAAAAAACACCTCGTAAGGCAACTTTTTGAAATGTTTTTCTTTTTTCTTTAATGTGTACTTTCATTGGTTTTGGTGGTGGGAATGCTATTTTACCAGTGATTAATAAAATTGCGGTAAAACAAAACAAATGAATAACTGAGTCAGAATTCGACGATGCAGTCATTACTTCAAATATGATTCCTGGAGCTTCAGTTATCCAAACCTTGTCTTTTGTTTCAATCAAGGCTATAGGTTTTTGAAAAGGTAGTTTAGCACTTATTTTAGCTGCCTTGCCACATTTACTATTTGCTTTGGTAGTGTTTATATTGTTACGTAAATATGCCAATAATTACTTGTATGCAATAGCGGCAGGAGTAATGCCAATTATTATCGGAGTCATTTTAACATTTGGCTGAAGATATTTAAAGGCTCAACGTGGACCATTTAGTCTATGGCTGTGAATTAGTCTTTTTGTTATTTCATTTGCTTATTGTTTATTCATTCCATCGCCGTACAACATTCCTGCTATACCAATGATAGCAATAATACTAGTTTTTGCTTTTTATGCATTATGGCAAACTATTAAGCAACATAAAATGAACAAAAAAAGACTCAAATAAGGACACAAAATAATGCAATTTGTTTCTTTTTTAGCAGCATGCGGATTGGTATTAGCAAGTGCATTCATTGTTTTTGGTGGCGGACAAGTATTTATGCCAATATACAAGTGAATTTATGAATTTCTAAGCCAACACTTTTCTTCAGTTACTATTAATTCTGAAACAATTGATCAAGTTTTTGCAGTTGCCAACGCTACTCCTGGAGTTATTGGAACCAAATTAGCTTTATTCACTGGTTATTTAATTAGTATTGACGATAGTGGGAACGCACAATGATGAGGCTACATTGCAATGTTAGTAACCTATCTAATTATTGTTGTTCCTGCTATAGTAATAATGCATTATAGTGTTAAAGCCTTAGCAAAATCAAAAAGTAGCAAGTACTTTAAAAATCTTAATATCATCTTAAAACCAGTTTTGGCAGGAGTCATGTTTTCTCTTGCTGTTCAACTTTTTATCGGTACTACTTTCCCAATGATTAAGTTTAATGATTCAACTTCATACATTGTCAATGTGTCTTCATCTTCAATGCATTCTAAATTAAACATTTTCAAAGGTTGAAGACTAATTGTGTTGTTTATTTATTCACCAATTGCAATTGTGGCAACAATTTATTTACAAAAGAGAAAAGTACCTTTGTTATTTTTAATTCTTTCATCAATTGTGCTTGGACTTCTTTTATTCCAGCCATGACTTCTAAAATAGGAGGCAATATGTCAAAAACAATAACTTTGGAATTCAAAAACTGTTTGGTGTATTTAAACGATTTAACTTTAGTTAGTCAAGATATTATTAAAAAGCAAGAAACTACATCACTTTCTTCATTCATTTTGGCAAAAGCAGTAAGTTTGTTTGCTCCTTTACCACGAATTTTAACTAAAAATGGAAGAACTACTACTTTGATTCGTTCCGAAGGAAACATTAAAAACTTGATTGTCGATAGTAATGAAAAAAATCATGTTAAAGCGCTAATAAGTAATCCAGAAATAATTTGAGAAGGTGATTTAAATGAAGCAATAACATTCTTTGGCTTTCGTAATGCATTCTTAAGAATTAAAGTGATGCAAGACAAAATGGTTCCTTATGAATCCGAAGTAAGCATGCAAAGCGAAACTTTGGTCGACGATTTAGCCTATTTTTTCAATCAGTCACAGCAAATTAGATCAGCAGTTTTATCATGTACTAAATTTAAAGATAACGAAGACCTAGAAGAGTCATCAAGCGCAATTTTCACAGCCTTACCTTCAGTAACTGACTCTGATATAGACTGAATTTATGACTTTATAGAAAAAAATCCTTTCCATGAAAAAGGACTGAAATTCTACAAAGAATACCTGCTAGAACAAGGGGCCAAATTGATTGATGAAACTCCTTGAATTTCACAATGTGATTGTTCTAGTGAAAAATATTTAGCCGCCATCAAATTGTTATCTAAACAAGAAACAGAATCACTATTAGAAGAAAAAGGCAACATTGAAGCACAGTGTCATTATTGCCATAAAAAATATTATTTTACTAAAGAAGATTTAGCAAACACTTGCGAGCTTCAATAAATTTTAGAGTGAGATTCGTCTTGCTCTTTTTTTATAACAAAAGGTTTTTGTTCAATTCTTTTGGGTAAAATATTAATAATGCTAGGAGAAGGATGAATTACATAGGATCTAAACACTCATTACTAAGTTTTATAGACAACGCTATTAGCGACTTTGTCAAAGAACAAAATAATATTGTTTTCTGCGATCTTTTTGCAGGAACTTCATCAGTATCGAAGTTTTTTAAAATCAAGGGATATACAATAATTTCAAATGATTTACAAACATATAGCTACATAAATGCAAAACATTTTATTGAAAATAATACTGAATTAACTTTTTCAGGATTAAAAAAGAAAAACATTGAACCTTTTTCGTTTCTAAATTCATTAAAGGGTTCCAAAGGGTTTATTTATAATAATTATTCTCTTGCAGGGACTAGTTCAGACATTCATCAGCGTCTGTATTTTACTGATGAAAATGCTATGAAAGTAGATGCAATCCGAAAAGAAATAGAGTATTGAAAAAACAGAAAATTAATAACAAGTAATGAATATTATTTTCTAATTTCTTGTTTGATAGAATCTGCAGATAAAGTAGCAAATACTGCCTCAGTATATGAATCTTATCTAAAAACAATAAAAAAGAGTGCCTCTAAACCATTGATTCTAAAACCACTTGAAACAATAAAGTCAGACAATAAAAATCACAGAGTCTATAACCTAGATGCGAACAATTTAATACGAAAAATAGAAGGTGATATTTTATACTTAGATCCCCCTTACAATACAAGAAAATATAATACAAATTATCATTTGCTAGAAACTATTGCCAAATATGACAATCCAAAAATTAAAGGAAAGGCAGGAATAAGAGACGAAGACAACAAGAAATCTCTATATTCAACAAAAAAATACGCTCGTGATGCCTTAGAGGATTTAGTTAAAAATGCCAAGTTCAAATATATAGTATTAAGTTATAATGACGAGGGTATTATAGCGATGGAAGAAATTCGAAATATAATGTCTAAATTTGGTAAATATACATATTACAAACAAGAGTATAAGAGGTTCAAAGCAGACAAAGATACTAATAGAACTCACAAAAAAACCACTGTGTTTGAGTATCTTCATTGCCTAGAAAAAGAAAATTTCTAGTTATTTTTCTCTTCTAAAATTTTCAGTAGCTTTTTCATATTAAACCTAAACTTAAAACAATCTCTGTTACTATGAACTTGGAATTCTCCAATTGAAACATTTTCGTATTTAACAGTGTTGCTTTCATTTCAATTTTCAATGTTTTGGTAAAGCTGAAATTTTCTTCATTTCATTCTGGTGAAGAAAATTTTTTTAAAACAAGAAACTTGATTTCCCCATTCAAGTTACCTTCTTTATTTAAGAATTCATATATATAAATCAAATAGTCGCAGTGAAATAAGTTATCTCAATATCTTTCAATAATTTTAGATATGTTAGTCAATGTAAATTCTTTAAACAACTTTACTTTTGAAGCATATTCAGCAGGAATAGGCTTGTCTAACAAGTCTCCAAAATATTCGAAATATGTTTTAGATGTTGCCTGTCCAACATTTTGTGGTGCTACTTTTCCTAAAGTTTTCTTATTCGTTTTTACTGAAAGCGTTTGTCCATTCTGTAAAATGAAATCAATACTATTTTTGTTTTGAGAAACTAATGAAATGGGTCTAGGTATATTGGATTTTTCAAATATAATACCCACATATTTATGTATTAAGTTTATGATCCGCTCATTTGCTCTTTTTTTGTAACTGCTTTCAACATTTAAGTCAAAATATTGTGCTATAGCTATTTCCGCCGAAACACCAATGATTTCAGTTTTATATTCATCTAAATTCATTTTTTACCTTTTAATAATTATAACATTGCGTTTTTACTGAATGTTTTTACTGAAGATATTAAAAAAGGCGAGTAATGTCGCCTTTTTTCGTTATTCAATGACTATTTTGTGATTTTGAAGAGTTATTTTTGCTTTATCGTCCGCTTGTAATTCTTTTGCCACAATTTTGTATGCTAATAAGTTTTCAAGATTTGTTTGCAAGAATCTTTTGATAGGTCTGGCTCCATACTCAGGATCATATGCTTCTTTAGCCACATAATCCACAACATTTTCGTCATAGTTTAGATTGATTTTTACTTGCTCTTTAACTCTTTTGACGATTTTATCCATTTCTAAACGAACAATGTTTTTGATTGTTTTTTCATCTAGTTTATTGAATGTTACAATTTCATCAATTCTATTTAAAAATTCAGGTCTAAACACACTCAAAAGTTCTTTTCTTATATCTTCTTGAGTGTAATTTCCTTTTGAAATTAGCGAAGCTGCTAGGTTCGTTGTAAGAATAATAATTGTGTTTCTAAAATTAATGTTTTTCCCTCTTGAGTCAGTTACAAAACCATTATCTAAAATTTGTAAAAGAATGTTTCACACATCAGGGTGGGCTTTTTCTACTTCATCAAATAAAACAATTGAGTAAGGGTTTTGACGAATTTTTTCAGTCAACTGTCCACCTTGTTCATATCCAATATAACCTGGAGGCGAACCAATTAGTTTCGATACTGAGTGTTTTTCCATATACTCAGACATGTCAAGACGAATCAACTGATTTTCATTATCAAACAAAGCATAAGCCAATGCTTTTGCTAGCTCAGTTTTCCCTACTCCAGTAGTCCCTAAGAAAATGAAGCTTCCTAGAGGACGATTAGGGTCGTTGATTCCTGCTTTAGAACGTAAAATGGCTTCACTTACAACGTCACAAGCCTTATCTTGACCCTTAATTCTTTGTTTTAAAGTTTTGTCTAGGTTTAAAACTTTGTTAATTTGTGTTTCAATCAATTTTGCAACTGGAATTTTGGTTCATTTTGAAACAATTTCAGCAACTTCTTCTTCGTCAACTACTTCTTTTAGCAAGCGATTTTTTTCATTTTTGATGTAATTTTCAGCTTCTTGCAATTTTTTGTTGATTTCAGGAATTTGAACATACAAGATTTTACTTGCTTCAACATAATCACCATTTCCTTGCAAAACATTTTGACGATTTTTTAAGTAGTCAAGGTCTTTTTTGTATTTACTAATTGCTTCGATAGTTTCTTTTTCTTTAGTTCATTTATCGTTTAGTTCTTTTGCTTTTTGGTTTAAAGACTGCAATTGTGTCTTGATTTCAGTAATTTTTTCGTCATTAGCAGTATTTTTTTCACTTTTTAAAGCGGCTTTTTCCATTTCTAAACGAGCTATTTTTTGGTTAACTTTTTCTAATTCTTCAGGTTGTGAATTCATTTCAGTTCTGATAGTTGCAGCAGCTTCATCAATTAGATCAATTGCTTTATCTGGTAAAAAACGATCCGAAATGTACCGAGCACTTAAGTTAGCAGCAGCCACAAGAGCTTTATCTTCAATTTTTACACCGTGATATGTTTCATACCTTTCTTTAATTCCCCTTAGAATTGTAATTGTGTCAGCGATCGATGGTTCGTTAACACTAACTTTTTGCATTCTTCTTTCTAAAGCAGGATCAGTTTCAATATATTGACGATATTCATCAAGAGTTGTTGCACCTATTAAGTGCAATTGTCCCCTTGCCATTAAAGGTTTGAAAATGTTAGCAGCATCCATAGCACTTTGACCATTTCTTCCTGTTCCAACTAACATATGAATTTCATCGATGAAAAGAATAATGTTACCTTCTGATTTTTCAACAGCTTTCATCAAGTTTTTTAGTCTTTCTTCGAATTGTCCTTGATATGATGCTCCTGCAAACATAGCTGGAAGATCAATTTCATACAATTGTTTATTTTTAAGATTTTCAGGAACTTGATTTTCAACAATTTTGCGTGCCAGTCCTTCAACTATCGCAGTTTTTCCGACTCCTGGTTCTCCAACTAAAACAGGATTATTTTTTGTTTTACGACTTAAGATCCGAATTAAGCGACGAATTTCGTCATCACGGTTTACCACCGGCTCCAATTTATTATTTTTAGCAGCTTCGATTAAGTTGCGTCCATATTCTTTTAATGGATCTTTGGTATTTTCATTTGGTTGTCAATTTGCTTCCATATCTTTACCTCCATTTGTTTTCTAAGAATATTATAGCACATTTTTAGCACTCTTAACATTTGAGTGCTAAATTATTGACAAAAGAAAAGTGATACTTGTATCACTAGTCCTTAATCTCAAATCTTAAATCAAAATTAATATTCATTTTTTCAATTTCGACACCCATGCTTTTTAGAATAAATTCACTAATTTCAAACTCTTCACTTTCAGGTCGATATGCCTCTGCATAAATTACTTTTTTAATTTTTGATTGTACAATTAAGCGCGCGCATTTAAAACATGGCGAGTGTGTAATATACATTATTGAACCATTTTCAATTTTTGAATTAGTAATATTAGCATTAATTATGGCATTTTCTTCCGCATGCACTACATAAGCATATTTAGAATCCTTGACATTGCCATTTTCTTGTGGTCTTTCTCAAGGGAAAATTTTGTCGTTGTCAACTATTGTTGCATCACCTTGAAAATTAGTTGGCATTCCATTGTATCCCAGTGAAACAACATATTTTTGCTGATTAACAATGCAAGCTCCAACACGAGTAGTAGGATCTTTTGAGCGCAAAGCACTAAGTTTGGCAAGGGACATAAAATAGTAATCTCATTTTAAGTCACCTTTTTCATTTAACATTTTTTTATTTTCAATTTTCATAAAGAAATTGTACCATAAAAGTCAAAAACAGCCTCCGCAGACACTGCTTTCTATTATTCAATGAAATAAGGCATGAACCTCGGTAAGACATTTATTAAATAAATCCAGTTAGCTTTTTAACCGAATCGATATTATTATAGCATATTTTCTGTAACTAAACTGAAACAAAAAAAATTAAAAATTTATATACTTTAGCAAGCAAAAATCTTAAAATTATTATGTAAAGATAAAAAAGAGTTCGGCTTAGTTTTGAGAGCCCCGGGCTAGGCCGAAAAAGTAGGGGCTCTTATTCACTCTTATATATCTATTTTATTTTTATTTATTTTTCTCTATTTTATATAATTTTCAAATTTTTATAAAAATCGTCAAAAGTTCGAAATTTAAACCTAAACTCCTTAAATTTCGTAATACAAAAAGTTTCAATTTTTCGTTTATTTCAATTCATGTTTTTAAATATCCTAACCTTATAATATTAATTTTCATTGAATTGTATATTTTATTTATTTTTTATATCTCTTATCATTAAATATTTCACTTTTAAAATAATCGTCTAATATTTTTATATTTTTTATTCTTCAGGTTAATATAATTTTTAAGTTATATTTCATGTTTAATACTCCTACACATGATTGTCTCTTTTTTAAATTTGTTATAGGTGATATTATTTTTAATGTTGTCTTAGCGAATAATATTTTTCGTGACATAACCTCCTTTCTATTAGATTAAGTGTCTATAAAAGATGATAAAAAAAGCATCGTCGAGGCGGTGCTTTTACTTTTTCTTATTCAACTATTTGAGCGCTTATTCTCGCTCTTTTTACATCAACATCAAGAATTTTGATTCTAACTTTTTGACCCACTGAAACAATGTCACGTGGATTTTTAACAAATTTTTGCGACAGATTCGAAACGTGGACAAAGGCACTTTGTTTTATTCCGATGTAAACAAAGATTCCAAAGTCAGTAATATTCAGTACGTTTCCTTCAAAAATTTGCCCTTGCTCTATATTTTCAATGTCTAAAACATCTTTTCTTAAGACAAATCCATCTTTTTGGTCGCGAATGTCTTTGGTTGGATTTATCAGCGCTTCTAGAATCAAGTCGATATCATATTTGTTTGAATTTAACTTGTTTACTAGTTCTTCTTTATTTGCTTGTTTTAATTTTGCAGTATCAATGTTATTTAGATCAATTTTTAGTTCTTTAATTAATTGATTGGCAAGAGTGTAGCTTTCAGGGTGGATTTGAGTGCGGTCGTAAAAATTATCAGAATTATAAATTCTTAAAAATCCAATCGCTTGCTCGTAACTTTTTGTTCCAAGTCCTTTAACTTTCAGAATTTCTTTACGATTTTTAAAGGCTCCATTTTCATTACGGTAATCAACAATATTGGCTGCTGTTTTAGCACTAAGTCCAGAAATGTAAGTCAAAATTTCTTTTGTAGCAGTATTAGCATCGACTCCAACCTGGTTTACTACCTTATTAACTTTAAAAGTAAGACTTTCAGCCAGTTCTTTTTGATTAACATCATGTTGATATTGACCTACACCAATAGATTTAGGATCAATTTTGACTAATTCATTAAGTGGATCTTGGAATTTTCTTCCTATGTTGATTGCGCTTCTTTGCTCGACACTAAGGTCAGGAAATTCTTCAATAGCAGTCTTTGAAGCTGAGTAAACACTGGCACCAATTTCACTCACGATTGCATAGAAAATGTGGCTAAAATCTTTTTCTGAATTTATCACTTTTGCAACAAATTCTTCAGTTTCTCTTGAAGCTGTTCCGTTACCAATAACAACAATGTCAACGTTGTATTGACGAAGTAATTTTGTCAGTGTTGCTTTGGATCCTACGAAATCATTTTTCGGCGGTGTGGGATAAATAATGTCAATTTTCAAAACGGCTCCAGTTTTTGAAATAACAGCAATTTTACATCCATTGATGTAAGCTGGATCAATTGCTAAAATAGTCTTATCTTTAACTGCCGGAGCAAGCAACATTTGTTCTAAATTTTGCGCAAAAAGTTCGATAGCTGCTTTTTGTGCTTTGTCGAATAATTCACTCTCAATTTCTCTTTCAATTGAAGGGAAAATTAATCTTTGCAAACTATCTTCTAAAGCAAGAAGATTAATTTGACTGGTAGAAGTATTTTTGCAATATTTATTTTTTAATTGTTCAATGATTGCTCTTTCATCAAAGACTCAAGACACATTGATAATTTTTAATTCTTGTGCTCTTGCTAAGGCTAAAATTCTATGATTCGCTGTTTTATTTATTTTGTGTTCGGAATCATAAAAATCTTTGAAAACTTCCTTTTCGTCAATAGCATTTTTCTTTAGTTTAGTTTTTCAAAGCCCATTTCACAAGATTTGACGTTTAACATAATCACGCACTCCTAGATCCTGACTCATTCACTGACTGATAATGAATGAAGCTTGTTCAATGGCAAAGTCGACATCTTTAACTTTTTCATTGACGTATTTAGCTGCTTCTTTTTTAGGATCAAAATTGGTGTTACGAGTACTAAAAATGATTTTAGCCAAAGGTTCTAGTCCTAGAGCTATAGCTTCAGTAGCTTTTGTTTTCTTTCCAACTTTGAAAGGCTCATAGATATTTTCGACTTCTGCTTTAGTTTCTGAAAGTTTAATTTTTTGTTTAATTTCTTCAGTCAAAAGGCCTTTTTCAGTCAAAATTTCGATGATTGCTTCTTTACGTTTGTTTAATTCTGTGTTGTATTTGTATAGTTTATCAATTTCACCGATTGTTTCTTCATCTAGTCCGCCAGTCTCGCTTTTCCGATAACGACTAATAAAAGGGACAGTCGCCCCTTGTGATAAAAGATTCAATACAACACTAACTTGTTCTTCTTTTAAATTTAATTTTTTAGCTACAAAACTTAAACTTAAATCCATAAATTACTCCTATTTTTTAAATACGTATCCAAATTGTTTTAGTGTTTCTATTTCATCTTTAGCAATAGTTAGGTATGAAAAAGCAATTGCGCCTTTACCAGTATGAATGGCAATAGTAGGACACAATGGAAACACAAAAGCACGACTCAAATTATTTTCTTCTAAAATTTTGCTTACTAGCATTTGAATTTCTACATTATCAGCATTGTTAAACAAGAAATATTTGTCTTCAGCATTTGTATTGTTTTCGTAAAGTTCTCTTGCATATTTAGTTAAAGTTTTTTCAAAAATTCTTCCTTTGGCATATTTGTCTAGTAAACCATCACGAAATTCAATAACTGGCACTATTTTTAATAATTTTGCAATGCTTGCAGCAGCAGGAGATAGTCTGCCACCTCTTACTAATGCTTCGTTTTCTTGCGGGATTAGTAAAGTTTTGTCCTGCGGTTTAGCAAATATCTCAATAGCTTTTTCAAAACTTGCACCATCTTTAATCGCTTTTTGAAAACGTAAAATATCTAGCACAATCGCGTGTGAGATTTTTTTTGATTCAACAACGTATGCTTTATTTTCACTTTCTCAGTCTTCAAACATGATTTTTAAAGACTGGTATTGACGTGATAATTCAGTACTAATTGGATAAATTAGTACTTTATCATACTCAGCAACTTGACTTTTGATTGCTTCGATATCACGTGGTAAAGAAGCAGAAGTTGAAACATTTTTAGCACCATTTTGTTTTGCTCAAATAGTTTTAGCATCAACTTCAACTCCGTCTGAATAACTTTTGTCGTCAATGGTTATTTGAATTGGTAAATAAAATCAACCTAATTTTTCAACTTGAACTTTAGTAAGCCCACAACTGGAATCAACCACAATGGCAATTTTCATTACTCCTCCAATAATTTAAAAAATACTTATAATTAAAAGATATATTTTGTTAGTCTTATAATTTAAATATTAATTATATTAGATTACTAAGAAGCCAAGCACAAATTGTTAGGAGATAAGATGCAAAAATTAATTGAAGATTTAAAAAAACGTCAGATTATTAAAGATATTTCTAAAGAAGATAAAATTAATCTTTTTGATCACACAACTGGAGTTTATACTGGATTTGATCCAACCGCTACTTCTTTACACTTAGGAAACTACATTCATATTGTTAACTTGCTAAGATTTCAAAGAGCAGGTTTTAATGCTATTGCCGTTTTGGGTGGAGCAACTGGCATGGTAGGAGATCCTTCTTTTCGTGAAAGTGAAAGAGAGGAAATGGATCTATCAACTCTAGAATTTAACAAAGCCAAAATTAAAAAACAATTAGAAAGCTTTGGTTTAAAAGTAATTGATAATTATGAATTTTATAAAGATTTGAAGTTTCTAGATTTTCTTAAATATAACGGAAAATTAGTTAATGTAAGTTATATGTTAGCTAAGGATTCAGTAAAACAAAGATTAAAAAATGGAATGACATTTACTGAATTTAGTTATCAATTAATTCAAGGATTCGACTTTAACTTACTGTACGAAAAACACAATGTTTGCATTCAACTTGGTGGTTCAGATCAATGAGGTAATATCACAACCGGTCTAGAAATTATCAAAACATTGCATGGCGAAGATCATAAAGCAATCGGTATCACTTGCAATTTATTAACAGACTCGAATGGTAACAAAATCGGTAAGTCGTTTGGTGGGGGAAGCTTGTGATTAGACCGTGAGCAAACTTCGCCATATAGTATGTATCAATACTTAGTCAACCAACGCGATGAAGACGTTGAAAAACTTTTAAAATGATTAACTTTTGTTTCTTTAGAAGAAATTGAACAAATTATGAAAAAATCAAATGCTGATAAAAGACAACGTTATGCTCAAAAAGTTTTAGCATTTGAAACAATTAAAATTGTTCACGGGGAAAAAACGGCCAAACAATGTGAAGAAATTAGTCAAAAACTTTTTGCAAACGACATTCTAAACTTAAGCGACGATGATTTTGAACTTCTAAAAGGATTTTTACCAGTTTTCGAATATCAAGATGAAAGTGTCATTGATTTTGTTGTAAACAATTCGATTTTAAGTTCTCGTCGTGAATTCAATGAATTTTTAAATAATAAGGCTTTAAGTTTTAATGCTGAGGTTATAACAGATTCACAAAGCAAATTAGACTTTGACAAGTTTGATGGTAAAAAGGGTCTTTTAAAAAGAGGAAAACGTGATTTTTATATCGTTTTCAAAAAATAATACGTGATTCAAAATCAGGAATACCTGATTTTTTCTTTTATTTTTGAACTTGCAAAACGCTTAATCAAAATTTAATTTATATTCGAATGTCAAAATTGTCAATAACTACAAACTTGATGATCAGTTGGAAATCTAAATAAACAAAATTCGATCGAAAACATTTTAATTTTTGGTACTAATACCATTTTTTTGTCTTTTTAGCGCGAAAATAAAAATATTTTTTTCTCGAAATTAATGTCAAAAACTTGTCTATAATTACGTCAATAACTTTAATTTCGAAGGAGCAATTTTATGAAACTATCTAAAAAACTTTTATCATTTTCACTTTTTACTTTAGTTCCGATAGTGGGGGCAGTGTCAGCTATTTCATGTCAAACAACAGTCAAAAAAGATGACCAAAACACTAAAACTTCAAATAACAAAACTGAAACCAATACAACCACTAACAACACAACAAATATCGAAACAAACACAGAGTCTGATACAACCAATAACACAACAAACACTGAAAACAAAACTGAAACAAACACTACTACCAACACTGAAACAAATAAAGAAAGTACACCTAGTGTAAATCCATTAACTCAAGTAAACCCAGATGTTAAATACTCGACAAACACTTTACTACTTCAATGAGCTAATTCAATTGATAATAATTTAGTTTACGCAAATGACAATAGTAAAGATTTGTTAATAAAAGCTTTAAAAAACAATTGAACATTTTTCTATGATTACCACAACTCAACAGTTATCGCATATGAAACAAATGATTGACAAAAAGCTAAAGAAGCAAATAATGTAATTTTCAAATGAAGTGACAGTGTGGTGCGTCCAGATGATGGAAATAGATCAAAATACTTCCAAATAACAAGCAATTCAACTCCTTTAGTTGATAACAGCTACAACGGGACCACAACAAAATCTTCAAACAACGTTTTAAATGTAGTCGTAGATGGAAACAATGTTACAGTTTACTATCTAGCTTCAAAATTCGTTGCTTACCATGATGCAATTGTTGCAGGAAAATTATTGAAAACAACCTTTGAAATCGACAATCTACAAGATCAACTAAAATAATTCGACATTAATTTGCCCTAGAAGGCAAATTTTTGTTTGCCTTGCTTTCGAAAAGCAAGAAGGCGATTTGTTAAAATTAAAGTATCGGAGAAAAGATGAAAAAGTTCAAGAAGAAAAAACTATTAATAACAAGTTTTGCGCTTGCTGGTGTTTTAATTAGTCCCACTGCGATAGCAAGTTGCAAAAATACTGCCACAGATCCAAAACAACCTGAAAAAGATTACAATCTTGACTTAACAAAAGTCAATGACAGTTTAGATTTCAATTTAGTCGATGAAAATCAAGATAATGAAATACTGTGAGAAGAATTAAGTAAACAAAAAATATTGCTTTTTGACTCAACATCTAATTGTTTAGTAGATGCTGAAAGTAAACAAAAAATATTGCAACTAAACAATAATGAATATCAATTAGCAACTCTCGAAAAAGACACTTTGTCAAATCAAGGTTTGGATTCAAACAATGTAAATAATGACATAAAATATTCATTTGATCCAATAAACGGAATTCTACGAATCAAATACTGATTGGTTAAAAAAAGTTTTGTTAATAATCGACATCGTTTTGACAAGAGACCTTTCGAGAAACATTTTAATTTATCTCGTCACTTTAAAAGATTTAATGATTTTTTTGCTTCAAAAATTCAGAATCATGTTTTGTTAAATAAAAATAACATTTCTTTATTAGTTAACTTGATAAAAAATCAAAATTCATTGATTTTTGACACTCAAAATAAAACAATTAATACTGAAAATAACCCACTTTTTGTCTTTGATGATGAAATAAAATCATTATGAAAACAAGATTGAATTTTAGTTAACAAGTTATCAGAACAATGAAAAAAACCTAATTTTTTACTAGATTACAAAGTTGAAAACAATACTTTCCAAATATTTTTCAAAGCGGCAATTTACAAAGATAATCAAGTAATTTTTTTAACAAATCAAGATCTAAATTTAAGTGTTGAAATTGACAATTTAGCTAACGTAATTGACACACAAAAACATGACGATCTTAAACCAATAGATAACAGTAAAAATGAAAATCAAAATACTGACGAAAACACTCCAAAAGATAAACCTGTCGACAATAACGAACAAGATATAAAACAAGTTGATGACCAAGAAAACAAAAAAGAATATAATCCGACTTCTCCTGACGATAATAAACAGCAAGATGTCAGCAAATTTGATGCAGTTTATAACAAAATTAAAGATTCTAAACCACAAGTTATAAACAACAAAGATGGTAAATTGCAATCACGTCTTCAAGATAGAAGATGTAGACTATTTTTTAGTGATGAATTAAGAACAATATCTTGAACTTTCAGTCGTTCTCAAACTCCAAGTACTTCCACTTTAGAAAACAATGTCTTTATAAATCTTTCTGAAATATTGCCTAAAGATTTTGCTCTAAGCAATGTGTCTAATTCAGAATCTACACAAATTGATTTTGCTTTCAATAATAAGTCAAACAATTTAACCTTGAATTTCAAAATTTTAGAATTCAAAGATGAAGGTAATGTAGAAAGTCCAAAGCAATACTCATTAACCATTAATATTGACAATAAAGAAGTTTCTAATAACGGGTCAGTAAACAGTCAAAACTCCGACAATAAAACAGAAAATCCCATACCACCAAAAGTAGAACCTATTGATAACGAAAATACACAATTAGACACAAAAACTTCATTCTTGTCGTGAGACAAGTACGAAATTTTAAACATAATGCACTGAAATATAAAAAACTATGGTAATTCTTGAATAAGTGAAAATTCCTTCAAAGTGCAAGCGATTGCTAAAATAATTTCTCAACAAAAACCAGACATTTTCGGTTTGACCGAAATCAATGATGGTAGAAGTGACCAAGTCCAATACATTGTTGATGTTTTAAACAAACTAACCAACAAAAACTACAAATACATTGCTCAACCTGAAAATGAAAGTGTTTCAACCGATCCACGTTACGAAAAAAGCAGAGAATCTATTGCAATAATTTACGATAGCAACAAAGTTGAACCAATTCCATTTTCGACAAATAAAATAGGTTTTTCATTTTTAGAACAAATCGCAAATAAGCGTTACTATGTTCGTCCACCATTTGCCTTGCAATTTAAATTGAAAGCTAATCCAAAAAGAAGCATATCGACCATTTTTGCTCATTTTGATTCACCAGGAGCAGGAAGAAGAGAAATTGAAAAACCTTCACAATTTTATAAAGGACAAGGAGAGCAAGAAGTTGCTGAAGCACTTTTTATTCCATATTTATTAAATATAGTAAAAAGAATTTCCAACCCAGATTCAGCTATTATTTTTGGTGCTGACACAAATATTATTGAAGATACTATTTTTCAAAAAATCGATCGTGACAATAATGGAGTAAAAGTGTACAATTTCAGAACGGACAATTCCGATTTGACGACTTTAAAAAATAGTGAAAGAGCATGGTCATCTAAATATGATCGTTTCTTATTTATTGAAAGTAAAGATATAGATGTCATAGATAAAAAAGAAAAACATAGTTTAGAAGATAAATACCTTCCTTTTGCATATCCTTATCGTTACAACATGTGAGATCTTTTTAAAAAGGATTTTGACTACAAAAATGTAAAAACTTGAATTGCAAATGAGAATCCAAACAAATTAAAAGAAGACATTACAAGAATTTATGCTGTTAATTATGTAAGTGATCATGCACCAGTTCAAATCAGTGCTGTAATTAATTTAAGTTAGTCTTATGACTAGCTTTTTTATATTTCCAACTAAAAGTACTTTTTTAACCTATTTAACCCTTTTTGCTATAAACTTTATACATTATGAGTAAATTACTAATTGTTGAGTCACCTAATAAAGAAAAAACTATTCAAAAATATCTAGGTTCTGATTACAAAGTACTTGCTTCAAAAGGACATATTTTAGAATTAAAAACAACAGGAAAAGATCAATTAGGAATTGATTTAGACAACTGAGAACCACTATATGCCGAAGAAAAAGGTAAAAAAGAAATAATCAAAAAGTTAAGAGCTGAAGCAAAAAACGCTTCGGTTGTTTATATTGCAACTGACCCTGACCGTGAAGGTGAAGCGATTGCTCAAAATTTAGTTGATTATTTAGGTGTAGAAGATAAATATCGTCGTGTAAGATATAACGAAATTACTGCTCGTGCTATCAAAGAAGCAATTGAAAATAGTCATGACATTGACAAAAACTTAGTTTCAGCCCAAAAAGCAAGAAGAATGCTGGACCGGATTATTGGTTTTAAATTGTCAAAACTAATGAAGAAAACAACAAAAAACACTCCAACTTTACCATCGGCCGGAAGAGTGCAATCAATTGCTTTAAAACTAGTTTGTGATCGTGAAAAAGAAATTAGTGATTTTGTTCCGGTTAAATACGAAACAATTCAAGCAAAACTTGAAAATGGAGTTGTTGCTGATTTATACTTAAAACCAAGTATTTTTGACAAAAACACTTGATTAAGTCCAGAAATCGCTGCTCAAGCGCTCAAAACAAAAACCCACTACCTAGAAGTAGTTGATTTCAAAGTTAGTCAACGAAAAGACACAGATGTTACCCCTTATAAACAAGCAGTTTTGTATCGTGAAGCCAAATATGACTCAAAAGTTGTACAAAATGCAGCACAAAAATTATTTGAACTCGGACTTATTACTTATCCAAGAACTGATTCAACTAGAATGTCAGATCGGTTTGTTGTTGAAGCTAAAGAATTTGTTGCTAAAAAATACGGTCAAGATTATGTAACAGAAACAGTTAAAGGCTTCAGTGGAGAACAAGATGCCCATGAAGCAATTCGTCCTACATCACTTGATTTAGATCCAGCAAGTGCTAAGAAAATTAATAATTTATCACCTCAGCAAGCATACATTTACAAATTAATCTATGACAAAACTTTGATGTCTTTAATGAAGGCACCAGTTCGCGAATTCTATCAATATGACTTAAGAGATGGTTCTTTTAGCTACAAAACATCATTTTCGAAAATAATTTTTCCTGGTTATAGCTTAGTTAAAAAAGATGATGAGGAAAAAAGCATTGACATTCCAAGTTTTGAAGTTGGTCAAAAACTAAAAGTTAGTGAATATATTCATGAATTAAAACAAACTAATCCACCTGCAAGATACACCGAAGGTTCATTAATTCAAATGCTGGATGATATTAAAGTTGGACGTCCCTCAACTTTTGCAACTACTATTAGTGTTATTAAGAAAAGAATGTTTGTTGAAAGACAAGCAACTAGTCTAGTACCAACCAATTTTGGACAAGTAATCAATGAAAAACTAGTTAATAATTTCAGCACTATTATCAATGAAGAATATACATCTCAAGTTGAAGAACAATTAGATAGAATCGCCGAAGGTCAAGAGCAACTAAAAGAAGTAATGGATAATTTTTGAACAAGTTTTAACAAGGTTTATGATAGTGCTTCACAAATAATGGAAGTCAGTCAACTAGAGCGAGAGTATGTTGGTGAAAAATGTCCTCTATGTGATCATGAATTGGTTTATCGTTATAACAAGTCAAATCGTCAACGTTTCATCGGATGCGAACAATTTCCTAAATGTAAATTTACTAAACCAGATCCAAATGCTAAACCAAGATTTTTCAAACGTAAGGTAGCAAATGAAGAAGAAAATTAGTATTTCACCACGCATTTTATGACCAATTATTGGAGTTTTTTCAGTTCTTTCACTAGCAGGTATTATTTATTTTGTGTACTACAACTCACAAACAGTGCATGAAAAAAAATATACTAAAGAACAATATGAAAAAGATGCCAATTCTATTAAATTAACACAAATGGATAAAATTGGTTTAGATAATGCTAAAGAAATTTATCAAAGATATTTAGCTAATGTTGATCCAGATTTAGCGCCTAAATTTACACCGCAAGAAATTAGAGCACAAAAAGAAACACAATCCGAAATTGCTAATGATGCAACAACAGAAGAAAAAGCTCAACCAATTGTTGAAGATGTAACTAAGCAGAGTCCAAATGAATTTATTCGCACAATAATTTCTTTTAATGCTAATTTCACTCAAAATAAAAACATAGATGTAACTTTCACTGCGCTCAACTGGGATGAAAATGAACCTGATTATTTAAAAATTTCTTATTGAGTAAGTGCAAGTCAGGATAAATACTCAAATTTTCCTACATACAAATTCCAAGATGTAAAAGTTAAAATTTTGCAAACTAAAATTAACATCCAGTCTTCCGATTTCATTCTGGCCTTTAACAAAAAATTACCAAGTTTAAAAGCAATCATCAATGATCCAAGTAGTTCAGATTCAACTTACTTTGAGTCACAAGAATTTAAACAACGAATTTTTGATTGATTTAAAGAGTTAATTGATAGTCAAAGACCAAATGTATATCCAGTGAGTGACTATGATTTCAGTAAGCTAGGCAACACAAATTTTGTTACTTATGATGCCAAAAAGGCTAAAAATAATTTGACTGTAAGTTTTTATTTTCGGTCAAAAACTGACCCGAAATTTAATTCGGAAGGTCAAAAGATTGCCTTTTACATTGAATAATCGTTTTCAAGCAAGAACTGTAAGTTTCTTGCTTTTTTATATTTGATTCAAAGCGAAAAACGCCTTTTATATAGTGCTAAAAAACTCACATAGGCCTTTTTGTAGTACAATTTAGAATATTTAAAAAGAAAAAAGGAGTAATATGAAAAAAACTACCAAATTGAGCGCTTTGTTAGTTCTTTTAACAGCGGTAGCAACAGGTATGTCTATTTCTTATTTGGCGCAAAGCAATCTGGCTAAGAAACAAGAACCAAAAGCAGACCAAGGCGAAATAAGAAAAACTCTTGATGAAATTAAGAGTCTTTTGGAACAGAATAAAGAAAATGAAGCATTCAAAGATGCATTCAATAGTATCAACGAAATAATTGCTAAAACAGAAGAAAGTCTAAATTCATCAACTCAGGATCAACTAGATAAAAATAATGAGAATTTAAAAAGTCTTCTACAAAGATTAAAAGAAGAAATTGAGAAATATAAACAATTAGCTAATCAAAAGGCTATTTTTGATTCAAAAACAAACGACAATAAGAATTTAATAGAAGAAATAAATCAGTGAATTCAAACAAACAAAGTAGATATTGCAAACGACAATAATTATGAAACTTTGAATGCTTCACTTTCTAAAAATAATGAATTAATTACCCAAGCGACAAATGATAATGATTTAGTTAAAATTTCTTCTCAAAATGATGAGCTTAAAACAAATTTTGATAATGCTAAAAACACATACAATCAAATTAACGAACAACTTAAAAAAGAAAATTCAGACTTAATAAATAGAGCAAATGAATTATTAACAAAAACGAGTGAAAATGTTGATAAATATAGTCAAGAAATCACTCAAAATACTCAAGCTTTAGAAGATAAAAATAGCGATTTGGTTGCTAAAAATGATTCATTGAAAACATTAATTAGTGATTTAGAAAATCAAATTACCAAAGAAACACAAGATGCAGAAAACAACAACCAAAACAATCAAAACACTGATTTAGTGACAAAATTAACTGAACTAAAAAAAGCATTAGACTCAGTAAACACTGAAAGTTCACTGAAAGCTTCACAAGATGCCCAAAATGCCTTGGATAAAAATGCAACAGATTTTAAAGAGAATCTACCAATTGAACAAAAACAAGAAATCAATAAGAATCTTGAAACAGCTATAGAAAAAGCGCAAGAAGCTCTTGCTTGAGAACAATATAATCTAGCAGTTCAAAAAGCTAGTGAACTAATGCAAAAACTAAATAATTCAGTTGATGATGTTACCGAATATAAACAACAATTGCAAAAAGTACTAAACGACAATGCAAAAAACACTTTAAGCACAACCAGTCAAATTACAAGAGCAACAAACAATATTAATCAAGTTGTTGAAAATATTACCATATTACGTAGAAATGAACTTATTAAAATTAAAAATGAATACTATGCTCTACAAGTTAGTTCAAATGATTTAGTTTTAGAATTTAATGAAATTCAAAAGCGTGAAGACAAAAACGAAAAACAGCAACAAATTGACACAATTGCTAAAAACTTGTTAGCAACAAACGTTGTGATTTCAGAAGATGTGACACCTTATAAACAAGCAATTCAAACAATTAATGAAACTAATTCAATGATTGAAGAACTTAACTTGTATTTTAAAAATAAAGATGCAAAAGCTTGATATGATCAAAATAAAGGTGAACAACCAAGCCAAACAATGATTGAATTAAATAATCAAATCACTGCTGTTACAAATGCGTTGGAAACTAACGAAAATCTTGATGTTAAAACCTTGTATGATTCGCTAGTAAAAGCATGAAATAATGCAATGTTAGAACAGATAGTTCAAAAGAGTGATGAATTAATTGCTAATAATACAAAACGTCAAAGCTACATATATACAGATGAATATAAAGCAAGAGAAAAAATTAATGAAATAACAGAAAACACAAAGGCAACGAAACAAGAAGCAGTTGAATTGCAAAGCGAAAACTCAGTTCAAGACTTTGAAAAAATCCAAGAAATGTGAAAAGATGCCAGCAGTGGCGACAGTGACGAGTTATCACAAAAATGACTAGTCTTTTGATTGATATATTACTACTACAATAAGCTAGTCGATTTTAATAATGATAACTTTAAATATGACTGAAAAACAAATGCAACAAGCGACCTTTTTGATGATCCAAATCAGAAAATAACCGATTATTTTATGGGTGGATTAGATTGGTACCTACAACAATTACTTGAGCTAAAAGATAAATTTTTTACTGAAAAGGGATTGTTTAAAAAATTAGAATACAAATACATGGGCTTTGAACCACTTGGATCTTATTATTTTGAAGTGTATATGTATCTTCATTACTTTACTCAATGATTGATAAAAGTGGCGCCAGAAAATGTAAAACAAAGTCAAGAATACAAGGAATTTTTACCTGATGATAAAGCAGAATTTGCATTTTTATATGAATCTTTGGATTGACAGACAACAAAATATTTTGATGACGGCACATATCTAGATAAAGCAAAAAGTGATGATGAAGTAATAAGCAGAGCATTCCAATACATTGATAAACTTACAAAAATGCTTGCAGAAAATGGAATAGTTGCAAGTCCAGGTGAAGAAATGCCACACTATGAAAGAGTAACAGACAAGTCTTTCTTTGCTTAAAATATAGAATAAATAAAAGTCGCAAACCTAATTGCGACTTTTTTCTTGCACAAAAAAAGATAAGTTTTACCTATCTTTGACAAATTATTCTTCATTCGGGAATTTTGCATTGTGGTAAACTTCTTGTACATCTTCGTCGTCTTCTAGTGTGTCTAAAAAGTTTTCAAATTTTTCAACTTTATCAGCAGGAATTTCTACTTCCATGTTCGGAATATAACTGATTTCTGCTGTCAAGAAGTTTTCAATGTTAAATTGTTGTTCTATGTTTTTCTTTAATTCACTAAAATCTTCAGGATTTGAATAAATTACATATTGTTCGTCTTCAGTAATGAAATCAATTGCTCCACCATCTAAAGCAGCCATCATTAAATCTTCTTCATTTAAGTTGTCAGCCTTAGCAATTACTAAAACTCCTCTTTCATCGAAGGTGTAAGGCACTTTACCATTACCCATTTGCCCATTTACTTTGTTGAAGTAGTGTTGAATGTTTGAAGCTAAACGGTTGAAATTATCAGTTAGACAACTTACGATGAAATTGGTTCCACCAAAAGCTGTGGCGGTATAAATATATGATTTAAAGTTAGATCCTTCTCTTGAACCACCTGAACCTTTTTGAACAGCTTTTTCAATATTTGACTTAGGCATTGAACGTGCTTTAGCCTTAGCAATAGCCATTCTTAAAGCAGGGTTAGCATCTGGATCAGGTCCTCCCAATGCAGCAGCAACCATAATTTCTTTTGAGAATTTTTGAAACATTTTACTTCTTTTAGCATCTTGAGCAGCTTTATGGTGTTTTGTTGTTGCTCATTTTGAGTGTCCTGACATTATTTCTCCTTTAAATTAAGCATAAATATAAAAATAATTATAAGTCTTTTTGATTAAAATTAGAGCATGAAAATTCAAGAAAAAACATTAAAAGAGATACAACAAAGCAATTCTTATTCACAATTAGTTGACTCAATTGATAAATTGCAAGAATGATTAGTCCAAAATTTAAAACATTCAAATCAAAAAGGCTATGTTTTAGGACTTAGTGGTGGTATAGATTCAAGCACTTTAGCAATGATTTTAGACAACAAGCCTGAGCTAAAAAACAATCATTTTTATTCGATCACAATCAACGATTCTTTAAGTGATAAACCAAATTTAAGTGACGTTAAACAATTAGAAAATCAGTTGTGTACCAAAGTTGAATATGTCGATCTTACTCAGGCATATTTAGATTTCAAAAAGAGTCTTAACACAGAAGATAAACTAGTTTTAGCAAACTTAAAAGCACGGATGAGAATGGTGTTTTTGTATGCTAAAGCACAAGAGAATAATGCACTAGTTTTAGGAACTGATAATGCTAATGAATATCATTTAGGTTATTTCACTAAATACGGTGATGGTGCTTGTGATTTATTGCCACTAAGCAATTTTTTAAAGAGTGAAATTTATCAAATTGCAATGATATTAGGAGTTCCTGACTCTATTGTTCACAAAAAACCTAGTGCTGACTTGTGAGAAGGTCAAAATGATGAAGACGAAATGGGATTTAGTTATGATGAATTCGAAGAAATTGCTTTAGGCAACGGTAATGGAAGTAATTTTGAAACAATTGTAAAAAGAATCAAAATCAATCGTCACAAAGTCGAACCAATCAAACAATTTACACAAACACCAAATTACAAATCTATCAATAAGAATATTGAAAAGGTAATTGCATGAGACTTGAAAAATTCTTAAGTGATGCAACAAACTTAAGTCGCTCTGAAATCAAAAAATTAATTGCTTCAAAACGAGTTCTAGTCAATTCTCAAATAGTAACAAAGACACAGCAAGTTACTGAAAATGACACTATTTGCATTGATAATGAGATTATAAAATACCGAAAATTTTTCTACTATATGTTAAATAAACCGCAAGGTTATGTGTGTGCTAATGAAGATAATTTTCAATCTACAATTTTTGATCTAACAAGTTTAGATAACAAAAAATTCTTTAGTTATGGAAGACTGGATAAAGACACAGAAGGACTAATAATTATTTCGAATGATGGACAGCTAGGACACAATTTATTGTCTCCTAAGAAACATGTAAATAAAAAATATTTTGTACGGACTGAAAAACAAGTTAGTCAGGAATATATTTCAGTTTTTGAAAATGGGGTCACGATCGAAGAAAAATTCAAAGCAAAGCCAGCAAAGCTTGAAATTATTAACGAAAATGAGTGTCTTTTGACAATAAGTGAAGGAAAATTTCATCAAGTTAAAAGAATGTTTGAAGCAGTGGGTAACAAGGTAACTTATTTGAAAAGACTCAGTTTTGGTAATCTTCAACTAGACAAAAATTTAGAACTAGGTCAGTGAAGAGAATTGACCGAAAATGAAATAAATATCTTGAAAAACAGTTAATATCTTTTTTGAACTTGATTTTAGCAAACACAAAAGAGATTGATATTTTTACTCAAATACCAGTAGTAAAACTAAATTTTGACACAAAGAAAGACTGAAGGCCAAAAACCTTTCAGTCTTCTTTTAAATTATTTCTTTCAGTATTTGTTAACTAAATTTGTTAGTCTTTGCTTTCAAGCTTCAATATCAATAGGCATTTGGTCCAATGAATAAGCCCAAATAACAATAAAGTAAGCAACCACTATTTTAAAGCGATTGTAAGCCTCAAGATCATAATCTTGATATGCTTGAAGTAGTCATTGTTCTTGTTCTTCATTGAATAAAGTTGCCACAACAACAAAAGCAAGATCTCAGTTTTTATTACCCATTGTGGCATATTCTCAGTCAACAAAATATATCTTGTTGTCAACACCAGTCATAACATTTGAACCATACAAGTCGTTATGAACTGGTCAAGAATCGGGATACATTTCTAAAATTTCATTAACCACATCTTTATAATTATTAACTTCCAAAATGTCCAGATTTTTATTTTTTATTATTTTTCTGTAATTATCATATCTTGCCGCTAAATTTTTCGGCGGTAACGAGATTTTTGAATCGTGTAATTTTTTAAAATTGATTGCGATTTGACTAATTGTGTATTGATCTCAAATATTTTTTTTATTTTCAATGTATTCTCAAACTACTTCTTTTTCGGTGTTTGAAATTAGTTTAGGAATAAAGTCTAAGTCTTTAAAAATTGTGTAGTCAATATTGTGATTTCAACCGTTTAACTTTTTAACTTGAACAAATCTATCATTATCGCGAAATGATGTATTTGTATATCCTTCTTTAATTTTTTGCATCTTATTTGTATGCTAATTTAGCATCAAAACTTTCACTATTAACTTCTTGCACAAACTGCGCTAAAAGTTGACCTGCCGCCATTAAATCATTGATATCACAAACTCCAATTGGTGAGTGTAGGTAACGTTGTGGCAATGAAACCGTCATTGTTGCTACTCCACCTTTTCCGTATTGCAATTCGCCCGCATCAGTTCCTCCACCTGCAGCCACAAATTTATAAGCTCTAATATCATTTTCGCGAGCAACGCTAGCCATTCATTCAACTAAATTTGGATCCATCATAGTTCCACGATCATAAACTCGTAATGCAGCACCGTGGCTTAGTTTTGTTGTTCCTGGAATTGTGCCAATAGTATCATGGCTTGAAGTAGTATCTAAGGCAATTGCAATATTAGGTTCAACTAAACTTACAGAACTTTTTGCTCCCCGTGTTCCAACTTCTTCTTGTACTGTTCCAACTAAATATAAATCACAGTCTAATTCTTTTTTGTCAACCAGGTGGGCTAAGTATTCTAAAGTTGTAACTCCTGCCCGGTTATCCATTGCTTTACCACCGATTAAGTCTTCATTAGCAAAGTGAATAGTTTCTCCAGACATGTAGACTCTGTCACCTACTTCTACACCATTTTGGCGAGCTTCTTCATCATCTTTGAAACCAAAATCGGCATAAATTTCATTATTAGTCATGGCATTTTTAATTTGTTCGTTACTCATAATGTGAATTGAAGTATGCCCAAATAGTCCAGTGAACCTTTTGTTGTCTTTATTGGTTACTAATGTTGCTTTTGTTCCAATTGCAACAGAAGGTCAAATTCCACCAACAGGAGTTAAAAGCATTTGCCCTTTTTTATCGATTAAACGAACTAAATAACCAACTTCATCCATGTGAGCGGTAATCATAACTTTTGGTGCGCTCGATTTTTTTGATTTTTTAAGCATAATTAGTGATCCAAAACCATCACGACTGAAGGTGAATGAAGAATCTTTTAGATTTTCTTTTAGCATTTGCACAACTGGCTCTTCATAAC
Source organism: Mycoplasma sp. 4044 (assembly GCF_053851695.1). Lineage (NCBI taxonomy): Bacteria > Bacillati > Mycoplasmatota > Mollicutes > Mycoplasmatales > Mycoplasmataceae > Mycoplasma > Mycoplasma sp. 4044. The sequence continues at coordinate 103,474 of NZ_JBSQBD010000001.1, read as the reverse complement.
GACTCATTGCTTCTAATTCCATGTAAGAAATTAACTTATTTTTAAATGTCTTTTTGTCCATATGTTTCTCCTTTTAAAAAATCAGTACGTTAATGTACTGATTAGTGATTAAAGATATTTTTCAGGATGTTCTTTTTTCATTTTTTCAATGAAATCATCTTTATCCATTGATCCGTATTTATTCATTAATTCAACACATTCGTGGTATTCTTTTTTAGCTCACTCAACATTTTCAAATCCAGTAACTTGAGTAATTCCTTCACGTTTAAAGTTTTTGTAAGTACTGAAGAAGTTTGACACACTTTGTAGTCACATTTGATCTAAGTCAGCTAGTGATTGAATGTGATCTAAACGATAGTCATCAGCATGTACTGCGATTAATTTAGTATCAGTTTCACCATCATCAATCATTTTCATTGCTCCAACTACTCTTGCTTCTAGACTTACTCCAGGCATGAATGTTTCAGATGAGTAAACTAAAACATCTAGTTCGTCTCCATCTCAATCTAATGCTTCAGCAATATAACCGTAGTTTGCAGGATATTTAAAATCTCCTCTCAAAATTCTGTCAACAGCTATCTTTCCTGTTTTACGATTGTATTCATATTTGATTGAGCTTCCTTTTGAAATCTCAATATTTACAGTAATTTTTTTCATAAATTTAATTTTAGTTAAAAACTAATCAAAATAATAAAAAAAGAACCAAAAGGTTCTCTGAATACAATTAAGCTTGTGCTTTAGCTTTAGCAACAAAAGCATCTAAACGAGCAGCTTTACGTGCACCATTATTTTTGTGTAGTACACCTTTTGAAACGGCTTTGTCAATTTCGTGGTGAGCTTTTGAAAGTAATTCACTAACATTTTCTGCATTATTCATTGCAGCAAGTTTAGTTTTCTTGATAGCTGTACGAACTCTTGATTTAATTGCAGCGTTTCTAACTCTTGCTTTTTCGTTTGATACGATAGCTTTCATTTTTGATTTAATATTTGCCATTTATTTGTCTCCTCGATTAGTTGATAAAAGCATTATAACCAAAAAAATAAAACTTAAACATAAATCATATAAAATTTATGTCATGCTTGAAACTGGACTGAGTAATAATATTGTATTACAAATTGGCGAAAAAACCTTTAAATTTGTAATTGTACCAACTAATAATAGTCGCACAATCTTAAGGCCGCGTGATGATTGTTTTGAAATTAGTCTTTCAATCTACCACCAACAAATCGACTGAAACTGAGTAAGAAGATTGATTGCTAAAAAATATTATGATTACAATTTTGCAACTCAAGCAATTAATATTGAAAAACAGTATTTTTTTTACTTCGGACAACAAATATTTTTTTCAATAACTGATAAACACGTCATTTTTGAAATTAACGAAAAAGTTTGAAAATTGAAATTAACTAAAGATGATAAAGGTGAGATAAGTAAAAAAATCAGTCTTTTTTTAAAAAAAGAGTTAGAAAAATTTATTTTTTTAGCACACAAGTGATGCGAAAACTTAATGCAAATATCGAATTTAGAAAAAAATATCAAAATTGTCAAAGTAACTTTGTTTTGAGGTAAATACATTCTTAAAAATAATGAAAAAACATTCAAATATAATTTAAGATTGATACATTTCGATCCAAACATAATTTACTCAGTCATAATTCATGAATTGGTTCATATTACTCATCACAATCACGGACCAGAATTTAAAAAAACACTGAAAGAATATGTTCCTAATTACAAACAACTCAACAAATATTTAAGCAACAATCAATTTAGTTTAATCGGAGGAAATAGCAATGAATAATTTACTGACTGTACTAAAAGAAGAAATTCAAAATACAACTGTAGAAACTAATAATGCTGCGTCTGTTGCTAATCCAACAATAATAAAAAATGGTTTAATAGCAGCTATGGTTATTTTAATCTTGCTAGCTGTGGCAGGATTTGTAATTTTTCTATTTTATCGTTTAAAAATTAAGAAAAAATTGGGACGGGGAAGAGATTTTGAAAAAGAATTTGCCAAAAAAATTCAACAATGATCTTCTAGCCAAGATTTCTTTTTTATTCCTAGTTCATTACTAAAATATGAAAAGAAACTTTTTGAAGTGGATGGTATATTAATTTCTAATCGTGGGGTTATTGTTATTGAAATGAAGTCGTTTAATGCTGATATAGAAGGTGATTACAACAATAATGTTTGATGAAAAGTAAAACCAAAAGTTCGTTATGAAATTAAAAATCATTTAAAACAAAACGACAAACACATTGAACACTTACAAAACATCATTGGAAAAGATATAAATGTTTATTCTTTTTTAATTTATGAAAATTTTGGAACAAACAAAATAAATATTGCTTCAGTTCCTGACTGAGCTTTGGTATTTAAGGACAATGAATTCGAGTCAAAAATGCAATATTATAAAGAAGCAATTGAATCAAGTTATGATCGTCAAGATGTTGTAGAAACATACAATAAGATTGAAAAAGCTATTACTCATTCAGCAAAAGATAAAGCTAAATTTGCTACTTTCTTTAAATAATTATTAGACACCAGTCTCCCTGTGTGTCTTTTTTTGTGTCAAAATGTGTCAAAATGTGTACTTTTTGAGTAAAAAAATTTTTATTGTGATAAACTTAGTACATATTTTTAAAAATATGAATTAATATAGCATTATAAAATTCGAAAGGAATAAAATGGCAGTAAGAACAAGATTCTACATCATTGAAAAACGTGATGAAGAAAATAACCTAACATGACATTTAAAACGTGCTAAACAAGATAATTACTTTACATTCGACAATTTCCAAGACAGTTTAAATAAATTTATCGAAATTGCTAAAGGATTAGAAGGTGACTCACGTGTTTGATTCCACCAAAATGGTGCTTTCCGTGGAAGCATGGGAATGGAATCAGCTCTAAAAAGTATTGAAGAACTACAAGCAAATAATGTTTCTTCACAAGAAGCAACAGATTACTTGGTTTCAAAAAACCTAATTGAATCTTCATCTAAAAAAGAAGACGAAGAAGAAAAAGAAGAACAACAACAACCAGTAGAAGAAGCAAAACCAGTTTCATATGAAGAACAAAGTCAAACAACAACTGTTGTAACATATGAAAAAGTTCCTAAAGGATACTATGTTCTAGTTTCATTGCTACTCATTTTAGTTCTTGTATGCATTATCTTAGTTGCTGTAGCTTTTGCTAAAAAATAATTAGAAAAATTTAGAATAGTCCGGTTAAGCCGGTCTATTTTTATTGCCTTTCTTATAGAAAGTGTTTAGAAATTACTAAGTAATTAATATAAAATTTATAAATATATGAATTTAGCAAGTTTACGTCGCCCAAAAAATCTCGAAGATTTCATTTGTGAAGACTTACAAAGAGATTTTTTTGCAAGAATTATTCAAGTTAAAGATGATCGTTCATTTTTATTTTTTGGTCCCCCAGGAAGTGGTAAAACAACAATCAGTTTAATTCTTGCTAATGAAATGCAAAAGAGTTTTGCTTATTTCAATGCTGCTATCGATAACAAGCAAACATTAGTCAATTTAATTGAAGAAAACGAAATTTTGATTGTTGATGAAATTCATAGACTAAACAAAGACAAACAAGATATCTTGTTGCCACATCTTGAAAATCAAAGCATCACTGTATACGCAACAACTACTGAAAATCCTTTTTTCAAGGTTAATCCTGCCTTAAGAAGCCGTATGAATATTTTTGAATTCAAAAAGCCGACTGACAAATTGATGCTTGAATATGCAAAAAATATTAATCAAAAATTGGAATTATTCACAGTGGAAAATGAAGATGTTTATCGAGTTTTAGTAAAGCATGCTAATCGAGATTTTCGTATCTTACTAAGTGACTTAGAACTATTGTCTAAATTGTATAGAAAAGAAACAATAGATCTAAATAAAGTAAAACTAATTTTTTCAGTTATCAATTTTGGAATTGATCAAGATGGTAATGAATTTTACAATCATTTGAGTGCTTTTCACAAATCATTAAGAGGGAGTGATCCTGATGGAGCTTTGTATTGAGGATATTTGTTGTATAAAAGCAAAAACTTTGATGATATGTTTAGAAGAATGATTTGCGCCAGTTATGAAGATGTCGGACTAGCTAATCCAAGTTGTGGTTCGCAAACACTCCAAGCCATTGAAGCATTTGAAAGATTAGGTGAAGCTGAAGGTTATCTACCTATCGCTTTTGCAATTCTAAATATTGCCTTAAGTCCTAAAAGTAACAGTGTCATTGAAGCCTGGTCAAACACTTCAGTAAATGTCGAAAATCGTGGTGCATATGATGTTCCTACTCACTTAAAGGACTCGCATTATAAATCGGCAAAAAAATTAGGACATGGTGTTGAATATAAATACCCACATAACTATCAAAATCATTGAGTAAAACAACAATATTTACCAGATGAATTAACAGGTCAAAAATTTTACACTGCTAGTGAAAATAGCTATGAGCAAAAAATTTATAACTACTGAAAGAAAATAAAAGGAGAATAAGATGAAATTTGACTTATCGGAAATCAAAAATTTAGAAGATTTAAAGCAATTAAAAGCAAAATTCAATGCTCCAGATAGTGAAATTGGACTTTTAATGCAACAATTAAAAGAAGCTAGTCCGGATCAAAAAGCTGCTATTGGTAAAAAAATTAAAGTTTTAAAAGAAGAAGCTGAAACGTTTTTTGAAAAAGCAAAAGAACACATTTTACAACTTGAAATTGAACAATCTATCGCTAAAGACTGAATTGATGTTAATGAACCAGTTACTAAGAAAGGTGGAATTCATCCAATCAATTTGATTATCACAAGAATGCAAGACTGATTTAATTCAAACGGATATTTTGAAACTAGAGCTAGTGAAATCGAAACAGACGAATACAACTTCGAACGTTTAAATATTTTAAAATCACATCCAGCACGTGACATGCAAGACTCACTATTTATCGATGAAAACACATTGTTGCGTACTCATAACACAGGAATTAGTGCAAGAGCATTGCAAAAATATGCGAATCAATCATTTAGTCAATATGCTATTGGTAAAGTTTATCGTAATGATGAAGAAGATCAAACACACTCACATCAATTTACTCAGTTAGATTTTGTATCGGTTGGATATACAAATTTTGGTAATTTAATGTGAACTTTAAAAAGTTTATTGTCATATGTTTTGGAAGAAGAAGTAGAAATTCGCTTGCGTCCTTCATATTTCCCATTCACTGAACCTAGCGTTGAAGTTGATGTATTTTACAAGAATCGTTGAATCGAAGTTTTAGGAGCAGGAATGTTACATGAAAACGTGTTAAAAATGGCAGGTTACACAAATGACATGAATGGTTTTGCAGCAGGAATAGGAATCGAAAGAATAGCTATGATTAAATACGGAATCAATGACATTCGTGAATTCTACACAAACGATGAAAGATTTTTAAAACAATTTAGATAGGAGAAAACAAGATGTTATTTTCATTTTTAGAATTAAAACGTTTAGCAAATTTAGATGAAAGCATCACAATAGAAGAAGTTGCTAAGGCAATCAATTCAATTGGTTTTGAAGTTGAAGAATATTGACGCTTTACTGATGTTGAAGGTATCAAATTTGGCCATGTTTTAAAGACTTATCCTAATCCTAATTCAGATCGTTTAACTGTTTGTGAAATTGAATTTAATGACAAAATCAGAACTATTCAAACTAATGCTACCAATGTAAAAGAAGGTCACTACTTAATGGCTTTTGTACCTGGTTCAAGAAGCAAAAAAGATGTTTTTCAGGCTCGTGAAATGCGTTCGATTATTAGTGAAGGAATGTTGGTTGGACTTGAAGAAATTGGTTTTAAACCTGATTCTATTAGCGAAAAAAATATGTGAAATGATGGTATATTCGTCTTTGAAAACAAAGTAGATTTAAACCTAGATCCAATTGAATATTTTGCCTTAGATGACTATATCATCGATATCAGCATTTTGTCTAACCGAGCAGACGCTAATTCATATTTAATAATGGCAAAAGAATTAGCTGCTTATTTTGGTACAACTCCTTTATCTTTAAACAAATTGCTAACAAAAGAGTTTCATTCAGATTTCAGTATCAAATCACTGCAAGAAACCAATCACTTTACACTTAGAGAAATTAAAGTTGAAGATATTAAAATTTCTTTACAAGATGAACTATTTTTAATGAAAAATGAGATAAAGTCAATCTCTAAAGCAGTTGATTTATCAAATTTAGTACTGCTATACGCAGGTCTACCCACTCATGCTTATGATGTAAGAAAATTAAATTCAAAAGATTTTGAAGTGAAAAAATATACAGGCCAAGCAGTAGTTTTTGGTAATAAAGAAGTTGAACTTGACCAAAGCTTATGTGTTTTAAACAACAACAAAGTTGTTTCAGTGGCAGCTGTTATAGGTTGTGAAAATAGTGGTTGCGATAGTCAAACAACATCAGCTTTATTTGAAATTGCTTCTTTTGATTTAAAAGAAGTAAGAAATTCAAAAAAACAAGTCAAAATAGAAACAAATTCAGCTAACCGTGCTTCAAAAGAAATTAGCATGGGATCAATTTTGTTAGCACATGAATATCTAGAATCAAAAGTAAAACAGGCTAGCCAAATTATTGGTTATGAAGATGCCGAACAACACACTTTTGATTATGATGCAGCTTATTTAGATTTTTATGCTGGTTTTGAGATTACAGCAACTGATAAATTTAAACAAACCTTACAAAAATTAAATACTCTTGGCATTGAGATTAAAGACGAAAAAGTAATGGCGCCTGCCTATCGTTATGATTTAAAAACAATGCAAGATTTAACTGAAGAAGTGTTCCGCTTCTATGGTTATGAAAATTTTGCCATTATTCAACCAGAAATTAAGCAAGTTGAAAATGTTACATACAAAGATTACAATAACATTTTAAAAGCAATGAAATATCAAAATGTGCGTACTTTCACCCTGACTAGTGCTAAAGCCAACATTTTAAATCCTTTTGATTTCAATTCAACAATCGATTTAGCAACTTATGTTTCTAGTGATCGAAATCAGTTGCGTCACTCACTTGCTCTTTCACTAGCTGAAGTGTTAGACTACAATCAAAAACGAAGCATTAAAAAAATGTCAATCTTCGAAATTGGAATGATTCAGGACAAAAGCAATGTTTTAGGACTAGCTTCAAACGAAAAAAGTTTCAACGAAATGAAACAAGATATTGTTGACTTACTTGATTGTCAAGTTGAATTTATAAAACAAGAAAACAAATATTTGCACCCGAATTATTCAGCCTTAATTTTCAAAAACGGTAAAATGATTGGATATTTAGGTAAGTTGAATCCACAGGTATATCAAAGTGAAGCAATTTATGCTGAAATCTTTTTAGATGAAGATAAAGCTAAAGCACCAATCTTTGCAAATTACAAGCATGATCCTTTAAAAACTAGAGATTTTACAATCAATTTACAAAATCATGAAAGTGTTCAAACTGTTTTAGATAAAATTGCAAAACTTAAGGGTATCTATCAAGTTAGTGTTATTGACAAATATCAAAAAGATGACGGTAGTGTCAATGTAACATTTAGCTTTTTAGTCGAAGATTGAGCAATTAAAAAATTAGAAAGTGTTTTGGGTTAAACCAACACTTTTTATTTTGATTTAAAAACTGTGCTAATTTCTTACTTTAATAAGTAGGAGGAAAAAGTGGAAAAAGAACAAATAAGAAGTATGCTAGAAACAACCTTGAAAGAGATAGAAAAAAGATTTGGTAAAGAATCAATCATGTTTTTAGGTAACAAACCAGATCAAAACTGCGAAACTTTTTCAAGTGGCTCTATAGCAATTGATGGTGCGCTGGGTATAGGCGGATGACCAAAGGGAAGAATTATTGAAATATACGGACCCGAAAGTAGTGGTAAAACAACAATAAGTTTGCATGCAATTGCTGAAGTCCAAAAAAATGGCGGAATAGCAGCATTTATTGACGCCGAACACTCAATCGATACAACTTATGCTAAGTCTTTAGGTGTTGATATTTCGAATTTAATATTGTCACAGCCAGATAGTGGAGAGCAAGCTCTAGAAATTGCTGATATTTTAATTAAAACAGGACAAATTGACTTGATTGTTGTTGACTCCGTTGCCGCTTTGGTTCCTGAGGCTGAATTAAATGGTGAAATGCGCGACCAAGTTATTGGTGCTCAAGCAAGATTAATGTCAAAAGCACTTAGAAAAATTACCGCTTCACTAGCTAAAAATAAAACAACAATTATTTTTATCAATCAAATTAGAGAAAAAGTTGGAATCATTTTTGGTAATCCCGAAACTACTCCTGGTGGTAAAGCACTAAAATTCTATTCTTCAATTAGAGCTGAAGTAAGAAAGACGCAAAACATTAGTGAAAATAACGAAATAAACGGAAATGGGATAAAAGTAAAAATTGTTAAAAACAAACTGGCTGCCCCATATAAAATTGCTAATGTGGAAATAGTTTTTGGTCACGGATTTGACAAAACTGGCGAACTTGTTTCTTTAGCAGAAGAATTCAAAATTATTGAGAAGAAAGGCTCTTGATACTCGTATAACAATGAAAATATAGCTCAAGGAAAACAAAAAGTTCGTGAATATCTACTTCTTAATAAAGATAAATATGATGAAATAGAGCAAAAAGTCCAACAAAAAATTAAAGAGCAAAATTAAGCAATCAAGATTGTGTTGACAATCTTTTTGCTTTTATCTTAGGATTTTTTTGAATTAGTATAAAATTAAAATTAATTATGATAACTAAAAGTAATGAAGACATAAATGTACTATTTTTTGGTGATATTTTTGGTGAACCAGGAATAGAAATAGTTGAAAAATATTTACTTAAACTAAAAACTGAAAATAGCATAGATTTTGTTATAGCACAGGCTGAAAATGTTTCTGGTAGAAAAGGTTTTGTACCTCAAGATTATGAAAAATTAAAACAAATTGGAATAGATGTTTTTACGCTTGGAAATCATGTTTGAGCTAAAGCTGAAATTAGCGAAATCATTGAAAACAAAGACGTAATCAGACCAGCGAACATAGACTATGCATATCCAGGTCATGGTTTCGGAATTTTTGAAGTCAAAAATCAAAAAGTTTTAGTAACTTCAATGATGGGAAGACAGTTCAACCCGTTATTGTCACCTTGAAATAAAGAACAAGCAGACTGCTTTTTTGACAAATTCGACGAAATTTATTCACAAAACCAATTTGACTATATGATAGTAGATTTTCATGGTGAAACGACAAGTGAAAAAAATGTCTTCGGAATTTACGTTGATGGTAAAGCAAGCGCAGTTTTAGGTACTCATACTCACGTACAAACTAATGATGCAAGAATATTACCAAATGGAACTTATTATTGTACTGATGTAGGGATGTGTGGTCCTTACAATAGTGCTATTGGTGCTAACTATGATGAGGTTTATGACAAAATGCGCCACAATGGACGAAGTGCTTTTAAAGTCAGTCCTAATAAGTGTCAGGTAAACGCAATAGTTTTTACTCTGTCAAAAAATAAAGATAATCAAAAAATAAAATTAATTAATATCTATGACTAATTTAGGAAAAAAATATGGAAACAGACAAGCAATTAAATGAAATAGCGAAAAAGGTCGCTTTTAATGAGTTGATGATTAAAAAGAGAATGGTTTTCATTACACTTATTTATCAGTCACAACTTTTTAATAAACCACTAAACAGTGAATATATTTTTGAAAACTCAGCATTTAGTGACTCGCAAATGAAAGTTATTGAATTGTTAGAAAAAAATATCCCAACAATTCAAAAAATTATTCAATTCTATCTTTTAGACAATTGGACTTGAGATAGAATTCCAGCCTTAGCAAGAGCGATTTTAATTTACGGTGTTTTTGAAATGCGTAAAAATGATCCTAAAATTGTCATAGATACAATGATTAACATTGCTAAGATTTACAATGTTAATTACAAATTTGTAAACGCTATTTTGGATAAAATTAATAAAGATGATAAAAAGTAACTATATTAAACAAACTGTTGCAAAAATAAACTTGATTTTGGTAAAAAATCAGGTTATTTTAAAATATCGTCAAAGATTTAGAAACAAACAAATGCGCTTCCTGATTTCAAAAATTTTGATTTTATTCGGTACTAACTATTCAATTAATAGGCTGGCCGAAGTAGAAATAGAATTAATGAATAGTAATTTCCAAAAGAACGTGTTTTTAACTATTTTACTTAATCATGTCAACTCAATCGATGAAAAATTTCAGTCGTGTGATTGAAAATCTTTTGGAAAGTTTCTTTACTACATTTTCAAAACATCAACTTACTATTATGATGTTAAACATCAAGTACCCAACATTTTTGAAATCCATGGAATAACTAGTTCAAATGCTCGAAAAAGAGACTTGTTCAATGATTTTTGTATGTCATTGGAAAAGGTAACTCCTGACTTTAATTATTATGTGAGGTTAATTTTAAAATGAGTAAAATAACCAAACAACGATTAGATATATTGATTAGCAACAAATTTGAATTAGAATTAAGTGAAGCTGATTTTCAAATTCGAATTGGCAATGTTTTGGTTAATGGAAATAAAGAAATTCTTCCTTCATTAAAATTCCGCCCTGATATAAAGCTGGACTTAATTAATCAAAAAGAATTTGTTTCTCGTGGAGCATATAAATTAAAAAAAGCTATCGAAGAATTCAAGATAATACCTAAAGATTTTGTGTGTGTTGATATTGGGTCGAGTACTGGTGGTTTTGTGCAAATTTTATTGCTCAACGGAGCAAAAAAAGTCTATGCAGTTGACGTAGGTTTCGATCAGCTGCACTACACATTAAAAAATGATAATCGAGTCATAAATATGGAAAAGACCAATCTTAAGACTCTAACTAAAACTTCATTTGCTGAAAATATTGACTTAGTTGTGACTGATGTTAGTTTCATTTCGCTTAAACACGTGTTTGAAGTTTGTAAAGATTTTTTAGCTTCGAAAAAGCAAATAGTTGCTTTGATTAAACCGCAATTCGAAGCAAGCTCAAAATACGTTTCTGAAGGTGGATATGTTGAAGAACAACATCACGAGTTTTTAATTAATCGAGTAATTGAATATGCAAAAGAGTGCAGTTTCAAGTTCCTGGCAATTGAAAAAAGTCCTATTTTGGGTAATAAATCGAAAAATATTGAGTATATTTCACTATTTGAAAAGGAGTAAAAAATGGATTATAAGAAATTTTTTCCAATGCTGCAAAATAATGACATTGCTTATTTAGATAATGGTGCATTAGGTTTGAAACCGGAAGTAGTTTGTCAAGCTGGTAATGATTTTTATACTAAATTTTCGATTTCAACTCGAACAAAAGACTCAAGACTAGGAATGGAAGTTAGCGACATAGTTAATCAAACTCGTCAAAAAGTCGCTTCATTTTTTGAAGCTGATTGAAAAAAGACAATTTTTTACTCAGGAGCAAGTGAAGCACTCAACCAAGTTGCTATGATGTTAGCAGATTTAGTCAATGAAGGTGATGAAATTTTACTTTCTTTATACAATCATGCAAGCAATGTTTTGCCATATTTTTATTTCTTAAAAGACAAAAATGTTAATTTTGTATATTTCACCACACAACAAGATTTAATGCAAAAAATTAATAAAAAAACTAAAATTGTTGCTCTTAGCCAACAAACAAATAATCTTAACGAAAAATACGAATTAGACTCAATTTATCAAGCATGTTTAAAAAATGATGTGTATTTGGTTAACGATGCTGCACAAGCCGCGCCACACACTAAAGTAACTATCAAAAATTGTGATTTTATCGCTGTTTCTGCAAACAAAATGTATGGTCCAACAGGTCTTGGAGTTTTATGTATAAGTGATCGTGTTTTTTCATTTGTAATGCCTAAAAAATTTGGTGGTGGAGCTGCAAAATCGTTCAGTAATCCAAATTATGATATGGACTACAGTGCATATGAAGTAGGAACCTTAAATCTTGCTGGGATTTATCAGTTCAACAAAGCTATTGATTTTATTAATGAAATTGGTTTCGATAAAATGAATGAAAAAATGTATTCTTTATCTACAAAACTGCATGAAAAGCTAACTAAAGTGCCAAATATTATTTTGTATTCTAAGCCTGGTGATAATATTTGTTTATTTAACATCCAAAATGTTAGTTCACAAGATGTTGCTTCGTACTTAGGACACCGTGACATCTACGTTCGCAGTGGAACTTTTTGTGCTTATTTACTTGAAATTGATCCTAATTTTCATGGCACAATGGTGAGAGCCTCACTTGCCTTTTACAATGATGAAAAAGATATTGAAAGACTGATAGAAGCTTTAATCAACGGAGGTGATTTTCTTGACTTCATTTAGTGATCAACAAAAAAGGGATTTAATTTATCAACACTATTTGACCCCAAACAATAAAAGTGAAACACTTAGTGGTTTGCAAGGACAAGCTTACTCAAGAAGTGGGTGTGCTGATAATCTTGAAATTGGTTTAGTGGTGAAAAATAACGTTATTAAAAATGCTCAATTTAATGGTAGCGGTTGTTCTATTTTTATTTCTTCAACTGATTTGGTTTTAGATTTAATAAAAAACAAAAGTACTGAAGAAGTTAAAGAAATTTTGGAAAACTATGAGTCGATGATTAACCAAAATCACACGGAAAACAAGGAATTATTAAATAACTTAGTAGTTTTTGAAAATGTTAAAAAACACTTAAATCGTGTTGAGTGCGCTTCACTTATTATCAGAGCAATCAAAAAGGCATTAAACCTTGAATAGTAAAATTTATTTCCATATTGATATGGATAGTTTTTTTGTATCTTGTGAAAGAGCAATCAGACCAGATATAAAAAATGTACCGATTGCAATTTCTAAAAATACTAAACGTTCAATTGCTACTGCTTTAAGTTCTGATGCCAAAAAATTAGGTGCTAAAGTAGGTGAGCCAATCTACGTTACCAAACAAAAAATTCCTAACCTTTTGGTTTTAGAACCAAGACTAGATTATTATCGTTCTGTGAGTGCTAGAATTTTTGAACTAATAGCAACAAAATTCAGTAAAAACATTGAAGTTTATTCAATTGATGAGTGCTATCTTGATGTTAGTGATGTGATACAAAATTATTCTTCTCCTATCGAATATGCCAAAATCATTCAAGACACAATTTGGAATCAACTTAACATACCTTGTTCAATAGGAATTAGTTACAACAAATTTTTAGCAAAAATGTCTACTAATCTTGCTAAGCCACACGGAATAGTTTTTACTCAAAAAGAAGACATTGCTAACAATTTTTACTCACTAGATATTGGTGATTTTTTCATGATCGGTAGAAAAAGTACACAAAAACTCAAAGCAGTAAATATCAATACAATCGGCGATTTTGTATATTGCCAGAATACTACTTTATTACGTTCAATACTGGGTGTTAACTTTTATAGCTTTCAGCAAATGGCAAAAGGGATAACAGTTAAATCACAAGAAGCAAAACCAATTGAACTAAAAGGAATAGGTCAATCTACAACCTTTATGCAAGATGATATTTTTGATGAAGAACATCTCAAAAATATTCTTTTGTCCTTAACTAAAAAAGTTGTAAATCGTTTGAAAATAAGAAATTATCTATGTTCCGTAGTTTCTATTCAAGTTCGTAATCAAGATAAAAGTTGAAATATTTTTCAACGCAATATCAAGGTACCAACAAACAATCTCGAAGATATTTTTAAAGCTTGTTTTAAACTTCTAAAAGAAAATTGAGATGGTGAACCACTAAGAGGAATAGGATTAAGAGTTCACAATTTAATTTCTTCACAAGACAATGAAACACCTTTTTCGCTTTTCGAACAAGAAAAAGAAAATGATAGCAAAGCCATTATCGATAAAATTAATTTTTCACTTGGCTCAAAAACGCTTTTTACTGGCCAAGAACATGAAAATATGCAAAACGTTCGTGCTGACCAAATCAAATTCAGCATCAATGACTATGACAATAATGATTTAATTGATATTGACCAATCAATTTTGAAAAAATAACTGTGACTATACTTGCAAGTGTAGTCTTTTATTTTTTAGGCTTGAAATTTTTTATAGTTGTGTAAAATGATAAAAGATATATTTGCCCAACAAACAAATATTGATGTCACATAATAATTACAACTGCACAAAATAAGAAAGGAAACAAGATGAAAATAGGTTTATTTGGCGGAACTTTTGATCCCATCCACAAAGGACACATTTTGATTGCTCAACATGCTTGTAAAACACTAAATTTAGACAAGATTATTCTTATTCCTGCTAATCAAAATCCCGATAAAAAAAATCAACCTTCTGCTTCTAATCAAGACCGTTACAACATGGTTAAAATCGCCATTCAGGATTTTGATAATTTTGAAGTTAGTGATTTTGAAATCAAAAGAACAGGACCTTCATACACATTCGAAACACTGAAATACTTTAAACAAAAATATTCACAAGATGAATTGTTTTTCATTCTAGGTTCTGACAATTTAAGTTCTTTAAACAAGTGACAAGGTGTTAATGATTTCAGTAAGTGAGTGAAACTTGTGTGTTTTCGTCGTACTAAGAATTTTTCTAAAATTAATGCAAAAAAGTATAACGTTTTGATTTTGGATAACCCACTATGAGATTTTGCAGCTACTGAATATCGTCAAGGTAATATCAAAATTGTTGATTCAAGGGTTCAATCATACATTGGAAAAAACTTTTTATACGCTCGTGATTTAATTCTTAACACTCTTTCAATTTCAAGAAATAGTCACTGCTTTTCAACTGGAGAATATGCAGCTCAACTTGCTAAACAGTTAAATTATGATGTTAAGACTGCTTATTATGCTGGCTTGCTGCATGATATTACTAAAGAATGAACTAACGAACAACACGAGCAAATGATTCAAAAATATGGACTAAATGTTAAGGATTATCATCCTTATCAATACCACCAATTAACTGCCTACTTGTTTCTTAAAAATGAATACAAAATCACTAACAAAAGCATTCTTCATGCAATCAAACATCACACTACTTTAAGTATAAAACCAACAACTTTAGAAAAAATTGTTTATGTCAGCGACAAAATTGGTCCAGGTAGAAGATGGCCTGGCATTCAAAAATTACGTCAGGATGTAGAACAAAACTTTGATTTAGGTTTTGCAAATTTGGTTGCTTCAATTTGAGAATTCTTAACTTCTGAAGGACAACTTATTGATGCAAAACAACAAAAAATTTATGCTACAAATAGCAAGTTTACGTTGTAAAGTTTTTTAGTAACAAAATAACAAAATAATTTATAATTAAAAACGTTACTTGTTGTAACCGTTCCAAACAGGTTTTAAGCATAGCACCTTAAGGGCGAGCCATCAAATAAGGAGGACATCTATGTTCGCTATTATTGAAACTGGTGGAAAACAACTAATTGTTAAACCAGGAGATACAATTTTCATCGAAAAAATCGATGGAGAAGCTGGTAGCAAAGTAACTTTTGACAAAGTAGTTGCTCTAGAATCAAAAATCGGAGCACCATATGTTGAAGGAGCTAGTGTTACTGGAGTTATTGAAAAACAAGGAAAAGCTAAAAAAATCGTTGTGTATCGTCACAATGCTAAATCTACTCACAAACGTAAATTAGGACACCGTCAACCTTACACAAGAGTAAAAATTGAAGAGATCAAGGGGTAATTAGAACATGGCAAAGACAAAAGCAGGTGGAAGTACCCATAACGGTCGTGACTCGGCCGGAAGAAGACTTGGTGCTAAGTTAGCAGACGGACAATTTACATTAGCAGGTGGAATCATCTACCGTCAAAGAGGAACAAAAATTTTCCCAGGAAAAAACGTTGGTAGAGGAAATGATGACACCTTATACGCTCTTGTTGATGGTATTGTAAAATACGAAACAAGAAGAAACCGTAAATATGCTTCAGTTTACGAAGTAGAAGCTGAATAATTTTCAATAACCATTTAAGAGTGCCCATTGTGGCACTTTTTATTTTAAAAAATAAAAATTAATTAAAAAAATGCTTGAAATCAGCATTTTTCAATGTCCAAAAATACCATTTTTTATTAAAGTGGGTTATAATTAGAAACGTAAAACAAGAAAATGATAGTTTTACATAGTAAAACGTTGCTAAGTAAGGTACAAAAAAGTTGTGCCAATTTACTATTATTTTGGGAGTTTTAAATGTTATTAATAATTTGACTTTGAAACTATGTTTTACACTTTTAAAAAATAAAACAGTTTTATTATCGAAATGTTTTTCGAAAAACAAATACGTACAAAATACAAAATAAGGAGACTTTGTATGACAAAAAGTAAAAAAGTCGCAGTCATTACTGGACTTCTTTCTACTACAGCTGTTGGTATCTCGCTAGCATTTTTATCAGCAAGTTGTGGTGCAAGTCAAGAGTTAAAAGACTTAGGTACTAAGTTATTTGAAGCTCAAAAGTTATACGATGACAATTCAGCATTTGCTGAAGACTTGAAAGACTTTAAAAAAGCTATTGATGACGCAAAATCAATCAGCAACAAAGCTTCAAGTGAAGAATTAGTAGCAAAAACAAAAGAGTTAGAAGCTGCAATTGAAAAAGCTAAAGCCATTATTGCTCAAAAAACAAGCGAAGCAAGTGCAATGGTTCAAGAATACAAAAAATTGGTTGACTCATCAAAAGAACTATTAAATAATCTAAAAGCTAAAAGCTTAAGTGCAACCGATTTTGAAAAAGCAATTACAGACTCAGTTGCTAAAACCCAAGATCAAGATGAAAATGGAAAAACTAAAGACAAGGTTGAAACAGATTCAGCTTGAAGAGAACAATATGCTGCCTTGACCGAAGCTAAAGCTAAAGCAAACAAACTATACCAAGTTGCTGTTTATAAAGAATTAGATAAAGAAGTTAAAGGTTACTTAGAAGGTTTAAATAAATCTTCATATGAAAACATCAAATCAACTTTACAAGCTGTTAAAGACGAACAAGGTAAAGTTGTTGAAGGTGCAAAAGAAAGTGAAGATGCAAAAGTTGTTGAAGCATACAACAAATTAAGTGAAGCATACAACAAAGCAAAAGAAGATCAAAAAATTATCGACAAACAAGATGAAATTCTTGCTAAAAAAGATGCTATTACATCACTTGCAACAACTGCTGACACTCAAGCACAAACATTTAAAAACGCCAAAGAAAGTCCTCGTTACGACAAAATTGCTGAAACATTGAGCCAAGCAGTTACAACAGCTACAAGTTATGTAGAATCAATCGGTGATGTAAGAACACTAGTTGATAATACTACTTTAGATGCTAAATTGCAAGAAGTATCAAATCAATACGACACACTAGCAGCTGCTCTAAATAATGCCAAATTAGATGCAGTTAAAGCTGACTATAAAGTTGCTCAAACAGCTGCAAATGACTTATTATCAACAAAACTAAACGATGTTGATACAGATGAAAACATTCTTGATTCAAAGAGAGCATTAGTAAGCTCATACAAGCAACAACTACAATCAAAACTAAGTGAAACTGATGCTACTGTTTCAACAGCACAAGCAAACCAATCAGGTTTTGATGCTGTTAGAAAAGCTGCTATTGAATTGCAAAAACTAGTTGATTCAGTAGATAAAAACTATACTCTACAAGAATTCCTAAAAACAAGAAAAGACGTTGAAGACAGAAAAGCTCAACTAACTGAAGAAGCTTCGAAAGTTATTGTTGACCAAGCAGTTAACCAAGCAAACTACACAGTTTGAGAAGAAAAAGGATTACCTGCTGATGTTGATAGAGATACAACAATTGACAGAGTTAACAGAAACCAAATTCAATCACAAATCGACTACCTAAGTTGAAGAATGAAAGAAGCTGTTGCAACAGATGAACTAAAAGCTTACAATGACTTGAAAAAAGTTGTTGAACAATGACTTGCTCAAGATAAAAGTGAAAATAATAACACTATAACAGACTATTCACAAGATTTAACAGACAAAAAAGCTGTTTTAGACGGAAGAGTTAATGAAATTTACGAAGCAATTAAAGCTTCAAAAGATGTAGAACAATCAACTGACAAACCAAACACAATTAAAGATGCTACTGACGCTCTACAAAAAGCATTAGATGATGCTAAAGTTGCTAAAAATCTATATCCATACACACAAGCAGTTAAAGCTGCAAATGCATTCATGGATGAAAACAAAGATTACCCAACAGCATTAGATGGTCTAAAGAAAGCTTTAGTTTCAGCTAAATCAAAACTTTACGACAAAAATGACAAACTAAAAAACAGTTACGAATCACAAGTTATCCCTGCTGCTGGTGAAATTCTAGCTGCTATTGAAAAAGCTAAAATTGAAGTAGCTAAAGCAAAATGACAAAAAGCTCTAAGAGAACTTTTTGCTTTAAGAATTCTAATTGAAACTTGAAATACTGAAAACGGACAAGACAATAATGCAACAAATAATGAAACAAACATTAACTATGATGTGCAAGAAGCCTTGAAAACTGCTTTTGAATCAAACAAAGATGCAGCCAATCCTGAAACAGTAGCAGATTACGACGCTAAAGCAAAAGAAATCAATGATGCAATCAGTGAGCAAGAACCTATTTTCATCATGAATGTAAATAACTCTTTATTGACAAAGGCTAGAAAATACTACGCTAAAAAAGAAAATATTGCAACTACAAGTCTGACTAGATTCAATGAAGAAGACAAAAAAACAGTACAAGAAAGAATTGATTTATATCGTAAATATGTTGATGAAAAATCAGTTGCTTCAAAAGATGAAAATGGACAAGTAACAAAATTAAAACTTTACTCTTCAATCAAAGAAGCAAAAGATGTTGCTGATGAAATTAAATCACTTGGAGATGATTTAGAAGTCTTTGTATTTGCTCACAAATTGCAAGCACAAATGAACGATCTAAAAGCCCTAGTAAACAATGCTTACATTTGATCAAATAAATCAATCAATGTACAATCAGATGTTGCCGATGACTACAAATCGAACTTAACTATCGTTGAAAATGATGCTCTTAAAACTAATGAACCTGTAACATCTAACTCAGAATATGTTCTAGAAAACCTAGACGCTGAAGAATTGTTTAAACGTATTTCAGAAAACGTTGATGGATACTCAGTAATTAAACAAGAATTAGAAACAAGAATCAATAGTTTCTTAAATGTTCTATCTAACAGTTTGGAAAAACCTGTAGATCCTTCAGTTGCAAATACTGAACAAGAAGGAACAGCGTACACAAGTGAAAAAGATAAAGTTCTTGACCTAGTACGTAGTTCAGCAAATGCTTTAAGAAACATTAAAGAATCATTTGAAAAAGCAAGAAAAGATAAAGCTTTAATTGATTACAAAAACTTAATTGCTGAAACAAAAGCAATTTACGCTGAAAACCAATATGTTGCTGACTTTGTATTTACTCCATACTGAAAAATTTCAATTAAAGAATCAGTGGACCTTGAAGAAAGCTACATCACTGATGAATCTTACAAAACATGATCATGAAACCAATGAAAACAAAGATTATTGTCAATGTATTCAACAAGAAACGTTGCTCAAAGAGCAGTTCCATTTGTTGAATTGAAGAAAATTTATGACAAATGAACAGCTAACAATGGTAAATTCTTCAATGATACACTTTCAAATGATGACAGTGTTAAAGCTAAAGTTATGACATGAGGAACTGAAAAATATCAAGAAGTTCAAAAACACATGTTCCACACTGACTTATTAAAAAATGGTGTTGACCAAACACTTGCTGACATCCTAGCTAAAGTTAAAGCAATGGATAACTCACTAGTTAACTACCAATCAATGTACGATGTAATGATGGGAATTGTTAAAGCTAGAAAAACTGATGCAAGATTATCAAGATACCCTGAAGCAATTGCTATTTTAGATAAAGCTATTACTGATGCAAAAGCATTAGCAGAACCAGAACAACCAATCGTTGAAGATAAATTAAATGACAAAAACATTCAAGATGCTATTATTGTTCTAAGAAAAGCTATTGATGATGCTGAAGAAGTTGCAGCTCTAGCAGAAGCTAAAGAAAAATACTTCGCAGATAAAGAAGATGTATTTAACTTGATTAACTCATTACCAGATGATCAAAATATAAAACTAATCAAAATTAAATACCAAGCTGAATTCAATGAAATTGTTAAAGATGACCAATTATTTACAACATCACAACAATTCAAAGAACACGACGACATGCTACTTGCTCTACAAGTTAAAGCAAGCCAAAACATCGTTGTTAAAGCTTCAGAAGCCCTAAAAGAAATCAAATCAATTATTGACGACAAACTACTAGATTCAACTAACGGATACCAACAAGATATGCAATTTACTCCTTTCTATGGAAAAACATTAAAAGCATTCGTAACAAATACTCTAGAACCAGAATTTGTTAAAAATGCTTCATACCAAGCACAAGCAGATGTTGATCCAGTTAGAGAACTAATTAGCACAGGTGTTCTAAACTCAGTAGTTGACATGTATGTAAACCTATATGCATGAGGACAATCATCAGAATACAATTACTGATTAGCTAAAACTGACAAAGTTGAACTTTTAAACAACTCAGTTGTTCTATAAGGTGGGCAAAAAGGTGTTCTATCAGCATTTATTGAAAATTACTACAAACCAACAGAAGATAAATCAAGAATTTTTGCTAAATTGTCTTCAGATATCGCTAAATACTTCTCAAATCAACAATTCTACAAAGCTACAAAATACTGACTATTAGATAGAAATATAGAAAGAACAAAAACAACTTCTGCAACAAGAATTCAATATTCAATGATTTCTCAAGGATACATTAAATTGTTACAAATTAAATATGACATCATGGATAAATTCATGGCATATGGAGATGCAACAAGACATGTAAACCTATCTCTAAAACAAACTCTAACAGATGAACAAATTAGAGATATTGCTGCTTACCGTGCACTATCTGCTGACTTTGTTGCTAGATCAAAAACTGAAGCTAACTTTGATATTTCTTCATTAGAAAATATTGAAAAAATGTATGATTTCTTGAACGGAAAACAGGTTCCACAAATCAACCAAGATGCTTCACAATCTAACCCAAGCGAAGAAAGCGTACAAAACTAATTTTCATTAGTGAAAACATGCCAATAAACCGGCATGTTTTTTTAATTTTGCATTTTCATTTCTCAATTAATGGTGCTATAATTCAATTAACCCAAAATGAGACAAGTTATGAAATATTTTGATAAAAGATTTTTAAATTACTTAGGAAGAATTTTATTTTTATTTCACAGCTTTTTGCTTGTTAGTCTATTGGTTTTAGCCTTTGTTAAGACTCAAACCTATACATATTTGTGGGGTTATTTGGTAGGACTAACAAATTCTTTAGCAATATTAGTTGTGGATTATTGAATCTATAACAAGTTTGCAAATAAAAAATATAGTAAATTACAAGCAATCGGAATGGTTTATGTCAATATTATCTTGACAGCCTGTATCTTGCTTGGACTTTTTTTGTTTAATCGCTATGTCACAAACAAAATCGGTTTTAGCCATTTACATGGTGGTTTATATCCAATCAATATTGTTTTTTATTGCCTTGCAATCACCGTTTTACCACTTTCGTTTTGCCTTGCATTTACTATCAGTAAAAAAATTAAGAGAAAGGAGATAAATGGACAAGATTTTTAATCATGGGCAACTATCTAATCCTCAAGCATGAGGACCAAAAGTATTATCTTTAAACCAATTATTTAGTTTAGCCGTTGTTTTCATCATGATTGTTTTAGCAAGCATAACACTTTACTTCATGATTCGTAAAACAAAAGAAAACGAAGTACCTTCGAAAATTGTTGTTGTAGTTGAAAGTTACATTTATTTTATTGAAGATTTAACTGACAATATGACAGATTCAAAACTAAATAAGTTTTCGCCATATTTCTTTGGTTTATTCATCTTTTTAGCCTTAGGTAACCTAGTCGGAGTCGCCGGACTCGCACCAGTCGGAACATCACTTACTTTCGTCTTGGCAATCACTTCCGTTACTTGAATTATGACTTTTGTTATTGGTATAAGTTGCCAAAAAATAAGATATTTTAAAGAATGATTAAATCCAATCAGTTGACCAGGTATTTTTTCACCTATTCTTTCACTTAGTTTCCGTATGTTCGGAAACATCACTGGTGGTGTTTTATTAATGCTTTTATTGCATGGTTTATTTACTTACTTATGACGTTTTGTTGTAGGAAATAATGAATCAGCTTTGACATTTAACGTTATAGCATTAATTATCATGCCATTTGCAAGTTTGTATTTTGACATGTTTGACTCGCTTCTTCAAGCATTTGTCTTCACGGTTCTGACAATGAGTTATTGAGCAACAGCCGTGGGTGAAGAAGTGAAAAAAGAAAAACGAAAAAAAATCAACCAACAAATGGAAACAATGGTTGTTAATCAAACCGCATAAAGGAGAATTTTATGAATACAGAATTAGTTACAAATTTATTTAACATTTCACAAATCAAAGACAATGGAACTGCTAGCGAAGCAGCAGGTCTAGCTTATGGTCTAGCTTTAGTTGGTGCTGGTATCGCAATGGTCGGTGCTGGTGGAGCCGGAATGGGACAAGGTTATTTAGTTGGTAAAACTGTTGAAGCAATCGGAAGAAACCCAGAAGCAAGATCAAAACTAACCAGCTTAATGCTTATCGGTCTATCATTCGTTGAAACTTCAGCTATTTACTGTTTAGTTATCTCATTCTTACTAATTTTCGTTTAATTTTATGCAAAACACAGCTTTAGTAGTTATGAAAGAAGAAACAGTTTCACAAAAACTAAGAGATATTTTCGAAACTTTTTCTTTCTCATGACCTTATTTTCTTTTTACTTTAACATTCTTTCTTTTAGCAGTCACAATTCTAGTTTTATTAGCTTATCGTCCTGCTAAAAAAATGCTAAAAAGAAGACAAAACTATATTCAACAAAACATTGATGACGCTGTAAAAGCTAAAGAAGATGCTTTAAAAATTAAAAATGAAGCAAATGAATCGCTTTTAGACACATACAAAAGAATTGACAAAATGATTAATGATGCCAAAATCGACAGTGAAAAAATCATAGATGACAAAACTGAAGAAGCAAAAAACAAGGCACACTCAATCATCGAACAAGCTAACAATTCAATCACTAAAAGCTGAAGAGATTTTGAAAGTCAACAAAAGAAAATTATTGTTGAAAATGCAATCGAAATCAGCCAGAAAATTTTAGGAAGAGAAATCAAAGATGAAGAAAACAAGAAAATGATCCAACAATTGCTAGAAGAGGCAAACAATGAACTATAGTGAACAAATTGCTAACTATGCATTGGCCATTTATGAACTAGCAGATGAGGATAATAATCTTGAAAATATCTTCAATGATTTTCAAGCTATTGATATAGCAATTAACGAAAATAAAGAAATTTTAAAAATTTTAAAATCTTATTCACTTGAAGATGAGCAAAAATTCAAATTAATTGATGACATTATGCACAATGGGCAACCAATCTTAATTGATTTTTTGAAAGTCTTAGTGCGTAATCGTACAATCGGTTTAACATGTGACATTTTTGCTAAATTCCAACAAATGTATTACGAAAAGAAAAATATCGAACAAGGAATTATTTATTCAACAATCAAATTAAGTGAACAAGAAATAAAAGATTTTGAACAAAAAATGACAGCCAAATTTAACAAAAACATCATTCTCGTTAATAAACTTGAGCCAAATCTTATTGGTGGTATCAAAATCGTTATCGGGGATAATGTTGTTGACAATTCAATCCTGGCTCAGTTGAAAAAAATGAAGCAAACTATTTTAAATTAAAAGGAGGTAACCATGGCTTTAAAACCAACAAGCTTAAGTGCAATTATTAAAAATCAAGTCAAAAATTTTGCAAAGCAAATTGAAACAGCTGAAATTGGTGAGGTTGTTACCGTTGGAGATGGTATTGCTCTTATTAGTGGTTTAGATAACGCTAAACTAGGAGAACTAATTGCCTTTGAAAATGATGTTTATGGAATGGTTCTAAACTTAGAAGAAGAACTAGCTGGAGTTGTTATCTTAGGAAATGATGAAAAAATTACCGAAGGAAGCGAAGTTAAAAGAACTAATAAAGTTATTTCAACACCAGTTGGAGATGGACTTTTAGGGCGTGTAGTGGATGCTCTTGCTAACCCAATCGACGGAAAAGGCCCAATTTCTGCTTCTTATTATTCAGAAATTTTCAAAGTTGCTCCTGGTATTATGACTCGTGAAGAAGTTAATCAACCACTAGAAACTGGAATCCTAGCCATTGATGCCTTAGTTCCAATTGGAAAAGGACAACGTGAACTAATCATCGGTGACCGTCAAACAGGAAAAACCGCCATTGCTATTGATACAATATTGAACCAAAAAGGTAAAAATGTTTTATGTATTTATGTTGCAATCGGACAAAAAAATTCAACTGTTAGCCAAATTGTAGAAACTTTAAAAGCTAATGATGCTTTAAGTTACACAACAATCATTAATGCTGGAGCTAGTGAAGCTTCACCATTGCAATATATTGCTCCATACACTGGAATCACTATTGCTGAAGAGTGAATGGAACACGGTAAAGAAGTTTTAATTGTTTATGATGACTTATCAAAACACGCTGTTGCTTACCGGACACTATCATTGTTATTACGTCGTCCTCCTGGACGTGAAGCATACCCTGGAGATGTTTTCTATCTACACTCACAACTTTTAGAGCGTAGTGCACGTTTAAACAAAGAAAATGGTGGTGGTTCATGTACTGCCTTACCAATTGTTGAGACTCAAGCGGGAGATATTTCTGCTTATATTCCAACTAACGTAATTTCAATCACTGACGGACAAATTTTTACTAAAGAAAGTTTATTCAATTCAGGACAAAGACCAGCTGTTGACGTTGGATTTAGTGTTAGTCGGGTAGGGGGTAGTGCACAAATTAAAGCTATTAAACAAGTTTCAGGTTCACTAAAACTTGAATTAGCACAATACAACGAAATGCAAGCATTTGCTCAATTTGGTTCAGATCTTGATGAAAATACTCGTATGATCTTAGAACATGGAGCTAAAGTTTACGAATTTCTAAAACAAGCACAATACTCACCTTTAGACCAATATGACCAAGCATTATTGCTATTTTGTATCAAATATCGTTTAACTAACCCTATTCCAGTTGAGTATATTGCTTTATTTAAAAATGAAGTACTATCATTTTTCAAACAAGACAAAAAAGCAATGTCACTAAAAATGAAATTACAACAAGACAAACAATTTGATAATGAATTAGTAGCAAATCTAAAAGAATTATTAACTGATTTCATTCTTAATACATTCTTAAAGACTATTCCTAACTACGATAGTAGTCAATACAACGCTATTCCTGCATAATGGCTGATTTATTAGGAATCAAACACAGAATTGAATCAGTAACAACCACTAAGAAAATTACTAAAGCAATGGAATTAGTGGCCACTGCCAAAATTGCCAAAATCAAAACCGATTTCAATAAAATAAATGTTTACTATGATCGGGTAATGGCTGTTTTTGACAACATTCTCTTACATGCTGAGGATATTAACAAAATCCTTAACTCACAATCTCCTAAAGATACAAAACCACAAAAACTTTATATAGTAATTGGTTCTGATTTAGGTCTTTGTGGTGCATACAATGCTAATTTATACAAAATGATTCGTGATTTAAACGATGAAAAACCATTATTTATTGTTTTAGGAAGTAAAATTCTTAACTTTTTAAACGAAAAATATGGTGATCAAGTTATTCAGTCATTTATTCACGTTGGAGATAGTTTAGACTATTCTTTGACACAAATCATTAGTCAAAAAATCTACGATGTGATTCAAAAAGTTCACATTTCAGAGGTAAATATCATTTACACTCAGTACATTAACTCAATCACTACTGAACCAAAAATTAAACAAATTTTTCCATTGCAGCACACTGGAAGAACACAAGAAATTAATCGCACCGATTTATCAATTTATGAACCAAGTGCAACTAAGATTTTGGCTTCTTCATTCATTATCTATTTTGAAGCAAGTATTTATTTGGCTTTAGCACATGCGAAATTGAGTGAAACTAGTGCAAGAAGAACTGCGATGGAAAATGCAACTGATAATGCAAATGAATTAATTGGCGAATTGCAATTAAATTACAACCGTTCAAGACAAGCAAAAATTACTCAAGAAATCACTGAAATCATCAGTGGTTCAAATTCTTAAGAAAGGAGTTATATGTCAGAAAATAAAAAAACGAACGTTGGAAAAATTGTTCAAATTTTAGGACCTGTTGTCGACGTTCAATTTAGTGAAGGACACGTTCCTTTTATCAACAATGCTTTAGTGCTAAATTTTGAAAATAAAAAGTATGTTTTCGAAGTAGCACAACAAATTGGAAATGACACAGTACGGACAATTTCAATGGACTTAACATTCGGTTTGCGCCGTGGACTAGAAGTTATTGACACTGGAGCACCAATTAGTGTACCAGTTGGAGCACAAGTGCTTTCAAGAATGTTTAACGTTTTAGGGGATGCTATTGATGGCAAAAATTTCGACTATAGCAATGTTAAATATGAACCTATTTACCGCCCTGCACCTGCTTTTGAAGACCAAAAATCAACAATTGAAATTCTAGAAACAGGAATTAAAGTTGTCGACCTATTAATGCCTTACGTTAAAGGAGGGAAAATTGGTCTTTTTGGTGGGGCTGGAGTTGGTAAAACTGTTCTAATTCAAGAATTAATTAATAACATCGCTACTCAACACGGGGGAATAAGTGTTTTCGCCGGAGTAGGAGAAAGAACACGTGAAGGAAATGACCTTTACCACGAAATGGAAGCAAGTGGAGTTTTAGATAAAACTGCTTTAGTATTCGGACAAATGAATGAGCCTCCTGGAGCTCGGATGAGAGTTGCTTTTACAGCTCTAACAATGGCCGAACACTTCCGTGATCGTGAAAATCAAGATGTGCTTTTATTCATTGACAACATCTTCCGTTTCACTCAAGCTGGTAGTGAAGTTAGTGCTCTGTTAGGGCGTATGCCTTCAGCCGTTGGATATCAACCAACACTAGCAACTGAAATGGGTTCATTGCAAGAAAGAATTACTTCAACCAAACAAGGATCAATTACTTCGGTTCAAGCTGTTTATGTGCCAGCCGATGACTTAACTGACCCTGCTCCTGCTACAACCTTTACTCACCTTGATGCTAAAACAGTTCTTGACCGTAACATTGCAGCTTTAGGAATTTATCCTGCTATTGACCCACTTGCTTCAGGATCACGTCTACTAGATCCACAAGTAATTGGAACAGAACACTACAATGTTGCTCGTGGAGTTCAAAATATTTTACAAAGATTCAAAGAACTACAAGACATTATTGCAATTTTGGGAATGGACGAATTGAGTGAAGAAGATAAAAAAGTTGTTGCTCGTGCTCGTCGTATTCGGAACTTTTTATCACAACCATTCTTCGTTGCTGAAAAATTCTCAGGTTACCAAGGTAAATACATTAAATTAAAAGATACAGTTCGTTCATTCGGAGAAATCTTGGCAGGTAAATACGATGACTTACCTGAAGAAGCTTTCTTATATGTTGGAACAATTGAAGAAGTAGTGCAAAAAGCACAAAAACTAGCAAATGGCAAGTAGTTTAATTTCAGTCACAATAACCACTCCTTATGGAAGTTTTTTAGAAACTAAAACAGATATTGTTACTCTAAAAACAACTGAAGGATACATTGGTTTACAAGCAAATTGTTTAGAATTTACCGCAGCTATTGTAACCAGTCAATTATTTGTTGGTGGTTCAGGAATTGATGCTTCAGAAAGAAAAGTTTTTTATGTTAATAAAGGTATCGTGCACTCACGTGCTGATAGAATTGACATCATTGTAAATAACATTTCAACAGAACCTTTAAACTTAAAAACTACTTATACTGAAGACAAAGACTCAAAAAAATACTCTTTTATCGAAGAAATCAATATCAAAAAAGCCTTGAACAATTCAAGATAATAGTAATTATCAAGGCACAACATATACTTAAATTTTGATTATAATAAAGTAAAGTCGCAACTTTGGTTTGCGACTTTTTTGCTATTTTTTTAGCTTCAGCAAAGACAACAAAAATATCAAATTTTGTTTCAAAAATGATCGGTTTTTTTACTTTAATAGGTAGGAGAGACAAAATGAATGAAATTGTAAAATATTTTTCAATTAAATACAATGGCGATTGAGACAAAATTTACCATGCTTTAGAACAACAAGAACCTATTAAAGATGAAGAACTAGAAAATATTGAAGATAAATTTAGCAATTGCTTATCACTTTTTAATAGAAATTATCCCGATGAATTTTTACGTTTAGCTAAACCGCCTTTTACTCTGTTTTATCAAGGCAAAATACAAAATTTACATAATAAGAACAAATTAGCATTTACAGGAGCATATTTAGACACTAAGATAGAAGCCTTGATTGATATGGTGTTTGAAAAATTAAAAAATATTGATTGTAGCCTAGTGACCACAGTTCATAATGAAGTAGAACGCTACATATTTTGAAAATTTTATGATGCAAACAAGCCAGTAATTTTAATTTCAACACTCGATACTCAAAGTACACTAGATAAACTAAAAATATCAGCTATAAATGACAATTTGGTGATTATCAGTGAATTATACAAACCAGTTAAGAAATTAGAAAAGAAACATTTTGAAGCAACCAAGCGATTATGTTCTTCGTTAGCAAGTAAGTTAGTTATTTTTTCTTCTTTAAAAGAGGATAAAAATATTGATAAATTGATCGACCATTTCATTGATAGAAATAAAGATGTATATGCATTTCCAAGCACTGAAAATGATGAAAAAAACAACAATAACGAACTTATAAATGAAGGAGCAAAAATGATTACCTCTTTTGAAATTTAGCCTTGTCATACCACCAAGCCGATTGTGTCTTTGTGATAAAATTAATATGGTAGAAAATACCTGAAATTTACAACTATTAGGAGACAAAATGACACCACACATTAATGCCAAAAAAGGCGACATTGCTAAACTAGTTTTGATGCCAGGAGATCCTCTAAGAGCAAAATTCATTGCTGAAAAATACTTAGAAAATCCTCGTTTAGTATCAAATGTTAGAAATGTTTTAATGTATACAGGTAAATACCACGGACACGAAGTTAGTGTTTGTGCCTCAGGTATGGGTATCCCTTCAATCGGGATTTACGCATATGAATTATTTAACTTTTATGATGTAGAATCAATTGTTAGAATTGGTTCAAGTGGAGCCTTCGTTGAAGATTTAGCTCTATATGATATTGTTTTAACAAAAAGCTGTTTTGGAGAAAACACTTCATTCAGAAAAGCTTTTTTAGGAACTGAAGAAAATATTGTTTATCCTTCAGAAGAATTAAATAATCAAATTTTAAAAAATGCTAAGCAATTAAACATTCCAGTTCGTTTAGAACACGTTTATTCAGAAGATGCTTTTTACACAGATGTAGCAGTTGATACAAGAATTAAAAATTCACAAGGTGCTGTGTGTGTTGAAATGGAAAGTTATGGACTATTCACTGTAGCTGAAAAACTAAACAAAAAAGCAGCATGTATTTTAACAATTAGTGATAATCTTGTAACTCACCAATATACATCATCAGAAGAGCGTGAAAAAGCATTCAACAAAATGATGGAATTAGCATTATCATTGGCAGGTTAATTATGCGAATGGTAGACTTAATTGATAAAAAAGTAAACAAAATTACTTTAACTAAAGAAGAAATTAACTGAATAATAAATTCTTATACTCAAAATTTAATTCCTGATTATCAAATGTCAGCTTTCTTAATGGCTATTCGTTTGAACTCGATGACCGATAAAGAAACTGCCTATATGACCGAAGCTATGATGAATTCTGGAAAAGTTCTAGATTGATCATATTTAAACACTGATATTGTCGATAAACATTCAACAGGTGGTGTCGGTGACAAAACAAGCCTAGTGTTGATGCCTCTTTTAGCTAGTCTAGGATTAAAAGTAGCAAAGATGTCGGGACGTGGACTTGCACAAACTGGTGGAACTATTGATAAATTGGAATCTATCGAAGGTTTTAAAGTAAGTTTAAGCGACCAAGAATTCAAACAGGCAGTTGAAGAATTAAACATTGCTTTAGTAGGACAAGACGAAAAACTGGTTCCGGCTGATAAGAAAATCTATGCTTTAAGAGATGTTACCGGAACAGTACAATCAATACCTTTAATTGCTTCAAGTATCATGTCTAAGAAACTAGCAACTGGTTCAAATGTTATTTTGTTAGACGTCAAATGTGGTTCAGGGGCTTTTATGAAAAATATTGAGCAGGCTACTGAATTGGGTCAACAAATGATTGATATTGGAAAAAATTTAGGTAGAAAAGTAATGGTTGAAATAACCAATATGCAACAACCTTTAGGTCGTGCTATTGGTAATAAAATTGAAGTTTTGGAAGCAATTGAAACATTAAAAGGGCATGGTCCTGAAGATTTCAAGCAACTAATTTATTCTTCAGCATCAGCATTTTTATTAGAAACTAAAAAAGTTAGTTCAGAAAAACAAGCATACGATCTAATTAAGCAATATCTTGAAAATGGTACTGCTTATAAAATGTTTTTAGCTTGAATTAAAAACCAAGGTGGAAACACTGAAGTTCTTGAATCAAAAGATTGATTTAAGCCACAATATACTTATGAATTAAAGAGTGAAAACGAAGGTTATTTAGAAATTACTAGTGCTCTTGATTTTGGTCTAGCAGCAATGAAACTAGGTGCAGGAAGACAAACAAAAGAAGATATGCTAGATT
This sequence comes from Mycoplasma sp. 4044, assembly GCF_053851695.1. Lineage (NCBI taxonomy): Bacteria > Bacillati > Mycoplasmatota > Mollicutes > Mycoplasmatales > Mycoplasmataceae > Mycoplasma > Mycoplasma sp. 4044. The sequence goes on along the minus strand of NZ_JBSQBD010000001.1, from coordinate 72,515 downwards.
TCGAAGCAGGAATTTATTTAAACAAAGTAACAAATGAGTATGTTAAAAAAGGTGAAACATTGTTTACTTTTTATTCATCAAAACCAATTAATAATGAGGTTATTGAAGAAATAGAAAAATCATACAAATTCAATCAAAAACCTATTGATAATCCAATTATTTTTAAAAAGATGCGTTAGGAGCAAAATGCAATACAACAGAATGGTGGATCACACCTTACTAAAACCAGAAGCTACTCAAAAAGAAATTGATAAATTAATCAATGAAGCAATCCAATACGATTTCAAAAGTGTGTGTATAAATCCAACTTGAATTAAACATGCCAAAGAAAAATTAACCAATTCAAATACTATAGTTTGTACAGTAGTAGGTTTTCCATTAGGAGCTATGGTAACACAGGCTAAAGTTCATGAAACAAAATTAGCCTTAGCACACGGAGCCGATGAAATCGATATGGTAATTAATATTGGTCGTTTCAAACAAGGACAATATGATTTTGTTTTAAATGAAATCAAAGAAATTAAAAAAGAATGTAAAGACAAAATTCTAAAAGTAATCATTGAGACTGCTTTATTAACTAACGAAGAAATAAGAAAAGCAACTGAAATAGTTTTAGCTTCAGGAGCGGATTTTGTCAAAACATCAACTGGATTTTCATACCGTGGAGCAAGTTTTGAAGACATCGAAATTATGAAAGATGTTGTAGGCAACAAAATCGAAATTAAAGCAGCCGGTGGAATTAAAACTTGAGAAGATATGGAAAAAATGTACCAGTTGGGTGCAACAAGATTCGGTATGTCAAAATCAGTTGAAATCTTTAAAAAGGACTAATCTTATGGTAAAGATTTTTGATCACCCGCTTATTAAAACGAAATTGACGACAATGCGTCAAAAAGATACACCGCATGAAGAATTTCGTAAAAATCTTAATGAAATTGCTTCATTAATGGTTTTTGAAATAATGCGTGATTACGAACCTAAACAAATATCGATCATTACGCCGACAGAAACGCAAACAACTGGATACATTTTAGATAAAGAAATTGTTATTGTTCCAATTTTAAGAGCAGGACTAGGGATGGTAGATGGAATTTTAAATCTAATTCCACAGGCAAGAGTAGGTCATATTGGCTTATATCGTGATGAAAAAACATTTCAAGTTCATAAATATTTCTACAAAATTCCAGATGTTGCTAAAGACAGTGTTGTAATGGTTGTTGATCCGATGTTAGCAACCGGAACAAGTGCTTACGATGCTATCAATGAGCTAAAAAAAGATGGTTTTAGCAACATTAAACTAGTTTGTTTGGTTGGTGTTGAGCAAGGAATTAAAAAGATTACTTCTTCATTTAGCGATGTTGATATCTTCTTAGCATGTCAAGATTCACACCTAAATGATAAAAAGTACATAATTCCAGGTTTAGGAGATGCAGGTGATCGTATTTTTGGAACCAAGGATTTAAAATTTTAAGCCCAATTTGGGCTTTTTGTATTTTTAGCACATTACATTGTTGAGTGCTAATTTATGCTATAATTAGGACAACTTAGAAAGGAGCAAGAATGCAATACCCATTTATCGGACTAAGAAATGATTTTGTTGCAGTGGGCGAAACTAAAAAAATTAAAGTTGGCAAGACTCGTAGCCTATCAATTTGAAAACATGCTGAAGATCATAATGCCAATGTGATGGCGCTTTTCCCAATTAAACCAAGCAGCCTAAATAAAACTGGCGAATTAACTTTTGATGATTATTTAGAATACGGAACAGTAGTAACTTGAGAACCAGTCAACGGTCAATCAAAAGTAAAAGATATAAACTTCAAAGCACTTAAAAAAGTAAAACTTTTAGAACTAAAGGATTTAACTGTTTTATCAAATGAAGACAGTCCTGAACTAATGTCTAATGCAAGTGCTGTTGTTGAAGAAGTAAGAGAATATGTTTCTGACTTAAATTTAGCTAAAGCATTATTATCAAAACTTGCAAAAGCATTGCAAAAAGTTATCAATAGTGAAAGTTCAGAAGCTTTTACAGCGCCAATTGAAACAATTTATACAGCTGAAGATTTAATGCCTTTTGCTGATATTTTGTTAGGTTCAGTTTCAAAACTGGATTTTGAAGATAGATATAAAATTTTTGAACAAAACGATTATGTTGAAAAACTTTCGTTAGCAATTTCAGGATTTATTAAACTAAGACAATTAAATGTTATTGATGAAGAAATTGATGCTGCTCTAAGAAATGAATTAGACTCACAACAAAAAGAATACTTACTACGTGAAAGAATGAGAATAATTCAAGATTCACTAGGCGGTAATGAAGAAGAAACACAATACGAAAAAACAATCAAAAATAGTGAATTAAATCTACTTTATCCAGATGTTGTTAAAACAACAATTGCCAAAGAAAAAGCACGTATCAAAGAGATGATGCCGTCAAGCCCTGAGGCAAATATTGCTAAAAATTATATTGAATTATTACAAGTTTTGCCTTGAAGAAAAGTAAAAGCAGAAAATTTAGACATTGAGAATGTAAAAAAAGTTTTAGACTCACAACACTATGGTTTAAAGAAACCAAAAGAAAGAATTTTGGAATTTATTGCTGTAATGAATCACAATAAAGCACAAAATCAACACAAAAATGAATATGTAAAGATTCCTAACGATAAAGATCACCTAATTGACAAAAACTTATTTGTTTCAAAAGAAGGAAGTCTTGTAAATGAAGCAGTAAGACCAATGCCAATCTTGACACTAATTGGTCCTCCAGGGGTAGGAAAAACTACTTTAGTTCGTTCAATTGCTAATGCTCTAGAAAGACCATACATCAAAGTAAGTTTAGGTGGTGTAAAAGATGAATCTGAAATTCGTGGACACCGTCGAACTTATGTAGGGGCAATGCCTGGAAAAATCATTAATGCCATCAAAAAAGCAGGTGTTTCAAACCCAGTTGTTTTATTAGACGAAATTGATAAAATGTCGGCTGATTATCGTGGAGATCCTACTTCAGCACTTTTAGAGGTTTTAGATCCAGAACAAAACGTAAACTTCCAAGATCACTATTTGGACGTTGAATATGATCTTTCGAAAGTGTTGTTTATTGCGACAGCAAACTACTATGATTCAATTCCTGAGGCATTGATCGATAGGGTTGAATTGATTGAATTAAGTTCATACACATCAATTGAAAAACTACAAATTGCTAAGCGTCACTTGCTTCCAAAAGTTCTTGAATTTAACTCATTAACTGAAAAACAATACCAAATTAGCGATGATGTGATTAACTATATCATTAAGTACTACACACTAGAAAGCGGAGTTCGTGAACTAAGTCGTTTACTAGATAAAATCGGTCGTAAAATAGTTGTTAAAATTTTAGACAAAGAAGTAAAAGACGAATTTGTTGTAGATTTAAGTGCAGTTGATGAATTTTTAGGACCAATCAAATATGATGAGTCTAAAAATGATAAAGAACCACAAATCGGAACAGTTAATGGACTTGCTTGAACTCCATACGGTGGTTCAACACTCCCAATAGAAGTAACAACTTTTGAAGGAAAAGAAGGAATCAAATTGACTGGTTCACTGAAAGAAGTTATGCAAGAATCGGCGCAAATTGCTCTAGGATATGTTAAAGCTAATGCAGAAAAATTTGGCATTGATTTTAAATTTGATGACAACACCATTCACATTCACGTACCTGCAGGGGCAGTTCCTAAAGATGGGCCAAGTGCTGGAGTAACATTTACAACATCGATTATCTCAGCATTGTCGAAACGTCCAGTACCACACACAATTGCCATGACAGGAGAAATTACACTGCGTGGAAAAGTTTTAGCAATTGGTGGATTGAAAGAAAAGTCAGTAGCAGCTTCAAAATTTGGTATCGACACTGTCTTTATTCCACAATCAAACGAAAAAGATTTAGTAAATGTTCCTGATGAAGTTAAAAAAGTAATCAAATTTATTCCAGTCGAACATTACGAACAAATTTTTGACTACATTTTTAAATAATCACTAATCTAGCTTCGGCTAGATTTTTTCTTGCCGGTTTTTGTTATCGAGGCTTTTATGCTAAAATATTTAAGTACTAACCTAGTTGGTACCTATTTTATTAATTTCATCAAGCACCAAAATGGATTTTGATGGTTGTGTCGTATATGATTCCATCATTTCGAAATTTTGGGAAGACAAACAAAGGAAAATTTATGGAAAACAAAAATCAAGAAACAAAAGCTCCAGTACAAGCTGAAGCACAAAAAGAAATCGTTTCAAGAAGTAAACTACTTGAAGCAGGAACATATTTTGGACACCGTGCAAGTGCATGAAATCCAAAAATGAAACCATACCTATACCAAAAAAGACAAGGTATTCACGTTATTGACATCGCTAAAACTCAAAAATCATTAGAATATGCATACAAAATGATTCAAAGAGCAGCACAAAAAGGTGCTTCATTCATTTTTGTTGGAACTAAAAAACAAGCTAAACAAGCAGTTGAAGAACAAGCAAAAAGAGTTAACTCGCCATATGTTGCTGAACGTTGATTAGGTGGAACCTTAACAAACTCAGATACAATCTTCAAAAGTGTTAACTTACTATCAGAACTAGAAGCTAAACAAGCTGGTGGGTATGTAGGATACACCAAAAAAGAAGGATTAAACTTTGACAAAAAAATCGCTAAGTTACAAAGAAACCTAAGCGGTATTCGTCACATGAAAAAAATCCCTAATGTTATGATCGTTGCTTCTCCACTAGCAGATGAAATCGCTATTAAAGAAGCACACAAAAAAGGTGTAAAAGTTTTTGGAATTCTAGACTCAAATGCCGATCCAGATGCAGTTGATTTCGGAATCCCAGCTAACGATGACTCAGTAAAATCAATCACCTTAATCCTAACAATCCTAGCTGATGCTATTGCAACAGGAAGAGGACAAAATGCATTATTTGCTTACCAAAATGATGATGCTATTGTTTTACCTGAAGATCCTAAAAAAGAAGCAGCAAACGACCAACCAAAAAGAAATTTCCGTCGTCCTAACAATTCAAAAGGAGAATAATCATGGCCGCAGAACCAAAATTAATTAAAGAACTAAGAGACCGTACCAATACTGGTTTCCTAGACTGTAAAAAAGCTTTAGAAGAAACAAACAATGACATTGAAAAAGCAATTGTTTGACTACAAGAAAAAGGTGTAGCTAAAGCCGCTAAAAAAGCAGGAAGAGTTGCTGCTGAAGGTATTGTACGTGCAGCTAAAAACGACAAATATGCTGTTTTATTTGAATTAAACTCTGAAACAGACTTCGTTGCTAAAAATGAATTATTCCAATCTCTAGTAAGTGAAATTGAAAACGTTTTACTATCAAATGATTTCGAAACTCTAGAAGACGTAATGAAATTAAAAATTGGATCAGAAACTGTTGAACAAAAAGTTACTGATGCAACAGCAAAAATTGGAGAAAAAATTACTCTACGTCGTGTAGTTAAAATTACTCCTGCTGCAGGTGAAGTAGTTGCTGCTTATACACACGCTAACAATCGTATTGCATCAGCTGTTTTAGTTAAAGGATCAAATGCTGAATCAGCTCGTAATGTTGCAATGCACGTTGCTGCTTTAAATCCAAACTACGATACAGAAAATGATTTACCAGCTGAATTAAAAGCTCAAATTGAAGAAGAAGCTTTAGCAGATGTTAAATCAAATCCAAAATGAGATAAATTGCCAGAAAAAGTGCAAAAAAGTATGCTTGAAGGTAAATTACGTAAAGCTTACGATGAAAAAGGAATTTTATTATTCCAAGCATTTGTTATGGAAGACTCAAAAACTGTTGCTCAATATTTAAATGACAACCAACTATCACTAGTTGAATCATTCCGTATTGAAGTTGGAGAAGGTATCGAAGTTAAAGTAGTTGACTTTGCTGCTGAAGTTGCAGAACAAATGAAAGCTGCGTAATAAAAAAAAGATATTTTTGAAGGTAGAATCGTTTGATTCTATCTTTTTTTGTTTTTTATGTGCTTAACTTGGACAAGTGAAAAATACTATACAATTAATAATTATGAGAAGTAGTTGAAAAGAAAATAATTTAGGTTATCAAGATGGTTTAAAAATAATGCAGGATAAGGAGATGTTTTCATACTCAGTTGACACTATTTTGCTAGGAAATTTTTGTACTTTAAATCGCTCAGTAACAAATATCCTAGAAGTAGGAACTAACAATGCAGCCTTGAGTATTTTTGTTGCTCAAAGAAGTGAAAAAATCAAAATTGATGCCATCGAAATACAACCAAGAGCAGTAGAAATTGCCAATTTTAATGTAACAAAGAATAATCTTGAAAACAAAATTGCCATAATTGAAGCAGATTTTAATGACTATGCACAAGAATATGCTTATAGAGTGGGCAATAAATTAGCAAAAAAATATGATCTTATAATTTGTAATCCCCCTTACTATAAAGTTGATGCAAACATCAAAAGAAAATCCTCTACTTCTTTTCAAGAAATTGCTACTCATGAGATTTATCTAAATTTAGATCAATTATGTGCTGGTTCAAGAAAAATAATTGAACAAAATGGATATTTATCTGTAGTTTTGCCTATTAATCGTTTTGTAGACTGCCTTGAAGCAATGAAAAAACATGGTTTTGAACCAAAAAGAATTCAATTAGTCTTTCCACGTGTTAGTGCTACTCCTAAATTTTGCTTAATAGAAGCAATGTTTACAAAAAATGTAGGGACTGAATTTTTACCTAACATTTACTTGCATCCCGAAGATAAAAAACAACACGTTTACACTGATGAAGTTAAAAAACTTTACGTTCCGATTAAAACTAAAAAATAACAAAAAAAGAACAGGAGATAAAAGTCTCTTGTTCTTTTCATTATGCTTGTTGTTTATCCTGTTTTGCTAAATATTTAGCTACTTGTGCATCTTTGTGTTCTATGTAAGAAAGTGCGAATTGCTTTGAAACACGAACCAAAAGGCAAGGAGGGGTTTTTAAAGCAAAACTAAATCTTGCAACTTCATCATTTTCTACTTCGCTGGTTATATAAGCAACTTTTTCATCATTGTATTCTTGCTTGCTAAAATCAGTATCTAAAGCAATGAAATCAATATATTTATTAGTTTCGGGGTCGATAAATTCTTTTTTTAGTGCTGGATTACTGATATAAATAATTGCTTGAGTAGTAAAATCAGTGTTTTTAACAAAGTCTTCCATCGAAGCTAAGATGGTAACTTCTTGATTGTTGTTAGTATTATTTGAAGAATTTTGTGTATTTTCAACTTTTGTATCCTCACTAACATAATCTTCATCATCAATCACTTTGTTATCCAAAAAGACCATACTGTCATCATACATTTTAGAAGCAGATAAATTAATATCAAAACCACCATAAATTACTTGATTATTTATCGCAAGTGATTTTAGTTCTAAAATGTTGCTATTTTTTGTAACATTAAGTATTGTTGGATTTTGTATTTCTATTTCATTTGGTTTATCTAAACCAGGATAGCTAACAATATATTTACCATTCTCAATCTTAACCATATTTTGTGGAAGATTTATGTATTCATTGTTAGCATCGAAAGCAAAGAGTGTTTTAGTTTTATTTTCTGCAGGATATGTAATTACTTGAAGTTTATTTTTGTTAGTTAGAAATTTGATTGTGTCATCTAAGTTTTTGTGTTGTTCAATCAAGATTTCGTCACCTATTTTCACCAAATTTCAAGGATCCTCAGATAGTGCAATAGATACTTTGTTTGCTTTGGCTTTTTGAACGCTTATTCAATTTGTTGTATCTTCATCCTTTTGTTCAAAAGGGTTCAAAATATGAGTAATGAACTTACTAAAAAATGTTTGTGTTCAGTCAACGAATAAAAATTTGATTAGTTTTGAGTTACTAGACAGCTCACCGAGTGCCATTCCCTTCATATATAGTTTTAGTTGTTCAGAGTTGAATGGTAATGTTTGTAATGAACTAGATGTTAAATTTATATCGGCAATTAAACGTTGTTTTTCGATTGGATTGATTCAAAGAGATTTGTTAATGTCTTCTTTCATTTCATTGATTCAAGCGAAATTTTTATCTGTAATTTTTATATCTTCAGATGCTTCAACTGTTTTATCAACTAAATCACTTTCTGGTTGAATTCATTTTTCTTCTTTAACAGGATCTTTTTCATTTGTACTGTTACAACTTATTGCTACTAGTGGCAAAGAAGTAGTTGCAACTGTAATTAAAGGCAGTAAGAATTTAAATTGTTTTTTCATGTTAATGTTTAACCTACTTTAATAGTTGTTGGTCAAATTGCATTTGGTACTAATTCTTCAAGTTTGAATTTCATTACTTCTTTTGTGTCATTTGAATAACAATATACTAAACTATCAGGTTTCATAAATTCACACATTACTTGACGACATCCAGCGCATGGAAATACTGGTTTTTCAGAAGATGAAATAATGTGAATTTCTTTGAATGTTCCTACTTTGGCACCTTGTACTGGCGCTGAGAATAGTGCACTTCTTTCAGCACATAATCCAGATGGAAAAGCAATGTTTTCACAATTAACTCCTCAGTATTGATTATCATTTTCATCAATTGCTAAAGCAGACACATGAAATTTTGAGTATGGAGCATAAGCTTTGTCAAGATTTTGACGTAATTTTTGTAAATCTATTTTCATACTTTAAATTTTAGCAAATGGTTAATCTAGATTAGGCTAATTAATAATTTTTTTGGACTCGGACGGCGATATATTTTTACAAATTTTTATACTAAAATGTGGTATTATTTATAAGCATTCAAAGCAAAAAGAAGATTCATTTCTCACCTAGGTTTTATTAAATCGGGTTGCTACTATATGTTTTTTTATGTAGTGGAGAAGTGGATTAGTACCACTTTTTTATTTTTAAAGGAGATAGTTATTCAATCTAACGACAATAAAGACAAAAGACCAAAATCAGAACACGTTTTAAACGAACAAATTCCTTACAAGAAGGTGTTTGTTCTAGATAGTGACGGAGAAAAAATTGGTGTTATGTCACGTGATGAAGCAATCGAAAGAGCAAAAAGCGAAAAGAAAGACTTAGTTTTAATTTCAATTGCTGACAACAAACCAATTACAAAAATTCTTGATTACGGAAAATTTAAATACGACCGTAAGAAAAAAGCTAAACAAGCTAAAGAAAAACAATCAGTCACAGTTAATCGTGAGGTTCGTCTAACTGCTATGATTGGTGATCATGACTTGCAAACTAAAGCACGTAAGTCTCGTGAATTTCTACTAAATGGTGATCGGGTAAAAGTTTCTCTAAAGTTTAGAGGTAGAGAAATGCAAAGACCAGAAATTGGTCAAGAAGTTTTAATGAAGTTTTACCAAGCAGTCGAAGATATTGCTAAAATCACTAAAGAACCTACTCTAACCAATGAAAAATTTCTAGATATGTATTTAGAAAAAGATAAGAAAAAAGTGAAACCAAATTCAAACAAAGGAGAAAACAGCGATGCCAAAAATGAAGACTAAAAAAGCGTTAGCTAAACGTATCAAAATCACTGGTAGCGGAAAAGTTAAACGTGGAAAAGCTTATCGTTCACACCTAGCTCAAAATAAATCAACAAAACAAAAAAGACAATCTCGTAAATCTGGAATGATTTCAAAATCAGATTACAAAAGAATTAAAGAATTAATCTAGAAAGGAACTTATTATGCGTGTAAAAGGCGGAACAGTTACAAGAGCTAGAAGACAAAAATGAATTAAATTAGCTAAAGGATACTGAGGACACAAATCAATCGGTTACAAAGTTGCAAAACAAGCGGTTGTTAAATCATGAACATATGCATTTAGAGACCGTAAACAAGTAAAAAGAGAATTCAGAAAACTATGAATCGCTCGTATTAATGCAGCTTCAAGACCTTTAGGATTAACATATTCACGTTTAATCGATGGACTTAAAAAAGCTAACGTGGTTATCAATAGAAAAATGCTTTCTGAACTAGCAATTAATCACCCAAAAACTTTTGAACAAATCGTTGAAAAAGCTAAAGCAGCTTTATACTAATATTCACTTTGAAAGTAGCAATGTGCTACTTTTTTAATTATAATTTTTACAAAAAAGGAACAACATGCGCTTTATTGTTAATAAAAAAGAAAATAATTACTTCATTTTAGACCAGGAAACTATTCATCACTTAAGAGTTGCTAGACAATTTAACAAAACATTTATTTGCGTTTATGAAAATGAATTTTATCAGTGCCGCTATGAAAACCAAAAAGCTTATATTATCGAAAAATTAGACTTAAACCATGAGTTCAGTAAGCCTGTTGGTTTAGCAGTTAGTTTAATAAATTGAAAAAACTTTGAATTAATTTTACAAAAAGCAACAGAATTAGGTGTCAGTCATATTTATCCGTTCAAAAGTCGCTACAGCGAAATGAAGGTTGATGATTTTGAAAACAAAAGAAAACGCTTTGAGAAAATTATTTTTGAAGCCTGCCAACAATCATTTCGTAACAAAATACCTTCATTAAGTTCAGTGTTAAATTTTGAAGATGTATTAGCAATTAAAGATTTTGACCACCGTTATATTGCTCATGAAAAAAATCAAAGCGAAGGACATAAATTTTTCTTACCATCTTCATTGTTTTTAATTGGACCTGAAGGTGGTTTTAGTGATGAAGAAGTAAATAAAGCCATTCATGCCGGTTTTAAATCAATTAAATTAACTAAAACAATTCTTCGTGCTGAGACTGCTGCTCTTTATGTAATTGCAAAAGTACATGATGAATAGATAAAAAGTGTGATTTTTTGGTAAAATTAAATCACTAGATTTTGCAAAATTCTAGCTCACGAAATGCGCACAAAAGCTCTAATAGTTCCGAGTAAAAAGCTTTTGTTAGTCCCGAAATGAATAAATCATTTATGCGCTATATTTATTTTTTAAATTAGCACCATTTTGAGTGTTAAACAAGTTTACAAAATTTTAACAAAATTACCTTTTTTTGTTATAATGTTAAAGCATTTATTTTTTTAAATTAAATTACATAAGGAAAGCACATGCGTCAAACTACAATCGTTAAACACTTAGAAGTTGAAAAAAAATGATACCTAATTGACGCTAAAGACTTAGTTTTAGGACGTCTAAGCGCGCAAGTGGCATCAATTCTAAGAGGAAAAAATAAACCTTCATTCACACCAAATGTGGATATGGGAGATAATGTAATCATTATCAACGCTGACAAAGTTAAATTAACAGCAAAAAAAGAAGAAGATAAAATTTACTACAGCTACTCAGGATACCCTGGAGGGCTAAAGAAAATTAATGCTAAAAACCTAAGAGCTAAAAAACCTATTGCTTTAATTGAAAAAGCAGTTAAAGGAATGCTACCACACACCAAATTAGGACACAAACAATTCAATAACTTATATGTTTATGCAGGAAGTGAACACCCACACCAAGCACAACAACCAGAAGTTTTAGAGGTTAAATAATGGCAGATGTAAGATACTACGGTCTAGGACGTCGTAAAAGCTCAGTAGCAAGAGTTTACTTAGTTCCTGGAAATGGAAAATTCACAATCAATGGAAAAGAAGCAAGAGAATACTTAAATAGTGATATACTATTAAAAGATGCTTCTCAACCATTTGGATTAACAGAAACAACTGCTAAATATGATGTTATTGCTAATGTTAACGGTGGTGGACTAAGTGGACAGGCTGGAGCTGTTAGACTAGGGATTGCGAGAGCATTATTAGAAGTAAATAAAGATTTTCGTCCAGCATTAAAACAAGCAGGAATGTTAACACGTGACGCTAGAGTTAAAGAACGTAAAAAATTCGGATTACGTAAAGCGCGTCGTGCAAGACAATTCTCAAAACGTTAATACAAATTGGCGATGTTTCGCCAATTACATGCGAGCGTAGCTCAGCTGGTTAGAGCACACGACTGATAATCGTGAGGTCGATGGTTCAAGTCCATTCGTTCGCACCATTTCATTAAGTTGACCTAAACAGCCAAACGGCTGTTTTCTTTTACAAAGTGCCACTTTAGTTTAACAGGCAAAACGGGTATCTCGTAAGTATCTATCACAAGTTCGAGTCTTGTAAGTGGCACCATATGTCAAAAGGCAAAATAAAAAATCACTCTTTCAGTAAAAAGTACTGTATATGAGTGATTTTTTTAATATTTATTGTGTGCTCTTTGATGATTAATTTGATTCTTTCTGGCAAAACTGGCTAATATTTCTTCTTCACTAATATTAGCAACTTTAGCAAGTCCTAAGTATAGTCTATAGCAATATGTTAAATTTTTACTATTTAATTCATCTAGCAGTTTAGTACTTGCTTTATACACTTCTGCCAGTTGACAACTGAATGTCTTAGCTAATACTAAAGGTTCAATAATAGGACTAATATGCATAGATGCGCTTAAAGAACTCAGAAAGTGAATTCCGTCTGCATACTCTTCTAAAAGTGCTTGACGGTTAATATTTTTGTGAACTTTTCAGTATTTAAATTCTTGAAACTCGTTAGCAAATTCACCAATTTCGACAATTAAAGCTATTACACATTTCAATTTTAAATCTTGCTCACCTGGAGCAATATTTTTACTAAATTCTTCATCTAAATCTTTTTGAGCAGCGAAAATATGTTCTAAATTCATGTATTTTATTATATATGATATACGTATTTTTGCTATATAATATTAGTTATGCCCGTGTGGCGAAATGGTAGACGCAGTTGACTCAAAATCAACCGAAGAGATTCATGCTGGTTCGAGTCCAGTCACGGGCACCAAAGCGCAGTAAAGCGACCAAACTTTTTTATTTTTTATAAAATAAAAAATTATATTTGTGTATAATATTAAAGCAATCTAAGCAGAGTTGCCCAGGTGGCGGAATAGGTAGACGCAAGGGACTTAAAATCCCTCGGTGGCAACACCGTGCTGGTTCAAGTCCAGTTCTGGGCACCATGATATGCGCCCTTAGCTCAGCAGGTAGAGCAAATGGCTTTTAACCATTGGGTCAGAGGTTCGAATCCTCTAGGGCGTACCATTTCAAGAAATTGACCAAAATAGCCTTCACGGCTATTTTTTTGTATCTTTCTCACATTTTTCTCATTTTTTCCCATTTAACAATCCGTGTTGTTTTTGTGTTGTTTAATTAGGTTGAGGTAAACGAAAATGATAATTTATAAATATGGAAAAATTGTTCACACTAATAAAAATTACATTATTTTAGAAAACAACCGAGTTGGAGAACTAATTTATGTTCCAATGGTTGAGAGATTTAAAAAAGACGAAAATATGAAAGTTTTTGTCCATGAGTACGAGACAGAACACTTTAAAACAACGTATGGATTTGAAAACTTCAAGGAATTAGTAGTCTTTGAAGATCTGCTTTCAATACAAGGAATTGGACCTAAAACTGCATTATCAGTACTAAATATAGGTTGAGAAAAAGTAGTTGAATATGTTGCTAGTGCAAACATTAACAAATTGAATTCAATTCCTTATCTAAGTAACCGCTCAGCAAGACAACTGATCTTTGAATATCAACCTAAATATGAAAAATTCTTGCAAAAGAAAACTCCTGAAGATGAAACAGAAAACAATGAGTTTGAAGCAACTAAAGGAGAAAATAAGACTATTGTTTCAGAAAATGCTCATAACATCGAAAAAAGTTTGCGTATCTTAGGGTTTAGAAATAGTCAGATAAAAGAAGCTATGCAAGAAATAAATGTTGATCAAGAACTTGATAAAGCTGTTGAAGAAGCAATTAAAGTAATTTCATCAAAACACGCCAATAATGCAATTATTCAAAATTAGTACTTTCGATGAATTTATCGGGCAAGATAAAATTAAAGAAACTTTGAAAGTTATGATCGATTCAGCAGATAAACAGCACAAGCTAATTGATCATTTACTTTTTTATGGTCCGCCAGGATTAGGAAAAACGTCCTTAGCAACAATTATCGCTAACGAAACTAAGAGAAATATAGTTTTCGTTCAAGGACCTTTACTAGAAAAACGCAGTGATTTAATCACTATGTTTTCATCTATTCAAGAAAACGACATCATTTTTATTGATGAAATTCATTCTGTCAACAAAACCTTGCACGAATTGTTGTATTCTGCAATGGAAGAAGGTAAAATTGACATTGTTTTAGGTGTAGATGGTGACAAAAAAATCATGCGTTTAAAACTTAATAATTTTAGTCTAATTGCTGCAACAACTAAGTTTGAATTACTCACTCAACCACTTAAAGATAGGTTTGGATACATTGCTAGACTCAAAAATTACAGTAACGCTGAAATATGCAAAATAATTGAAAATTCTGCTTTGAAAACCAATATGAAAATAGACCCAGAAGCCATTAATTTTATTGCAAAAAATTCTCGTTTCACGCCGAGAATTGCTAACAATTTATTAAAGAGATGTCATGATTTTACACTATATGAAAACCATGATGTAATAACAAAATCAATGGTTCAAAAGACTTTTGATTATTTAGGGGTTTTTAGTCTAGGTTTTAGTGATTTACAGATACAATATTTAAAAACGTTAGTTACTATTTTTGACCAAAAACCTGCTTCTTTGGATGCTATATGTAGTCTTTTACGTGAAAGTAGGCAAACAATATTGCACGATGTTGAACCACATTTATTAGCTAACAAGTTTATTATCAAAACTTTCAGAGGACGAATGATTACATCAAAAGGAGTTGATTACATAAGTCAATACATCTAATTTTTATTATTCTAGCAAGGTTTAATCATAGATTAAAAACCTGGCTTTCTAGTATAATTTAAAAATATGAATTACGAAAACAATAAAAATCCAAAAAACAAGCTAAGATGACTGATTACTTACGTTGGAGTGTTGTTAATTTCGATTGCATTAATAATTGCAGTATCATTAGGTTTTAAAAGTAGTAATTCAAATGCTAATTCAACCGTTAAGCAAGCTAATGTAGTTCTTAAAATTGACACTTCTGACAATGAAAACTTGAGTGAAAACACTTCCTTTTCTAACCAGGAAGTTTTTGGTGGTATTGAAAAGTTGCTTTCATACGGAAACCTTAATGAAAATTATCGTTTGTATGACGGTAATGGAGTTTTAAAATTAGAAACAAATATTAACAATGACTACGATTTAAATGAACTTGTTAATAAATTAGCGAATAAATCATACATTGTTGTAACCGATTCAACAGGAACTCCTTTATTTTACAAAAACCAATATTTCAAACCAGGTTCAAATGACAATGTAAGTTTGGATAAATTGCTTGAGGGTAATGAAGCAGACTTTGCATTGCCTTTAGAAAATAATCCAGCAAATTGAAATACCAAGCAAGCTTCTAATCGAGTATCTTTACTTCTAAGTGACAAAGGTAATCACCAATTAGATTTATTAAAACAGGACTACCAAAATCAAAGAATTTATTTCTGGATTAATCTTAAAAAGTTTGTTAATTTAGCAGAAAATCAATTTGCTTCTGATTGAGCTGCGGCAAATAAAAATCCAGTTAACTTTGCATACGAAAATAATAATGCAATTGGTTCATATGATCAAACTACTAAAAAAGTTAAAGAGCCAGTATTAAAAAATGATTCACTTAATGCAAGTAAATATTTAGTATCAGTTTCTTCTCCGTCGGTGATGACTTATGCAAAACCAGGAGATAAAATCATCTACTTATTCAACAATTATCAAGCATACTCAAACAAAGAATTAAGCGCAATCATTAATTATGCCTATTCACCATATCAATTAAAAGTTTTAGCAACTAATTACGCAACAAAAACCTTTAATTACCAAGCGATTAAGTATGTTTTAATTATTGTTTTCGCAATTATTGGTTTCTATCTAATTTTCAATTACAGAATATTAGGGTTGATTTCTTCTTTAGCTTTTGGATTAAATGGATTAGTAATTTATTTAGTGCTAACAAGTTTTGGAATTTCTTTAAGTCCATTATTAATTGCAGGTCTAATAACAACACTACTAATTGCATTTGGACTAATGAATAATTCTTTAGCTAGATTTAAACGTGAAATAGTCAAAAAAATGACACCTTCTAAAGCAATTCAAAAATCACAAAAAACAACTTTGTTTGCCTCGTTTGATACTCTGCTTTGTTTAGTTGTAGCATCAATCATGGCTTTATACCTAAGCATCAATGTTGTTTCTGTCTTTGCTTCAATAGTGATAGTTGCTTCTATTTTTACAACTATAATCATTATTGGGTTAAATAACATTATCATTTATAACTTAACAAATGTTGATCATTTTGCTTACTATCCTTGATTATTATCTTTAACAAAAGAGTTTAGATTTAAATCAAAAATTGCATTAAATTTTGTATCTAAATACAACACAATCTTTTTCGCTTTAGTTTTACCAATTGCTTTCATCATTCTATTTTCACATGGAACTAGTTTTGAAAGATCATTAGATTTATCACCATTATTGCAGACAACAAATAACTATGCAATTACAACCCTTGATGGAATCACACAAAGCACTGCTTTAGCGGTTCAAAAACAGTTAAGTGCATTGAATATCGAAAATGTGCAAATAATGCAAAATTCATTAGATAACAACACATACACAATGTTAGTTTCTTCTTCACAAGCGTTAGATTTAGCAACAGCATTGAATTCGACTGATTTAGCAAACAATTTTATTCTTGAAAATTGAACTTGATCAACTAAAGGATTTTTAAGACAATTAGGATTTTCTTGAATACCACTAATTGTGTCTCTTCTTTTAGTAGGTATCTATATCTGAATTCGTTATTCATTGATAACAACTCTAATTTATTTCATCAAAGAATATAATGTTTTCCTATTAACTATTGCTTTAATGATTATTTTCAAAATTAAATTTGATTACAATCTTGCTCTAATCTTCTTTATTGCACATGTTTTTGTTATTTACTCACATTTAATGAGTGCTAATAAAATTAAAATTCTTACTCACCAAGATACAAATCTAAAAAATTACATTTATTCTCCAGAACAAATCAAAACAATTGTCAAAAAATTGATCAATCAATCATTTAGAACATCTGTTTGATTCTTGATTTTAGTGTCGATAATTTCATTGTCATTAGCATTTACAACCAGTGAAATGCAAAATGTGTTTTTAGCAATTTTATTAATCAATCTATCAATTTTTAGTTTTGATTTCTTGCTTGCGCCACTTCTATGACAATGAATGTTAATAAACAAGTTTGCTCGCAAACAAAAACGTATTGATACTTTCTATTGATCTACTTCAAAAGTTGAAGAACAAGAATTTAGTACAATCAATGATTTCAATAAGTAAGGAGAAAATATGTATCAAAAAGTAAAAGGAACAAAAGATATTTTTGGTCAGGAAGCAAATTTATATTTACAGATAGTCGATACATTTAAGAATATTTGTCAAAAATATTCTTTTTCTTATATAGAGACACCTGTCATCGAACACACTGAATTATTTGTTCGCTCTGCTGGTGAATTCAGCGACATTGTAAATAAAGAAATGTATTCTTTCCAAACACGCGGAGAAAAAATGATTAGTCTTCGTCCTGAAGGTACTGCTCCAGTAATTCGCAGTGTTGTTGAAAACAAGTTAGCAACAAATAATTACTACTTAAAAGTTTTTTATTATGGCAATATGTACCGTTATGAGCGTCCACAAAAAGGTCGTTATCGCGAATTTAGACAAGGCGGGGTAGAATTTCTTGCTCCCAAAAGTGTTGACACTAATTTTGAAATAATTAAGTTGGCAAGTGATTTTCTAAACCAAATTAACATCAAAGATTTTGTTTTAGAAATTAATTCATTAGGTTCTGATGCTTCGCGTAAAACATACACTCAACATTTACAGAAATATTTTGCTAAGTATCAAGACAAATTGTCTGAAATCAATAAAAAGAGATTAGAAAATAATGTTTTAAGAATATTAGATGATAAAGAACAAAATGATTTGGATTTTGTCAAAAATGCACCACAATTATGAGATTTTCTTTCACAACATGAAAAAGATGACTTTAATTCATTATGTAAATTATTGGAAAAGCACAACATCAACTATTCTGTTAATAAATCTTTAGTTCGAGGACTGGATTATTACAATGACATAGTTTTTGAATTTGTATCCACTTCACAAGCGCTGGGAACAAAATCTACTATTTTAGCTGGTGGACGTTACGATGGGATGTTAAAACAGTTAGGTGGACCTGATGTTGATTCAATTGGTTTTGCCTTTGGAATGGAAAGATTAGTTGAAATCTTGACACATAACAATTCAAACAAAAACTATTCGCAATACAAAAAAGTTTTAGTGGCTTATTTAAATGAAGACGAAAAAGAGGAAATGACAAATTTAGTTAGTCAACTAAGAAGCAGTAATGCCAAATTGAGTATTGAAATTTTCTATGAGCCTCTTTCAATTAAAAAAATGTTTAAAAAAGCAGAGCAAATTGAAGCAGACATCATCATTTTCAAAGAGTTAAATCAAGCTAAAAATCACTATAAGATTAAATATGTTGACAAAGGAAAAACCTTACTGTCTGAAAAAACAATTGAGCTAAAAAATATCGAACAATTTATTGAGGAAATTTAATATGAAAACAATATTTAACACAAGTTTGACCATTAAAAACGAAGGACAAAAAGTCACTCTTTATGGTTGAATAGCAAACAAAAGAAAATTTAAAAAACAACTGTTCGTTGACTTGAGAGATAGAAGTGGAATTATTCAAGTAATTTTTACTGATGTTTCAGATCCTTTATTAACTAAAGAAAGTGCAATTGAAGTAACGGGAACTGTAACAAAAAGACTGGAAGCTAATCCAAATTTAGCAACTGGAGAGATTGAAGTTCAAGTTGAATCATACAAAATCCTTAACAGTGCGAGTCAAATTCCTTTTGAAATCAATGACAACGAAAAAAATACTGAAGCTAATGAAGACCTTCGTTTAGAATATCGTTTCTTAGATTTACGTCGTGAAAAAATGCAACAAAACATTGCTTTAAGACATAAAGTTTCACTAGAAACCCGTAAATTTTTCGATGCCAATGGATTTTTGGAAATTGAAACTCCTATTCTATGTAAATCAACACCGGAAGGAGCACGTGACTTTTTAGTTCCAACAAGAAAAAAGGGTAAATTTTTTGCACTACCACAATCTCCACAATTGTATAAACAACTTTTAATGGCTTCAGGGTTTGAAAAATACTTCCAAATAGCAAGAGTTTTCAGAGATGAAGACTCACGTAAAGACCGCCAACCTGAATTTACTCAAATTGACTTCGAAATGTCTTTTTCAACAGAAGAAGAATTGTTTAAACTTGTAGAAAATTACTATCAACACATTTTTAACTCATTAGGTTTAAAATTGAACATTCCATTTAGAAGAATGGATTTCTTTGAATCAATGGATAAATATGGAAATGATAAACCAGACACAAGATACGGATATCTTCTAACTGATTATTCAGAACTACTAGCAAGCGAAGATGCTTTAAAATTTATTGCTTTTGATAAAGATAGTTCAAACGATTGAAAATACATAACCGAAATAGCAACAAAAAATAATGCTAAAAATTTTGCTATTTACAAAATTGAATCTAACAAAATAACAGACCAAATGACAATAGGGAATAGTCTAGACAATAACCAACTTGAAAAACTACTATCGAAAGCAAACATTAGTGATGGTTCGCTATTTGTATGCTTTGGTAAATATAGTGACATAACAAAATCTTTAGGAGCTGTTCGTGTTGTTTTAAATGATTTATATCTTCTTGCTGATCCAAATCGTTATGATTTCTTATGAATCGTAAATTGACCAATGTTTGAATTTAATGAAGATAGTCAAACTTATGAACCAGCTCACCATGCTTTTACTATGATTGATGAAAAAACTATGTCTTATTTTGAAAACAATGAATATGACAAAGTTCGCGCTCGTTCATATGACTTAGTTTTAAATGGATATGAACTAGGTTCAGGTTCAGTTCGTATTAATGATCCAAAACTTCAATCATTAATGTTTGAAAAATTAAATATGTCACCAAAAGAATATGAATCAAAATTTGGATTCTTCTTAAAAGCATTCAAATATGGTCTTCCGCCGCACTGTGGAATGGCTTTCGGACTTGAAAGAATCTTGATGATCCTAACTAATTCGCAATCAATTCGTGACGTTATTGCCTTTCCAAAAAATGCAAAACAAATTGATTTATTATCAAACTCTCCTTCAATGGTTACAAAAGACCAACTAGATGAGTACTTTTTAGCAATGAAAGGAGAAAAATAGTTAATGACTATTTGATTAGTTTTAATTGCTATAGTGGCAATCATAATCATCATTATTTCTTTTTTAATGTCACCAGATTCAAATGGTTTCAGTGGTGCCCTTGTAGGTAGTGGAGACCTTGACTTATTTAAAGTTTCAAAAGAAAGAGGTTTCAAAAAATTTCTTAAATATTCAATGATGATTTTCGTTTTTTTATTAATAATTATTGCTATTGTCCTGAGAGTTGTAATTCAAAATGGCAAATAGTTATAAACGTTTTAATTTACAAACTAAAGACATTGTTGACTTACTAAAAAAAGAAAAAAAACCACTTCAATTTATTGAAATAGCAAAGCAACTAAAAGTTGCTAAATTTCATAATAAAGAACTGTCCGAATTGATTTTTGAATGCGAAAAGCTAAGGCTAGTAGAAAAAAACCGTGAAGGTCAATATTTTGCTCTTGACTATGTAACAGGTGGTTTTTTTGAAATTTCAATAACTAACAAAAGATTAGGTTTTATTGATTTTGAAGAAGATAAAAGTGCTCTGGCTTTACCATTCCAACTAAACAATGTTTTAGACAAAGATATTGTCCATGCTGATATTTACGGCTATGAACAAGAAGAAAAAACATTTTATCGTGCTTTTGTTACTCACGTTAAGGAACATCAAAAGAAAGTTGTAGTTGGTAAATTTGTAAAAGGTTTTAATGTGCCGACATTCTTTTTTGAAGCTTTTGATGATCGCGACAGAGCCAAATATTTTGTGCAAAAATTGCCAGATGATTTTGTTTACGAAACCGAGCAATTGGCAAAAATGGAAGTCTTAAGTCCTAAAGCAGGTGGGTCACGAGTAGATGTTAAGTTTATTGAATACATAGGTAACATCAATAATCCACGTGTAATAGAAAAGAAGATCATAGCTCAAAATAATATTGAAATAGATTTTGAAACTGAAGTTGAACAGCTTTCAAAATCATTACCAAAAGAAGTTTTAGCTTCTGATTATCAAAATCGTAAAGACTTAACCCAATTATTTACTGTTACCATTGATGGCGATGACACAAAAGATTTTGATGATGCAATTAGTTGTCAAAAAAGATCTGACGGAACTTTCGATTTGTGAGTTCACATAGCTGACGTTTCACATTATGTCAAAGAAAATGATGCAATTGACAGAGAAGCATTGGAAAGAGGAACATCAATCTATCTTCCCGACAAAGTTATTCCTATGCTTCCTTTTGAATTGTCAAATGGAATTTGTTCACTGAATCCACAACAAAAAAGATGTGCAATGACATTGCAAATGCACATTGATGAAAATGGTAAAAATATTTCGTATGAAATTTATCCATCAATAATTGAAAGTAATTATCGTTTAACTTATTCAAGAGTTAACGATTATTATGCTCAAAAACCTCACAATTTTGATTTCGAGACAACTTATTTACTTGACACAGCATTAGATATAAGTAAACTAATTCGGAAAATAAAAAATGACGAAGGGTATGTTGATTTCGAAATAGAAGAGCCAAAAATTATTATGGATGGTGACAAGGTAGTAGACATCGTAATAAAAAGATCAGGCATCAGTGAAATGATGATTGAAGATTTTATGGTTCGTGCCAACGAAACAGTTGCGACCATGATGGCGGACAAGAAAATACCTTCAATTTATCGTATTCATGCCGAGCCGGAACCGGAAAAAATCTTTAACTTGCAAGAAGTTCTAAACTTTTTAAATTTAAATGTTAAAGTTCCTGACACTGGGCTTTCAAAAGATTTTGCCAAAATGATTGACAAAATAAAAGAAAAAGATCATTTTGATGATTTTCTTAAGGCTCACTTACTAAGAACCTTATCAAAAGCAAAATATTCAGAAATAAATATTGGTCATTTTGGGCTAGCAAGCAGTTGTTATGCTCACTTTACAAGCCCAATTAGACGTTATCCTGATTTATTATTGCATCGTCTAATAAGAGATTATATTTTTAACAGTCAGCCATTAAATGATGAAACAAAGGAATTATTAGAAAATAAAATCAGTGACATCGCCCAAAAGAACACTGATTCAGAAGTTGTGGCAATGTCAATTGAAAGAGATGTAGTTGATCTTAAAAAAGCAGAATTTTTTGAAGCTTTTGTTTCGCAAAAATATAAAGCTAAAGTGATCAGTTGTGAAAAATTCGGAGTATTTTTCGAATTGCCAAACTATAAAACCTCTATTCTTCTTAGGTTCGAAGATATTCAAAGAGAAATGGTTTCACAAATCTCACCACTTCTTGCTAAGGGACCAACTTTAGAATTCAAAGCTGACAAAGATTATGAAATTGTAATTGCAAGCGTTGATAAAGCAAAGGGTCAAATCAACGCCTTATTACCAGAGGATTATTATGAAGCAAATAGTAAAAAATAAATATCCTCGTTATGAATATGAAATCAAAGAAACATATGAATGTGGTATTTCTTTACAAGGATGAGAAGTAAAATCATTACGAGCTCAAAATGCCAATTTAAATAATGCTTTTTGCACCATTAAAGGTAATGAAATGTGAATCAATAATTTTTACATTTCACAGTATATGAATGTTAAAGGTGATTTAGAAAGAACTAAAAAGCTTTTACTTCATAAGAATGAAATTATTAGAATTCAATCAAAAGTAGAGAGATTGGGACTGCAAATCATTCCGACTCTAGTTTATTGAAAAAATAATCACATAAAAGTAGAGATTGCTCTTGCTAAGCATTTGAAAGTACATGACAAAAGACAAAAAATAATTCAAGAAGAAAATGATAAAAAATTGCAAAAAATCTTGAAACAATACTAACCATAGCTTATAATTGCTATTGTTATTAATGGGGGTGTAATGGCTTCGACAGGCACAAGCTCCTTAAAAGCGCAGTAGTGTGGCAGACTATAATTGCTTCTAGGCTTTCAATGACCGGAAAAACTAGCAAAAACGAAGAACTATCAGTTTCACCTGTATTCTTCAATCGTCAATCAAATCTATTATTCGCTTAATGAATTTTAGTCAACTTTTCTATGCCCGCTAGAAAAAGTTGTCGTTAGGGCTTAGGTTTCAAAAGTGCAACTATTTTGAAACTGAAAAATGAGTTGCCATTAACAAATTGATTTTGTTGTCTTATTGATTTGTTAATGTATTTCAAAGACAACTAAACTGTAGTACTTGCAAGTAAGTTTGTGTGTGGACCGGGGTTCAATTCCCCGCATCTCCACCATTTTTTTATATCTTTTTTGCTAAAAAGACTGAAAAAGTAACAAAAAACTAGGAAAAAATTATCTTTTTCCTAGTTGTGAGTGTGTTTATTTTATTTGTTTTGTAATTTAAGGTCTCAAATTTCTTCGATTTCTTTAGTATTCATGTTGTATCTAGATGCACTTAGAATCGAGGCTTCATAGTATGAATATGCTTTTTTATCTGGAGCTAGTTTTGTAAAGTAATCTTCCAATTCTTTACTATATCTTTTAGCTTCGATATCTAATGAATCAATGTCATATTTACCTTCAAAAACCCTATTTAGTTTAGGTTTAACACTAACTTCTTCATCAGGATATCCAAGTGCTAAACCGATGACTGGAAATGCCTGACCTTTAATGTTTAATAGTTGTCTTAGTTCTGGAATCATTGTTCTTACTAAACCTAAAAAGCAAGTACCTAAACCATTCGAAATGGCAACGTCTTGTAACATAGTAGCTTGAATGTAAGCGTCTCCAGCAGCAACTAAAAATCCTTCTGTTGTGTGTAAATCATATTTAATTTCTGGGTAGTGCTTTTGAGCTAAATTCATGCGATTGAAATCAGCCACAAAAACAACAAACATTGCACAGCTTTCAACAGCTCGAGCAAATTTATTTGCCTGCCCGATTGCTTTTAGTTGTTCTTTATCGGTGATTATTATTGCACTTGAAGAATGTCAATTAGAAGAGTTAGGTGCCAATTTGATAGCATCGACTAATTTCTTTTTTAATTCATCGTCAATTGCTTTATCTTTAAATTTTCTAATATTTGTACGTTTTAAAATTGCTTGGTATAAATCCATATTTTTCTCCTTTTTTGTTATATTTTAGTCCAAAAAGGTTATTTTTGTCAAAATCTTAGTACCCTAAAGCAAGACAAATTATTGTATAATAATTTAATTATGGAAAAGACAATGCTTTCAAGCCTAAGTGCTATCAAAACTAAATATTTGGATATTCAAGAAGATTTATTAAAACCAGAAATTTACAATGACACCAAAAAATATGCAAAATTGCAAAAAGAACAAAATGCAATTCGTGACATTTATGAAAGCTTCGTAAAATGAGAAAAAAGTAATGATGCTTTTATTCAAGCTAAAGAAGTATTAAAAAACGAAAAAGATGCTGAATTGTTAGAATTAGCAAAAATGGAAATTGAATCGCTTGAAGAAGAAATGACCACTCTTGAAGAAGAACTAAAAATTCTTTTATTACCTAAAGATGAAAATGACGAAAGAGACGTTATCATCGAAATTAGAGGAGCAGCCGGTGGAGATGAAGCTAACATTTTTGCTGGTGACTTGTTTAGAATGTATCAAAAATATGCTGATCTAAATGATATGAAAGTCCAAATGATCGATTCAACATTTGGAGCAGCTGGTGGATTTAGTCAAGTTGTCTTTTCAGTGAGTGGAGATAAAGTCTTTTCAAAATTAAAATTTGAAAGAGGAGTTCACCGTGTACAAAGAATTCCTGCTACCGAAACAAAAGGTAGAGTCCATACCTCAACTGTTACTGTAACAGTTCTTCCTGCTGTCGATGATGATGTCGAAATTGAAATCAGACCACAAGATTTAAAAGTGGACACTTTCCGTTCTTCAGGAGCAGGTGGACAAAGTGTTAATACAACCGATAGTGCTGTCCGTATTACTCACATTCCAACAGGTTTAGTAGTTACATCGCAAGATGAACGTTCACAAATTGCTAACCGTCAACAAGCAATGAAATTAATGAAATCTAAACTATATGAAATGGAAGTAAGAAAAAGAGAAGAGGAGGAAGGAACTATTCGTAAACTTGCTGGTTCAGGTGATAGAAGTGAAAAAATTCGAACTTATAACTATCCACAAGACAGAGTTACAGATCATAGAATAGGATTTTCAACTTCGCTTAAAAATGTTATGGATGGAAACATGACTTCGCTAATTGAATCATTATTAGCTGAAGAAAGAGCAGAAAAAATTGCTCAAATTGGAGAACAATAATTAACATGCCTACACAAGAAGAACTTTTGCGTGAAAAACACCGAAACAATTTAGAACTAAAAGTTTCAAAAAAAGAGCAAAAGCTTCTTAAAAAAGGTTATCCAGTACAAAGAATAATCGGCTTTTGCGAAATGCAAAATGTCCGAATTTTTTTAAATCGATTTGTGCTAATTCCTCGTTATGAAACGGAAGAACTTATTTTAGAAGCTTATAACCACATTAACAAAGACTCAACAGTTTTAGATCTTGGAACAGGCAGTGGTTTCATAGCAATAGCGATACAAAAAAACAAAAAATGCTGTGTTGACGCAGTAGAAAAGAACTTTTTTGCACTAAAACAAGCCGAAAAAAACTCTTTTTTTAATGAAACTAAAATCAATTTTATTCGTTCTGATTGATTCAAAAAAGTTACAAAAAAATATGATGTCATCATTTCTAATCCGCCTTATCTGAACTATCAAGAAGTCATTAACAAACCAAAATTTGATCCTAAATATGCCTTGTATGCTAAAGATTCAGGCCTTAGAGATTATTTAAAAATTCTTAAAAAAGCACATTTATTTTTAAATAAAAACGGTGTTTTAATATTTGAAATCGATGATTTTGTAGCACCATTTTTCGAAAAAAATTATCCTGAAAGCAACATTATTAAAGACATTAATGGCAAGAAAAGAATAGTAGTCATAACAAAGCAAGAATTGGAAAATTTAGCACTCTAGTCCTTTTTGTGCTAAAATATATTTATTATGGCAAATAAAAAACGTGATTACTATGAAGTATTGGAAATTTCTAAGACAGCAACTGAAAAAGAAATTAAATCAGCATATCGTAAACTAGCGATGCAATATCACCCGGACAGAAATAAAGAACCAGGAGCAGAAGAAAAATTTAAAGAAGTTTCGGAAGCATACGAAGTTTTAAGTGATCCAGAGAAAAGAGCTAAATACGATAAATTTGGACATGCTGCTTTTGACCAAATGGGTGGAGCTTCAGGATTCTCGAACGCATCTGATATCTTCAAACAATTTTTTGGTGGATTTTCAAAAGCATTTAGCTTTGATGAATTCGATGGCTTTGGTGATTTCTTTGGTGGTGCCTTTGGACGTTCAAAACCCAATGGTCCAACAAAAGGAGCTGATTTAGAACAAAGAATAACAATAACATTTCTTGAATCAGTGTTCGGAGTCAAAAAAACCTTAAAACTTCAAAAAATCGAGATTTGTGATTTATGTAAAGGCAAAGGAGCTGAAAAAGACGAAGACTTTAAGAAGTGTTCTACTTGTGATGGCGGGGGTAAAGTTGCTTCTTCAATGTTTGGTTTATTTCAAAGTGTAACAACTTGTCCTGATTGTTCTGGTACTGGAAAAATAATTGTCAAAAAATGTTCAAAATGTAAAGGTAATGGTTCAATTAGAACTAATGTTGAACAAGAAGTTGATATTCCAGCAGGGATAATGAGTGGTCAAGTTCTTTTGCTAAAAGGGTTCGGAATTCCATCAAAAAATGGTGGACAAACCGGAGATATGCGACTTGTTATTGAAGTTAAGCGTCATGACTACTACCGTAGAATTGATAATGATATTATTTTAGAAGTTCCTGTATCAGTTAAATCAATAATAGCTGAAGAAACTATTTATGTGCCAACGCCATATGGTGAAAAACCAATAAAACTTGACAAAAAAAATCAAGATGGTGACACATTCATAATCAAAGATTGTGGATTTAAGTTCTTAAACCAAAACAAATACGGAAAAATGATTGTAAGAATTAAAACATTTATTCCTACTTTATCAGATTCAGAGCGAAAAATCGTTGTTCAAGCTCTTGAAAATAATAAAGATAATACCTATGAAAAATGAGTTAAAGAAGTTAGTAAAAAATAGCTAACTTTTTTATTTTTTTAAAGCATTATGTGGCTATAATTCTTTTATGAATTTGCCTAGTAGAAAGCAGCATTTTAAAAATTATCGTGAAGAGCTGAAAAAGACTAGTTCTTTAGTAAAAACTATTAAAAAAACCCGTAAAGAATATTTGAAATTAAGAGATAAGCTAACGGGTTATTTTGAAGATTTTGAAAAAGAATTTAACGATTTCAAAACTTATGTTGAAAATGAGACGATCATTAAAGAAAAAGTGAATTCTGCTAAACCAAAATCTAGTAATGATGATTTCATTACAAAACAAATTGCAAATCTTGAAACCGTTAAACAAAAAAATAAGTTGGATGGTGAAATGATTTATGAGCAAAAATTCTTGCCATTGTTGCATGATGCAAAAATCGATGCAATTCAAAATATCGTTGAAACAGAATTAAGCAAACTAAGAGGAGAATAATTATGGAAAAGCGCATTAACATAGCAATTGATGGTCCAAGCGGTGTTGGTAAATCTAGTGTCGCCAAGCTTCTAGCCAAAGAATTGGGCTATTTCTTTATCTCAAGCGGTTCAATTTATCGACTAATTGCCCTAAACGCAATTGAGCAAAAATTGGACTTAACAAATGAAAGCCAAGTGAATAGTCAATGAAATTTCGAAGACATCAAAATTGATGAAAAAGAACAAGTGTATTTTAAAGGTCGTAATGTTACTCATGATTTAAGAAAAGATGAAGTTTCCAAAGCAGCAAGTGACATTGCAGTTTATCCTTCTGTTCGTAAAAAAGTAGTTGACTTTTTACAATGATATTCTGTTTCTTATAAAGGAATTATCATTGATGGTCGTGATGCAACTTACCGTATTCTTCCTACTGCTGAACTTAAAATTTTCTTATGAGCTGATGCTGACATTAGAGCAAAACGTAGAGTTTTACAAAATGCTGAATTAGGTTTCGATAGTGACTATGACAAAACATTGCAAGAAATTATTGCAAGGGATGAACAAGATATGAATCGCAAAGAAGATCCATTAATATGTTCACCAGGTTCGATTAGAATTGATTCATCGAAAAAAAGTCTTCTAGAGGTTTATGCAGAAATACATGCTTTAGCCTTAGAAAAAATTAAGGAGTAAAAGCATGAAAGAATTAGTAGCAATTGTTGGAAAGCCGAATGTTGGTAAAAGCACTCTTTTTAATAAATTAATCAATAAAAGAAAAGCAATAGTTCATGATCAACCAGGAGTTACAAGAGATCGTTTATACGATGAAGTGACTTGAACTGGAACAACTTTTAAAGTTGTGGATACTGGTGGAATCACGGTGAGTGATGACCAAATGCAAGACCAAATTTCAATTCAGGCGCAAATAGCAATTGAAGAAGCAAATATTATTGTCTTTATGCTTGATGGACGCCAAGATTTAACTAATGAAGATTATTATGTAGCTAATTTGTTGCGTAAATCAGGAAAACAAATTATTCTTGCCATTAACAAGTGTGAAGGCGAGCGTGGTGAATTTAATCCTATTTTTTACTCGCTAGGCTTTGATGAAATTTTTGCTCTTAGTGCCATTCATGGAGAAGGTTTAGGTTCGTTGCTAGATGCGATTGTTGAAAAAATTGCCAAAAATGATGAAGATTCTGAAAAGCATTTCAAATTAAGCATAATTGGAAAACCGAATGTTGGGAAATCTTCACTATTAAATGCTCTTAGCGGTTCGTATCGTTCTATTGTTAGTGACGTTAGTGGAACAACTCGTGATAGCGTTAGTGATTTAGTAAAAATAGAAGACCAAACATTTGAAATTATTGACACAGCCGGAATCAAGAAAAAATCTAAGCTTATTGACAGTGTTGAACATTATGCACTAATGCGTGCAATGAATAGTTTGGAAGAAAGTGATTTAACTCTTTTAGTACTAGATGCAACTGAAGACATTAGTCACTTTCACTTACGTATTTCAGGTTTTGCTTTTGAACAAAGAAAACCAATTATTATAGTTGTTAACAAGTGAGACTTAATCGAAAAAGAAACTAATACAATGATTCGTCATGAAGAAATGTTGCGAGAAAAATTTAAGTTTATAGATTGGGCTCCGATAGTTTTTATAAGTGCTAAAAGTCACAAGAGGCTAGATAAGTTGAAAAAACTAATAATTACAGTAAGAGAGAATCTTGAGAGAAAAATACCTACATCAAAACTAAATGAAGCAATAATGCAAATGCAATTGTTCAAGCCAGCACCATCATTAAAAGGTAAACGTTTAACAATAAATTTTGCCCAACAAATAGAAGGAAGAATACCAACATTTGTGTTGTTTGTTAATAATCGTGAGTATGCCCACTTTTCATATTTGCGTTATATCGAAAATCAAATACGTGAGTATTTTGACTTTGAGGGAACTCCGATTAATATTCTGTTAAGAAACAAAAATGAAGGAAGAAATTATGAGTAATAAAATCACTGTTATCGGTTCAGGTTCAATGGGAACAGCTTGTGCAAAAATTTTGCACAAAAACGGTCACGATGTTACTATTTATGGTGTTGATACAACTGAATTAGAACAATTAAAACAAGGCAAAAATTTAAAGTACTTTCCAGAATCAATATATTTACCAAATTTTAAAACAACTAACAATCTCAAAGAAGCACTAGATAAAACTAATTATGTTTTATTAGCAGTGCCATCTAAATTTATGGATCAAGTATTTAATGATGTTTTGGCAAATTTAAATTCTGAAGTTATGTTTATCAATGTTGCTAAGGGTTTTTATCCAGGAACAATTATCCCTTTACACACTGCTATGAAACAAAAAACAGCTAACAATGCAAATGTGAAAGGTGTTGTTAGTTTAATAGGTCCTTCACACGCTGAAGAAATTGTTAAAGACTCAATAACTGTTGTTGACTCAGTAGATTGCGATGAAAATAAAGCAAAATTGGTACAACAACTGTTTTCAAATGATTATTTCCGTGTTTATACTCAAACAGACGAAATTGGAGCTGAAATCGGTTCGATTTATAAAAACGTTTTAGCTATTGCATCAGGCATTCTGGATGCAAAAGGTTATGGAATTAACACTCGAGCAGCACTAATTACTCGAGGACTTGTTGAAATGCGCAAATATGCAGAAGCTAACGGTGGAAAATTAGAAACCTTGTTTGGATTGACAGGAATAGGTGATTTAATCGTTACTGCATTTAGTGAGTTTTCTCGTAATTTTAGTTTTGGTAAGCTTTACGGTCAAAAAGGTAAAGAAGCCCTTGATACAAAAATGACTGTAGAAGGTTTAACTGCTTTAAAAGCGATTTATGATAATGTTATAAGTAAAAAACAAATGGAATTACCGATAACTGAAGGTTTATATAAAGTAATTTATGAAGATTATGATTTAGAACTAATGTTGAAAAATTTGATTAAAAGAGATCTTAAAGGAGAATAGTTATGAACAAAAAAGAATTAATTAGCGAAATTGCTCAAAAATTAGACAAGTCAATTAGCGAAGTTGAACAATTTTACAATGCTCTTGAAGATGTAATTGTTGAACAATTATTACAAGGAGAAAAAGTTGCTATTTCAGGTTTTGGAACATTCAGCACAGTACACAAAGACGAAAAAGTAACTATCAACACTTTTACAAAAGAACAACTTATTGTTCCTGCTAAGGTAGAACCTAAATTCAAATTTTCAAAAGTTCTAAAAAGTAAAATTAATAAATAAAATCTAAATAATTTAATACCCCAGGAAATATCAATTCTAGCTTGTTTCCTATCTTGTCGAGATCACTCATTTTCAGTGATCTCTTTTTTTCAAAAAACGTGTGTAAATGAGTACTTTTTACTCAATAAAAGACATCATATTTTTTGAAAAAAATTATGTAGAAACCACACCCTTGATGCCGATTAATTAAGTCCAAATATTCGATTTGATGCTTACGTATATTTTGATAGGAAAAAGTGTCACCTTCACATTCTTTTGCTTCGAAAGCAATGAATTTACCTCTATAAATTCCATAGTAGTCGACCGTCGATTTTTGCACTATTTTAGCATCTTCAATCAGTAATTTTTTGTCCTTTTTTACTACTTGTTTGAATTTAATATCAAGATTCTTTTTGTGAATTAATGCAAGATTAAGTAGGGCATAACGTTCATTAGTTTGATTAATTATTTTTTCCAAAAGCATACCTTTATTTTTATTCATATTGCCTCCTACTTATTAAAGTAAGAAATCATAGCCAGAAAAAATAATTTTTATATTTATTTTAAATATAAACCACAGGTATAATTATAAACATGTATAAGATAGGAATTGATTTGGTAAACATTAATCGGTTTAAAGAAGTAAAAGAACATTTTATTAAACGTTTTCTGTCAGACATTGAATATGTTGACTATCAAAAAAGCGAAAACAAAGATATATTTTTAGCGACAAGATGAGCACTTAAAGAGGCGATTTATAAAGCTGACAATAGTGAATATTCTTTTAAAGATATTTCAATTTCAAAAGATATAACCTATCGTTACAAAAATTTCTCACTTTCAACATCTAGCGAGGGTGAGTTTGTTATTGCTATGGCAATCAAAAATTAAGGAGCAAAAATGAACATTAAGACAAAGATGATTTTGTGTAGCCCATGACTAGGATTAAGAATTCTAGGAATTTTGAGAACGGCTAGAAATTCAAAAAATAATCCAAGCGTCTTTACACTGCAAAAAAGAGTAGATTACTTAGTTAAAAGAGCTAAATGATTATTGAAATTTTTAAAAATCGAATTAGTTGTTAAAGGGTATGATAAATTGCCAAAACATGGCGCAATTTTGTATCCTAACCATGTGTCAAATATTGACGCTATTGCAATAATGGCAGCAATGGACAAACAAACTAAAGATGTTAACGTTGACAATTTAAGACCAACATTTTTAGCAAAACAGGAACTACAAGACAAATATTTAACTCGTAAAACACTTTCAATCATTGATACATTCTACCTAAATCGTGAAAACATTCGTGAAAGCGTTAAAACATTGGAATCCTTTGGTCATTTTGTTCGTGATCAAAGAACTTTGGGGGTAATTTTTCCTGAAGGAACAAGATCACGTGATGACAAATTATTAGAATTTAAAGCAGGAGCATTTAAAGTAGTTAAATCTAATTCTTTTGCAGTTGTGCCAGTGACTATTAATGGAAGTGGGATTGCTTTAGATCCAAAACGAAGAAAAAAAATCACTATTGAAGTAATTTTTCATGATGCTATTGACACTTTGAAAATCAACCAAGCTGAAACAAGTCAAATTGCTAACTTAGTAAAACAAAAAGTACAATCAGAATATCAAAATCAAGAAGTTTACAATTCAAAAAAACAACCTAAAAAACGTAATCCTAAAAAACTAACATACAGCCAAAAACAAGCTAAAAAAGAAGCAAAATTGCAAGAAAAAGCACGTAAACTTGAGGACTTTTAATTTTTATGGAACCAAATGAATCATTAGAACCTTCTTACTTAGACATTAAGCTTTCATCATTCGCAGGTCCTTTGGACTTACTTGTTACTTTAATTAGAGATAAAAATATTGATATTTGAGAAATTGATCTTAACGAAATTGCTGATCAATATCTAGCAATTATTCACAATCTTAATGAAAATGATTTTGATACCGCTTCTGAATACTTAGTAATGGCTGCAACTTTAATTAATCTAAAAGCTAAAATGATTTTGCAAGATCCAGAAGAACAAGAAGAAGCAAACAAAGAAAAAATTCGTTTGTTGAGTCAAATTGCTGAATATGAACGCTTCAAAGACTTGAGTGTTGTTTTAAAACAGCACGAAGAACAAAGAAAAGATTTATACAACAAAACCATTAGTGATTTACGTCCTTTTGTGCGAAAAGGTGATCCTAATGAACTAGCAGGACACTCATCAGGTTCAAGACTTGCTTTAGTATTAAGAAAAATGTTTGAAAGAACTTATGCTGAAACATTAAAAAATATTTCGCTTTCAACTAAAGCAGTTTCGCCAGAAGAACAAAAACAAAGAATTTTGCAATTATTTGAAACTAAAAACACTGATACTCTAAATTTTGAAGATGTTTTCAGTGTTCCGACATACGGGCATTTTGTAATTAGTTTAATTGCTTTACTAGATCTAGCACGTCAACAAGTAGTTGTTATCAGTGAAAATGAAGAATTAGAAATTGTTGCAATCAAAAAAGGAGAAAAATATGGTCAACAATAAAATTATTGAAGCACTTTTATATGTTCAAGGCGACCAAGGTCTTTCAGTTGAACAAATGAAAGAAGTATTCAATCTAAATAATGAAAATGAAGCTTACACACTTTTACAAGATTTTCAAAAATACTTTAATTCTTTGTCAAGAGGAATTGAAGTTCATGAATTTAACAAAGTTTTCAAATTTTTAACTGCTCCTTTAGCAAAAGAAGCAATCAGCAATTTAGTTAGTGTCACAAAGAAACAAACTTTGAGTCAAGCAGCGGTCGAAGTTGCAGGAATTATTGCTTTCAAACAACCTATCACACGTTCAATGATCAATAACATCCGGGGAGTAATCAGTGATCATATTGTGATAACTTTACTAGCTAAAGGATTGATTGAAGAAGTAGGAGTAGCTTCTACACCAGGACAACCTATTTTGTACGGAATTACCAACAAGTTCTATGATTATTTCAAAATTAAGTCACTTTCAGAGTTACCAATTTTTGAAGAATTTGATAAATACGAAGAAGATGAGCAAAAAGTTGAGGCAGAACGTTACGACTTATTTAATTCACAACGTCGTGATGACGAAGATGCAATAGTTCAGGATTGAGAATATAATGATTAAACTAAAAGCAACAGCAAATGATGAAGGTAGAACTTTATACAAGTTTTTAATCAAGAATTGTAACAATGTTCCAATTTCAAAAATTGAAAAAACATTTCGTCAAAAAGATGTTCGACTAAATGGTAAAAAAATTAACGATAAATCCTTAAAACTAAGCAATGGTGATGAAGTCACAGTTTATGGAATTGACAATGCAAACATTGAAAAAAGAGTGCAAAAAACCAATGTAACTTTCAAAAAAGTGTATGAAGATGACAATATTTTAATCGTCGACAAAAAAGCAGGTGTGACAATGGTTGGTGAAGAAGACTCGCTACAAAATCAAGTTTTAACATACCTAAAATATGAAAAATTTGCTTCTTTTGTTCCTGATTCAATTGGTCGCTTGGATAGAGTAACATCAGGACTGATAATTTATGCCAAAAACTATAAAACATTAGTTGAACTAAAAGCAAGACATAAAGATTTTGAAAAAACATATCAATTCATTAGCGATTTTGAAGGTGATGAATTAGTAAGTGTTAGATTAAAAAAAGACATTGAAAAAGAAAAGATGGTAGTAGATCGCGATAACAAGTTTGGAGTAAAAGCAACAACTCATTTTTTCACACAAAACGGTAAAAAATTTGCTACTTTAAAAACTGGTAAAAAACACCAAATTAGAGCAACTTTAGCACACATGCAAGTGCCGATTCTAGGGGACACAAAATATGGTGGCAAAAAATCGCATCGTGTCTTTTTACATGCTTATCGCATTGTTATCAGAAATTTACAACTTCCTGAACTTGATTATTTAAACGACATGGAATTTGTTTCATATCCAAAATGATAGGAGGCTAATGTGGAAAAAGCAAAAATGATTAAACTAGCTAATGACTTATTGTTTGAACCAAAAGAAGAAGTTTTTTTATTGCTAAATGAAGAACATGAAAACATCAAAAAACAACTTGAATTGTTGAATAGTTTTGATTTAGACCATCTTGAGCCCATGACACACATTAACGAAAAAGCTATTGATTTTGATATGTTGCGTGAAGATGAACCTAAACCAGGTATAAGCAAACAAGAATTATTAACCAATGCATACGACAAAGATGACACTTTTGTTAAGGTAAGAAAGGTTATAAATGATTAACAAAGGAAATTTGCAAAAAGCACTCATAGAAGCAGCAAATGACACAAATAATGCAGTCAGTTATGTGTATCAAGATGCTAAGTTAAATAATGAAGGGACTCTTGCTAATTGTGTTTACTCGCTAAAAAGTAACTACGCAACCAAAGACAGTATTTCACATGCTTCAAGTCATATTCTTGAAAATTTCATTCCTTACTATGATGCAACAATTGTTAAATTATTACAACAAGCAGGTGCTACTTTGGCTTTTAAAACTCATCTAGACGAATTTGGTTTAGGTGGAACCGGACAATTTTCTTATTTTGGCTTAGTTCGCAATCCTTTAAACAAAGATTACTTGGCAGGAGGAAGTTCTTCAGGAGCGGCCGCTTCATTTACTGAAAATGTAGGTTTTGCAATAGGTTCAGATACTGGAGATAGTGTGCGTTTACCAGCTTCATACGTAGGTAGAGTAGGATTCAAACCCACATATGGAGCAGTCAGTCGATATGGTCTTTTTGCCTTTGCTTCTTCACTTGATACTGTTGCTTGATTTAGTCACAATGTCAACGATAGTTTTGAAATTGCGCAAGTGTTATTCAAACAAGATTTTTCAAATGACAACACATCTCTAGATTTAAGTTTTAGCAAAGAAGAAATAAAAACTAAAAAACCG
The DNA here is from genome assembly GCF_053851695.1 of Mycoplasma sp. 4044. Classification (NCBI taxonomy): domain Bacteria; kingdom Bacillati; phylum Mycoplasmatota; class Mollicutes; order Mycoplasmatales; family Mycoplasmataceae; genus Mycoplasma; species Mycoplasma sp. 4044. The sequence goes on along the minus strand of NZ_JBSQBD010000001.1, from coordinate 36,473 downwards.
CAAAAGATAGCCTACCTGGATTGCTTTGACTATTTAAGTAAGAGTGTAAAAGATAGTTATCAAAAATTATTGAATAAATTGTCACAAGAAGGAGTTTCATTACAGCCTGTAAAAGTTGATGAAAAATTACTAAAATCAGTGTCTGTTGTGTATCAAATCATTGCTTTTACGGAAGCAAGCAGTAATCTTGCTAATTTAAATGGAACAGCTTTCGGACTAAGACAAGAGCAAGATAATTGAATGCAAACATATATTAAAACTCGTCAATTAGGATTAGGGCCAATGGTTCAAAGACGTTTAATTTTAGGTTCATATTATTTAGAACAAGAAAATCAAGAACGTTACTTGAAAAAAGCTCAGAAAATGCGTCGTTTGCTTGCTAACTATTTCGCTAATATTCACCAAAATTGTGATATTTTCATATACCCAGCAGCTAAAGATGTTGCGCCACGTTTTGATGCCCAATCTGATGAATCATTCATGGATTACATTTTAACTTATGCTAACCTAGTAGGTAATCCTTCTTTAACTTTACCGCTTGGTAAAAATGAAAATAGTATGCCTTACTCGCTTGCGATTGACAGTGCTAAATATCAAGATGTTAAAATGTTGCAGCATGCTTTATGAATTGAAGATATTATCAAAGGAGAAAAATAATGGAATTTGAAGCAGTTATAGGGATTGAAATTCACTTAGAACTAAACACAAAAACCAAAATGTTTTCTTATGCCGCTAATGATTTCAATCTTCAACCAAATGAAGCAGTAAGTGTCATTGATTTAGCATACCCAGGAACACTGCCATTACTTAATAAACAAGCAGTCATAAGTGCAATCAAACTAGCTAAAGCGCTAGATATGCAAATTGATAATGAGCTTCACTTTGATAGAAAGAATTACTTTTATCCTGACTTGCCAAAAGGTTTTCAAATTACTCAACAATTTCGTCCAATCGGACGAGATGGAAAATTGCCAATTCAAATAAATAATGAAACAAAGTATATAGCAATAGAACGTATTCACATGGAAGAAGACACTGCTAAGCAACTTCACGAAAACGGGTCAACTTTTATAAATTACAACCGTGCGGGTGTACCTTTAATTGAAATAGTTTCGCGTCCAGTCATGCACTCAGCTCAAGAAGCGGTTGAATATATTAATATGATTCGTTTGATTGCTTTGAGTTTAAATATCAGTGATGCAAAAATGTCAGAAGGTTCTTTACGCGCTGATGTCAATATTTCGATTCGTCCTCAAGGATCAAATTCATATGGAACAAGAGTTGAAATCAAAAACTTAAATTCTTTAAATAATGTTGCCAAAGCAATAGAGTGGGAAATTGAGTGACAAAAAGCTAAATATTTAGCAAATGAAACCTTTGAACAGCAAACAAAACGTTTCGATGAACAAACTCAGACAAATAAAACTATGCGTAGCAAATCAGGAGCAGTTGACTACAAATATTTTTCTGAACCTAATATTCCATTCGTTCACTTATCAAATGAATTAATTTCAAGCATAAAAATCAATGAACTGCCTTGACAAAGAAGACAACGTTACTTAGATAATAAGTTAAATGACGTGCAAATTGGACAATTAATTGAAAATATTGAATATGCTAATTTTTTAGATGCAATCGCTTCTAATGACTTTAAAAAAACAACCAACATTTTCTTCAGTGATATTGTTTCATTTTTAAATGAAAAAAACATCGCACTAAAAGATTTAAAAATTTCAACTTCAGATTTAAAGCAGTTGATTTTGTTACTTGAAGAAAATAAAATACTGAAAAATTCAGTAAAAATTGTGTTAGAGCAAAAACAATCGTCAGATTCGAGTCTAAATGAAATTCTTAATATAAATAACTTATATGCAAAAGATTTAAGTTTCGAAATTGATTCAATTATTGACAATGTTTTACAACAATATCCTGATTTAAAAACAGAATACACACAACGTCCTGAAAGAGTTAACAAATTTGTCATAGGGCAAGTAATGAAGCAAACAAAAGGACAAGCCGACGCACAAAAAGCACAAGAAATATTAGCTAAAAAACTTTCATAACATGAGTCAAAGAAATCGCAGAATTAGATCTCGATCAATACGAAATTCACGCTTTAGCAATCTTATTGAACTAATTATGAAGCGTTTCATTCTTTTGATTGCTAAAGTTGTTGTTCCTTCATCTAAGCTTTCAAAAGATAAATTGAATAAAATTACTGACGAAACTTATACAAGAATAAGAAGTAAAGAATTTGCTTACATTCCAGCTGGAACCGCTCTTTATTTGTTCGTTTCATTTATTCCGATTTTGGTAATCATTAGTACAATCGGACTAATTCCTAGCCCTTATATTAATCAAGTCAATGGCGAGTCAATCACATATGCTAATGTTTTGAGTGAAGACATTCTTGCTCGTTTGATTCCAGGAATTAATAAGGTTATGCCTAACTTGACTGGTTTATTTGCTAAAAACCAATCAGGCGGAAGCTTAATTGCAATACTATTAATTGTCAGTGCAGTGTGAATTTCAAGTCGAGGTTATACTCGCTTTATTGAGTCTATTTCGATTTTTTATAATCACGATAGACCATCAAATTTCTTCAAAACCAAAATTAAAGCCTTGTGAATAGTAATTTGTTTGACTGCATTTTTATATGTTGTGATCTTGCTTTTTACCTTGTTCTTAGCTTATTTACGTTCTGAAGGCTATGATCACAAAGGATGACAATTTTTACTAATTTATTACATATTGATGACCTTTTTTGTTGTTGTCTTCTTTATAATTGGTTACCTACTTTTATTTAAATTTGCAGCCAATTTTAGACTTAAATTTTCTGATATTGCAATTGGTGCTTTTATTAGTGCTATTCCTTCGTCAATTTTTAGTATTACCTTTGGTTTCATTTCTTCGATTGCAAAATATGAAAAATGAGGATCTGTTTCTTCATTTATGTATGTGCAATTGTTTATTTTGTTTATGTCTTATTTCACTTACATCGGAATATTGTTTAATGCAAGTTATTACAAGACCTTTATTTCTAGTGTTACAATTGACAAAAATCTAAAATTATCACGTTACTAATACTTTATGTATTAAAATTATTGAGAAAGGAGAAAATATGGATAAATTGCCAGGTGGAATTCGTCACTATCTAAGTTGACTAAGAGCACAAACTGACATCAATTTTAGTAAATGAAATTCTAAAAAAATTGCCTTTGTTGGAGTTTTAATTGCAATTAGTGTTGTGTTTTTTATCATTAGTGTGCGAATTGTACCAATAAGTGCTTTACCAAGTTTTAAATTCTCTTTCATAGGTTTACCAGTGAAAATTACTGGATTTTTGTTTGGACCTTTCATCGGAGCAATTACTGGTGTTTTGGCTGACTTAATATCTTTTGCGCTAATTCCCACTTACTACAATGTTTTATACACAATTGCAGTTGCAGTAGCGGGAATTGTGCCTGGAATTACTGCTTGATATTACTTTAATGTGGGAGGACTACTTTTCTCTAATCGTTATCGTATTTATCGCTTAAAGCAAATTATTGATTACTTTAATCTTCGTCAACAAGAAGCAATCAATAAAGAAGATTTAGATCAAGCACAATATTTTTCCGAAAAAGTCGCTTATTATGAAGTAAAACTAATTTTAGTTGAATCTAAATCTAAACCATATGGATTAATTAATTTTGCTTATTTTTCAACAATGATTATTCTAGCAGTGCAAATCTTGATCATTTTTGCAATCTTCGCTAGTTTATCTGACACAATTTTTGCTAACAACCGTTGAATTAAAAGTAAATGATTCTATATTTTAATAACTACTGCTGGATTCGCCACTATGATGGTAGGTGTAACAATATATCGTTTAGTGTTACGAAGAAAATATCAACGTTTCATTGATATGATGGCCATTGTTTCTTTCTGTGCTATCTTAGAATTTTTGAACGTTTTATTACTTTCTTGAGGGGACACAATGTCTCTAAAAGTTGATTTTTGAGTCAACTTAACTTCTCATACTCTATTGAGTCCTGTCAAAATTTGATTTAATCTTTCTGTCATTTATGCAACTTATACTATCGTTTCACCTTTAATCCAAAAAAGGGAAGTAACTGGTTTCTAACATGGAAAGTTATTCAAAAAAGAAAACTTTCTTACAAGCAATAAGATTAGGTCAAATTTCGCAAAATAAACAATCAATTGATGTTAACGACATCAATTTTTCTCTTTATCCTAATCAAATTCTTTCTATCATTAACACTAACAAAAATACACAAAATGCAATTTTCGATATGTTAATTGCATCACGCAAAAGTAAAAATAACAATTTAGGTTTTTTAGTGTTTAATGATAATTTCATATTCAGTAAAACATCACTGAAACAACAATGAAAAAATTATCGTCATTTTTTAGGTTGGGGCTTCCGAGACACTTGAAATAATACTGACACAAAAACTAAACTAATTGATTACCTTTATCAATATTTTATTGACAGCGACACTCACAAATTTAATTCCGAAGATTTTCTAAAAGACTGAAAAAACGTTCTTGTTGAGTACCAAACAGCTTTATCTATTAACAGAAAACAAATAGAAGTTGAATACTACAATGATTTAGAAGAGTTATTTAATAGCTTCTTTTCTACACTTAATACTTCGACTGCACAATTGAAACAAAACAGTACTGAATATTTGACTGAGTTTTTTAATCTTGCAAATAATTTTCTAATTCAGCACTTAAATTTAATTACTAAGACTGAAAAAAATATTATTGAAACTTATGTTAGTTATCAAGAACGTTATCGTGAAGGAAAATTATTTCTCAATTACCAAGAAATAAATAATTTACGGCAAGAAAGAAATGATTTCATCAGCGAGCATACAAGTAATGATGATTCGGATAATTACAAAACTAATGTCGATCAACTACTCAAGTTAGTAAAAACGAAGAAAACAAATAACAAACAAGCAAAACATGTTGTTTTAAAATTTATTAGTGATTTAAAAATAAAAGTTAAATTTTATAAAAATAAGTATTTGGAAACAACTAAAAATCTAGAAGCATTTATTTATTTTTATAAAAAATATTATGCTAATAAACTGATGCTAAAAATTTTGCTATTTCACTATCGTTTAATTACTCGTTTGAGTCCGCAAAATTTAGAATTGTTGTTACTAGAAATTAATGCTAAATTAAATGCAGCAGGTGCTTTAGTTCTTTTCTATCGAAACAATTCACAAAGAAAAGACTTAATTAAAAATATCAAAAAACAAGTTGAAGATGTCGTAAGTTTAAGCTTTAAATCTTTCAAGAGCGATTACAAATCACAACAAAAAGATTATTATGCTAATTTTTTTAGTCGTTTAAGCAATCTTTTCAATATTAGTGGTTTGATTAGTAGTAGCGAGAAAGTGAATTTTTCAACTAAAGATCGCTTAAAACTAAGACGTTACGACTTTTTATTAAATGAACTAAACTTAAATAACCGCTGAAATCGTGAAACTACTCTCAAAGAAATTTCATTCAAAGAAAAACAGATTGAAAATCAGTTGTTTTTAGTTAAAAATAATGTTCGTAAGCAAGCTAATCAATTTAATAATTTAATTAAAAACTTCAATAGTGAAATTTTGAAAATCAATCGTTTGCAACCAAGTTTACCTTGACTTTTAGATATCAAACCGAAAGCCAAATATTTAAATTATTTAGATGATAAATTAAAACAATACCATCTTGATTTAAACAAGTTATTAAATGTTATTACTTATAAATCAGAAGTTAGTTCATCTTCAGTTTTATTATTTTTATTCAAACAGTATCTATACAATGTTTTGTCAGTCTATGATTTAAAAGCAAACATTTTAGAGCGCAGTGTGGCGAATTTAGATGAAACGACAATTGCAAAAATTAGAGTTGCAAACATTTTTAGTAAAAATCCTAAAGTTATCATCATCGGTAGTGAAATAAATAAGTTTAGTGCTGAAACAAAAGATTGAATTTTAAAAGAAATAAATAAATATGTGTTTGAAAAATCAGCCATGGCAATCTATTTTCTCAATGATATGAATATCGCAGCTAATTTTTCAACCCATTTATTCATAATGCATGACAATATGGTTGTGGAATCTGGTAAAACTTCTTCACTCACACAAAATCCAGTTCACGCCATCACCAAACAATTAATTAACAACCAAAAAGTAATTTTTCAAAATGAACCTAACAAGCAAGTTCAATTATTCAAAATAGACGAAAATCATTCAGTTTATTGCTCGATTAACGAATTTGTAGCTTGAACTAGTCAAAATAGTGAAATTAAAGTCACAAAAAAATTAAAAACTAAAAACATCGTCGATAATAGCATATTAAAAGATACATTAATAATCGATTTAGCAAATAGTAAATATGAAAGGAAAGAAATGGATAAGAATTTTGATCACAAAATCGTTGAAAAAAATCGTTACCAAAAATGACTTGATAAAAAGACATTTCAAAAACACGATGAAGCTAAAAGACCATTTACAATCATTTTGCCACCTCCTAATGTAACGGGACAACTTCACATTGGACATGCTCTTGATACATATATCCAAGACACAATCATTCGTTACAAAAAATTACAAGGATACGATACATTATTTTTACCAGGTACTGATCATGCTGGTATTTCAACACAAGCAAAAGTTGAAGCCATGTTACAAGAACAAGGCAAAAATAAGCACGAAATGGGTAGAGAAGAATTTCTGAAAGTTGTTTGAGAATGAAAAGATAAATATTCAAATATCATTCACGAACAATGAGCAAAATTAGGTTTAGCTTTAGACTATTCTTCAGAGCGTTTTACACTTGACAAAGAAGCTAACGAAGCAGTTCTTAAAGTTTTTATTGACTTATACAACAAAGGAATAATTTATCGTGGTACAAGAGCAATAAGTTGAGATCCAGTTCAAATGACAGCACTTTCTAATGTTGAAGTTTTAAGTGAACCAATTGAACAAAAAATGTATTACATTAAATACCCGTTGCAAGATTCTAATGAATATTTAGAAGTTGCAACAACAAGAATTGAGACATTGCCAAGTGATGTTGCTGTAGCATTTAACCCAACTGATGTTCGTTATCAGAAATTCTTAGGTAAAAACATCTTGCATCCTTTAACTAAAAAACTAATTCCAATAATTTCTGATGACTATATTGATCCTAGTTTTGGTTCAGGAGTAATGAAAGTTAGTGCCCATGCTACAAACGATATTGATATCATTAACAAGAATGGTCTTGAAATCAATGAGTGTATCAATAAACAAGGAAAAATGACTGAACTGGCAGGTGAATTTGCTGGCCTAGATCGTTTTGAAGCAAGGGACAAAATTGCACAAAAACTTGCCGACGAAGGTTATTTAATCAAAGTTGAAAAAACAATTTCTAATGTTGGTTTAAGCGAACGTTCAAAAGCACCAATTGAAATTTTAGTGCAACCACAATGATTCTTAAAAATGAACAAAATGTCACAAAACATTTTAGAAAACATTGAAAAAGAAGATGGAGTAAAATTCTATCCTGAAAGATTTAAAGATGTAATTAAACAATGAATGGAAAATGTTTATGACTGAACTATTTCTCGTCAATTATGATGAGGACACAGGATCCCAGCATGATATAAAGGTGAAGAAATTAAAGTCAGCTTGACTAAGCCAGGAGAAGGTTGAGTGCAAGACGAAGATGTTTTAGACACATGATTTAGTTCGGGATTAGCACCTTTCGTTTTTCTAGGGTGACCACAAAAGACTGAAAAAGTACAACGTTATTTCCCTACTCAAGTTTTAGTAACTGCTTATGATATTATCTTCTTCTGAGTAGCTAGAATGTATTTTATGTCACTAGAATTTATGAATAACATACCTTTTGAACATGTTTTAATTCACGGTCTTTTAAGAGATGAACAAGGACGCAAAATGTCCAAATCATTAGGAAATGGTATAAATCCAATTGAAGTAATTGAACAACATGGTTCAGATGTTTTAAGAATTGCTTTATTATTTAATTCAACTCCAGGTCAGGATATAAATTTTGGTAACTCAAAACTTGACACAGCGAAACTATTTGTTAACAAGTTCTGGAATATTGCTCGTTTGGTTAACAATTTTGAAATCAATAAGTCGACAAACTCAAAATTAGATGCCTATGATGCCTATATTGTTGATAGATTAAATAAATTTGAAGAACAAATCAACATCAACATGGATAAATATGAATTCACTGTTGTTTACAAAGAAATTCAAAAGTTTATAGTAAATGAATTTAGTGGTTGATACTTAGAGTTTGCAAAATTTAAAAACAAATCAACTGTTATCCACAAAATCTTTAAAAAAATCTTGATTTTGATGCAACCATTCTTACCTTTCACAACTGATTATTTATTCGAACAAATGTATAATGAAGACTTATACGAAGCTAAAGTTCCAGTTTTTGATGCAGTAAAAGACACAGCAAAAGCGGAAAAAATGATTGAAATAATCACTGAGTTACGTAAATACCGTGAACAAAAAAATATCTCGAAAGCTAAAACATTATATTTTGCAATTGACTTAAAAATATTGCAAGAAGAAGATTTAAACATAATTTCCAAACTAGCCAATTTTGAATATCAAGCAAATGAAGACACATTAATTCAAGCAAGTGATTTCAAAATATTTGTAGTAATGGATGAAGAAACAAAACAAGCTGAAATTCAACGTCTAGAAAAAATGATTGAACAAAATCAAGTTGATATTGACCATGCCTCAAAAATGTTAAATAATCCAAACTTTATGCAAAGAGCAAAACCTGAAAAAATCGCTCAAGAACAAGAAAAATTAGCAATGTTTGAAGCTAAAAAAACATCATACGAACAAGAGTTAGATAAACTGAAAAACAAATAATGAATAAAAGCGGGGCGATTCCCGCTTTTTTTGATAACCGCATTGAAACTTTTAAGTTTATTTTTTAAGAAAAAAGTCGCATTTCTGCAACTTTAATATGTTATTTTTTCTTTTGACCAATATTTAATTCAAAAATATGATTAGAATCTACTTATAACATTTTTGTTACTTATTGTGAAATATATTGCTGTTCCCAGAGTGATAGCAAATAGTCCTAAAGACAATAAATTTATTGAAAATATTGCATTATTGTATATAGAAGAATGGGAGCTATTTCTTCTAACAAAGACGAAAAACTTTAAATGTTAAGTAAAAAGCAAAAGATTATTAGTTCCTTTTGCTTGAGTGGATAATGAGAATGTGTGTTATTGAACAATGAAATTTTTACCAAAAACCCAAAACAATAGTTTTGGTCGCAATTTTATGCTATATCAGTGTTAGCATTGATTGCGTTTTTGGTATTAATATTTGTGTTGTTAAAAACCAATTACAAAAAATTTCAAATCCATCTTTTGCCACAATAACGCTTCAACAAAGGACAATATTAGCGCTTTTACATCTTTAGTTTTTCTATATGTTAAAAATGACATTTTATAAAGTGGAGAAATTACATTAAGAGCACTTTTTAATGTAAATTAAATTTTTTAAGATTGTGTGTCTTAACATTAGGTTCAGCAATTCAATTTAATTTAAAATTTAGTAAGTAAACAAGAATGGCTAAAGTAAGAACTTCGGTTCTTGCTTTTTAGTATAATTTTTTTGATAACTTACACGTGAAATACTAATATCAATATAAAACTCAGTAAAGGAGTGAAAAAATGGCTGAAGTAGTAAAAAAAGAAGCGTCAACAGTTTACTATGTTGTCAACCATACTGATTCTTTAGGCAACAAAGGTTGAGGTGTCAAGGTTCGTGGTGGAAGAATTCTGAAGCACACTAAGACTCAAAAAGAAGCAATAGACTATGCAAAATCAATAAAAAACTGCGAAACTATTATGCTTCAATCTAAAGAAGGATCATTCAGAAAATTATAATGTCCACAATACTAGATGGTCGAATTATTCGTGACAAGATTAAACAAGATATTCTTGACTTAGCGAAGCAGTATATGGGTAAAATGCCTTCAATGGCCATAATTCAAGTAGGAAACTTATTTGAATCAACTATTTATGTTAATAATAAGATTAACTTTGCCAATCAGTTAGGATTTAAGGCAAAGTTATTTAATTATCCAGATTCTATTCAGGAAAATGAACTAATTGCAGAAATTAGAAAAATTCAAGTAAATTGTGATGGCCTTATTGTTCAATTACCGTTGCCTAAACATATAAATAAGCAGAATGTTTTAGATGCTGTCGACATTGAAAAAGATATTGATGGCTTAAACTCAAAAACTCTTAGCTATTTGGAAAAAAATAACGATGTTTTTTTACCTGCCACTGCACTTGGAGTTGTGTTGCTGATGAAATATTATAATATTGATTTTTACACTCAAGAACTGGGCATAATTGGTCAGTCAAATTTGGTTGGTTATCCATTATATTTGGCACTTAGAAAACATAATTCAAATATCAGTGTTTATACCAAAGAAACACTCAAAAAAGACTGAAATAGACACAAAATTTTAATCGTCGCCACTGGTGTAAAACATTTAATTGATGTGAGTCAAACTAACAGTGAGGCAACAATCATTGACGTTGGTATTCATCGGGATGAAAACAACAAAATAACTGGTGATTGTGACTTTAATTCATTGAATGGTTTTGTTAAAAATATCACTCCTGTTCCAGGCGGTGTAGGACCGATGACAATACTTGCACTTATAATTAATTTAATGAAAGCGTTCGGCTTAAAAAACAAGGAATTTTATAATCATTTCAAACAAATAATTGACTTGGCGAAATTGTAGTTTTTGCCATTTTTTAGTATCCAAAGATAAAATTGGTATAATAATAAAATAATTTATTTTATTAGATTTTTTAATTGGGGTTGTGATGGAGAATAATAAGAAAAATATTGCTGAAATAATTAATCACTTAAAAATCAATGGGTTCGTTTACCAAAACTCGGAAATCTATGGTGGACTTGTTAACACATGAGATTACGGACCATTAGCGACAGCAATGATGAATGTAATCAAGAACAAGTGAATTGATTTTTTCATTAATGAAGAATCAAATAATTTTCAAATTGACTCAAAAATTTTAATGAATCCACTAGTTTGAAAAGCAAGTGGACACTTGGATAACTTTAGCGATTTTTTAATTGAAAACAAAGTAAATCAAAAACGTTATCGTGCAGATCACATTATTAAAGATTTGTTTCCTGAAGTTGATGTTGAAAAGATGTCGAGAGAAGAAATGGAAACATTTATTAAAGAAAAGGTTTCCGTTTATGACAACACTAAGTGTGAATGAAATAATATTCGTTCATTCAATTTAATGTTTAAAACCCAGGCCGGAGTAGTAGAAGGCAGTGCAAGTGATATTTATCTACGTCCTGAAACAGCACAAGGAATTTTTGTTAACTTTAAAAATGTTCTAAGAACAATGCGTCCTAAACTACCTTTTGGAATTGGACAAATTGGTAAAAGTTTTCGTAACGAAATCACACCGCGTGACTTCATCTTCAGAACAAGAGAATTCGAACAAATGGAACTTGAATTTTTCTGCTCAGAAGATCAAAGTATGAACTTTTACGAATATTACATTCAAAAATGTTTTAATTTCGTACTAAAAATGGGTATTAACAAAAATTCTATTCGCATTCGTCCACATGAAGCAGAAGAATTAAGCCACTATTCAAAAGGAACAAGTGATATTGAATTTATGTTTCCATTCGGTTGAGGTGAATTGATGGGAATCGCTAATCGTGGTAACTACGATTTAACTCAACACATTAATTTATCAAAAGAAAATTTGTACTATGTAGATGAAAACGGACAAAAGTCAATACCATATGTTATTGAACCTTCAATTGGTTTAGATCGTTTACTATTAGCAATTTTAGTTGAAGCATATGAAGTAGAAAAAGTTGATACCGATGAAGACAGAGTTATTTTAAAAACTTCATACGATCTTTCTCCATATCAAGTTTGTGTTATGCCATTAGTTAAGAAATTAAATAATGAAGCTGACAAAATTTATCAAATGTTGAGAAAAAATAAAATTAGAGTATCGTGAGAAGAAAGTGGTTCAATAGGAAAAAGATATCGTCGTCAAGATGCAATCGGAACCTATTTTGCAATTACTTTTGATTATGATTCTTTAAACGATAATAAAGTAACTATCAGAAACCGTGACACAATGCAACAAGATCGTATTGATATTGACAAGATTTTAGATTACTTGAATCAATATGCAAGCAAATAATCAAAGTATTTGAAAAGATGTAGTCGATAAAACAAATATTGTCGATGTCATTGGTGAGTATGTAGCATTAACAAAAAAAGGAACTAATTACACTGGTCTTTGTCCCTTCCATGGTGAAAAAACACCGTCATTTGTAGTTAGTGAGAAAAAACAATTTTTCAAATGTTTCGGATGTTCTAAATCCGGAAACGTCATTAAATTTATTGAATACATTGAAAACATTAAACCTTTTGAAGCACTAACAAAATTAGCTAAAAAAGTTAATGTCGATGTATCACAATTCCAAAAATACGAGTATGTAGAAAATTTAACAGATGCTGAATTACTAGCGATAAATAATGATGCATTGAACTTTTTTCAGCGTAATTACCTAAAAGAAAAAAAGAAAAATAACATTTCTTTGGTACAAGCAATCAAAAACCGCCATCTAGAAGATTTAACTTTTGCAAATTTAGAAATTATTAACCATTTCAAAGTGGGTTTTGCTCCCAGTGATATTTCTATTTATGATGAATTAATAAATCGAGGTTATGATGAGCAAAAAATTGTTGAAGCAAGTTTAATTTCATCCCACAACGTAAAGCAAAATTTTTTCAATAATCGAATCATTTTTCCTATTTTTAACGATCAATTGCAATGTGTTGGTTTCAGCGGGAGAACCATTGATGCACATGATGATGTTAAGTATTTAAATACATCAGAAAATAGCATTTTTCACAAAAACAGTTTGTTTTTTAACTGACAAAATGTTAAAAATAACTTGATTCGTGATAAAAAAGTTTATCTAGTTGAAGGACAATTCGATGTCATTGCTTTGTACCGTGTCAAAATAATTAATGCCTTAGCAGTAATGGGTACTGCTTTAAGTTCAAAGCACTTGCAAATGCTAAGAAATTGCCACATTGTTTTGTTTTTTGATGGTGACAAAGCAGGACAAAATGCAACCATTAAGAATTTGAAAATTATTTTACAAAACAAAGAGAAATTCAAACTTAACATTGGCATAATCGAGAATATCACTAAAAAAGATCCTGATGAGCTTTATTTTTCTTTGCCAGGCGGTAAAAATCTTATATCAGTAATTGAAAAAGAAATTTCTTATTTAGATTACATTTACGCTGTAAGTTTTGGCCAAATTGATGCCACTTCTTCATTGGAACAAAAGCAAGAAGCAATCAGTAAATACCAAGATTTTTATCCATTTCTATCTGAAATTGATCGTGAATATATTAGCCAAAAAGCCAAAAATCAATTTCAGGAATTAACTAAAGTTATTGACTTAGCAGAACAAGAAGCACTCAGTCATCAAACTAATTTGGTGACACAAGATGATAATACATACCAATCAAACACTCCACCAGTTATTAGTGATGATTTAATTGAACAAATCAACCGCGAAAACCAATACAATCGATATGAAAATAATAATTCTTTTAGACAATATACGAGAACAAAAGCAAACTCAATTCCGCTGCAACGTGAGACAAAAAAACTAAATCGTTTTTACTCAAATCGAGAAATCACGGAAGCAAAAGTTTTATATCATTGCCTTAAATATCCAGATAAACTGAAATGATTAGTAAAACTTTTTTCTGAAGAACAAAATTTACTTTTAATCATTAATCCTCCTTTTTCAAAGGCAGTCAAAAATCAAATTTTAAGCTTTGCAATTGAATTAATAGAAGTAAAAAAAGAATTAACTTTTGAACAAATTTATTCAGCTATTGAAAATTATTCTTACTGAAACCTAGAAACTAAGCAAGAAATGCTAATTGAAATTGATAAATGTAAAAATATTTATCAAGATTATCACGGTTTTGCAGGTGATGATGAATTTGTTACTACATTTCAACGGGTTGTAAATGACACCAAACAGCGTTCAAAATCGAAAGGATTACGTTATGTCAACAAATAAAGATGAAAAACAAAGTTTAAATAATTTAGTAAAAGGTCTTAAGACTCACTTAGAAAAATTACAAACTAAAAACAAGAAAAAAACCGCCCTTAGTCAAGCGGAAATATTTGAGTTTTTTGATAAAAAGAAAGTCTTTTTAGATGAAGATGTTACAGTTGAGTTATTTGACTTACTAGCAGACGAAGGTTTATTAGAAGATGAGCTAAGTGAAGAAGATTTAGCAGAAGTAACTGAAAATGATTTGCTAAATGATATTAAAAGTGACAAAAAAAATAAAAATAAAAAACAAAGCAAAAAATCACTTGATGACGATGATGAAGAAATAATGAGTGATGATCTAGATGAAGACGGTTTAGATTTTGAAGATGGTGACGATCTAGATGATGAAGACTTTGACGATAGTGATGAATTAAATCTAGACGAATATCACGATGATTCGACTACTCGTGATGAAGATGAAGACAGCGACGAAGATCAAGAAGAAGATGACACAGAAAAATATGCTGATGTTGATTCACACGGTATTTCTTATCTGGATGATGATGAAGAAAATGTTGAAGATCTTTTAAAAGACTATGACGATTATTATGATGAAAGTGAGAGTGATGAGGACACATTATCTAATAATCTAAGTGAAACTAACGATATTGTTAAATGATACATGCGTTGAATTGGAAAATACGGTAAGTTGCTAACTCCAAGTGAAGAAAGAGAATTAGCCGAAACTATGGCTAAAGCAAAGGAAAGTGGTAACAGACGTAAATTCAAAAAAGCGCGTGATACACTGGTTAATCGTAATCTTCGTTTAGTAATCAACAATGCCAAAAAATACAAAAATAGGGGATTATCATTTATCGATTTAATTAGTGAAGGAAATGCCGGAATCTTAAAAGCTGTTGATAAATACGACTACACTAAAGGATTCAAGTTTTCAACATATGCGACTTGATGAATTCGTCAAGCAATCACTCGGGCAGTAGCAGATCAAGCAAGAACTATTCGTGTGCCAGTCCACATGGTTGAAACAATCAACAAAATTATCAAAATTGAAAGAGAATTGCAACAAGAAACCGGAAATGCGCCAACAGATGATGAAATTGCTCGTCGTTATGGTGGCGATATGGATGCTGACAAAGTTCGTTACATTCGTAAAATCAATATCGATCCAATTTCATTAGATAAATCAATTGGTAAAGAAGAAAACTCAAATTTCAGTGACTTTGTTAAAGATGAAAATGTTATTAATCCAGTTGATTTTTCAGCAAAAGAAGAACTTTCAGGAATCATTGATGACATGTTAAGAAAGCATTTAGATGATGATGAAAGAGTCTTAATTCAAAAACGTTATGGTGTGGGAACAGACGAAAATGGTATCCCATATCACGTTCATACACTTGAAGAGTTAGCACGTGAGAAAAATATTTCAAAAGAAAGAGTTCGCCAGCTTGAAACTAAAATTCTTCGTAAACTAAAACACCCACAAAAACGTAAAAAATTAAAAGAGTTTTACCAATCTGAAAGCGAATAAGATGTTAGTTAAAGATTTTGTTTTAAATCTAGCTAAAGAATTGAAAATTGCTGAAGCAGAACCTTGAGATCCTGTTGGTTTTTCAATCTCACCACGAGGAAGAAAGAAATTAACTAATGTTTTAATCACTTTAGACATTGACCAAAATGCCATCGATATAGCAATCAAAAATAACGTTAATTTAATTATTAGTCATCA
This sequence comes from Mycoplasma sp. 4044, assembly GCF_053851695.1. NCBI lineage: Bacteria > Bacillati > Mycoplasmatota > Mollicutes > Mycoplasmatales > Mycoplasmataceae > Mycoplasma > Mycoplasma sp. 4044. The sequence goes on along the minus strand of NZ_JBSQBD010000001.1, from coordinate 20,546 downwards.
CCCATTCATTTTTTATACAAAAGAAAAAGAATTTGCTTTTTCTCAAGCAAAACAAAAACAGTATGAATTACTAAAACAGCACAAAATTTGCACTTATTCATTTCATACGGCTTTTGATAAAACAAGACAATTGACTGCTAAATCAATAGCTTTAGGACTTGGTTTTGAAGAAAAACAATTTATCAAAAAAACACAAGAAGAATTCGGTGAATTTGTGTTGTTTGTTAAAGCAAATATTGACACAAAAGAATTGATTCAGAAAATAAAAAGACTGAAAATAACACATATTCAAGCCAATTTTGACACTGAAAATCAACAAATCAAAACACTCGCAATCTTCCCGGGTTCTGGTCCTTATTTTGAACTAATTAAAGCAGCTAAGAAAGCTCAAGTTATTGTTTCTTCAGATGCTAAATGAAGCGATTTAGTAGCTTACAAGAATGAAGGTGTAAGACTAATTAATGTTAGTCATAGTCTCGAAGCACAATTTATTAATTCAATGTTACCATTTGTGCAAAAAGTTATAAATAATGAAGGTCAAGTGTTAGTTTCTTGACCGCAAGACTTGCTAAAAAACATTTAGCAAGTTTTTTCTTTAAGAACAAAAAAGCATTCATTTGTAGTATTATTTTTGTATGAATTTAGCAACCAATATTAACACTAAAATGCACAAAACTAATCAGCCCAGAATCACATTTTTGACTGAATGTTTAAGAATTATTGTGTGAAGTGAAGCTAAAATCGCTACTCACTTGAGTGAGTACAAGACGAGAATTAGGATATTACGCTTCATTTATGCACTTTTAATTAGCTTTTCTTGTTTGGTATCGGCCTTATCATTGATTAATCCGTCACCAAGTTTTCGCAATACATATTTAGAAATTGTCAAGTTTTCGCAAATATTTACTTTTTTTGTTTTTATTATTGACTTTGTTTTACACTTTATCACTTATCGTTACCGCAAGTCGATGATAGGTGCTAATTTATGAAAAGCTAAATATGGTTTTGCTATAACATTTTTAGGAATAATTTTATTGATTTGCATTCTAGGTTCAGTACACGTTGTGCAATATTTTGGAGCCGACACTGAATCAATAAAAGGTTTTAATTTCTTCCGTTCACTGAATGTCGCAAGATTTGTGAGATTGTTTTTTATTCTTTCTTTATTTTCACCCTTTGGAATTATTTTGAATGTTTTTCAAAAACAAAAGAGAATTTTGATTGTTGCTTTTGTGATGATAATCATTCTAATTTTGATATTTTCACTAGTTGTCTGAAATAATGAATCTGCTTATCTGAGTCAAAAGCAATACGAATTCTTGCTTCCTGAAATTCGTAAACTATATACCGAAGCACCTTTAACAGTAGTAAGAAATAACTCCAGTCCAGAAACGTTGCAATCAATTGTTTCCACTTGATTCAACAGTAACATTGACACATTCATAAACAGCTTAAAAACTAAAAATGATATCTTGACCTATATGCCACTTTGGTATGAAAAAATTAGTCAAAATGATGATTTCCAAGCCTTAGGAAATGGAGTAATTCAAACATTTTATGATGCATTCTATTTTATGACTATCACTTTAACAACAATTGGGTACGGAGATTTTGCGCCTCACGCTTTTGAGTCTCGAGCAATAGTGATTGTTGTTGCTTTACTAGGAGTTGCAATCATTGCTATTCCTTCTGGAATTGTAGCGGGAGCATTCTTGTCAAATATGCAACAATATTACACAAAAGAACCAGATAACACTGAAAAAGACTCACATAACACTGAATCTAACACACAAAAGGAGACAAGCAATGATTAAATTAGGTAGCCATATTTCCTTTAAATCGCCAGATTATTTAGTTTCTGCTTGTGAAGAATCAATTGCTAATAAAGCAAACACCATGATGATTTATTTAGGTGCACCACAAACCACAAAAAGAGTCGATGTACAGCTATACAATCTAAAAAAATACCAAGAAAAATATTCATCACAAATTAAAGCTGAAGACATCGTAGTTCATGCACCTTACATTGTCAATATTTCAAATCCCGAAAAAGCTTTATTTGGAATTAATTTTCTAGTTCAAGAGATTAATCGGATGAATTATATTGGTGCTAAATACTTAGTTTTACACCCAGGAGCGTCAACAACATTTACTCGTCAAGAATCTTTGGAATGCTTAATTGAGTCATTAAAGAAAATCTTGTCACTAACTAAAGATGTTGTTATATGTTTAGAAACAATGTCAGGTAAAGGAACTGAAGTCTTTATTAATTTTGAAGAAATGAAATATGTTATCAAAACATTGAATGAGTCAAGGATCCAAATGTGTTTAGATACTTGCCACATTTGAGATGCTGGTTATGATATTAAAAATTATGATGATTTCAAAAAACAATTAAAAGACTGAGATTTGTTACAACATATCAAAGTAATCCATCTAAATGACAGTCTAAATGATTTAAATTCCCACAAAGATCGCCATGCTAACATCGACAAAGGATACATTGGACTACAAACACTGCAAAAATTTGTTTTTGACCCAGATTTTGACAACATTCCAATTATTCTTGAAACACCGTGAGTTGACAATAAACCAATTTATGATGAAGAAATTAGTATGCTTCTAAATAAAAAATAGCACTATCAAAATACCTTATTAGGTTATAATATTAAATATTTCAATTACCAAATATCGATATTTTAGTAAAGGAGTAAAAATGCCAAGAGATGGAATCACTTTAAGATGTGAAGAATGTAAAATGGAAAATTACATTACCAAAAAGAACAAAAAGTTACATCCAGAAAAAATGGAAGTTAAAAAACACTGCCACAAATGTAACTCACACACAACTCACAAAGAAAAAAAATAATTAGTAAGTAAAAAAAGGACGCAAAATGCTAAAAAACGAATTATTAAAAACCTTTGATAACCTAAAATTAGATGCCATTATTTCAGAAGCGCCTGAAACAAGACTATGAATTGCAGAAGTACAAACAACAGATGGTGTTTTAGTTATTGAAAGAAATAATGCTTACCTATTTGTTGATGGACGTTACATTGAATATTGTCAATCAAAAGCCCGTAATGTCGAAGTTAGATTATTACAAGCAAATTCATTAAAAGAATTTTTAAGCCAAAAAAATTACCAAAACGTTGGAGTTGAAAAAGACTATCTAAAGTTAGATATGTTCAATCGTTTTAAAGCAATGATGCCAACAGCTAATTTCCATGAAGTTGTTGGACAACAATACCGGATTAAAAAAGATAGTCGTGAAGTTTCAATCATTGAAGAAGCATGTAGAATTTCTTTAGAAGCTTTATACGAAGTTAAAAAATACCTAAAAGTAGGAGTTTCTGAAAGAGAAATCGCTAACAAATTAGACTACTTAATGCGTTTATTTGGAGCTGAAAAAGAAAGCTTTGAATCAATCGTTGCTTTTGGTAAAAATGCAGCTGAACCACACCATCACCCAACTGAAGCTACTCTAAAAAGTGGTGACATTGTTAAAATCGACTTTGGAGCTCAATATGCAGGTTATGCAAGTGATATTACAAGAACATTCTTCTTTGGAAATGCTAGCGATGAAAAATTAAAAGAAGTTTTAGATGTTGTTGTTGAAGCACAAAGATTGGGTCGTGAAGCCGTTAAACCAGGAATGAAAACCAAAGATATTGACAAAATTTGCCGTGACTACATTGAACAAAAAGGATATGGTGAATATTTCACTCACTCAACAGGACACGGAGTTGGAATTAATGTGCACGAATTACCAAATGTAAGTGCTTTGAGTGATTTTGTTCTTGAAGAAGGAATGATCATCACTGTTGAACCAGGAATTTACATTGAAGGTTTAGGTGGGGCTAGAATTGAAGATACAATTTTAGTAACTGCAGATTCACACAAAGTTTTAAGCCGTCCAGAAGATTACAAGTAAGAGAAATCACTTCGGTGATTTTTTCTTTTGCCTTAAAGGGTTAAAATCGAATTTATGGTATTATTTTTATTATGAAATTTATAGATGATGCAAAAATTATTGTAAAAGCCGGAAAAGGTGGAAATGGACTAATCAGCTTTCGTCGTGAAGCCCATGTTGATCGTGGAGGTCCTGATGGTGGTGATGGCGGTAAGGGTGGAGACATTTATTTTGTTGGTGATGCCGGAGTCAATACCCTTCTAAATTTTCACTACCAAAACAAAATCACTGCCGAAGATGGTGAAAATGGTAAACGCAAAAACGCTTACGGACGAAATGGAAAAGATACTTATGTAAAAGTACCATTAGGAACATTAGTTTTTCACAAAAAAGAATTAATTGCTGATATTGTTGAACAAAAACCTTATTTAATAGCTAAAGGCGGAAGAGGCGGAAGAGGGAATGTTAAGTTCAAAACTTCTTCTAACACTGCTCCACGGCTATCGGAAAACGGTGAAGAAACTAAAAACATTGAATTATATTTAAGTCTTAAAGTTTTAGCTGATGTCGGATTAATTGGAAAACCTAGTGCAGGGAAAAGTACATTACTTTCTTCCCTTTCTAATGCTCGTCCAAAAATTGCCGACTACGATTTTACTACCTTAGTACCGCAATTGGGATTAGTTAAATATCATGAAAATAGCTTTGTAATCACCGATTTACCTGGACTAATTAAAGGTGCAAGTGAAGGAAAAGGATTGGGACATCAGTTTTTAAAACACATTGAAAGATGCCGAGTACTTTGCCATGTTATTGATTTTGGTAGTGCTACTAAAGATCCAATCAAGGACTATGAAGAAATTAATAATGAGTTAAGCAAGTACAACCTTCAACTTGAAAAAAGAACTCAAATAGTGATTGCAAACAAAAGTGACTTAGAAGATTTTGATGCTAAATATCAACAATTTAAACAAAAATATTCAGATTTAAAGATTATCAAACATACCTTTTTAGATGAGAAAAAATCATTGGATGAGATAAAAAACAGTCTATGAAATGCAATTAAAGAAGCAGAAGATTTAATTTTTGCAGAAACTAAACAAAAAGAAGTCACAATAACATTACCGGAAGATAATTTCAAAGTAAGAAGAATTAACATTGACCACTTTGAAGTAACAGGTGACAAGGTTGTTGAAATTTATCAAAGAATTCCGTTAAATTCACACGATAATTTGTTAAGATTTAATAGCAAACTTAAAAATTTAGGGGTTTGAGAAGAATTAATGCGAATGGGTATCAATGAAGGTGATACTGTTCGGATTGAAGGTTATGAATTTACCTGAAATAATGAAGATTAGGTCAAAAAATTCATAAAAATAAATTACAAAAAATTTAAAATTGTGTATAATAATATAGCAATTATTAAATGAAGTAATTAGCAATGTTGTGGAGAAGTAGCTCAGCTTGGTAGAGCACTTGACTTGGGCTCAAGCGGTCGCAGGTTCGAATCCTGTCTTCTTCACCATTTGTTATGGGGGGGTAGCTCACCTGGCTAGAGCGCCTGCCTTGCACGCAGGAGGTAGAGGGTTCGACTCCCTTCCTCTCCACCATTATGGCTCTGTAGCTCAGTTGGTTAGAGCGTCCGGTTCATACCCGGAAGGTCAAGAGTTCGACTCTCTTCGGAGCCACCAAACGGATATACTCAATAGGATTTGGACCCATAGCTCAATTGGTTAGAGCAACCGGCTCATAACCGGTCGGTCGCAGGTTCGAGTCCTGCTGGGTCCACCAATGGGCAATTACCCAAGAGGCTGAAGGGAGCAGTCTTGAAAACTGCCAGGGGCTTCACGGCCCGCGGGGGTTCAAATCCCTCATTGCCCGCCATATATTTACAGAGGGTCAAAGCCCAATGTAAATTCCTCATATAGCGGAGTGGAGCAGTCGGCAGCTCGTTGGGCTCATAACCCAAAGGTCGCAGGTTCAAGTCCTGCCTCCGCAACCAAATACGGTCCAGTGGTAAAGTGGTTAATACGTCTCCCTGTCACGGAGAAGATCGCGGGTTCGATTCCCGTCTGGACCGCCATTATGGCTCTGTAGCTCAGTTGGTAGAGCAACGGACTGAAGCTCCGTGTGTCGCTGGTTCGATTCCTGCCGGAGCCACCATATCAAGCTGATCAAAAATATTAACACCGCAAGGTGTTTTTTTTCTTACTTTTTTGCTCATTTTTTCCTAAAACGCAAAATATTAATAATTTGAAGGTAATAAGTGAAATAAAATAAAAATAGAGTTGATATTCGTTGTAAAAGACTCAGTCATTAAAATTAAATTTGAAAAGGGGAATAGAATCAAATTCACACCCAAGTGAATTATCACTATCAGAACATCGCAAACAAATTCGTGAATATTGTGCCTTTCTGAAACTTAAGTACCATGATGAAATAGTAAAAAATCGTCGTAATTTTATAGAAAGTGCAAAAAACAAAGCTAGTTTGAAAACGAGATATAAAACGTATGTAGCCATAATAGATTATTTCAGCCAAACACTATCTGAAATTGATAGGCTAATATTTTTCAATGAGTTCTGAGAAGTGAATGAAGATCAATTTTGATTCCTTGACTATTTTTCAAAGAGTACATATTATCGTCGTATCAAATCGGTTATAAATTCATCTTGAAGGTATTTTGGACACAGTAACCTATAATCAAAATTATCAGCAACGCGAATTTTTAGATAGTTTGATTGCCAAACATTTTTTAATTAAGATTAAAAGCGAAAAATTGAGCCAAGATTTATCCGATCATAACAAACTAAAAATTCGTCTTAACCGTGAATTACCAAGCGATATATTACACTTTGATTTTGAGTACCAAAACACAACCGGTAGGCAAATTTTTATAGTTGTTCAAATTAACAACGATATTCTTCCAGTTTTTGATTCATGAAGTGTCGAAAACAAATTTAGCTTCTATTCAGGCAAAGAATTAGATAAAAAAACCAAGATTAAAAACTACAAATTCCAAGACATAAGGCATATAAACGTTGATATTTATCAGCAAAATGGTTCACAACGTAAGCTAATGTGAGCAAATCATATTGAAATCAATCATCTCAGTCAAGCAAATAGTGCTCCTAATACAACAGGAAAATATAATGTTAGTTTTCCAAAGATGCTAGATTTTGATATCAATCCCGGTTCTTATCAAGAAGAAAATGATAGCCGTATGATTGATTTTGAATATGTTGATTTGTATTTTAAGGCCAAAAAATTACTCCAAAACATTAATAACAAAGATATTTATGACATCAGTGGAGCAATAAAGAATGGTAACAGAACAATTCGACCAGTTTATTTTGGTGAACTAAAAAACTTCAAAGTAAAACAATTCATAGTTAATGGAGAGGTTTTTAAAGACGTTAATATTAGCCTAAATATTCAAAATTCACAACAATTGCCAACTGGTGAATTTGTGATTGGTCAAATTGAAATCTTGAGTCCATTTTACTATGATTACCAGAAACGCAAAACAGTGTCAGGGTTCAATCTAAATAGTGATTTTGGTTATATGATACCTTTGGATTTCAGTGGTATTTTGTCACACACGATGGCATTTTCTATTTTCGACGAAAAGTCAATTTTCATTGTCGGCTACCAACAAGAAATCAAACGTCCTTTACTCAATATCCGTTCTGGATTGGTGAAATTAAAGATTGAAAAAGATGTTGCAACTGCTAACCACATGTACTGGCTAAAAATAAAGAATGCTGATTTTTACCAAATCTATCAAAATGAACTAACTTTAGACAATTTAATAGACATAAGTAGAAATAATGCCAATGCGAAAGCTCTCAATTAAGAAAAAATACATCTTTATCTTTATTTCCTTACTTTTAGCCTCTGCTGGAGCAACATTGTTATATTATTTTTGACCTTTTAGTCTCAAAACTACTCAAGATAAACCTAAAAAACCGATTGACGATAAAGTGAATAATGATGAACCTAAAATAGAATCTAAGGATAATAAGAGTCCTGAAACCGATAACAAGCCTAAGGTTATTAAAAAAGAAACAATTGACAAAAATGCCTTGCAAGCCGAAAATATTTTTCCCGATATTTCCATTTCTGATTATTATGATTTAATTCGCATTGAAAAAGGTATGCCAGTTATTACTGATGACATGATTGCTTATATTATTCAAGATGTGATTAAAAAATTATCAGTCAATTATGGTGATGTTGAAGCCGGATATTTCCAACCTACTAGGCAACAACTCCACCTTGATTTTGTATGGAAATATAAAAATCAAGAGGTCAACAGAAAGTATTTATTTACAGTTGGATATGAAGTATAATTAAAGACATGAAAAACATTGAAAACACTGTTATTGAAGAACTAAAAACCATGACCCGCAAACCTATTTCACGTGATTCTGAAATTAAAAGTTTAGGTATAGATTCACTAGATTTAGTGCAAGCGGTCACTGAATTGGAAGAAAAATTAAACATTTCTATAAGTGATGAAGAGCTTTTATCAATCAAAAAAGTGTCGGACATCATTCATTTAATTAATAAAAAGCAGGCTAAATAATGTATAATATTTTAGCATGCTTATTTAGGGGTATAGTTCAATGGTAGAACAACAGGCTTCAACCCTGTGTGTTGTGAGTTCGAGTCTTGCTACCCCTGCCATTATTGATAGATTTAGAATCGGCTAAAAGCCGGTTTTTTGTTTGTTTTTTAGCCAAAAAAGCACAAAAAAAGTAGCTCTGGCTACCTCGGACAATTTCTTGAAATGGTGCCGTCAACTGGATTTGAACCAGCGACCCCTTCCTTACCATGGAAGTGCTCTGCCCCTGAGCTATGACGGCAACTAATTAATAAATTAATTATACTTGAAAAGTCTAAAAAAATTAGTTTTTAACTATAATTATTATCTAAAGAGGAGCTATGCAAAATAATCAAAGTGAAAAGTTACAGAAATTTATTTCAGCATCAGGGTTGATGTCAAGAAGAAAAGCCGAAGAAGAAATTCAAAGAGGAATGTTTAAAATCAATGGCAATGTGGCAAAATTAGGTGACAGAGTAACGAAATATGATGCAGTTTTCTACAAAAATAAAAAGCTAGTAATTGATAAAAAAAGAGTTTATGTTTTACTGAATAAACCTAAATACGTTATTACTTCCGTTAGCGATCCGCAAAACCGAAAAACAGTTAAAGACATTGTCAATCTTAAAGAATATATTTACCCAGTAGGAAGACTGGATTTTGATACGTCCGGAATCATTTTGTTAACTAATGATGGTGAGTTAACTAATAATTTATTGCATCCGAGCAAAGAAGTTGAGCGTGAATATATTGCTACCTTACAAAAACCTTTATCTGATTCAGAACTTAATTTTCTTAATTCAAAAGATGTTTTCATTGAAGGAAAACGTTCACTTCAAAATGTAACTCATATTCAAAACAATGATTATTCAGTAGTTTTAAAAGAAGGACGTTACCATCACGTTAAAAACTTGTTTTTAGAAGTTAATAATAAAGTTACTTCACTACATCGTCAAAAATTTGCTACTTTAACCGATAAAGGTTTGAGAGTTGGAAAATGAAGATTTCTAACTGATCAGGAAGTCAATAATCTCAAAAAAATGATAGTAAAAAAATAAGTCCCAGCCGGAGAAACGGTGGGACTTTTTTCTATCTTTAAGCTTTGTTAACTATTTTTTGTATTTTAGACCTAAAGCGTGTAGCATTGGAACTAAGAAGAAGTTGAATGGTTTGTTGAAGTGTGGCAAGAAGTAAACGTCTGTTAGAGCGATTTCTGGAAGTGTTAATCCTTTTTGTAGTGCTAAAGCAAACATGTAAATTACTTCAGTGTGGATTGCTTTACCTCAAGAACCAATTTGAACTCCTAAAAGTTTAAAGTTTTTAGGGTTGTAAACGATTTTACATGAAACTTTTTCATAGTTTGACATAAATTCTGGTCTGTCGTTGTCTGTTCATGATGATTCAGCAACTTCGTCTTCTTTAAATCCTAGTTTCAGAGCCATTTGTTTTGTCAGTCCAGTTGATGCATAGTGACAATCAAATACGTTAATAGCATTTGTTCCTGCAACTCCTGGGAATGGAACGTTTAGTCCTGCTAGGTGTAAAGCAGCAACTAGTCCTGATTTAACTGCGTTTGTTGCAAGTGCTGTGTGTGCGTAGTTGTGTAGAACAACATTTTGCATTGCAGCTGAATCTCCGATTGCATAAATATCTTGATCTGAAATTGATCTTTGGAATTCATCAACTTTGATTGCTCCGTTTGGTAATTTTTCAACTCCGTCAATAGCATCTGTACGTGGTTTAAATCCGATACATAGAATTACTAAATCAGCTTTGTATTCACCTTTGTCAGTAACAACACTTGAAACGTGTTCTCCATCTTTTGATTTAAATTCTTTAACTGATTCACCAAGATGTAATTTAACTCCAGAAGCTTTCATGTTGTTTTCCATTACATCTGTAAATTCTTTATCAAAGTAGTTAGGTGTTACTCTGTCTTGTAGGTCAATTAGAGTTACATTTTTACCTTTTTGGTGGAATGCTTCTACTAATTCAACTCCAATGTATCCTGCTCCTACAACAACAACATCTTTAATTTTTTCATCGTTAGCTTTTTCAACGATTTCTTCAGCGTGTTGGAATAGTTTTGAAAGTAAAATGTTTTTGTATTGACGTCCTGGGAATGGAGGTTCGATTGGTCATGTTCCTCCAGCAAAAACTAGTTTGTCATAACTATCTTCGAACTCTTCACCAGTTAAAACATTTTTAACAACTACTTTTTTGTTTGCACGGTCAATTTTAATTACTTCATGGTTGATTTTTAGATCAACTCCGTACTCATTTCTTAGAATATCTGGTGATGAGTAGAATAATCCAGCAGGATCAGTAAATTCTCCCCCAACTCAGATTGCGATTCCACATCCTAAAAATGATGTGTTATTGTTACGGTCATAAGCAACTACATGAGCATCAGGATTAACAGTTTTTAAAGTTCTTAAAAATGATGTTCCAGCGTGGTTTGCTCCAACTACTAAAATTTTCATAGTTAGTTTCCTTTCTCTTTAAAAATTATTTATACATATTTGTAACCTAATTTTATTACAAATGTAAATTGATATTATCAATTTTTTATATGTAAAAGACTCAACTAATGCATTGTTTTAGCGGTCTTTGTCCTGATTAATATTGATAAAAAATTAAAAAGTGGTTTTTTCAGTGTTTTTTTACACAAAAAACCGCTTTTTTAAAAATATTAAAGCTGTTTGATAGTGCAACAAAAAATTAAAAAGACTGAAAAAAATGAATTGTTTTAAAAATAGAAATTGTTTTGTTTTTAGTGGCTAAATAGTCAAATTTCGAAGCATTTAAAGGCTGTAAGTAATGTATAATTAAAGATATTAAAAATTACATTTTTATTTATGTTTACAAAACATTAATTTATTTAGGAGTAAAACAATGAGTAAAAGCAAAAAAGTTTTATTGAGTAGCTCTGCTGTTGTTTCAACAATTGCCCTATCAGGAGCAATGTTGTCTGCAACAACTTCAGAAGACAATGCAACTTTAGAAGCGGCAAGACAACGTGTTCTTGATTATTTACCTAATGCAGGATTAGGAGATAAAGAAGAGACATTTGCAGCTAAAATTCGTGAAGACAAAGTTGAAAATTTCACAAACGGTGGAAAAAAATGATTTGACGCCGTTAACGCTTATGCTTCACTAGCAAACGAAGCACAACAATTAATTAACAAAATTGATGATGCTACAACTACACAAACAAACATTAAAAGCAATTCAGAAGTTAGTGCAATTTTTGATGGTAGTGCAGATGTTAAATTATTAGAAGCATTAAACAAAAAATTTGCTAGTGAAAATGCTAAAACATCATTTAGTGCAAAAACAAGTGAAATCAAGCAATCATTACAAACTTTAGCACCAGAATTTAATACTGACGATCAAGGGAATGTTTCATATTCTAACAATGATGCAAACCAACAACTTGTATCAAAAGCTCAAAACGATTATCAATCAGCATCATTAACCTTAGATGGTCTAAGCACTTTAAAATCAGCTCTTGAAGTTGTTAAGAACTCAGACTTGTCAGATGATATTAAAGGATTTTTAAACTTAGTTTTAGCAAATGCTCAAAACTTAGAAACTTTAAATTCAAGTCTAGAAACTGCAAAACTTTACATTACTGCTTTAGACAATGCTAATCAAGCATATCAAGACTATGCAAAAGTTCGTAGTGAAGATAAATACAAAACATTACGTGACTCTTCAACTCAAGATAAGTACTCAGCATTCAATGGTTTATTGAGTCAATTAGGTTCTTTAGCAACTGCAGATCAAACTTTCAATGCACGTAGTTATCCAAGTCAATCAATCGAGCAAGTAAATTCTGAAGTTGACAAATTATCAGCTAAAACTAGCGCTGTTGTGAAAGCATTTGCTACTTTGGATGGAGACAAACAAAAAGCTAAAAATGACATTAATGCTTTAGATCTAGAACAAAGTAAAAAAGATGAATACTTACAAAAAGTTCAACAAATTGCTACCAACACTCTTTTAACATATGATGCAAATCAAGAAACATTAAATTCAATTGTTAAAGAAGCAACTGAATTTTCACAGTCATATTTAAATTCACTAAAACAAGAATTACAAAAACAAATTGACAATATTAGATCACTAACAAGCGAAAAAGAAGAATTCTTAAAACCTTATGTTGAAAAACTAGCAAGCCAAACAGTAAGTGGCAGCGATTTAAAAATTGCAGTTGATGAATTAACAAAAGTATTCTATGAAACAAAACTACAACAAGCATTAGATAAAGCAAGCAAAGTAGAAAATCAAAGTGCTTCACTTTCACAAGCAGTAGCTAGTGTTCAAGCAACTCTTCAAAATTTAAATGATGTTTACAAAACTGAAGGCGCAGTTGACCAAGTTTTAGCTAATTTTGAACAAGCATACAACAAAAACAACTTAGAATTAGCAGTTGAAAAAGCAGAAGCAAGTGCAAAATTAGCAGATCAAAAAGTTGATACTTTAGAAGAAAATAGTGACGTTAAAGCAAAACTTTCTACCGCTTTAGAAACATTTAAACAAAATATTACTGAAGCAAAAGAAGCATTAAGCCAAGAAGGTGCTACTGAAGAACAACTTAACCAAAAAGCTGACCAACTAAATCTAGCAAATGCTGTTTATGGAGCAAAACAAGATATTGAATTAGTAGTTAAACAAACTAATCTATCTCAAGATCCAGTTTCAAGCCAAGTAAGTCAAGGATTAGCAAATCTAGAACAACTACTTTCATCTTCAAATTCAGTTCAAGAAATCGAAAAAGCAGACCAGGATTTAGTACTTTTAAGTGAAAAGAACCTATTACTATACGCTGTAGAATCAATTGAAAAAGTTCAAACTAGAAACACTACTCTTGAAGAAGCATTAGGTTTTGCAAAACAAAGACTAAACGAGCAAACAAGAGTTCTAAGTCAATGAAGAGCTTGAGGTAAAGAAGCATTAAACACATTAAATACATACAACTCACAAGTCAATAAATCAAAACAAAGACTATTAAACTTAATTTCAGTTGCTCAAGATACTGTTAATAGTGACAAGTCTAAAGAATTTTTAACTGCTAAAATCACTGAAGCAAATGAAGTTGCTAACAAAGAAAATCAAAGTCCTGAAGACTATCAAAATGCTTACTTCAGTCTATTTGTTGCTATTGCTAAAGATGCTTTAGTACAAAAAGTTTATGAGGCAAATCAAGTTGCTGATTTACAAGCAGAAACTAAAGAAGCTATTAATGAAGCAAGCCAAGTTATCGAAGTTGCTGATAGTGAAATCAGTCCAAAAATGGTTTCAGATGCTATTGCTAAAATTGACAGTGCACTAGTTAAAAATGCTTTATATGTTCTAATCCATGCAAGTCATGACAAAACAAACCCATATCTAGAAAGAGAATTGTACTTTGCAAGAGAATTGGCTAAAAAAGATGCTGTTACAGAAGCAGAAATTCTTGTAATTACAGCAAGAATTACAGATGCCGAAGCAAAACAACCACTATATGATGCTTTAGAAGATGCTTATGATGTAGTTAACAAGTCAAACAATTTAAAACAAAACATCACAAATGCTACTGATTACTTAGCAAATCCACAAAGAGCAACCCGTTCAGCCGAAGATTATCAAAATGCTGCTAAAAGTTTACAAAGAGCAATTAAACTAAACGAAGCATACTTAGAATTAGCAAACAAACAAAACTCAGAACACTTTGGTCTACATCTATACAAAGCAGTAACAGAAGCTCAAAACAAACTTGCTGATTTAACTAACACTGATGAAAACTTAGCAAACGATGTTATTGCAAGCTTAGTTTTAGCTGAAAACCAAGACATTATTAGCAATGGAATTGATAGAGTTAACCAGGATCAATTGGCAGCTAAAGCATTGCAAAATGAATTACAACAAGCAAATGAAGCTTTAGAAGATACAAACCTTGACAATCAGAAAGCAACTGAAATTGCTTCAATGTTACAAAATGCTTTAACTAACTATGCACTATCAAGATCTTCAGCTTATAAACAACTACAAGATACTTACTTAGCAAATGTTCAATATCAATGAAATTCAGCTGCTAAATTAGTTTTAGATGAAGCTAAGAAAATGTTAGACGACAGCAATAGTTATGAAGCAAGTGACTTTGAAAAAGCAACTCAAGCAATTGAACAAGTAGTAATCAAAATTAAATTACAACAAGCAATTACTAATGCTAACAATCAAGCCACTTTAGATAAAGGACTAAGCTCACAACTTTCACAAGTTATGGCTTCAGCTGCTAATAGTACTGATGAAAGTGTTGAAAATCTAAACAACATCATTAGCCAAATTCAAACAGCAACTGCTAAAAACAGTTTAAATCTAGCTTTAGATAAAGCACTAGCAATAGAAAATAAAAACCCACTACTAGTACAAGAAATTGCTACTTCACAAGCACTTTTAGCAAAAGATGGACAAAACTACAGCAAACAAGCGCTAGCACTTGAATTACAAATAAGCAGAACTAACTTAGTAAACGCTATTAATCTAGCAAGTATCTGAGTAATTGAAAATAACGACCAAAATTACTATGCTAATTCAGATCTAAAATCAGTTATTGACTTTGCATACAATGAACAATACGAACTATTCTTAGAAAATGTAAAAAGATACACTGCTCCTTCGCGTGAAACAATTCAATATTATGATCAATTAACAACTAATGTAAAATTAGCTGTACTCAAAGCTAAATTACAAACTGCTTTAAAAGTAGCTTCAACTGCATACGGACTAAACCACTTAGACGAAGTTAAACAAAATGCTAAAAACTTACTAACAACATTCAATTCAGAAATGTTAGAAGATAGTCAAAAAGCAGCTCAAATTCAAAAGGCTACTGACGACATTTTCAAAGTTTTAGCTACTCAAGAACTACAACAACTTTCAGATACAATTGATAAAGAAGAAAATAGTCTTCCTGAAAACGTAACAAGCTTAAATAATGAAGCAAAACAACTCCTAAATAATGTTTTAGAAGACTCAACCAAAACACAAGATTTCTTGTCAAAAGCAAAAGAATTGCTAACAGCCTACACAAACTTCTTAAAAGAAAATAATTTATTAAAAGACAAAAAAGCTGTTACAATCAACTACTTCAACACTTTAATTTACAAACATTCAGCAAGTGATTTAACCAAATTAGTAAATGAAATTAATGCTAGCCAGGATGCTAAGAGTGATAAATTAAATACCGAACTACAAAATGCTCAACAATTATTAACAAAACAAGATGCTACAATTGAAGAAATCGCAACTCAATATAATAATTTACAAAAAGCACTACTAAGAAATGAAGTAAACAACATAATCAAAGACGGACAAGAACACAATGCTTGAATTCACAAAACACCTACTTCATTAAAAGACCGTGCACAAACAATTGTTAATGACGAAAACGCTTCAGTTTCTGATTTAACTAAAGCTCTTGCATATACAAAATACTACCTAGAAGATAATAAAGTTAATGTTTTGGACAAAAGTTTAGACCAAGTTGAAAAAATTAGTCCTGCTTCTTCAGAACTAAAAACTTGACAAACAAAAGCAAGTGAATTACTATACTCAATTCCTTACTATGCAATGGCAAAAAGCCTAAACTCAAGTTCTGATTTATTAATTACTCGTGCTTTATATGAAGCAATTAATGATGCAGCACCAAGCCTAAAATTAAACGATTTACAAATTCAACTTGATGCTTATAACCAAGAACTAAAATCTCAAGCAATTAACTCGACATTGACTGATTTATTCAACTCATTAGTTACCAAAGCTAATGAATATGTTGCAAATCCAAACCAACCAAGTGTTGAAGAAGTGCAAACATTAGCAAACCAAATCAAATCAGCTCTATTAGTTAATGAATTAGCAAACTCAGTTTCACAAGCCAACATCTTAGTAATCTCAGATGCTTTACAAACTGCAATTGATGCAAGTACACAATTAGTAAACAGCCAAAAAGAAGCAATTCTAAACAATCAAGATTTTGCTGCTAGCGATACAAAAGTTGAAAACCAAACAACTGAATTAAAATATGCAATTGCTTCGAATAGATTGGCATTAGTATTACAAAAAGTTGCTACTTTACCAAAACTAGCTACTGCTCTAGATGCTGAAAATAAAAAAGCACAAACAACATACGAAAACAAAGCACTTACTCAAAACGATTACACAGTTGCTTCTGAAGAATTACTATCAGCTTACAATGCTGAATTAGAAGCAAAATCTGAGGCAATGGAACAACTTCAAAGTTTAATCAGCGAAGCAGATCCATTAGCAAACAAAACTGATGAACTAAGCAAACAATTACAAAGTGCTAAAGAATTATCTAAAGACGCAACAAGTGAAGAAGTTAATACTCAAATCAGTGATCTTGAAAAAGCAATTCTACGTTCAAAAATGACAAACAATGTTACTGTTGCAAACCAATTAAGCGCACAATCATCAAACTTAAGAAAAGCTGTTACAGAAGCACAAAACGCATTACAAAATGCTGAATCTAACACAACAGCATTACAAGAAGCACACAAAACATTAGTGCAAGAATTACAGCAAAACAAACTAAAAACCGCAATCGAAAAAGCACAGCATGCTCAATCACAAATTACTAAAGATTTAGCAAGAGATATTCAAAGAGCACAAAATGTATTGCAAAGCTCGCAAGTAATTAATGATTGAAATAAAGCAGCTGACAACTTGAATTTAGTTGTTGACAAAGAATTGTTACGTAATTTAGTAACTAAAGCAAATGAAATCGCTAACCCAACTCCTAAATTACAACTTCAAATTGATTTAGCCACTCTATATCTATATGAAGTTCCAACAAAAGCAACACACGTTAGCGAAGCATTAAAAGATTTAGATAAAGCAATGCTTGCTGAAGACTTACAAAAAGCTATTAATAAAGCAAAACTATATTTATCAGTAGACGCTAAAAATGATGAAGAACAAGCTAAGAAAGACAGTGTTGCTAAAGAATTAACTCTAGCTGAAGCGATCTACAATAACGAACAAACTCTAAGTGCTGCTTGATACAACTACGAAGCACAAAAACTAAATAATCTTCTAGATGGAAAAGAAGAACAAACCAATTTAGCTTCAGAACTACAAACTATTGTTGATAATGCTAAGAAATACATTGAAAACCCTACTCAAGAACAACAACAAGCAATCCAGGATATTCAACAAGCAATCACAAACAATCAAATTACTAGTGAAATCGTTGCTAAAGCAAATGATTTACAAAGACAAACAAATATTGCAAGAATGGCAAAATTATTAACACAATTGCAAGGATATGAAGACTATCTACCTAATGCTTTACCTAAACTAGAAAGTGACTTCAATGCTTATGCAAATGGTTACACAGATGACTATCAAACAACATATAACCAATTGCAAAATGCAATTAACTTGCTAGACTACATCAGCAAATGAAACAACTACAAAAATAACATTGTTGTTCCAAATCCAAGTGTTGACAGTGTATTTAACGCTTCAAAAGGTATCGATTCAATCAGTGGAGACAAATTAGTTCTAAATTCTAGCGATGAACTAACAAATGAAACAATAAGCAAGTGAACTAGCGCACTTGAAAATCAAGCACAAGCTGCTCTACTACAACTAGCAGTTGATCAAGTACAAACAATTGCTAAAAAATCAAACGATTTACAAACTGCTTTAAACGAAGTAAACAATGTTTTAGATCAATACAAACATGCTTCAGACTCAGAACACAATCTAGATGCACAAATGCCGGCAACAGTACAAGAATTGCAAGATTTAGAAGCAAAACTAAGTACAAAAGCTGAAAATAACGCATACATGACCAATGTAGAATTATTGCAATCAGTAAAACCTTACATTGATGAAGCTATTGATGCAAAAGCAAAAGAACTAGAAACTAAGGTTAACACAAATCTAGATAAAGCATTGAAACAAGTAAGTGGACAAAAAGTTGAAAATGCTCCGAGTGCTGATGATCTATACAATTTAGCAAATGAAGTTGTCACAATGATTTCTTCACAAAAAGAAGAACTTAAAACTCTAGTAGTTTCAGCAAATGAAATTCAATCAAAATCAATGGACTTAACTCCTGCTATTAACAGAGCTCGTTTAGTATTGAATGATATTAATGCAACCAGTGCTGAAATTACAAAAGCACAATCACAATTACAAGATGCTGTTAATAAAAATGTTCTAACTGAAACAATTAACATTGCAATGGAATTAGAAGATCGCTCAGACTTCTTAGAATCAAAACTAAATGAAGCATTAGACGTTTACAAAAACTCAAGTGCTACTCCAGAACAAATCAAAGTTGCCTTAGAAAATCTTCTAAAAGCGCTAAGCGGCCAAACAGTGGGAGATAAATTTGCTAAACTAAGCTTCAACCATCTAAATAAGGGTCAAAAAGCTGCATTAATAAATGAAGCTTACCAAGGTGAAAAATCATTTGATGATTTAAATAAAGAAGCTACTGATTTAAATCAAGCAATGAGTAAATTAAAAGACACTATTGCTAATAAACAAATCGACAAAGACAACCTAAAACACTTATCTGCTAAGAGTTTAGCTGAATACAAACAAAACTTAGCTGATTCACAAGAATTAGTAAAAGCCGATTCAGAAACAAATGCAACTTTAGATGATGTTAAAGCTAAAGCAGAAGCATTCGATAAATTCAATGATGAAGCAAGCAAAAACAAAGCTAAAGCAATCAAAAATAGAAAATACATGATCTGAACTCTAGCAACATTACCATTCATCGTATTAGGAGCTGCAATTTACTCACTAGGACTAGTTAGAGCTAAAAACAAAAGAAACAAATAATAATTTCTAGTTAAAGTGCCTGTCGGGCACTTTTTCTTTGTCCTGACACAAAAGCAACAAAAATTAACCTAAAAAGGCATAAAAATTGTGCTTTTCTTTTAAACTTCACTTTTTTAGCAATGCAGCAAAATACTATTCCATTGGTTTAAAATAAGAAAAAAGCACCAACAAACAAAAAATGACTCTAAATTAATATATGTTTTAGAAGCTTTTTAAAGCAGGAAATGCCTCAAAAATAATCAGATAAATGTTGGTTTTTTGACTTCCTATATTCAGATTTCATGAAGTTTATTTTAGTTAATATTTCTTTGACTACTCTTGTTACTTTATTTTGTAAATACGAGAGGATTTACATGTTTTTTAAATTTAAAATCAGGAGAAAAAATGATAAAAGTTAAAAAAACTGGAACATAAGAAAAACTAGGGGTAAGGGTAAGACAGTCGCATTTGCGGCTGTTTTTTTGTTGAAGGGAATTTTAGTATGGCGAATAAAAGTTTTCACGACGACCCTAGAGTTATTACCAAAATAAATTTTACTCCTTGAAAAAATTTAGATAAGGGAGTGGTGCACGATACTAAGTTTTACAAATTAGGGGGTTGAGCGGATTATGTTGGACGCAAAAGTGCAATTATAAGCGAACCTGAAGATATTGACTTGATAGAACAATGAAAAGCAAGTGAGTTAGACTTACAAGCATTTATGAGAACTCAGACGCAAAAAATGAGTAAGCGAAATACCAAGGATTTTAATAGACTTTTTGAACCTGGTAAATTTTCAAAGGAAGAAGTCAAGGAAGAAATGCGAAAAATTGATAACGAACAAATTGTTTATGAAATGTTTGTCAACTTAGGACAGTTAGGAATTGACACTAAATTTATTACCACGGACAAATGAAAGAAAGTTTTGGAACCTAGTTTAAAAGGGTTGTTAAAAGGGAGTAGTATTGATTGACAAAATATAACAGGTTATTGAGTGCTACACGGTAATACTAGTTGACCCCACGCACATATTGCTTTTTGAGAAAAAGAAAAAGTTTATGAGAATGGTAAGTCTTGACGGAAGCGGGGTTTCATTGATAAAGCAAGTAATAATAAGTTTAAAAGAGTTTTATATCAAAGAATAGCACAAAGTCAAGAATATGAAAACATTAATGCTAGCA